>NZ_SRSR01000016.1:0-138013 GCF_004792275.1 Mesorhizobium sp. M4B.F.Ca.ET.143.01.1.1
TACAAAACGAAGCCGCTCGTCCATGATGCCAGTCTCTCGCCAAACCATCGCCGGGTCCTCCGGCGAGGGAGAAAACTGTCACCTATGCAATCGGTCCATTCTGTTACCTATCTATCCGGTTCGGACATATCTGCCTTCTCCCCGTCACTATACGGGGAGAAGCTGCCGGCAGGCGGATGAGGGGCGGCGCCGGCGTCGGCAATTGTCGATGTTGGCGCTGCCCCTCACCCTTACCCTCTCCCCGTATAGTGACGGGGAGAGGGGGCGCCAACGCCGCGTTTCACCCCAAAAACGGCTTCGCCTTCATCGTCTCTGGCACGGGCACGCCGAGGCGCTTCAGCACCGTCGGCGCCAGCTGCAACTGGTCGAGCAGCGTGTCTGGCTCGGGACCTTTGCCCGGGCCGAAATAGTATAGGGCGAAATCCTGCATCTCGTCGTCATGGCCGCCGTGGTGGCCGCGGTCGGTCTGGCCATGGTCGGCGGTGACGATCACCTCGTAGCCGGCTTGCCGCCAGAGCGGCAGGAAGCCGGCGAGCATGGCATCCATCGCATAGACGGCATGGTCCATCTCATGGCACTCATGGCCGAAGCGATGCCCCATCGAATCCAGCGTGCAGGTGTGGAGGATGCCGTAGTCGATGCCGTGGCGCCTGGCCAGCATGGTCAGCGTGGCGAACAGGTCGGCATCGCTGGGCGTCATCTGGTTCCTGGCATTGTAGCCGGTCATGGTGTGGAAGCGGCCATGGGTGATCGGCCCGCCCGGCTCGTCGAACTCCATGTCCTCGACGAGGTCGAACGGATAGGAGCGGAAGAATTCCGACCAGTAGGAATGGGTGACCGCGCCCGTCCTGCCGCCGGCCTTGCTGACCTCGGAGAAGATGTCCGGCTGCTCGACCCTGAACCGGTTCTCATTGGACAGGATGCCATGCACCTGCGGCGCAACGCCGGTGTGGATCGAGGCATAGCAGCAGGCCGAGGTCGACGGGAGCACCGAGCGCATCTTCCAGACCCGCGCCTCGCCCGACTGGACCCAGCCTTCGAGATTACCCATGAGCCGGCGCCAGTTCCGGTAGGGCACGCCGTCGAGGATGATAAGCAGAAGCTTTGTCGCGAGCGCCACCGGCGGCTCCATTCCAATGTCCTTTGAAATCGGAACGCCGCGGGTCTCTCGGACACGCGGCGCCCACACCCGTGAAACGGGCAGGCCGATGCTTCCTGGGCCCTAGTTGCCCGCGCTCGCCATGCGACGACCCGCGATCGCCTTCTCCAGCCAGCCGATCTCCATTTCGGGAACCGAGGACAGCAAGAGATCGGTGTAGGCATCGAAGGGCGGTGCCAGCACCTTGCTCTTGGCGCCGTAGCGCACCACCTCGCCGCGATACATCACCGCGATCGAATCGGCGATCGACTTCACCGTGGCGAGATCGTGGGTGATGAACAGATAGGCGACGCCTTCCTCCTTCTGCAGGCCGAGCAGCAGTTCGAGGATGCCATGCGCGACCAGCGGGTCGAGCGCCGACGTCACCTCGTCGCAGATGATCAGCTTCGGCTTGGCGGCGAGCGAGCGGGCGATGCAGACGCGCTGCTTCTGGCCGCCGGAGAGCTCGGCCGGGTAGCGGTCGACGAAACCCTTGCCCATCTCGATCTTGTCGAGCAGCTCGGCGACGCGCCGGTCGCGCTCGCTGCCGCGTATGCCGAAATAGAATTCGAGCGGCCGACCGATGATGGTGCCGACCGTCTGGCGCGGATTCATCGCCACGTCGGCCATCTGGTAGATCATCTGCAGCTGGCGCAGATCCTCCTTCGGCCGGTCGACGAGCTTGTTGCCGAGCGTGCGGCCATCGAAGACGACGCTGCCCTGCTCGGGCGGCAGCAAGCCGGTGATGGCGCGCGCCAGCGTCGACTTGCCCGAACCGGACTCGCCGACGACGGCCAGCGTCTGGCCCGGAAAGATGTCGACCGAAACGTTTTTCAGCACCTTGATGTGGCTGCGGCCATAGGCGGCGGTCACGTTCTTCACCGACAGCACCGGCGTCGTGCCGGGCGTTTGCTCCTGGTGCGCGATCTCGTGCACCGAGACCAGCGCGTTGGTGTATTCCTGGCGCGGTTCCTTGATGATCTGGCGGGTGCCGCCCCATTCGACCAGCCGGCCGTGGCGCAGCACCATGATCTCGTCCGACACCTGGGCGACGACGGCAAGGTCATGGGTGATGTAGAGCGCCGCGACATGCGTGTCGCGGATGGCGTCCTTGATCGCCGCCAGCACGTCGATCTGCGTCGTCACGTCGAGCGCGGTGGTCGGCTCGTCGAAGACGATCAGGTCGGGTTCGGAGCACAGCGCCATCGCCGTCATGACGCGCTGCAGCTGACCACCGGAGACCTGGTGCGGGAAGCGTTCGCCAATGGTTTCCGGGTTGGGGAGGCTGAGTTTCTTGAACAGCGCGACGGCACGTTTCTCGGCCTCGGCCCGGGTCGCCGTGCCGTGCAGAAGGGCAGCTTCGACCACCTGGTCCATCAGCCGGTGGGCGGGATTGAAGGCTGCGGCCGCAGACTGCGCGACATAGCAGACCTCGCGGCCGCGCAACCTGCGGAAGCCTTCCTTGCCGCCCTTCAGGATGTCGCGTCCGTTGAGGATGACCTCGCCACCGGTGATGCGCACGCCGCCGCGGCCATAGCCCATCGACGACAGACCGATGGTCGACTTGCCGGCGCCGGACTCGCCTATCAGGCCGAGCACCTTGCCCTTTTCCAGCGTCAGCGAGACGTCGTGCACCAAGGTGATGGTCTTCGGCTGCTCGCCGGGCGGATAGACGGTCGCTTCGATGCGCAGGTTGCGGATGTCGAG
Source organism: Mesorhizobium sp. M4B.F.Ca.ET.143.01.1.1 (assembly GCF_004792275.1). Taxonomy (NCBI): domain Bacteria; kingdom Pseudomonadati; phylum Pseudomonadota; class Alphaproteobacteria; order Hyphomicrobiales; family Phyllobacteriaceae; genus Mesorhizobium; species Mesorhizobium sp. M4B.F.Ca.ET.143.01.1.1. The sequence continues at coordinate 2,846 of NZ_SRSR01000016.1, forward strand.
CAGCATGCCGGGCTTCGCTTTGGTGTCGGCCATCACCCGCGCCCTCCCTTCAGGCTTGCCGTCCGGTTGAGCACCCAGTCGGCGACGAGATTGACGGAGATGGCAAGCGCCGCGATGGCCGCGGCCGGGATCAGCGCCGCCGCGATGCCGAAGACGATACCGTCCTTGTTTTCCTTGACCATGCCGCCCCAGTCGGCATCCGGCGGCTGCACGCCGAGGCCGAGGAAGGAGAGCGTCGACAAGAACAGCACCGCATAGATGAAACGCAGGCCAAGCTCCGAGACCAGCGGCGACAGCGCATTGGGCAGGATCTCGCGGAAGATGATCCAGGCGCTGCCTTCGCCGCGCAATTTGGCGGCTTCGACATAATCCATGACGTTGATGTCGACGGCGACCGCGCGCGACAGCCGGTAGACGCGGGTGGAGTCGAGAACCCCCATCACCAGGATCAGCGTCACCACGTTAGAGGGGAGCACCGAAAGCACGACGAGGGCCATGATCAGCGTCGGGATCGACATCAGCAGGTCGATGAGGCGCGACAGGATGGTGTCGTACCAGCCGCCGAACACCGCGGCCGAAAAACCGAGTATGGCGCCGAGCGAGAAGGACAGCGCGGTGGCCAGCACCGCGATGAACAGGGTGATGCGGGCGCCGTAGATCATGCGTGACAGCAGGTCGCGGCCGAGATTGTCGGTGCCCAGCCAGTGCGCCGATGACATCGGTTCCCAAGGGACGTCGCTGACAATCTCGGCATTGCCGTGCGGCGCGATCCAGGGCGCGAAGATCGCTGCCAGCACGAACAGCGAGGTCAGCACGATACCGATCAATGCCGGTAGGGGGATGCGTGCAATATTCAGCATGTCCCGCTCCCTCCTACTTCGGATGCCTGAGGCGCGGATTGGCGACGATCGCCGCAATGTCCGCGATGATGTTGAGGCTGATATAGACGGCGGCGAAGATCAGGCCGACCGCCTGAACGACCGGCACGTCGCGCTTGGTGACGTGGTCGACCAGATACTGTCCCATGCCGGGATAGACGAAGATCACCTCGACCACGACGACGCCGACGACGAGATAGGCGAGGTTGAGCATGACGACGTTGATGATCGGCGCGATGGCGTTCGGGAACGCATGCTTGCGGATGACGGCGAAGGCCGACAGACCCTTCAACTCGGCCGTCTCGACATAGGCCGACTGCATGACGTTGAGGATCGCCGCGCGCGTCATGCGCATCATATGGGCCAGAACCACCAACGTCAGCGCCGCCGCAGGCAAGGCGATGGCCTGCATGCGCTCGCCGAACGGCATGCCCTCATAGACGGTGGAGATGGCCGGGAACCATTGGTGCTGCACGGCGAAGTAGAAGACGAGCACATAGCCGATGAAGAATTCCGGGAACGAGGTCGAGGCCAGCGCCACGCCGGAGATCAGCTTGTCGACCCAGCCGTTGCGGTAACGCACCGCGATCAGACCGAGGATGATCGCCAGCGGCACGGCGACGATCGCCGCCCAGAAGGCGAGGAACAGCGTGTTCCACAGCCGGTCCTTGATCGATGTCGCAATGTCCTGCCCGCTCGACATGGCGGTGCCGAGATCGCCGGTGAGCACGCCGCCCAGCCAGTGGAAGTAGCGGAGATAGGCAGGCTGGTTCAGCCCGAGCTGCTCGCGCAGATTGGCGAGCGACTCCGGCGTCGCCGATTGTCCGAGAATGGCTTGCGCGACGTCGCCGGGCAGGATCTGGGTGCCGGCGAAGATCAGGACCGAAACGGCCAACAAGAGGAGGATGCCCAGCGCAACGCGCTGGGCCACCAGTTTCACGATGGGTGAGGACATCTCCGCAAGGCCGAACTCAGGCTTCGAGCCAGCACTTCGCCAGAGCGTAGCCGTTCATCAGCTCCTGATGCGGATCGTCGACCCAGCCGCCGACCTTGGCGCCGGTGGCATCGATGAACTGATTGAACATCGGCAGGATCAGGCCGCCCTCGTCGCGCACCATGACGGCCATGTCATGGTACATCGCCTTGCGCTTGGCCTCGTCCAGCTCGGCGCGCGCGGCCAGCACCATCTTGTCGAAGTCCGGACGCTTGAAGCGCGTGTCGTTCCAGTCGGCCGTCGACAGATAGGCGGTCGAGTACATCTGGTCCTGGGTCGAGCGGCCGCCCCAATACGAGGCGCAGAAGGGCTGCTTGTTCCAGACCTCGTTCCAGTAGCCGTCGCCCGGCTCGCGCTTGATCTCGAGCTTGATGCCGGCCTTGGCCGCGCTCTGCTGGTAGAGCTGCGCGGCATCGACGGCGCCGGGGAAGGCGACATCGGAGGTCCTGAGCAGCACCGACCCGTCATGGCCGGACTTCTTGTAGTGGAACTTGGCCTTGTCCGGATCGTACTTGCGCTGCTCGATCTCGGTGAACAGCGGGTAGGCCGCGTTGATCGGGAAGTCGTTGCCAAGCGAGCCGTAGCCGCGCAGCACCTTGTTCAGCATCTCCTCGCGGTCGATGGCCAGCTTCAGCGCCATCCTGAGATCGTTGTTGTCGAACGGCGCCGTGTTGCAATGCATGATGAACACGTAGTGGCCGGGGCCCGCATGGTTGCGGATGGTGACGCCCGGCACGCGCTTGATCAGGTCGACGATCTTCGGCTCGACGCGGTTGATCATGTTGACCTGGCCGCCCTGCAGGGCCGCGGTGCGCGCCGTCGCGTCGTTGATGACGACCACCTCGATCTGGTCGGCGTGGCCCATTTTATCGCCCTGCCAGTAGTTGGCGAAGCGCTCGCCGACATGGCGCACGCCGGGCTCGTTGGTCTTGACCACATAGGGCCCCGCCGAGATGCCGGCATCGGGCTTGTCCTTGCCGCCGTTCGGCTGGACGATCAGGTGATAGTCGCTGAGCAGGTAGGGAAGGTCGGCATTGGCCTCCTTCAGCGTCAGCACCACTTCCTTGCCGCTGGCCTTGATGCTCTCGATGCCCTTCATGTAGCCGAGAGCGCCGGATTTCGACTTCTCGTCGGAGTGACGTTCGAGCGTGGCGGCGACGTCCTCGGCGGTCACGGTCTTGCCGTTGTGGAATTCGACACCGTCGCGGATCTTCAGCGTCCAGACCTTGGCATCATCGGAGGAGCCGATCTCCTCGGCGATGCGGTTCTCGAGCTTGCCGTCAGGCGACAGCTCGACGATCATTTCGCCCCAGCACTTGCCGAAGGCGAACGGCACCTGGGTCATCATCAGCGCCGGATCGAGGCTGTTGGTGGATTCACCACCGACGAGGCCGGCCTTCAGCGTGCCGCCCTTAACCGGACCGGCGGCGCGGGCCGCGCTCGAAAGCAGCGAATTGGCGAAGGGAGCGGAGATGCCGAGCGCGGCGGCGCGGCCGAGAAAGTCGCGACGGCTGAGCTTGCCGGCGGCGACACGACGGCTGAGATAGTCCAGTTCGTTAGACATTGCAGGTTCCTCACTCTGATGGTTCGACCTTGCGGCCGTTTCTTGTTTCTTGTGAGGATAATGAGCGCAACGGAAAGCTGTAAGCAAGACCGAATGCGACATGCCGTGGCGTAAATGGCGCGTCGCAATTGGACCAATCCTGCCAGCTCTCAGACGAGAGCGCGTGGAATCTTCTGTTCGAAGTCGCGTTCGAAGACGCGGTTTTCGCCCTCATAGGCCTCGATTCTGGCGCTCAGCACGAAGTTTTGCGGGTCGGAATGGATCGCCGCGAAGGTTTCGGTACGCACCGACCATCCATTTCGCGACAAAGTCTGTGTCCAGTGGGTTTTCCCCGAGGCTGACGATGGATCATCGGGATGGATCGCCCAGACCTCCCTGACCATGCTGCCATTGGCGAGACCATGCGCGAGGTCGCGCACCGCGCCGAAATCATCGGTGATGGAAAGCGTGACGATGCCGGTCTTCTCGTCGCGGTCGACATGGCGCTCGGAACTGGCGGGGCGGATCGTCTCGGTCTGCCAGGGCGTGGCGCCCTCGGGGGCGGGGAACGAAACTTCGTCGCCTGTCGCCAGCGGGCGGACCGGCAGGTTGAGCGTGGCCTTCGACAGGTCGAGGCGGACCGGCTCCGGCGAGGGCCAGATCATCGGCCAGTAGGCGTTTGAAACGGCAATGCGCAGCCGGTGGCCGGCCGGCACGCGGTAGGCGCACTGGTCGAGCACGACACGGGCCGAGACACTCTCGCCCGGCGGCAGCGCCTCGGGCAATTCGTGCGAGTTGCGGTGCGTCAGGTTGAGCACGCCGTAGGAGATCAGTTCCGAGGCGCCATCGGGATGGACGTCACAGAGCCTGACAGCGATGTTGGCCTGGGGCCGGTCCGAGGCGACCCTGACCAGGAGTTCCGGCGCGCCGACAATGTCGATCGCCCGATCAAGCACCGGCCGGTCGAAACACACCGACAGGGCATCGTCGGGGCGCTGGTCGCCCGGCAGTTCCGACCCGAAGGTGAAGGGGAAATATTCGCCGCCGGCAAGGCCGCAGCTTTGCGGCGTGGCGACGATGGCAGGCTTGGCGCCTTCCGGAATCAGATCGATCGCTTCTACCTTGACATTGGACGACGGCCATTCCTGCTCGGCCACCCAGCGGCCTGGCCGCTCCGGGTGCCAGCGCGCCGGCCGCACGCTGTCCATCACATAGGCGCGGTAGTCGGGATCGGCCTCGACGCCGGTCTCGGCCCCCTTCAGCCAGCGGTCCCACCAGCGCAAGGCCTCCTGCAGGAAGCCGATCGCCGGCCTGGGTCCGGCGTAATGCGGGTATTTGTGAATCCACGGGCCGACGATGCCCTTGACGGGCGCCTCGATGTTGGTGACCAGATGCGAGATGGTGTTGCGGTAGCCGTCATGCCAGCCGCCGATCGACAGCACGGCCGCCTTGACCGCCGAAAAATCCTCGCAGATCGAGCCGCGCTTCCAGTAGGCGTCGCGATGCTGATGGCTGAGCCAGAGCGGCGCCAGGAAGGGCTGGTTCTCCAGCCGGTCGAGCCACAAATCGCGCCAGCGGTTGCCGCCGGCGATCAGCGGATCCGGCGGCCGCGACGAGTAAGAGAGCATGGTCGAGGCCCAGCCGAAATTCTCGATCAGCAGGCAGCCGCCCTTGTAATGGATATCGTCGGCATAGCGGTCGACGGTCGAGCACAGGCTGATTACAGCCTTCAGCGCCGGCGGCTGCTTGGCCGCGACCTGCAGGCAGTTGAAGCCGCCCCAGGAGATGCCCATCATGCCGACATTGCCGTTGCACCAGGGTTGCGCCGCCGCCCAGGCGATGACGTCGCAGGCATCCTGCAATTCCTGCTCGGAATATTCGTCGTCCATCAGCCCTTCGGAATCGCCATTGCCGCGCATGTCGACACGGATCGAGGCGTAGCCGTGACCGGCGAAATAGGGATGCGTCAGCTGATCGCGAAAGATGGTGCCGTCACGCTTGCGGTAGGGGAGATGCTCGAGGATCGCCGGCACCGGATCGTCGGCGGCGTCCTCCGGCATCCAGATGCGCGCCGACAGCCGGCAGCCATCCGGCATGACGATGCCCATGTCGGGAAATTCGATGACCTTGCGGGGAAATTCGGTGACGGTTTTCATGGCTGGCACATGATGGAGCCCGCCTCACCGCGTCATGAGCCAGCCGGCGAAATCGGCTGGTCAATCCGCGTCAGTTCAGCGGAATGTCGTTGTCGGCCTTGCTTTCCTGATAGGCGCCGGACAGTTCGTCGTAGCGCGCGGAAATCTTGCCGATACGCGCTTCCAGCCGGCTGCGCTCAGCTTCCGGCAGCGCCCGCGCCAGCCTGCGGATGGAAAAGCTCTTCCAGTAGGCGTTCTCGGCATTGTAGCCGCCGGGGTCGAGGGTGAAGACCTCCTTCAGGATCTTCAGGTCATGCGGGATGGCGAAGCTGTCGCGCGAATCCTCATGGCTGAAGAGGTAGTAGAAATTATCGAAGCCGGTCCAAGTGATGGCCGACAGGCAGAGCGAGCAAGGCTCGTGCGTGGCGAGAAAGATCGCGTCGCCGGTTTCGACGCGCTCTGCCTTCGGCATTTCGTAGAAGCGCTTCAGGCAATGCACTTCGCCGTGCCAGAGCGGATTTTCGATCTCGTTGTTGGTCTCGGCAAGCACCAGCGAGCGGTCGTCCTTCCTCAGGATCGCGGCGCCGAACAGCTTGTTGCCATCGGCGACGCCCTCGGCCGTCTTCGGCACGATGTCGTGCTCGATGACGTCGAGCAGGCGGTCGATCAGCGAAATGTCGGTCATGATGGGGTCTCGGTACTCAGGGAAGGTGAATCTCGTAGGGGTGCGAGAAATGGCACTCTTCGAGGTTGGAGCCGTCGCCGCCGCGGTCGACGATCAGGAAATCCTGCGCCTCGCCGATCGGCGTCAGCACGCCGTGCCAGAGGTTGCGGCGGTAGTTGATGCCCTGGCCGGGCGCGGTGATGAAGGCGTGCGGTTCGCCGGGGCCGCCCTTGCCGTCATGGCAGACGACGACCAGGAAAGGGCGCGGCGACAGCGGGATGAAGGCCTGGCTGCCGAAAGGATGGCGCTCGACCATGGTCAGCTTGAGCGGCATCTCATAGGGCGTGCCGCGCACCATCGAGATCAGCACCCTGGCGTTCGGCCCGGCGGCTTCGGCGGTGGCGAGGTCGTGGTAGCGCTCGGCCTTGCCGGCATTGATCGGGTAGTGATTGTCGCCGCCCATGTCGATGACGTCGCCGAACGGGGCGAAGTTCTCGCGCGTCAGCGGCCGGGCGACGATGCGGGTCACCGCGCGCGGCCTCCGAGGCCGGCGCCGCCGAGCTTGGCGTGACGGTTGACGTCCTTGTAGAGCAGATAGCGGAATTTTCCCGGGCCGCCGGCATAGCAGGCCTGCGGGCAGAAGGCGCGCAGCCACATATAGTCGCCGGCCTCGACCTCCACCCAGTCCTGGTTGAGCCGGTAGACGGCCTTGCCTTCCAGCACGTACAGGCCATGCTCCATGACATGGGTCTCGGCGAAGGGGATGACGGCGCCCGGCTCCAGCGTGACGATGGTGACATGCATGTCGTGGCGCAGGTCGGCGGGGTCGACGAAGCGGGTCGTCGCCCAGCGGCCTGCGGTGCCGGGCATCGGGCTCGGCGCGATGTCCTGCTCGTTGGCGAAGAAGGGCGGTGGCGTATCGAGCCCGTCCACCGGCTCATAGGCCTTGCGCACCCAGTGGAAGCGGACGGCGGCCTTGCTTTCGTTGCGCACCGTCCAGCCGCTCGCCGGCGGCAGGAAGGCGAAGCCGCCGGGGCGAAGCACGTGCTTCTTGCCGGCGAGCGAAACGCTGAGCTCGCCCTCGACCACGAACAGCACGCCCTCGGCGCCGGCATCCGGCTCCGGCCGCTCGCTGCCGCCGCCGGGCTCGACCTCGACGATGTATTGCGAGAAGGTCTCGGCAAAGCCCGACAGCGGCCGCGCGATGATCCAGACCCTGGTCTTGTCCCAGAAAGGCAAGGCGCTGGTGACGATGTCCTGCATCACCCCCTTGGGGATGACGGCATAGGCCTCGGTAAAGACGGCGCGACCGGTCAGCAGCTCGCTCTGGCCGGGATGGCCGCCATGCGGTGCGTAGTAGGTGCGCTCGGGCGTCTTGATCATGTCCATAGTCCTGATCCTCAGAGCAAATCCAGTGTGTGACGGTGTTTCGTCCGGAGTTGCGTAAAACCAAACATTTAGAGCGGCAGCATGTCTTTCAGCCGAAGCAGCGCGATGCGCTCGACCTGTTTGCAGGCGGTTTCGAACTCGGTGGCGCGGCTGTTGCCGATGCGCCGCTCGAACTCCGCCAGGATATGGTCCTTGCTCTTGCCCTTGACGGCGATGATGAAGGGGAAGCCGAAAGTGGTGACGTAGGCGGCGTTGAGCTTGGAGAACAGCTCGCGTTCCTTGTCGGTCAGCGCGTCGAGCCCGGCGGAGGCCTGCTCCCTGGCCGATTCCGCCGTCAGCCGCCTGGCCTTCGCCAGCTTGCCGGCAAGGTCGGGATGGGCGTTGAGCACGGACAGCCGCTCGGCCTCGGTTGCGGCGCGGAAGACGCGGCAGAGCGCGTTGTGCACGCCGCCGGCGCTGTCATGCGCCGGGCCGAGTTCCAGCTCGTAGGCGCGCTCTGCGATCCAGGGCGAATGCTCGAAGACGCTGCCGAAGGCATGGACGAAGGCCTCGAACTCCATCCGCGACGGACGCAGCGCCGGCGCCTGGTAAGGATGCGTCTCGCGCCAGTGGCTGGCGATATCGATGCGCCGCGCCAGCCAGACCCGGTCATGCGATTTGACATAATCGACGAAGCGCTTCAGCGCCGCCACGCGGCCCGGACGACCGACCAGCCGGCAATGCAGGCCGATATTCATCATGCGCGGCCGCCCGTCCCTGCCCTCGGCATAGAGCGTGTCGAAACTGTCCTTCAGATAGGCGAAGAACTGGTCGCCGGAATTGAAGCCTTGCGGCGTAGCGAAGCGCATGTCGTTGGCGTCGAGCGTATAGGGGATGACGAGCTGCGGCTTCTCCAGGCCGCCGCGGTCGAACCAGTAGGGCAATTCGTCGTCATAGGTATCGGAGACGTAGTCGAAACCGCCCTCCTCGGCGACCAGCCGCAGCGTGTTGACCGAGGTGCGGCCGGTGTACCAGCCGGTCGGCCGGGCGCCGGTCACCTCGTAATGCAGCCGGATCGCCTCTTCGAGGTCGCGCTTCTCGTCTTCGGGCGAATGATCGCGGTAGTCGATCCATTTCAGCCCGTGCGAGGCGATCTCCCAGCCGGCCTGCTGCATGGCCGCCACCTGGTCGGGCGAGCGCGCGAGCGCAGTGGCGACGCCGTAGCAGGTCACCGGCACTTGCGCTTCGGTGAACAGCCGGTGGAGCCTCCAGAAGCCGGCGCGGGCGCCATATTCGTAGATCGATTCCATGTTCCAGTGGCGCTGGCCGAGCCAGGGCGCGGCGCCGACGATCTCCGACAGGAAGGCTTCCGAAGCCTTGTCGCCGTGCAGCACGCAGTTCTCGCCGCCCTCTTCGTAATTGACGACGAACTGCACCGCCACATGTGCGCCGCCGGGCCATTTCGGATCGGGCGGATTGGCCCCATAGCCGCGCATGTCCCGTTCGTAACGCATTGTCACTCCTGCCGGATCGTTGAGGTGAAGATATCGAAAGGAGTGCTCGTGCATTCCCCCGAAAATTTTTGAAAGTGCTTTTTGTCACGCTCCGCTCGACCGGGACTTATGCATCGCCTTTAATGGGCGCACAATTGACCAGAAACGTTCGACAGTACGGGGATGGGAGACGGCAGTGGCAGAAACGTCGAAAGCCGATGGCGGGCGCCTGACGACCCATGTGCTCGACACCGCGACCGGCAGGCCGGCCAAGGGCCTGTCGATCGAGCTGTTCCGCATCGAGCGGCAGACGCGGGCGCATCTGAAAACGGTGGTCACCAACGACGATGGCCGCTGTGATGCGCCGCTGCTTGCCGGCGCCGATTTCCGCACCGGCGAATACGAACTGGTGTTCGCCGCCGGCGACTATCTGCGCCGGCAAGGGACCAGCCTGCCGGAGCCGGCCTTCCTCGACATCGTGCCGATCCGCTTCGGCATGGCGGAAGCGCGCCACTACCATGTGCCGCTGCTGATCTCGCCCTATGGCTATTCGACCTATCGGGGAAGTTGAGAGATGGCCAAGGTCAAGACCCGCAACGAAATCCGCTTCATCCTCAACGGCGAGGACATCGCGCTGGCCGATGTCGCGCCCGATGCGACCCTGCTCGACTGGCTGCGGCTCGACCGGACGCTGCGCGGCACCAAGGAAGGCTGCGCCGAGGGCGACTGCGGCGCCTGCACGGTGCTGGTCGGCAGGCTTTCCGCCGGCCGGCTGGTCTATGAAAGCGTCAACGCCTGCATCCGCTTCCTCGGCTCGCTCGACGCCACTCACGTCGTCACCGTCGAGCATCTGCGCGGCACCGGCGAAAACCTGCATCCGGTGCAGCGAGCGATGGTCGATTTCCACGGCTCGCAATGCGGCTTCTGCACGCCGGGCTTCGTGATGTCGCTCTACGCGCTGTGGATGCGCTCGCCCGACCCGTCGGACGCGGCGATCGAGAAGGCGCTGCAGGGCAATCTCTGCCGCTGCACCGGCTATGAGGCGATCATGCGCGCGGCGCGGGCCATTTCCCGCTACGGCAAGGCGGCGAAAGACCCGCTGGCGGCCGAGCGCAAGTCGATCACCGCAAGGCTTGCGGCGCTGAAGGACGGCGCGCGGGTGGAGATCGGCGCGGGCAAGGCGCGGCTGATCGTGCCCGCCGACGCCGACGATCTGGCCAAGCTGCTCGACAAGGAGCCGGGCGCGACGCTGGTTGCCGGTTCCACCGATGTCGGGCTTTGGGTGACCAAGCATATGCGCGACATCGGGCCGGCGGTCTTCATCGGCAATCTCGACGGGCTGTGCACGATATCCGAGGACAAGGGCGTGATCTCGATCGGCGCCGGCATCACCTACAGTGAAGCCTTCGCGACGCTGTCGAAGCGCCTTCCGGCGCTCGGGCCGCTGTTCGACCGCATCGGCGGCGAGCAGGTGCGCAACATGGGCACGATCGGCGGCAACATCGCCAATGGCTCGCCGATCGGCGACACGCCGCCGCCGCTGATCGCGCTCGGCGCGCGGCTGACGCTGCGCCGCGGCGGCAAGCGGCGCACGATCCCGCTCGAAGATTTCTTCGTCGCCTATGGCAAGCAGGACCGGCGGCCGGGCGAGTTCGTCGAGGCCGTGCATGTGCCGGTGCCGGCCAAGGCGGCAAAGTTCGCCGTCTACAAGATCACCAAGCGCCGCGACGAGGACATCACCGCCGCCCTCGGCGCCTTCCACCTCACCCTTGCCAGGAACGGCACCGTCGCCGATATCCGCATCGCCTATGGCGGCATGGCGGCGACGCCGAAGCGGGCTTTCGCGGTGGAGAAGGCGCTGCTCGGCAAGCCGTGGACAGAGGAAACCGTGGAGGCCGCGATGGCCGAGTACGCCAGCGATTTCACGCCGCTCACCGATATGCGGGCAAGCGCCGAATATCGGGCGCTGGCGGGGAAGAACCTTCTGCTGCGCTTCTACATCGAAACAATGGGAACGAAGGCGCCGTTCCAAGTGTCACGTGACGAGGCGGCCTGATGCAAGCCAACGCGAGCGGACGGACAGCGTCCTTCTCCCCGTTCACGGGGAGAAGATGCCGGCAGGCAGATGAGGGGCGGCGCTACCGTCGGCCACTTTTCGCAAAATCATTAATGTCGGCGCTGCCCCTCATCCGGCCCTTCGGGCCACCTTCTCCCCGTGAACGGGGAGAAGGCAAAGGAGGCGCCCAATGACCAAGCACGTTCCCAACCTGAAGGCGCAGAAGATCCAGGGCGGCGTCGCCAGCGACCAGCGCCACGATTCCGCGCACAAACATGTCAGCGGCACGGCGGTCTATATCGACGACATGCCGGAGCCGGCGGGCACGCTGCATGGCTGCCTCGGCCTTTCGGCAGCAACGCATGCCACCATCACCCGGATGGACCTGTCGGCGGTGCGCGCGGCGCCGGGCGTCGTCGACGTGCTGACGGCAAAGGACGTGCCCGGCGAGAACGACATCTCGCCGACCGGCCGCCATGACGAGCCGGTGCTCGCCGACGGCAAGGTCGAGTTCTACGGCCAGCCGATCTTCTGCGTCATCGCCGAGACGCGCGAACAGGCGCGCCGCGCCACCCGGCTGGCCAAGGTCGAATACAAGCAATTGCCCTTCGTCACCGACATCGGCGAGCTAAACCCAAGGAAAGACAAGCTGGTCACGCCGCCGCTGACGCTGAAGCGCGGCGACGCGGAGGCGGCGATCAAGGCAGCGCCGCGCAAGCTCAAGGGAAAAATGCGCGTCGGCGGCCAGGAGCATTTCTACCTGGAAGGCCATATCGCCATGGCCGTCCCCGGCGAGGACGAGGATGTCACCATCTATTCCTCTACCCAGCATCCGAGCGAAGTCCAGCATATGGTCAGCCACGCGCTGGGGGTGCCGAGCAACGCCATCACGGTGGAGATTCGCCGCATGGGCGGTGGCTTCGGCGGCAAGGAGACGCAAGGCAACCAATTTGCCGCGCTGGCGGCGATCGCAGCGAAACGGCACCACCGCGCGGTGAAAATCCGGCCCGACCGCGACGACGACATGACCGCCACCGGCAAGCGCCACGACTTCGTCGTCGATTACGAGGTCGGCTTCGACGACGACGGCAACATACTCGGCGTCGACTTCATGTTCGCGGCGCGCTGCGGCTTCTCCTCGGACCTGTCGGGCCCGGTGACCGACCGCGCGCTGTTCCATTGCGACAACACCTATTTCTGGCCAGCGGTGCATGCGCAGTCGGCGCCGCTCTACACCAACACGGTGTCGAACACCGCCTTCCGCGGTTTCGGCGGGCCGCAGGGCATGGTCGGCGCCGAGCGCGTCATCGACGAGGTCGCCTTTGCCGTCGGCAAGGATCCGCTCGAGATCCGCAAGAAGAATTTCTACGGCACCAGCGACCGCAACGTCACGCCCTACCATCAGACGGTCGAGGACAACATCATCCACCGCATCATTGCCGAGCTGGAGGCGAGCTCGAACTATGAGCGGCGCCGGCGTGAAATCAGGGCCTTCAACGCCAACAGCCGCTTCATCAAGCGCGGCCTGGCGCTGACACCGGTGAAGTTCGGCATCTCGTTCACTGCCACGCATTACAACCAGGCCGGCGCGCTGGTGCACGTCTATACCGACGGCTCGGTGCATCTGAACCATGGCGGCACCGAGATGGGGCAAGGCCTCTATCTCAAGGTCGCGCAAGTGGTGGCGGAAGAGTTCCAGATCGACCTCGACCAGGTCAAGATCACCGCCACGACAACCGGCAAGGTGCCGAACACGTCGGCCACCGCGGCGTCGTCCGGCTCCGACCTCAACGGCATGGCGGCGCAGAACGGCGCCCGCCAGATCAAGGACCGGCTGACCAATTTCGCGGCCGAGAAATACCAGGTGCCGCGCGACCAGGTGCTGTTCCTGCCCAACCGGGTTCGCATCGGCAACCAGGAGATCGCCTTCGCCGACCTCGTCAAGCAGGCCTATATGGCGCGCATCCAGCTCTCGGCAGCCGGCTTCTACAAAACACCGAAGATCCACTGGAACCGCGACAAGGGCGAGGGTCGCCCCTTCTACTACTTCGCCTATGGCGCATCGTGCTCGGAAGTGTCGGTCGACACGCTGACCGGCGAATACGTGGTCGAGCGCACCGACATACTGCACGAGACCGGCCGCTCGCTGAACCGTGCCATCGACCTCGGCCAGATCGAGGGCGGCTTCATCCAGGGCATGGGCTGGCTGACCACCGAGGAACTGTGGTGGGACGAGAAGGGCCGGCTGCGCACGCACGCGCCGTCGACCTACAAGATCCCGCTGGCGTCGGACCGGCCGAAGATCTTCAACGTCACGCTGGCCGACTGGCCGGAGGCGCATGAGCCGACCGTGCACCGCTCCAAGGCGGTCGGCGAGCCGCCCTTCCCGCTCGGCATGTCGGTGCTGCACGCGCTGTCGGACGCGGTGGCGAGCGTCGCCGACCACAGGATCTGCCCGCGCCTCGACGCGCCGGCGACGCCAGAGCGGGTGCTGATGGCGATCGAACGGCTGAGAGCCGCAAGACCGGCTTGAACTGGGCCAAAGGTGCAATTCGGGCCGAAAAACTCTATATTTCCGTATCGGGAATGCAGACGATGAACTCGAAGGTGCAAAGCCTGAAGGATTTTCTCGGCCAAACGGGCCGGGCCGCGCTGGTCGAGGTCGCGGCAACCAAGGGCTCGACCCCGCGCGAGACCGGCGCCTTCATGCTGGTCTCGGCCTCGGCGATTTACGGCACGATCGGCGGCGGCCAGCTCGAATATATGGCGATCGACAAGGCGCGGCAGATGCTGGGCTCTTTACGCCCTGCACCTCTCGGGGAATTTGCCGACGTCGCCGCCGCCCCTCATCCGCCTGCCGGCACCTTCTCCCCGTATAGTGACGGGGAGAAGGGAGATAGTCGCAACGCTGGCGCCCCCCTCTCCCCGTCCTTACGGGGAGAGGGTAAGGGTGAGGGGCTGCGCGACGCCGGCAAGATGTTCGCCACGCTCGACGTTCCGCTCGGGCCTGAAATCGGCCAGTGCTGCGGCGGACGCGTCGAGGTGCTGATCCGCCCGGTCGATGCGGCACTCGAACAAGAGCTGATCGCCAAAGCCGAGGTCGAGGAGGCGCATCTGCCTCACGTCTATCTCTTCGGCGGCGGCCATGTCGGCCAGGCGCTGGCGTCGGCGCTGGCGCTGCTGCCCATCCATGCCGTCGTCGTCGAGACGCGCGCCGAAGCGCTCGAAGGGATGCCGGAAACGGTCGAAACCAGACTGACGCCGATGCCCGAGGCCGTGGTGCGCGATGCGCCGGCGGGAGCCGCCTTCGCCATCCTCACCCACGACCATGCGCTCGATTTCCTGATCGTCGCCGAAGCGTTGAAGCGGGGCGACGCCGCCTATGTCGGCATGATCGGCTCGAAGACCAAGAAGGCGACCTTCAAGAACTGGTTCCTCAAATCGGCGGATGGCAGCGAGGCGGAGTTCAACCGCCTGGTCTCGCCGATCGGCGGCAATGCGGTGAAGGACAAGCGCCCGCCGGTCATCGCGGCGCTCGCCGCCGCGGAGATCATGACGGCGCTGGTCTCGCATGCCACTGAGGCGACTGCCTCAAGCACGCCCGAGAAGGCGATGGCCGACTGAGCCCAGTCGCCGGGGCGCCGGCGGCGACGCTGCTGGGATATGACCAGCGCTCACAGCTGCTCGTCGCTTTCTTCATTTCCCAAATCTTTCGGGAAAGTGTTTTCTGCGCGCCTCACAAGCACGAGGCGGACCCCTGATGGACGTATTGAGAATTGCGGCGTTTTCGGATGGCGACAACGGCGGCAACCCGGCCGGCGTGGTGATCGGCACGGTCTTGGACGATGCCATCGAAATGCAGCGCGTCGCGGCCGAAGTCGGGTTTTCGGAAACCGCCTTTGCGGCGCCGGAAGGCGATGGCTGGCGGGTCCGCTATTTCTCTCCGGAAAGCGAAGTGCCGTTCTGCGGCCATGCCACGATCGCGCTTGGAGCTGCGCTGGTGCGGCAGTTCGGCGACGGGATTTTTGCGCTCACCCTCAATCAGGCAACGATCACCGTCGAAGGGTTTCGCGACGGCGCCAACATCGTCGCGGCGCTGCAGTCGCCGCCGACGCGCAGCCGGCCGGCCCCACCAGAGCTCCTCGCGGAGACGCTGGCGCTGTTCGGCTATCAGGCAAACGATCTCGATCCGGCCATTCCGCCGGCGCTGATCCATGGCGGTGCCGACCATCTCGCGCTGGCGCTGAAGTCGCGCGAGGCGCTGGCTGCAATGGCCTATGACCTGAAGCGCGGGCAGGCGCTGATGCGGCGCGAAGGGCTGGTGACGATCCTGCTCGCCTATGCCGAAGCGCCCGCCCTGTTCCACACGCGCAATCCGTTCGCGTCGGGCGGCGTCTACGAGGATCCGGCGACAGGAGCCTCGACCGCCGCCTTCGCCGGCTATCTGCGCGACCTCGGCTGGCCGCATGGCGGCGCGATCGACATCGTGCAGGGCGAGGACATGGGCATGCGCTCGCGGCTGCATGCCGACATCCCGCCCCAGCCAGGCAGCTCGATCAGGGTGTCAGGCACGGCCCGGATGATGGACGCCGGCTAAGCATCCGATGCCGGCCGCTTCAGGCCGAGATGTTCGCGCAGGGTGCGGCCTTCATAGTCGGTGCGGAACAGGCCGCGCCGCTGCAGTTCCGGCACGACGAGGGCACAGAAGGCGTCGAGCTCGCCGGGGAACCAGGACGGCATGACGTTGAAGCCGTCGGCGGCGCCGCCCTCGAAGCGCGCCTGCAATTCGTCGGCGATCTGCGCGGGCGTGCCGACGATCCGCCAATGCCCGCGCGCGCCGGCGAAATGGCGGGCAAGCTGACGGATGGACAGGCCGTCGCGGCGCGACTGCTCGACGACCAGCGCCTGCCGGCTCTTCATGCCTTCGCTCTCCGGCAGTTCGGGCAGCGGCCCGTCGATCGGATGGCGCCAGAGATCGGAGATGCTGAGATAGCTGGAGAGCAGCGCCACGCCGACCTCGTCGGGGATAAGCTCCTGCAATTCCTCATGCTTTTGCCGGGCCTCCGCCTCTGTGGCGGCGACGACCGGCGCGACGCCGGGCATGATCTTGACGTCTTCCGGCTCTCGCCCGTAGGCGGCGAGCCGTCGCTTGACGTCGTCGTAGAAGGCCTTCGCTTCTTCGAAGGTCTGCGCCGCGCTGAACACGACGTCGGCGGTCCTGGCGGCAAGGTCCTTGCCGTCCTCCGAGGCTCCAGCCTGCACCATGACCGGCGCGCCCTGCGGCGAGCGCGGCAGGTCGAGCGCGTCCCTGACCGAAAAGCTCTGGCCGTCATGGTTGAGGCCGCCATTGCCGTCGCCGCGCCAGAGGTCGGCGACCACCTGGGCGAATTCGCGCGCCCGCTCGTAACGGTCGGCATGCGGACGCAGGCCCGTCGAGCCGAAATTGGCGGCCTCGATGTGGCTGGCCGAGGTGACCAGGTTCCAGCCGGCGCGGCCGCCGCTCAGATGGTCGAGCGAGGCGAAGGTTCGCGCCAGCCCGTAGGGCTCGTTGTAGCTGGTCGAGGCCGTGGAGACGAGGCCGATGCGCTCGGTCTGCACGGCGATCGCCGAAAGCAGGCTGATCGGCTCGAAACCGATCGAGCGCGAGGTCTGGCTGGCGATCTGGACGTTGGCCTCGCGCAGGCCGGCAGCATCCTCGCAGAAGATCATGTCGAGCTTCGCCGCTTCGGCCGTGCGGGCGAGTTGTATGTAATGGTCGATGTCGATACCGGCCGTGACATGCGCATCGGGATGGCGCCAGGCGGCGATGTGGTGGCCTGTCGCCCACAGGAAGGCGCCGAGCTTCATCTGACGCGCGCTCATGGTTTGCCTCCCGCCTCAAGTCCGAGATGCTGGCGCAACGTCGCGCCCGCACGTGCGGATTGAGCCAGGCCGCGACGTTGCAGCTCCGGCAGCACACGATCGGCAAAGGCCTCAAGCGCAGGAGGATCCGCCGGCAAAGTAAAGTTGAGGCCGTCGCAGCCGTTCGGGCCGACTTCGGCCTTCAGTTCGGGATCCCCGGCGACAGTCATCAGAACCTTCATGGCATCCGGCTCGCGGCCGGCGGCAAGCGCGCGACCTCTCAGGTCGTCACAAGCAGCCCTTGTCGCTTCCGGCGATCCTTCGGCGATCAGGACGACGTCCGCGACGCGGACGGCGAAGTCGAGGTCGGCCTCGGACAGGCCGGACATGACCAGCACCGGCGCGTCCTGCGGCGAGCGCGCCACGTTGAGCGGCCCGCGCACCGAAAAGAACCCGCCCTTGTGGTCAAGCAGATGCATCTTCTGCGGGTCGTGGAAACGGCCGCCGGCCTTGTCGAACAAAAGCGCATCGGCGTCCCAGCCTCTCCACAGGCCTTGCACGATGCCGATGAATTCTTCGGCGCGGCGACGGAAATCATCGTCCGAAAAACCTTCAGGCCGGCTGAAATTGGCGGCCTGGCGGGGATCCTGGACCATCGTCGCGCTCCAGCCGGCGCGGCCGTGGCTGATGATGTCGAGCGAAGCGAAGCGCCGCGCCAGATTGTACGGCTGGTGCGCGAGCGTCGAGGCGCTGGCGACGAGGCCTATTTTATCGGTAACGGTCGCCAGAGCTGCCAATAGCGTCGTTGCCTCGAATGGGCTGGTCGATCGAGCGCCGCTGGGGGCGGCATCGGAGACGACGACCAGGTCGATCCCGGCCGCTTCCATTTTCCGCACGAAGCCGGCTATGCGGCGGAAGTCCAGGCCGGCCTGTCCGTCGGTGGCGGCAATGTCGAGCGAAATGGCGAGATGCATGACGCGAACCTAAGTCCGCCTTCGCGCAAGGCAAGCCTGTGGAGTGGGCCAGCGGGCCGTCACTTGCCGGCCAGCCCCTATTTGCCCGCCAGAATATCCTTGATCAGCCGCTGGCAGCGCTCTGCCATGAAGTCGAGCAGCAGCCGTACCTTCGGGTCCTGCAGCTTCTTGTGCGGATAGACGGCGGCGAACTGCACCGGCGTCGGCGGTGTCTTGGCGAGTATCACCTTCAGCCGCTCGTCGCGAATGAAGGGCTCGACCTCGAAGCGCGGCTTGTTGATGATGCCGCGACCCGACAGCGCCCAGCCGGTCAGCACGTCACCGTCGTCGGTGTCATAGGGTCCATGCACCTCGAATTTCTGCGGGCCGGCCGGCGTCTGCAGCGTCCAGACATATTCGCGCGCGCCGGCATAGCGCAGCATCAGGCAGTCGTGCTTCTTGCCGATCAGTTCCTGCGGCTCGGCCGGCTCGCCGCGCGCCTCCAGATATTTCGGCGCCGCCACCAGCACGCGCTCGCATTCCATGATGCCGCGCATCCTGAGGCTGGAATCCTCGATGATGCCCAGCCGGAAGGCGACGTCGATGCCTTCTTTCATGATGTCGACATTGTGATCCGAAAGCCTGAGCCGCACCTCGATATCAGGGTATTTGTCGTGAAAGTCCGGGATGCCGGAGGCGACCAGCCGGCGGCCGAGGCCGAGCGGCGCCGTCACCTTGATCGTGCCGCGCGGCTGGCCGGACAATGCCGAGACGGCGGCCTCGGCCTCGGTTATCGCCTCCAGCACCTGCTTGGCGCCGGTGTAGAATACCGTGCCGTGCTCGGTCGGCATCAGCTGCCTGGTCGTGCGGTTGAACAGGCGGACGCCGAGGTGCTTCTCCAGCTCCTTGATGCGGTTGGAAGCGACCGCCGGCGAAATACGCATATCGCGCCCCGCCGCCGATAGATTGCCGAGCTCGACGACACGGACGAAGACGGCGATGTTGTCGAGATAGGCCATGCGTGGCTCTCAAACGGCTGCGTCAAGCTGTGTCGATTTTCAGGTTATGCCGGCCTGCAAACGGTGGGTTCCTGCGCTTCCGGTGCTCACGTGCTTCAAGCACGCTCCGCTCCGGTTCTCGGAACCCGCCGTTTTCGGCTCGGCCTGACCTGAATCTCAACACAGCTTGCAACCTAGTATTTTTTATTTTTTTTTGAAAGTCATCGCGCACCTCGCCTCTTTTCGTTTTGGCGCCAGACCGTAAAGTCGGGCAATCGGCAGGGACGACTTCCCAAGGGCAACACGATGCTGGATTTCGCGATTTTCTGGGACTGGCTGAGCTTCGCCGTCCGCTGGCTGCATGTCATCACCGGCATCGCCTGGATTGGCTCGTCCTTCTATTTCGTCGCGCTCGACCTCGGGCTGCGCCAGCGCCCCGGCCTGCCGGTCGGCGCCTTCGGCGAGGAATGGCAGGTGCATGGCGGCGGCTTCTATCACATCCAGAAGTATCTGGTGGCGCCGGCCGAGATGCCGGAGCACCTGACCTGGTTCAAATGGGAGTCCTACGCCACATGGCTGTCGGGCTTCGCCATGCTGTGCGTGGTCTACTATGCCGGCGCCGACCTGTTCCTGATCGATCCCAATGTGCTGCCGATGGCGGTGCCGGTCGGCATCCTTTTGTCGATGGCGACCATCGGCGTCGGCTGGGTTGTGTATGATCTGCTTTGCCGCTCGCCGCTGGGCAAGAGCGACACCGGCCTGATGCTGGTGCTCTATGGCGTGCTGGTGTTCATCGCCTGGGGACTCACCCACCTGTTCACCGGTCGCGCCGCCTTCCTGCATCTTGGCGCCATCACCGCCACGATCATGTCGGCCAACGTCTTCATGGTCATCATCCCGAACCAGAAGATCGTCGTCGCCGACCTGATCGCCGGCCGCAAGCCGGACCCGAAATACGGCAAGATCGCCAAGCAGCGCTCGCTGCACAACAACTACCTGACGCTGCCGGTGCTGTTCCTGATGCTGTCGAACCACTATCCGCTGGCGTTCGGCACCGAGTTCAACTGGGTGATCGCCTCGCTGGTGTTCATCATCGGCGTCTTGATCCGGCACTATTTCAACAGCGTCCATGCCCGCAAGGGCAATCCGACCTGGACGTGGCTCGGCGCCGCCGTGCTGTTCGTCATCATCATCTGGCTGTCGACGGCGCCGAAGGTCCTGACCGGCGAACCCAAGGCTTCCGCCGCGGCCGAGACCTATATCGCCTCGGCGCATTTCCAGGCCGTGCGCGACACGGTGCTTGGCCGCTGCTCGATGTGCCATGCCGAGGAGCCGGCCTATGAAGGCATCTACCACGCGCCGAAGGGCGTGATGCTCGACACCGACGCGCGCATCGCCGAGCATGCGCGCGAGATCTACCTGCAGGCCGGCCGCAGCCACGCTATGCCGCCCGCCAACGTCACCCAGATCAGCGACAAGGAGCGGGCGCTGCTGGTCGCCTGGTTCGAAGGCGCGGGAAAGTAAGCATGACCTCGACTCTTCTGCGCGGCCGCACGCTGACCTTCCTGCGCTGGCCGGAAACGATCGACGACCATTCCGCCTGGCGCTACGAGGAGGATGGCGGCCTGCTGATCAGCGACGGCCGGATCGTCGCCTCAGGCGCCTATGCCGATATCGAGAAGCAGGCCGGCGACGGGGCAAGACGGATCGACCATCGCCCGCATCTCATCCTGCCGGGCTTCATCGACGCGCATGTGCATTTCCCGCAGATGCAGATCATCGCCTCCTACGGCGCCGAGCTGCTCGACTGGCTGAACAAATACACCTTTCCCGAGGAGACGAAATTCCGCGACGCCCAGCACGGCCGCCGCATCGCCAGACTGTTCCTCGACGAGATGGTGCGGCATGGCACGACGACGGTCGCCGCCTACTGCTCGGTGCACAAGGCCTCGGCCGAGGCCTTCTTCGCCGAATCGCACGACCGCAACATGCTCAACATCGCCGGCAAGGTGATGATGGACCGCAACGCGCCGGACGGCCTGCTCGACACACCGCAATCAGGCTATGACGACAGCAAGGCGCTGATTGCGGAATGGCACGGCAAGGGGCGCCAGCACTACGCCATCACGCCGCGCTTCGCCATCACCTCGACACCGGATCAGATGGAGATGGCCGGCGCGCTCTGCCGCGAGCATCCCGATCTACACATGCAGACGCACCTCTCGGAAAACCATGCCGAGATCGCCTTCACCCAGGAACTCTATCCCTGGTCGCGCGACTATACCGATGTCTACGAGCATTATGGGCTGCTCGGGAAAAAGAGCCTGTTCGGCCACTGCATCCATCTCTCCGAACGCGAGGCGGATGCGCTGTCGGGCTCCGGCTCGGTGGCGGTGTTCTGCCCGACCTCGAACCTCTTCCTCGGCTCCGGCCTGTTCGACTACCAGCGCTACCGCCGGCGCGAAAAACCGCTCCGGATCGCGGCCGCCACCGATGTCGGCGGCGGCACCAACTATTCCATGCTGCGCACCATGGACGAGGGTTACAAGGTGATCGCGCTGAACGGCGAGAAGCTCAACCCGTTCCAGTCCTTCTGGCAATTGACGCGCGGCAATGCCGAGGCACTGTCGGTCGCCGACAAGGTCGGCACGCTGGATGCCGGCACCGACGCCGACATCGTTGTGCTCGACGCCCGCGTCACGCCGGCGATGCGGCTCAGGATGGAGACAGTCGGCGCGCTGGCCGAGGAACTGTTTCTCCTGCAGACGCTGGGCGACGACCGCACTGTCCGCGAGGTCTATGTCGCTGGCCGGCCGGCGAAGAGCGCGATCGCGATCTAGCATTCCGGCTTGACCCCACGGCAACCATCGGCCAAAGCGTGCGGCGACATCGACAGGGGAACGACATGGCCGTTGCCGACGACATCGCTCTGATCAAGAAACAGGAAGCCACGCTGGTCTTTCCTGCCTTCGACGAGGCCGTCGCCTTCGAGATCGGCTCGGCGATCCGCAAGCGGGCGCTGGCCGAGGACCTGCCGATCATCGTCGACATCAGAACCTTCGACCGGCCGCTGTTCTACGCGGCGATGCCGGGTTCGAACGCCTCCAATCCCGACTGGGCGCGGCGCAAGATCAATGTGGTGAAGCGGTTCCTCAAAAGCACCTATCGCATGGTGCTGGAGCAGCAGCGCCCCGACCGCACCTTCAAGGTCGGCGAGGGGCTGGATGTCGCCGACTACGTGCTGGCCGGCGGCGGCTTTCCCGTCACCGTCAACGGCGCCGGCGTGATCGGCGTGATCGCCGTCTCGGGCCTGCCGGAGCGCGAGGACCACGGCGTGGTGGTCGACGCGCTGTGCGCGCATCTGGGCGCCGACCGCAAGCAATTGGCCCTGGCGCCGGAAGCACAATGACAGACCCCAAATCCTTCCTGACGTCGATCTTCAACGCCGCGGTCGCCGCCGCCGATCCCGAAAAGACGATCCGCGACCATCTGCCGGCAAGGCCGAAGGGCCGCACCATCGTCATCGGCGCCGGCAAGGGCTCGGCGCAGATGGCCGCCGCCTTCGAGAAGGTGTGGGACGGCCCGATCGACGGGCTGGTCGTCACCCGCTACGGCTATGGCGCGAAATGCGAGCGCATCGAGATCATCGAGGCGGCGCATCCGGTGCCGGATGCAGCCGGCCTTGAGGCCTCGCGCCGGCTGCTGGACAAGGTGCGCGGGCTGACGGTGGACGATCTGGTGGTGGCGCTGATCTCCGGCGGCGGTTCGGCTCTTTTGCCCTCGCCTGCTCCCGGCCTGACACTGGCCGACGAGATCGCCGTCAACGAGGCGCTGCTCGCCTCCGGCGCGCCGATCGCGGCGATGAACACGATCCGCAAGCATGTCTCGACCATCAAGGGCGGCCGGCTCGCGGCCGCGGCGCATCCGGCCAGGGTGGTGTCGCTGGTCGTCTCCGACATTCCCGGCGACAATCCGGCCCTCGTCGCGTCCGGGCCGACGGTTCCCGACACCGGCAGCCGCGAGGATGCGCTGGCATCGATATCAGCCTACGGCATGAAGCTGCCGGCCTCGGTCATGGCGCACATCAATTCGCCGGCAGCGGACGCGCCGCGCCCGGACGATCCGGTCTTCGCCGACAATGAAGTGCATCTGATCGCGTCGGCGGGCGTGTCGCTGGAAGCCGCCGCCGCCGAGGCCAGGCGGCAGGGGATAGAAGCCGTCATCCTCTCCGATTCCATCGAGGGCGAGGCGCGCGAGGTGGGCGGCGTTCATGCCGCCATCGCGCGCGAGGTGGCGACGCGCGAGCGTCCGTTTGCCAAGCCGGTGCTGATCCTGTCGGGCGGCGAGACGACGGTGACGCTGCGGGCAAAAGGCAAGGGCGGCCGCAATTCGGAATTCCTGCTCGCCTTTGCGATCGCCATTGGCGGCGTGGACGGCATTCACGCGCTGGCGGCCGACACCGACGGCATCGACGGCTCGGAAGACAATGCCGGCGCATTCGCCGACGGCTCGACGGTGTCGCGCATGCGCGCCGCCGGCATCGACGCCAAGGCGATGCTCGCCGGCAACAATGCCTGGACGGCCTTCAATGCGGTGGGTGATCTCTTTGTCCCGGGGCCGACGGGCACGAATGTCAATGATTTGAGAGCGATTCTCGTCCGTTAACGCGTGCCGCATTGCCCTTGCGCAAGCGTCGGCGCTGCCCCTCATCCGCCTGCCGGCACCTTCTCCCCGTATAGTGACGGGGAGAAGGCAACTGGCTGCGAACGTCTGCGCTAATTCTGCTATATTTGTGGTTGGCGAAATCATGCGCGGCAGCGTCTTTCTCCCCGTCACTATACGGGGAGAAATGCCCGGTAGGGCAATGAGGGGCGGCGCGAACTTGTCGATGCTTGTTAATCAATGTTGAGGGCATCCGAAGAGGCGCGCCGAAGCATAATTGATCAAACCGCCATCAGCCGCTTCACCTTGCTCATGTCCTTGAAGAATCGTTCCCGTTCGGCTTGCTGGTCCGCCTGTTCGCGGATGCGCAGGATGAAGGAGGGATGGATGGTGACGAAGATGCGCAGTCCGTCCTCGCGCTCAATCACCTCGCCGCGCATCTTCGTCACCGGCACGGCCTTGCCGAGCAGCGACTGCGCCGCCGTCGCGCCGAGCGCCACCACCAGATTTGGCTTGATCAGATCGAGTTCACTGTCCAGCCACCAGCGGCAGGCCTGGACCTCGCCGGCATTCGGCTTGGAATGGATTCGGCGCTTGCCGCGCGGCTCGAATTTGAAGTGTTTGACTGCGTTGGTGACGTAGACCTTCTGCCGCTCGATATCGGCATCCTCTAGCGTGGCGTCGAAGATCCTTCCGGCCGGTCCGACGAACGGTTTGCCGGCCAGATCCTCCTGGTCGCCCGGCTGCTCGCCGACGAACACAAGCTCGGCGCTGTCCGGTCCTTCGCCGAAGACGGTCTGCGTCGCATTGCGCCAGAGCGGGCAACGGCGACAGGCTTTCGCCGCCTCGCGCAAGTCGCCGATCGACGCCTTCTCGCCGGGTGTCGGCTCGATATCGTCCGAACCGCGCCTGGCCGGTGCCTTTGCCTGGGTCGTTGCGGCCATCCTGTGCCTCATCCATTCCAGGGTGAAATGGACCGGGCGGGCTATGGTTCCGCTCAGACCTCGTGCAGATAGAGGTGGTAGTCGAGCTCGCTGACGGTGCGGGCGACGCGCAGATATTCGGCCTGCTTGATGGCGACGAAGGTCTTGTGCAGGTCGGCGCCGAGCGCTTCCTTCAGGAAGCTCGATGCCCTCGCCGCCTCGATTGCGGCGCGCCAGTCCACCGGCATGGCGCTGTGCCCGGCCGCCTGCTCATAGCCGTTGCCGGTGGTTTCCGGCCCGGGATCGAGGCCTTCGTCGAGCCCCCTGGAGACACCGGCCAGCACCGTCGCCGCCACCAGATAGGGATTGGCGTCGACGCCCGACGGCCGATGCTCGATGCGCCTGTTCCTGGCGTCGCCCGCAGGCACGCGCAGCGCCACCGAACGGTTGTTGACGCCCCAGGTCGGCGCCACCGGCGCGTAGGACTGGGAGACGAAGCGCCGCCAGGAATTGGCATGCGGCGCAAACACCAGCATCGATTCCGCCATGGTCTGGATCAGGCCGCCGAGGGCGCTCAGCAGTTTCGGCGACCACTTTTCGCCTTCGGCCTCGGCGAAGACGTTCGTGCCGGCATCGTCTTGCAACGAGACATGGAAATGCATGCCGGAACCGGCATATTTCTCGATCGGCTTGGCCATGAAGCAAGCGGTGACGCCGTGGCGGCGCGCCTGTGCCCTGACCAGACGCTTCAGCATGACGAGGTCGTCGGCCGCCCGCATCACGTCCTTGCGGTAGTTCAGCGTCAGCTCGTATTGGCCCGGCGCATATTCGGAAATCACCGTCTCGGCCGGAATGCCTTGTACCCTGGCGGCGGCATAGATGTCGGAAAACAGCGGCTCCATGCCGTGCAAATGGTCAACCGAATAGACCTCGGTCTTGGCCGAGCGGCGCCCGTCGAGAACGGCATGCGCCGGCTGCACCTTGCCGTCGGCATCGCGCTCATTGGCGAGAAGAAAAAATTCGAGCTCGAAGGCGCCGGCCGGATGCAGGCCCTTGGCCGCCAGGCGCTCGACCTGCCGCTTGAGCGCCAGACGGGGATCGGAGCTCATCGGCTGCCCGTCGAGATGGTACATCGCCATCAGCACCTGGCCGCGCGGCGGGCTGGTGCCGTGCAGCGGCACCAGCGTGCCGGGGATCGGCCATGCGCGGAGGTCGCCGTCGCCGGTGTCCCAGACCAGGCCGGTCTCGTGCACGTCCTCGCCGGTGATGTCGAGGCCGAGGATCGAGATCGGCAGGTGCCGGCCGCCCTCGAAAATGCCCATCAACTCGTGCCGGCGCACGATCTTGCCGCGGCCGATGCCGTTGGCGTCGGTCAAGACGATGTCGAAAGCCTCGATTTCCGGATGGGTGTCGAGAAAGGCTTTCGCCTCGGTGGGCGTCGAGCCCGAAGGTGAAGTCATGATGGAACTCTGCTTTGGCTGGCCGCCGATCTTCCAGCCGCTTGTCTCATGCCACTTGTCTCATGCCACTTGTCTCATGCCGCTTGTCTCATGCCGCAAGCCTTGCCGCAACGGCGGCGAAAGCGGTGATCAGCCGGTTGACCTGGGCCGCCGTCGTCGCCGGCGAGATCAGCATCATGTTGTGGAAGGGCGCGATCAGCACGCCCTGGTTGACCAGCGCGACATGAATGGCGGCTTCCAGCTCCGGCGCTGCGCCGCCTCCGCCTCGCCGCCGTTGCGCAGTGGTCCCGGCGCGCAGATGAACTCGACACGGGCGCCGACGCGGGCGACATGCCAGGGCAGACGGCAGCGGTCGATGACGGCGGTCAGCCCGGCATCGAGCCGCCGCGCCAGCCGGTCCATGCGGGCATAGGCCGCCTCGGTCATCACCTCTTCGAGTGCCGCGCGCATCGTGGCGAATTGCAGCGGGTTGGCCGACAGCGTCGTGCCCATGCCGGAATAGCCGGGCTCCTTGGTCCGGTTGTAGGCGGCGTAGCGGCTGGCGATCTCGTCGCTCAGGCCCCAGACGCTCGCCGGCACGCCGCCGGCGACCGGCTTGCCGAGGACGAAGAGATCGGGCTCCAGCCCGTGCTTCTTGGTGTAGCCGCCGGGACCGGTGGAGATGGTGTGCGTCTCGTCGATCAAAAGCAGCGTGCCGGCGGCGCGGGTGAGGCGCCGCAGCGCGTCGTGGAAGCCCGGCTCGGGCAGCACCATGCAGGAGTTGGTCAGCACCGGCTCGGTGATGACGCAGGCGACATCCCTGTCGGCGAGCGCCGCTTCCAGTGCGGCGACATCGTTGAATTCCACGATCTTCGTTGCCCGCGTCAGGTCGCGGAACTCGCCCGCCAGGCCCGGCCGGTTCACCGGCTTGCCGTCAACCAGCCGCACCATCGTCTCGTCGACCGAGCCGTGATAGCAGCCGTTGAAGACCAGTATCTTCTCGCGCCCGGTCACCGCGCGGGCGACGCGCAGCGCGAAACGGTTGGCGTCGGTCGCGGTGGTGGCGATCTGCCAGAACGGCAGCCCGAAGCGCTGCTGGAGCAGCGGGCCGATGGCCAGCGCATCCTCGCTGGGCAGCATATAGGTCAGACCGTGCCCGGACTGTCGGCGGATGGCGCGGGCGACCGGCGGCGGCGAATGGCCGAACATCGAACCGGTGTCGCCGAGGCAGAAATCGTCGAGCCGGTTGCCGTCGATATCGGTGATGGTGGCGCCCCTGGCGCTGTCGACAAGGATCGGAAACGGCGTCGGCCAATCGTTCATCCAATGCATCGGCACGCCGCCGAAAAAGCCGGGCAGACCGTTGCCGGCCTTGGCCTCGGATTTCGGCCGTGCCTTGCGGAAAACCTCAGCCTCCGTGTCGCGCAGCATGGCAATGCGCTCGCGGCTGATGCCGCCGATCGACGTCTTTGAATGGCTGGTTGAATGCATGAAGACCCCTCTCGCCGTTCACTGTAGACAATCGCCGTCTCAAACCGCAATTGGCCGCCTGCTTGCCGTGCATTGGTTCAGCGGCAGCCGGCTGGCGCTTGACCTCGAGGCAAAGCCCGGCATCAATAAGGGCGTGGCTTGGTTCTGGGGGAGAAAAATGCGGGCGATCATTTGCACTGCGACATTGCTTCTGTCGGCTGGCTCGGCCCTTGCGAGCGGCGGCATCTGGTGCTCCGCCGAGGATGCGGGGGCAATATTCCAGGTCGAGGCCGGCGTCACCAGGGGCATGGGCGGGCCGACGTTCAATTTTCGCGGCGATCTCGAAATTCTCGGCAGGCCTGCCGGCGACAGCCTGCGCAAGACCGTCTTCGAGGATTCCAACCTGACGCAATACTGGCTCGACGGCGAGGAATTGCGGCTGAACATCTATCGCGAGCACGAAGTCGCTGAACATATCAACTCGGTCGAACTGACGATCCTGACCAAGACCAGCGACGAAGGCGTCTATGACGGGCGCTATACGCTCGCCATCTACGACGCCGCGGCGGATACGGACCAGGACGGCAAGCCGGTTGAAGTCAAAGGCAAAGTATCCTGCGGGGCAGAATAGCCGCGGCTATGCGGAAATATCGATTACGCCGCAGTCGCCGGCGGCGCTGCCGAAGACGACGCGGCGCTCTTGCCTGTCCCACATCATCGCGGTGATGGCGCCCTTGCCCGGGCGGCGCAGCAGCACTTCCTTGGCGTCGGCGAAGCGCACCGCCATCACCATGCCGTCGTCATAGCCGATCGCCACCACATCCTGGCTCGGATGGCAGGCGACCGTGGTCACCATGGCGTTGCCGCGCGTGCCGAGCTCCAGCAGTGCCTTGCCCATCGGTCCGTCTTTGCCGGTAAACGGCCAGACGATCGCCGCCGGCGCGCCCGAGCTCGCCAGCCATTTGCCCTTCGGCGCCCATGACAGGCTTTTGACCTTTGCCGGATAGCCGCTCATGCGCATGTGCTTGCCGTCGGCGAGCTTCCAGCCGTGCAGCGCGTTTTCCTGCATCGTGGTGACAAGGAAGGCGCCGTCCGGCGAGAAGGTGATGCCGGTATGGGCGCCGGCCCATTCGAGCTCCACCGGCTTGCCCTCGGCGGCGGGGAAATGCAGCGTCGCGCCATTGTAGCGGGCGACGCCGAAGCGCATGCCCTTGGGCGAGAAGGCCAGTCCCTCGACCGAGCGCGGGTGGGCGAATTCCTTGGTCTTGCCGTCGGCGAAGCGCACGAAGGCGGTCTTGCCCGAAGCAAAGGCAATCGCGCCCTGCGGGCCGGCGGCGATGCTGGTGATCCATTTCCTGCCGGCGCTCGCCAGTTCCTCGACGTTGCCGCCCGCGGTGATCGAAAAGACCTTGCCGTCCTCGCCGCCGGTGATCAGCCGGTCATTGGCGGCATCGTGAAAGGAGGCAAGCAGTCCGTCATTGGCCTGAACGGTCTTATGGCCGTTGTCGAGGCGGTGGATTGTGCCATCGGCGAGCGCGAAATGCGGCACATCGCCGAGGAAGACGGCGGCGACGCAATGGCCTTCGAGATCAAGCGGGGCGACAGTGGGCATGGCTATCTTTGTCTGGTGAAAGTGCAGAAGGCGGCTTACTCGACGTTTGTACGTCCGGCAACCATGAGGGGGATATTCGCCAGCGATGGCGCCGCCCCTCATTGTCCTGCCGGACATTTCTCCCCGTATAGTGACGGGGAGAAAGAGGGCTGTCGCGGATGATCTCGCCAATCTTCAGCGCTACAGAATAGGCGTCGACATCGCGGCCAGCCTTCTTCTCCCCGTCACTATACGGGGAGAAGGTGCCGGCAGGCGGATGAGGGGCGGCGCCAACGGTTGGAAATTGTCGCTACAGAATGCTTGGCAGTGCTTCGATCGCCCTAAGCAGCCTGTCCTCTCCCGAACGTTCAAGCCGTCTGGCAGGCCTCGAAGCTCTTCCTGAGTCGCTCTTCGTCGAGCTCGCGGCCGATGAAGACCAGCCGGCTCTCGTGCTTCTCGCCATCCTTCCAAGCGCGCTGGTGGTCGCCCTCGATGATCATGTGGACGCCCTGGATGACGTAGCGCTCATCGTCGCCTTTCAGCGCGATGATGCCTTTCAGCCGCAGGATGTTGGGGCCTTCCATCTGGGTGATCTTCTCGATCCACGGGAAGAACTTCTTCGGATCCATCTCGCCGCCGCGCAGCGACACCGACTGCACCGTCACGTCATGGATATCGGAAGGATGCGCATGGTCATGATGGTGATCGTGGTCATGGTCATGGTGATCATGGTCATGATCGTGGTGATCGTGATCATGGTCGTGCGCTTCGAGGAAATGCGGGTCGTTCTCCAGCGCGCGGGCAAGGTCGAAGGCGCCGCGATCGAGCACCTCGGCCAGCGCGACACCGGCGCGCGTGGTACGGTGGATCCGGGCCGACGGGTTGATGGCGCGGATCGTCGCCTCGACCTTGGCGAGTTCGTCCGGCGTGACGAGGTCGGTCTTGTTGAGCACCACCACGTCGGCGAAGGCGATCTGGTCCTCGGCCTCCTTGGAATCCTTCAGCCTGAGCGGCAGGTGCTTGGCGTCGACCAGCGCCACCACGGCGTCGAGCTTGGTCTTGGAACGCACATCGTCGTCCATGAAGAAGGTCTGCGCCACCGGCACCGGATCGGCGAGGCCCGTGGTCTCGACGACGATGGCGTCGAAGCGGCCGGGACGGCGCATCAGGCCCTCGACGACGCGGATCAGGTCGCCGCGCACCGTGCAGCAGACGCAGCCATTGTTCATCTCGTAGATTTCCTCGTCGGATTCTACGATCAGGTCGTTGTCGATGCCGATCTCGCCGAACTCGTTGACGATGACGGCATAACGCTTGCCGTGGTTCTCCGACAGGATGCGGTTGAGCAGGGTCGTCTTGCCGGCGCCGAGGTAGCCGGTCAGCACGGTTACGGGGATCTGCGTCTGCGCTTGGCTCATGTCTTGCCTCGAAAAGTCTTACTGCCTCGGAAAATCCGGGCTTCGAAAAGGGGAGTGTCGGCTCCATATAGGGTGTGTGCCACGCATTTGCACGCGGCAAACCGATGGGCCAGGCAGCAGGCCGGAAAGGCGCCAGATGTCCGACAAGCGAGCTTCCTTGCCAATCTCCCGGCGCCGGGCGCTCGGCCTGATTGCCGTCACCGCCGGCGGCGGCAGCTTTATGCCGTCCACCGCGCCAGCGGCGCAGGTTTCGCCCTATGCCGGGCTTGCCCTTTTCGATGCCGGCGCCGGCGTTTGCGCCATCACGCCCGAGGCGACCGAGGGGCCGTTCTACTTCGACCCGAAGCTCGAACGCGCCGACATCGCCGAGGGAAAGAGCGGTGTCGGCCTGACTGTGAAGCTGCAGG
Source organism: Mesorhizobium sp. M4B.F.Ca.ET.143.01.1.1 (assembly GCF_004792275.1). NCBI lineage: Bacteria > Pseudomonadati > Pseudomonadota > Alphaproteobacteria > Hyphomicrobiales > Phyllobacteriaceae > Mesorhizobium > Mesorhizobium sp. M4B.F.Ca.ET.143.01.1.1. Next base: position 33,679 of record NZ_SRSR01000016.1, read on the forward strand.
TGGTCGATGCCACCTGCCGGCCGCTGGCAGGGGCGCGCGTCGATGTCTGGCATTGCGACGCGCAAGGCCACTATTCCGGCTATCCGGGCCAGGGCGACGGCCAGGATGTCGACACGTCAGGCCAGACTTTCCTGCGCGGCTGGCAGAAGACGGACGAACGCGGCATCGTGTCCTTCGCCACCATCTATCCCGGGTGGTATCGCGGCCGCACCACCCATATCCACTTCAAGATCTTCCTGGACGACAGCTCGACGATGACCGGCCAGCTGTTCTTCCCCGACGCGCTCAGCGATCAGATCTTTGCGTCCGTGCCGCCCTATGCCGAGCGCGCCGGCAAGCGCGACACGTCGAATGCGCGGGACGGCATCGCGAGACGCGCGGGACCGCTGGCGCAGGCGGCCTTGCGCGAGGCGGCGGACGCCTACCAGGCGCTGCTGGTCGTCGCGGTGAAGTCCGGCTGAGGCTCGGTTTTGCACGCCTCGACGCGCCCGTCGGAAAGCCTTCCCCCAGGGGAAAAGTCGTTTGTCATCTAACTGAAATAAACATCTGGCATCACCTCGGCGGACATCGCAATGCTTGCCGGCAAAGCTGTTCTGCAAGCCGGATTCTTTTTGATCGTCGATTGCCAACCGGCAGGCAGCCTCTATGCTGTCGGCACCGGTTCGGCCGAAGAGGGATGACCATGGCCAAGGCGGACAAGACAGCGACAATGAGCCGGCTGCATTCGGCGGCGCGACTGGCGCGCACGGCGCTCGCCGCGCGGCTTCTGGGGCATGGTTTCTATGCCGGGCAGGACCAGATCATGCTGGCGCTCGATCGCGAGGACGGCCAGACGCCCGGCAACCTCGCCGGCCGCCTGGGCGTGCGCCCGCCGACCATCACCAAGACCATCAACCGGTTGCAGGCGCAGGGTTTTCTCGAAAAGCGCGCCTCCAACGCCGATGCCCGCCAGGCCCACATCTTCCTCACCGATACCGGCCGCGACATCATCCACGCCATCGAGAAATCGGTGAAGAAGACCGAGAAGCAGGCGCTGAAGGGCCTCGACAAGAAGGACCAGAAGGCGCTGTTCAAACTGCTCGCCCGGGTCGAAGCCAATCTTTCGAACGAAGATCTGGTGCTCATCGACGACGACGCCGAGCTGGATGATTAACGAGCGACGCGTCAGCGTCGTCTCGCAGCGACGCGTAAGCGCGACGCGAAGCGTCGTCGCAGTGCGCCAGCGTTGCCCTTTAACCAGCGACGCGGTGAGCATGGTCGCTTCAAGTAGCGCCCTAGCATCGGCGGCTTAGCGGAAAGGGCGACGACGCTGCGCGTCGCGCCTGAGAGCTATCACTGGGCGTCTCGCGGTTGAGCGACGACGCTGCGCGTCGCGCTTTGCACCAGCGCCGACCAACGCCCGGGCGTTAGCCCGAACGCCTTCTTGAAATGACGGTTGAAATGGCTCTGGTCGCTGAAGCCGGCGGCAACGGCGATTTCGGCCAGCGGCTCGCCCGCCTCGATCATCCGGCGCGCCCGCTGCAGCCGGCGCATGACGAGGAAGCGATGCGGGCTGGTGGCGTAAGTGGCGCGGAAATGGCGCGAGAGGGCGTAGCGGTCGAGGCCGGTAACGGCTTCCAGTTCACCTGACCGCACCGGCCGCCCGGCATTCTCCTCGAGATAATCGCGCGCAAGTGCTGCGGCGCGCCATGCCGTCTTTCCCATCGGCTTCGCCGGCTGCCCGGCATGTCGACCGAGGTTCCGCGCCAGCCGCGCGATGAAATCGGCGACGAACAGCTCGTCCAATTCTTCCTCCAGCGGCGCCAGCGCCGACAGCAGCGTGCCGCGCAGCGCCGGATCACTCACCACCGCATCCTCAACGAAAGGCAGCGGCGCGCCTTCCAGGCAATCGATGAGCAGCGACGGTTCGAGATACAGGATCCTGTAGCGCAGTCCGTCCTCCGTGCCGGCGCCGCCATCGTGCAACTCGTCGGGATGCAGCACGATCACCTGGCCGGGCAGGCTGTGCCGCAGCGCGCCACGATAGCGGAAGCGCTGGACGCCGTGCAGCGTGACGCCGATGGCATAGGTGTCGTGACGGTGCAATTCGAAGGCATTGCCGTGGAAGCGCGCCTCGATGCGCTCGATGCCGGTGCCGGCCGGCGCCGACACGATACCGTCCCCGGTGACCTCGCCCGAGCACGAACGTTCAAGACCCTGCACAGGCTCCGCGGCTAGATCGTGTGGCATCGCTTCATCCAGGCCTTTCACAGGCCGCCTCCCGGAGACTTGAATCTTGGTGTTCGATACGAAATTTGCAATCGTGCTCAGGGACGATCTCGCCGTCTGGCAAAAGCTCAACGTCACCGCCTTCCTCACCAGCGGCATCGTTGCCCAGTTCCCGGAGATCATCGGCGAGCCCTACCGCGACCGTGCCGGCAACATCTACAACCCGCTGTCGATCCAGCCGGTGATCGTGCTGTCGGCGGACGGACCGACGCTGAATGCGATCCATCGCCGGGCGCTGGAGCGCGGCGTGACGACATCGGCCTATGTCGAGGAGATGTTTTCGACCGGGCACGACGCCGCCAACCGCGCCGTCTTCGCCGAATTCGCGCCCGATGACGCCAGGGTCGTCGGCATCGCGCTGCGTGCCGAGAAGAAGCTCGTCGACAAGATCGTCAAGGGCGCCCGCATGCAGTCATGATTGAAGCCCGCAGGCGCTGGTCCACGGAGCGCCTGGACTGAGCCTGTCCGGGGACGCTTGTTGGGCCAGTCGCTTTTGGCTTGCCGGCCAGCGGCGATTGCCGCAAAAGGTGGCGTCTACCTTTCCTCGGCCCGACCTTGAGCATTCCCAAAAATCAAGACGACAGCGCAACGCCGCCGGCGGCGATGCTGCTGATGCTGTGCGTGTATGTCTGCTTCACCTTTCTCGACACCAGCAGCAAATATCTGGTGCTGGCCGGCGTCTCGGCGCTGATCGTCGCCTGGGCTCGCTTCGTCGTTCATGTGCTGCTTGTCGGCGTGTTCCTGCGCGGCTGGCGCGAGCCGTCGCGTTTTCGCGCCAGGAACCTGACCGCGCATATCCTGCGCGGCGCGTTCCTGTTCGGCTCGACCATGTGCAACATTTTCGCGCTGCGAACCCTGCAACTGGCGGAGACGACATCGATCTACTTCTTCGGCCCGATGGTGATCACCGCGCTTGCCGGTCCGCTGCTCGGCGAATGGGCGGGCTGGCGGCGCTGGCTGGCGATCCTCACCGGCTTCGTCGGCGTGCTGATCATCACCCGGCCGGGCGTCGGCGTGTTCGGCATCGGCCATCTCTTCGCGCTCGGCTCGATGCTGTCGAACAGCTTCTATGTCATCATGACCCGCCGCATGTCGGCTACGGAAAGCTCGGAAAGCCTGATCCTGTTCTCGGCACTGGCGCCGACCGTGCTGCTGTTGCCCATGCTGCCGTTCTCAGTGTCGTTGCCGCATGACGGGTGGCACTGGTTCATCCTCCTGATGCTCGGCGTGTTCGGCGCCACCGGCCATTGGCTGCTGGTGCAGGCCTATCGCCTGGCGACCACCACGGCGCTCGCCCCCTACCCCTATTCGCAGATGGTGTGGATGATCATTTCCGGCTGGATCATCTTCAACCAGTTTCCCGACCGCTGGACGCTGCTGGGGGCTGCCATCATCGTCGCCAGCGGCCTTTACATCATTCATCGCGAACACCGGCTTCGCCTGCGCAACAGCGCGACGCTGGACGCAGAGGCCGAAGCCCTGGCAAAAAAACTTTGATTTGCCGGGGATCGATGGCATAAGAGCCGCCTTTAAACAGTTTAAATCGGTTCGGGGAGCGAAGGGCTGGCACAGAAGATCAAGCTTTCGACGATCGCGGATGCGCTCGGTGTGTCCACGGCCACGGTGTCGCTGGCGCTGCGCGACAGCCCGCTGGTGGCGGGCAGCACACGCGACCGCATCAAGGAACACGCCCGCGCCATCGGCTATATCTACAATCGCCGCGCCGCCAGCCTGCGCACCTCGCGCTCAGGCATTGTCGGCGTCGTCGTGCACGACATCATGAACCCGTTCTTCGCCGAGATCCTGCGCTCGATCGAAAGCGAACTCGACCGCAGCCGGCAGACCTTCATCCTGTCCAACCACTACGACCAGCTCGAAAAGCAGCGCACCTTCATCGACACGCTGCTGCAGCTCGGCGCCGACGGCGTCATCATGTCGCCGGCCATCGGCACGCCGGCCGAGGACATCGTCATGGCCGAGGACAACGGCCTGCCGGCGGTGCTGATCGCGCGCAGCGTCGCCGGGGCCGACGTGCCGGTCTTCCGCGGCGACGACGCCTATGGCACGGCGCTGGCCACCAACCACCTGATCTCGCTCGGCCACAAGCGCATCGCCATGATCGGCGGCACCGACCAGACGTCGACCGGCCGCGACCGTTACCAGGGTTATCTCAACGCCATGGAGGCGGCGGGGCTGGAGGTCAGGCCGTCCTGGCGCATCGCCGGCCCGCGCACCAAACAGGCCGGGTTCGAGGCCGCCGGCCAGTTTTTGGCGCTGAAAGACAAGCCGACCGCCGCCTGCTGCTGGAACGATCTCGTCGCCATCGGACTGATGAACGGCATCGCCCGCGCCGGCCTGGTGCCGGGCGTCGACATCTCGGTCACCGGCTATGACGATCTCGAGGAGGCGGCAATCGCGACACCGGCATTGACGACGGTCTGGAACGGCCAGCGCGAGGTCGGCCGCCGCGCTGCCAGCGCGCTGCTCGACAAGCTGAATGGACAGACGGTGCGGCCGTCGCAGGAACTGATCAAGCCGGAACTGCATGTGCGCCAGTCGACCGGCAAGCCGGTGGAGCGGGCATGACCAAGACCGAACAGCAGCCGGTCGCCATCCTGGTGCCCGGCCATTTCAACGACCATGCCGTCGGCCGCATCGATCGCACGTTCCGGCGGATCGGGATCGAGCGGGCCGATCCGTCGCTGGTCACCGACGAGATGCGCGAGACGGTGCGCGGCATCGCCTGCTTCGGCGGCATCAACGCAGCCCTGATGGACGCACTGCCCCGGCTCGAGATCATCGCGAATTTCGGCGTCGGCTATGATTCGGTCGACGCCCGCCATGCCGGGCAAAACGGCATCATGGTGACCAACACGCCGGACGTGCTGACCGAGGAGGTCGCCGACACCACGATCGGTCTGCTGATCAACACCGTGCGCGAAATGTACGCTGCCGAGAAATGGCTGCGCGACGGCGGCTGGGTGAAGACCGGCCACTACCCGCTGAGCCGGCTCACCTTGCGCGGCCGCAGCGTTGGCATCTTCGGCATGGGCCGCATCGGCCTCGCGGTCGCCCGCCGGCTGGAGGCTTTCGCCCTGCCGGTCTCCTACCACAACCGCCGCAAGGTTGAGGGCCTGCCCTACGGCTACCACGCGACCCTGAAAGGCCTGGCCGAGGCGGTCGACACGCTGATTTGCATCGCGCCGGGCGGCGCCCCGACGGAGAAGGCGATCAATGCCGAGATCCTGGCGGCGCTCGGCCCGAACGGCGTCTTCGTCAACATTGGCCGCGGCAGCACGGTGGACGAGGCTGCGCTTGCCGCCGCCCTTGCCAACGGCACCATCGCCGCCGCCGGACTCGATGTCTTTGCCGACGAACCGAACGTGCCGAGGGCGCTGCTCGAGGCGCCGAACACTTCGCTGCTTCCGCATGTCGGCTCGGCGTCGGAGCACACACGTCGCGCCATGGCGGATCTGTGCGTCGACAATCTCATCTCCTGGTTCAGCGAGCGCCGGCCGCTGACCCCGGTGCCGGAGACAGTTGAGGTCAAGCCGCGCGGCTGAGCCCGGTGGCTCCCCGCCATATTTCTTAGCGAACAGTTAACCATTTGGAATCACTATGCATACTTCGTTATGCATAGGCAGAGCCGAATGGTCGGCCAGGTTTGAGGCGCGCCGGCGCGCTTAATGTAGGGAGAGACGAGGTGAAAGTGCTTCCCGTGTTGGTGGCGGTTGCCGCGGTGGCGGGTGGCGCCCAGCTCTTTCGCGCCGGCAGCGGCGAAAGCATCGCCGGCGAAACGGCCCCGTCCAGCACCTACCGATTGACGGCCAATGGCGACGAAGCGGCTTGCGCCGTCCGGCGCGGCGCCGCGGTATCGGGCGGGCTGACGCTGCTGACGGTCGGCCCCAACTGCCGCAAGCTTTTGCCCGGCATTGAGCGGGCGAAATTCTGGCGCGAAGAGGCCGACGGCACGGTGGCCTTCAGCGCGAACGGCATCGATCCGATCGTCACCTTCAGCGTGGCCGATGGCGACGGCTACGAATCCTACGCGCCGGTCACGCCGCTTCTGGCGCTGAACCACGATTGAGGTTGGGCAGACCTACTCCGCCGCCGCGCGGACGCCTGCTTTCGCCGCCGCATGCAGGCGCACGGCATCGCCGAAGGCGCGGAAAATCCTGGCCGAGTTGTCGTCCGACTTGACCCAATATTCGGGATGCCACTGAACGCCGACCGCGAACGCGCGGGCGTCGCGAACCGACACCGCCTCGACCGTCCCGTCGGCGGCGAGCGCCTCGACTTGCAGTTTCGACCCGAGCCGGTCGATCCCCTGGCGATGCAGTGAATTGACCTTGATCTCGCCCGCGCCGAAGACGCCGGCGAGGCAGCTGCCCGGCTTGATCGAAATCGTCTGGTGGATGGCGAAGCGCTCGTCCTGATTGTCGCTCACCGGCGCGCGGTGGTCGAGCGATCCCTCGCGCTCCTGGATCTCGGTGCCCAGCGTGCCGCCCAGCGCCACGTTCAGCTCCTGGATGCCGCGGCAGATGGCGAGCAGCGGCACACCGCGCTCGATCGCCTTGCGGATCAGCGGCAGCGTGGTCGAATCGCGGGCCGGATCGTAGGGGCCGTTCCGCTCGCTGGCATCGCCGCCGTAGAGCGAGGGATGCACATTGGACTTCGAGCCGGTGACCATGACCCCGTCGACCGACGACAAGAGTTCGTCGAAGTCGAGCCGGTCGCCAAAAGACGGCACCAGCAGCGGAAACACGCCGGCGCCGACGAGCGCGGCTTCCAGATATTGCTGCGGGGCAGCATGCCAGGTGTAGTTGTCGAATTGGCGGACGTCGGTCGAGATGGCGACGAGCGGCTGCTGCATTTTGGATCCGGTTTCCGTTGAGAGCTAAGGAACTATTCTGCCTACAAAATAGGCGATCCCAAGGCGCTTTTCCATGACAAGTTTCGGCGCGTCGTATGGGCCACGCCACTGGCCGTTAGACTATAGTTGCAGGTTCTCGCCCAAGCCCGCGGATTTCCCGGCAATGCAGTTGCCAGGCGCCGCCGCCGCGCTGGACTCGACCTGTCGCCCGTGTATTGTCTCACCCAGGCCGAGCCGGGGTATCGAGGATTCCCCCGAAAGTTGGTCTGTTGATCCAAAAGGGAGGAACTTCATGGATCGTCGTTCATTCATCCGCAAGGCCGGCGTAACCGGCGTCGGCGCCGCGGCGGCGGCGGCCACGCTTGCCGCTCCGGCAATCGCCCAGTCCAATCCGAAGGTGACGTGGCGGCTGGCGTCGTCCTTCCCGAAGTCGCTCGACACGATCTATGGCGGCGCCGAAGTGTTCTCCAAGATGCTGTCGGAAGCGACCGACGGCAATTTCCAGGTCCAGGTGTTCGCCGCCGGCGAGCTGGTTCCCGGCCTGCAGGCAGCAGATGCGACCGCCGCCGGCACCGTCGAGGCCTGCCATACCGTTGCATACTACTACTGGGGCAAGGACCCGACATGGGCGCTGGGCGCGGCGGTGCCGTTCTCGCTCAACGCGCGCGGCATCAATGCCTGGCACTATCATGGCGGCGGCATCGACCTGTTCAACGAATTCCTCGCCACGCAGGGGCTTTTCGGCCTGCCGGGCGGCAATACCGGCGTGCAGATGGGCGGCTGGTTCCGCAAGCAGATCAACACCGTCGCCGACCTCTCCGGCCTGAAGATGCGCATCGGCGGCTTTGCCGGCAAGGTCGTGGCCAAGCTCGGCGTCGTGCCGCAGCAGATCGCCGGCGGCGACATCTACCCGGCGCTGGAGAAAGGCACCATCGACGCCGCGGAATGGGTCGGCCCCTATGACGACGAGAAGCTCGGCTTCTACAAGGTCGCGCCCTACTACTACTATCCCGGCTGGTGGGAAGGCGGCCCGACCGTCCACCTGATGTTCAACAAGGCCAAGTATGAAGAGCTGCCGGCGTCCTACAAATCGCTGGTGCGGACCGCGGCGCAGGCAACCGACGCCAACATGCTGCAGAAATACGACTTCCTCAATCCGGCGGCGGTGAAGCGGCTGGTGGCCGGCGGCGCCAAGTTGCAGCCGTTCAGCCAGGAGATCATGGCCGCCTGCTTCGAGAAGGCGAACGAGGTTTACGCCGAGATGGAAGCCTCGAACGCGCCGTTCAAGAAGATCTGGGAGTCGATCAAGGGCTTCCGCAAGGAGCACTATCTCTGGGCCCAGGTGGCCGAGTACAACTACGACACCTTCATGATGGTCCAGCAGCGCCAGGGCAAGCTGTAGGCTGGGCTTAGCCCCTTCTCCCCGTCACTATACGGGGAGAAGGTTCTGGCAGGGGATGAGGGGCGGCGCAGACTTCGGCGATTGATCGCCCCGGGCTTTGCAGGCGCCTTGTTCAGCCTGGCACCACCAGCACCTTGACCTCGCCCGACGCGGGCGGATTGGCGATCACCGCCGGCGCCTCCTCGAGCGATACCTGTCTCGATATCAGCCGGTCGACCTCGATCGCGCCCGAGGCGATGAGCCCGGCGGCGCGGCCGTGGGTGTAGGGGTTGAGGAAGGAGCCCAGAACCTTCAATTCGCGAAACAGCAGGTCGAAGGGCTCGAACGCCACCTGCATGCCTTGCGGCACGACCCCGACGATGACGACGGTGCCGCCGGCCTTCGCCAGCCGCAACGACTGCTCGACCGTATCGCGCACGCCGGCGCATTCGAACACCACGTCGACACCGCCCGGCACCAGCCCGTCTGGTCCGGCAATGGCATCGATAACGTCGCCGGCGCCTGGATCGACTGAGGCCGTCGCGCCGAGCTCCTCGGCGAGCGCGCGGCGCGAGGCCTGGCGTGTCGACAGCACGATGGTCTTCGCCCCGGCAAGCCTTGCCAATTGCACGGTAAGCAGGCCGATGACGCCGCCACCCAGCACGACGACCGAGCCGCCCGGCTTGATCGCGGCGAGGTCGACGCCGTGCAGGCAGCACGCCAACGGCTCGCAGAATGCGCCATGCGTCGGCTTGAGGCTCGCCGGCAGAAGGAAGGCCTGCTTCTGTGGCATCACGACATAATCGGCGAAGCCGCCGTCGCGATGAATGCCGATGGCATTGAGATTGCGGCAGAGGTTGACCCGCCCGGCATGGCAATGCGGGCATCGCCCGCAGGCGATGTTGGGATCGCCGGTGACGCGGTCGCCGACGGAGAAGCCGATCACCGACGACCCGACCGCTTCGACGATGCCCGAAAACTCATGCCCGGGCGTCACCGGCGGCTTGCAAGGAAACTCGCCGTGGAAGAGATGGCGATCGGTGCCGCAGACGCCGCAGGCCTCGATCCGCACCAGCAGATCGTCCGCACCGGCCGACGGCTTGTCGACCTCGCGCAGCGCTATGCTGCCGACGTCCTCGAGGCGAACCGCTTTCATAACTGTCGGGCCTCCCCCATCAATTGAAGTTCGGCGGCTGCGACAGATCGGGTGCCGGTGCCGCCGGCTTGGCGGGCGGCGTGTCGCCGAAGCTCGGTGGCTGGGACAGGTCGGTGGCCGGCGCTGCCGGTGCCGCCCCGCCAGAGGCCGGAGCCGCGGCGCCATCCGCCGGCGGCGTGCCGAGCGGCGTCAGGCCCGGCAGTTCCGGCACCTTGAGCTCGATGGTGCCCGGATCGACCACCGCGCCCTTGTAGTGCATCACCATCTGCGGGAAGGCGATAGTGAGCCCGATCATGATCACCTGGATGCAGACGAAGGGCACCGCACCCCAATAGATCTGGCCGGTGGTGACCGGCGCGATCTGCTTGCCGGTGATGCGGTCGAGATAGGGCACGCGCGCGGCGACCGAGCGCAGATAGAACAGCGCGAAGCCGAAAGGCGGATGCATGAAGGAGGTCTGCATGTTGACGCCGAGCAGCACGCCGAACCAGATCAGGTCGATGCCGAGCTTGTCGGCGGCGGGCGCCAACAGCGGCACGATGATGAAGGCGAGCTCGAAGAAATCGAGGAAGAAGGCAAGCACGAAGACCAGCGCGTTGACGCCGATCAGGAAGCCGACCTCGCCGCCCGGCAGCGAGGTGAGCAGATGCTCGACCCAGAGGTGGCCGTTGACGCCGTAGAAGGTCAGCGAGAAGACGCGCGCGCCGATCAGGATGAACAGCACGAAGGAGGACAGCCTGGTCGTCGCGGTCAGCGCCTGCTTGATCACATCCAGCGACAGCCGCCCCTTTGCCGCCGCCATGATCAATGCGCCGACGGAGCCCATGGCGCCGCCCTCGGTCGGGGTGGCGATGCCGAGGAAGATGGTGCCGAGCACCAGGAAGATCAGCGCCAGCGGCGGGATCAGCACGATGATCACCTGCTGCGCCAACCGGGACATCATGTTGATGTTCAGGCCCTTGTCGGCAATCGCCACGACATAGATCAGGATCACGCCGACGCAGGCGCCGAGAATGTCGGCATTGTCGCCATGCGCCGGCGCCAGATAGCGATAGGCGGCGTAGGACACAGCGACCGCAACCGCCAGCGCCACGATCAGCGACACCACGCCATGGCCGAGCGTGCGGGCTTCGAGCGGCAGGGCCGGCATCGATTTCGGCCGGACGATCGACATGATCAGGATGTAGAGCATGTAGATGCCGGTGAGGACGAGGCCGGGGATCAGCGCGCCGGCATACATGTCGCCGACAGAGCGGCCGAGCTGGTCGGCGAGCACGATCAGCACCAGCGAGGGCGGGATGATCTGCGCGAGCGTGCCCGATGCCGCGATGACGCCCGACGCCACACGACGGTCATAGCCGTAGCGCAGCATGATCGGCAGCGAGATCAGGCCCATGGCGATGACGGACGCCGCCACGACACCGGTGGTCGCCGCAAGCAGCGCGCCGACGAAGATGACGGCATAGGCAAGGCCGCCGCGGATCGGCCCGAACAGCTGGCCGATCGTGTCGAGCAGGTCCTCGGCCATGCCGGATCGCTCCAGCACGATGCCCATGAAGGTAAAGAACGGGATCGCCAGCAGCGTGTCGTTCGACATCACCCGGCTGCCGTAGAAATTGTCGGGCAGCGCATGCAGCAGGGGCCAGGCCAGGTTTATCGAGCCGCCCGAATAGGGCGACAGCAGGACGCCGATGGAGAAGAACAAAAGGCCGTTGGCGGCGAGCGAGAAAGCGACGGGGTAGCCGATCAAAAGGAAGATGATCAGCGAGGCGAACATGATCGGCGCCATGTTCTGGGCGATGAACTCGATCATGGACGCACCTCGCCGGCGAGCGCCTTGGCTTCTTCGGCGAGTGCTTTCGCCTCGAGTTCGGCCTGCTCATGCGCCGATATGAAGGGATTGGGATCGTCCATGTCACCGCGCATGATGGCGATCTTCTTGATGATCTCGGAGATGCCCTGCAGCGCCAGCAGGAAGAAGCCGACAAGCAGGATCGCCTTCGCCGGCCAGACGATCAGCCCGCCGGCATTGGTCGACATTTCGCCGCTGCGGAAGGACAGCGACACATAGGGCACGAAATAGATCACCATCAGGGTGACGAACGGCATCAGGAACAGCATGTGGCCGAGCAGGTCGATCCAGTGCTGCACCCGGCGCGAGAACATGCCGTAGACGATGTCGATGCGGATATGGTCGTTCTGCTTCAGCGTGTAGGCGGCGGCCAGCATGAAGGCGGCGCCGAACAGATACCATTGCAATTCAAGCCACGCGTTCGACGATATGTCGAAGACCTTGCGGATGATCGCGTTGCCGGCGCTGACCAGGATCGCCAGCAGGATCACCCACGACACCCATCTGCCGATGAACTCGTTCACACGGTCGATCGTTCTGGATAGAGCGAGCAGCCCTGCCATGCATTCCTCCCTGATGTCGGAGGCGCGCCGGCTCCCCTTATTTTCCGACGTGCCGCAGTGGCCCAACGGTATGCCGTGCGTGGCACGGCGGGTCAACACGGCAGAGGGGCGGTCAACATGGTTGTGAGACGGGGACGCCGGCAAACCGCCGGCTAGCGGGGCACGATGCAACCAAAGTCTGATAGGTCAGGCGATTTTCTGCTGATCGCGGCCGGCGCCGATCAGCACCAGCATGGCGACGAGGAACAGATACATCCAGGCATCGCGCCATTCGAGCGGGAAATAGCCGGCCCACAGCGATTCGGCCATGCCGAAGGCGGCGGCACCGAGCGCGGCTCGCGGCGGCGAGAGATAGCCGCCGACCGCCGTCACGAAGAGCACCTTCAACCCGTAGACCAGGCCGGTGCCGAAGCTGATGTTGCCGTAGTAGATGCCGGCCAGCACGCCGGCGAGCGCGGCGCAGAAGCCGCCGAGCAGAACCGCCTGGCGGAAGACCGAGCGCACGTCGACGCCGCACATCGCCGCCGCCCTGGGATCGTCGGAGACGGCGCGCCAGGAGCGTCCGAACCGGGAGCGGGCGAACGCCCAGGCGGCAAGCGCGATGGCCGCCAGCACGGCGGCGCAGTCGAGCAGCTGGATCAGCGTCAGCGTCGCCTTGAAGCCGTCGTGCTCGGCGAAGACGACCGGCACGGCCAGCATCGGCGGCAGCCACAGGTCGTGCGTGTCGGCGGCGATGCGGCTTGACTCCGAAAGCACCAGCAATACGCCCAGCGTCGTCACCACGATGGCGTTGGGCGAGCGGTCGGCCAGCGGCTCGAAGACGTTGCGCGACAGGACGCGGCTGATCAGCGTCGCATAGAGGAAGGCCGCAAACACGCCGAGCGCGACAGAGGCATAGAGCGTCAGCCAAAGCGCCTGGTAGCCGAAGGCGGCGGTCAGGATCATTGTGTGGCCGCAGAAGGCGAAGACCGCGCCATAGGCGAGGTTGGTGCGGTGCAGGATGCCGTTGGTCAGTACATAGCCGAAGGCGAGAAGCGCATAGAGCGCGCCCGAATGCAGCCCGTTCAGAACCTGCTGGAAGAAATAGAGCATGCGCAGACCTCGGAGCATGTCGCCCAAAAGTGCCTAGCGGTTTTGGGGCGACGACATGCTCGAAACAGGGGCAGCGGCAACTCGCAACCCTGCGCGGAACGTTGCATTCGGAATCTAACTTGTCAAACGCGATTTATCGGTTAGGTTTCTGTCATGACGGTATCCTGGACCCCGCACCGCTTCACCGGCGGCATTCTCGCGCTCGACACCGCGAACACCGTCGTGCTGCGCAACGACCCGGAGAAGACCTTCGACCGTTTCGACAATCCGGCCGAGATCGCCCGTTTCGCCGAGGCGGCGAGCGGCTTCCGCGCCAGCGAGCTCGGCGGTCGCAAGCTGGAAGCGCCGGCGCCCGCGGCGATCGCACCGGTGGTGTTGTCGATCCGCGAGACCACCGACCGCCTGTTCCGCAACGCGGTGGCAAAGGGCGCGATCGCCACCGGCGACCTGCCCGATTTCCTGGCAGCCTGCGCCGACGGACTGGCGCAAAGCCGCACCGAAATCGGCGCTTCGGGGCAGCCGTTCGGCGACCCGGCGACACCGATGGCCTTCGAGTCGGCGCTGGCCGTCTCGGCGCTGTCGCTGCTGCGCGAGGAGACGGTCGCGCGGCTCAGAATCTGTCCCAACTGCAGCTGGCTGTTCGTCGACCGCAGCCGCAATTCCAGTCGCCTCTGGTGCGACATGGCGGTGTGCGGCAACCGGCAAAAGGCAAACCGTTATTACCGCCGCCGCACGGCGGCCAGGGAGGCTACCGATGTCTAGGAAAAATTCGCGCTCGATCGTTCTCGGCGCCGCTCTGCTGACGGTGGCGGTGCTTGGCGCCTGCCGCGATTCCGGCAAGGAGCAGCTGTTCGCCATTTCCGGCAAGCTGTTCGAGTTCAATTACCGGCTGGGCATCGCCACCTATGTCGTCACCCTCAACCCGCTGCGGCCGATGGGAGAAGGCCAGGTTGCCGTGGTCAGCTTCCAGAACCCGGCCGGGGGAGATCCGATCATCGTCAACCAGAAGATCTGGCCCAAGCTGCCGCATATAACGCTGACCAGTCCGCCGCTCACCTGCGTGGTCAAGGACAAGCCCTATTCGATCTCGATCCGCATCGAAGACGCCAATGGCACGCTGCTGCAGAGCTTCGAGACGACGCTGACCTCGTCGATGGATCAGTCGGTGCTGCCGGACCGTCCGCTGGTGGTCGGGCCGGTCTACGAGCTCAACAAGGACATGATCGGCCATGTCGACGGCAAGCTGCCGGGCGAGCCCAAGCCCGATTGCTCGAAGGCCGCCTGAGGTTCAGGGGCCGGAATTTTCGTGCTCGGCTGAACCGCCCCCGGTGCCGTTGCATGCGTCAACCGCCGCCGATTTGACCGTTTGTTGCGCGTCGTCTGGCACCTGCGATTTCGTTTGACCTCTCCGGCAAGGGGAGAAAGACTGCGGCGTCCCACTCCGACGTAGGCCGCGCGATTCCGTGCGCCCTCCGCGAAGGAAATGCCTGATGACGCTGCATGACGTCGCGCTCGACGACAAGTTCGACCTTGGCAAGGAGCGCATCTTCCTTTCCGGCGCGCAGGCCGTCATCCGCATGCTTCTGATGCAGCGCGAGCGCGATCGCCGCGCGGGGTTGAACACCGCCGGCTTCGTCTCCGGCTATCGCGGCTCGCCGCTCGGCGGCCTCGACATGCAGCTGTGGAAGGCCAAGAAGCAGCTGGCGCAGTCCGACATCGTCTTCCAGCCCGGCCTCAACGAAGAGCTTGCCGCCACCGCCTGCTGGGGCACGCAGCAGGCCGAATTGCTGGGCGAAGGCACGCATGACGGCGTCTTTTCGGTCTGGTACGGCAAGGGGCCGGGCGTCGATCGCTCCGGCGACGTGTTCCGGCACGCCAACCTCGCCGGCTCGTCGAAGCATGGCGGCGTGCTTGCCCTGATGGGCGACGACCACATGGCTGAATCGTCGACCAACGCGCACGCCACCGAATTCCTGTTCGTCGACACGATGGTGCCGATCCTCAACCCGGCCGGAGTCCAGGAGATCATCGACTACGGGCTCTACGGCTTCGCCATGTCGCGCTTCGCCGGCACCTGGGCGGCGATCAAATGCGTCAAGGACAACATCGAATCGACGGCCTCCGTCGACGCCTCGCTGGAGCGGCTGAACATCGTGGTGCCGCCGTTCGACATGCCGCCCGGCGGCCTCAACATCCGCCACGAGATCGATATGCTCGGCCAGGAGGAGCGGCTGCATGAGTACAAGCGCAACGCGGCCTCCGCCTTCATCCACGCCAACGGGCTGAACCGCATCATCTATTCCGGCGGCCGCAATCCGAAGCTCGGCGTCATCACCATCGGCAAGAGCTATCTCGACGTACGCCAGGCGCTGGAGGATATCGGCATCGACGAGGCGGCGGCCAACCGCATCGGCATCCGGCTGTTCAAGGTCGGCTGCCCGTGGCCGCTCGACCTGCAGCATGTCGCCGACTTCGCCCTCGGCCTCGACACCATCGTCGTCGTCGAGGAGAAGCGCTCGCTGATCGAGGTGCAACTGCGCGAAAGCCTCTACGGCACCGCCAGCCAGCCGGCGATCGTCGGCAAGAAGGACGAGCGCGGCGACTGGCTGTTCCCGGCCAAGGGCGCGCTCGATCCGAACGAGATCGCGATCGCGCTCGGCGAGCGGATCCTGCGCACCATCGGCCCGTCGCAAGAGATCGCGGCGCGGGTGGCGAAACTGCGCCAGTTCCAGGCCATGCTCGCCGATACAGTCGACATCGGCTCGCGTACGCCCTTCTTCTGCTCCGGCTGCCCGCACAATTCCTCGACCAAGGTGCCGGACGGGTCGCTGGCCGCCGCCGGCATCGGCTGCCATTTCATGGCGCTGTGGATGGACAGGAACACCGTCGGCTTCACGGCGATGGGTGGCGAAGGCGCGCAGTGGGTCGGCCAGGCGCCATTCTCGAAACGCGACCACATCTTCCAGAATCTCGGCGACGGCACCTACAATCACTCCGGCGCGCTGGCGATCCGCTTCGCGCTGTCGAGCGATGCCAACATCACCTACAAGATCCTCTACAACGACGCTGTCGCCATGACCGGCGGCCAGCCGCATGAGGGCGGGCTGACCGTCGACATGATCGCCAGGCAGGTGCGGGCCGAAGGCGTCGAGCGCATCGCCATCGTCACCGACGAGCCGGACAAATACGCGGGGAAGGCCGACTTCCCGGCAGGCGCGACCATCCATCACCGCGACGACCTCGACCTCGTCCAGCGCGAATTGCGCGGGGTCAAGGGCATCTCCGTGCTCCTCTACGACCAGACCTGCGCCGCCGAGAAGCGCCGCCGCCGCAAGCGCGGCACCTTCCCCGACCCCGACAAACGCATCTTCATCAACGAGCTGGTCTGCGAGGGCTGCGGCGATTGCGGGGTGCAATCCAACTGCGTGTCGATCCAGCCGGTCGAGACCGAATTCGGCCGCAAGCGACGGATCGACCAGTCGAGCTGCAACAAGGATTTCTCCTGCGTCAACGGCTTCTGCCCGTCGTTCGTCACCGTGCACGGCGCCAAGATCAGAAAGGCCGAGGGCATCGCCGGCAGGACCGACCCGCTCCATGGCGTGCCCACCCCGGCCGAGTTCCCCCTCGGCGCGCAGGGATGGGCCGGGATCATCGACGGCGTCGGCGGCACCGGCGTCGTCACCATCGGCGCGGTGCTCGGCATGGCGGCGCATCTCGAGGACAAGGGCTGCGGCATGATCGACATGGCCGGCCTCGCCCAGAAGGGCGGCTCGGTGTTCACCCATGTGCGCATCGCACGCACGCCGGACGAGATCCACGCCATCCGCGTTTCGGCGGGGAAGGCCGACCTGGTGCTCGGCTGCGACCTGGTCGTGTCGGGCGCGCAGAAGGTGCTGGCGGCGGTGCGCGAGGGCCATACGATCTTCCTCGCCAACACCGCCGAGATCATGCCCGGCGAATTCACCCGCTCCGCCGACTTCTCGCTGCCGGTCGAGCGGCTGAAAAAGGCGATCCGCACTGCCGCAGGCGACGGCAAGGCGCATTTCTTCGACGCCACCCGCACCGCCACCCAATTGTTCGGCAACTCGCTCGGCGCCAACATGTTCATGCTCGGCTTCGCCTTCCAGCATGGCGGGCTGCCGCTGTCGGCCGAGGCGGTCGAGAAGGCGATCGAGCTCAATGGCGAGGCAGTGGCGATGAACGTCGCCGCGTTCCGCTGGGGCCGCCGCGCCGCGCATGAGCCGGATTTCGTGCGCGGCCTCGTCAGCCAGCCGGGCAAGGCGGCCGCCGCGCCCGCCGAGACGCTGGACGAGATCATCGCCCGCCGCGTCGCTTTCCTCACCGCCTATCAGAACGCAGCCTACGGCAAGCGCTATGCCCAAAAGCTCGCCGCGCTGCGCCAGGCCGAGGGCAAGGCGGCGCCTGGCTCGACGGTGGTGACCGAGGCCGCCGCCCGGAACCTTTTCAAGCTGATGGCGATCAAGGACGAATACGAGGTGGCGCGCCTCTATATCGACGGCACCTTCGCCGCCGAGCTGTCGAAACAGTTCCAGAGCTACGACAAGCTCGAATTCCATCTGGCGCCGCCGATGCTGGGCCGGCGCGGCAATGACGGCCGCCCGAGGAAATCGAATTTCGGCCCCTGGATGATGAAGGGGTTTCGCCTGCTTGCGGCGCTGAAAGGCTTACGCGGCACGGCTTTCGACATCTTCGGCCACAGCGCGGAAAGGCGCATGGAGCGGCAGCTCCTGGCACAGTACGAGGCCGACCTGGAGTTGATCGCCGGCGCGCTGGCGCCTGGCAGGATCGAGGCGGCCACCGCGCTTGCCTCGGTGCCGGCGCTGATCCGCGGCTACGGCCACGTCAGGCAGGCGAGCGCCGAAAAGGCTGCCGGCGAGCGTTCGAGACTGCTGGAGCGCCTGGCGAAAGCGCCGGCAAGGTCGGGACTGCAGGCCGCCGAGTGACCCCAAAAGCGCCCGGAAACCAGGCGTTTCAGCCCAGGCTAAAGATTTTTTAATGGGACTATGGCAAGGCTGGGGCTCAATGGGCGCCAGTAATGGGCAGAACAAAAACCGATAACATCCCTGTGGATGTTTATATCCAGTTTGTGCGCTCGTTGTTCGACAACGCGCACATGCTGGTCATCGGCGCGAGCTGCCACGCCGTCGTCAGCCTCATGGTCTACTGGCGCAACGGCCAGCCGGTTTTCCTGGCGCTCGCCGGCGCGTTGCTCGGCGTCGGCGTCTGGCGCTACTTCAGCCTGCGGCGCTTCCATCGCTCGGGCGGCGAGATTCGCGACGCCGCCGATGCAACGAAATGGGAGCGCGAGTACATCCTGAAGGGTAGCCTGCAAGGGCTGCTGCTGGGGATTTTTTGCTTCATATCCATCTATGTCTACTCGGATTCCTATGCCGAGATCGGCGCGTTGTCGGTAACGCTGGCCTCCCTGGTGACCGTCGTTGGCCGAAATTACGGCTCGCCGCGCATGGTCATGATCTTCGCAGTGACCTTCGTCGGGCCTATCGCTGCCGCCCTCATTCTCAGGGTTGACATCCCCTATGTCGTGCTCGGCCTGCTGATCATCCCGTTCATGTTCATCATCAAGGGCAGTGCCGACCACGTCCGCAATGTGCTGTTCTCGGCCGTCGTCGGGCACAAGCAGGCAAGGCAGCTCGCGCAGCGCTTCAACCGCGCCCTCAACACCATGTCGCATGGCCTGGTCATGCTTGGCCCGGACGGCAAGGTGGTCGTCGGCAATGCCGAGGCCGCGCATCTGATGTCGCTGAAATCGCCGGAGCAACTGCTCGGGCGGTCGATCCATTCGCTGCTGATGCGCGGCGTTGCCGGCGGCATGCTGGCGCCGAAGGACTGCCGCTATGTCGAGGCGCAGCTGACGCGCGCGCTGCGCGAGGGACGCGACCGCAAGGTGCTGGTGTCCTTCTCCAACGGCCAGCACTTCGAATTCTCGGCGCGCGAAGGCAGCCAGGACCTTGGCGTCATCACCTTCGAGGACGTCACCGCGCGTGTCGAGGCGGAGGAAAAGATCCGCTTCATGGCGCGCTACGACAACCTCACCGGCCTGCCCAATCGCGCCTATTTCCATGAGCTCGTCGGGGAACTGATGGCCTCTGGCGACCGGGATCGCCTGTGCGGCCTGTCGGTGGTCGACCTCGACGATTTCAAGAGCGTCAACGACACGCTCGGCCATCCCGTCGGCGACGGCCTGATCTACGCCGTGGCGGAACGGCTGGCAGCCGTTGCCGGGCAAGGCATCACCGTCAGCCGCTTCGGCGGCGACGAATTCATGATCTTCTTCGATCGCATCGAGGACGAGAGCCATCTGACCGGCCTGCTCGACCAGATCTTCGCCGACCTGCAGGGTGAAGTCGACGTCGCCGGTCACGGGCTGCGCATCCAGGCCAGCGCGGGCGCCGTGCTGTCCAAGGTCGCGGACACCGACGTCGATGCCATGATCGTCAAGGCCGACCTTGCGCTCTACAAGGCCAAGGAGCTCGGCAAGAACAACTGGCGGCTGTTCGAGGCTTCGATGGACGCCGCCTTCCGCAACCGCCAGCTGATGAAGGCTGACCTGCGCAGCGCCGTGGAAAGCAAGGGCCTGCGCGTTGTCTATCAGCCGATCGTGTCGATGCACACGATGCGCATCGCCAGCTGCGAGGCGCTCTGCCGTTGGGATCATCCCGATCTCGGGCCGATTTCGCCGAGCATCTTCATCCCGCTGGCCGAGGAGATGGGCATCATCTCCGAGATCAGCACCTTTGTGTTGCAGGCGGCCTGCGCCGAGTGCGCCAAATGGCCGGACCAGACCAGCGTCTCGGTCAATCTGTCCGCCAAGGATTTCCGCAACCACGACGTCATCCAGAAGGTCCGTGACGCGCTGGCCGCTTCCGGGCTCGCGGCGGGCCGCCTGGAGATCGAGGTCACCGAAACCGCGCTGCTCGACGACAAGTCGCTGACGCGGCAGTACATCGAGGAGCTGAAGCAGCTCGGCGTGCGCATCGCCCTCGACGACTTCGGCACCGGCTATTCGAGCCTGAGCTATCTGCACAAGCTGCCGCTCGACAAGATCAAGATCGATCGCTCGTTCCTGATGGACGTCACCCAGAACCCGCGCTCGCTCGACCTCCTGAAGGGCGTCGTCGATCTTACGCGGATCCTCGGTCTCACCGTCACCGTCGAAGGCGTCGAAACCTTCGAACAGCTCAAGATCCTGCTGCATTCGGTCAAGCCGGACCTGGTCCAGGGCTTCCTCTTCGGCGCCGCGCTGAGCGCGTCGGGCATCGAGACCATGTCCAACGTGACCTGGCCTTTCGCCGCTGAGTTGCGGCCGGCCGCGAAGCTCGCCGCCACCTGAAATATCCCCCGAAACGCCCCGAAGCCGCGCATTCTTTGGGTTTAACCATTTGTTAACGTTAATTTAGGGTAAACTCAAAAGCTCGGAATTTCGCTTCTGGTTCTTTCGCCTGTTCGCTATGGTCCTTTTGCGGCGGCACGAGGATTTACAAAGTGGAAGCTCAGTTGGTGGGTACGCCTCTGGCGGCGGCTAAAGCCAGGGGTCAGCAGCGTCCCTCGGTGTTTTCAGATCACATCATGGAAGTTCTGGAGCACATCGAGTATCGCCTTTGCGACGGCGCCGAAGACCTCGAGGCAATCTATCGGCTTCGCTACAATTCCTACCTTCACGCCGGCATGGTGAAGCCCGATGCTTCCCGCATGGTGAAGGACAGCTTCGACGACCTTCCCAATTGCTATCGCTTCGGCGTGTTCTTCGACGGCTCGCTGGTCAGCACCATCAGAATTCACCATGCCAACGCGAAGCATCCAGTTTCGCCCAGCACCGATGTCTTCGGCGACGTGCTGGCGCGGCGCCTGGCGGCCGGCGAGACCTTCGTCGATCCGAGCCGGTTCGCCGCCGATCTCGAATGGTCGAGCAGCCTGCGGGTGCTGCCCTATGTGACGCTGAGGCTCGCGGTGGTCGCCTGCAGCCATTTCAAGCCGACCTATTGCCTGACGGCGATCAAGGAAGAGCATTCCGCCTTCTATCATCGCATCTTCCGATCCGAGCAGGCGGTGCCGCCGCGGAACTATCCCGGCCTGACCGTTCCCGTGCATCTGTTCCAGTCGAAGTGCTCCGAGAACATGCAGGCGACGCTGGATCGCTTCCCGTTCTTCAACTCCACGACGTTCGAACAGCGCATGCTTTTCCAACGCCCCAAGCGGGGCGAGTTGGCGCCGCTGACCATCCTGCCGACCGCCAAGTATTTCGAGGCGGCCTGACTCCCGCGGCTTTTTTTGCGCCTGTCGCCGTGCCGAAACCCGCGACATTTTCTTCGGCGACATGCGTCGGCTGGAGCCTTCCGGGCGCGCCGGCGTTGTAAGTGGCGACAGCCACCACCTGCAGATTGTATCGCCACGGATTGGCGATCACCGCTTTTGGAAAGGACCCCGACATGACCATTTCCGCGCTTACGCTGACCCCGTTGATCTCGCTGATCGCCGGCGTGCTGATCCTGGTCATGCCCAGGCTGTTGAACTACATCGTCGCGCTCTATCTGATCATCGCCGGCTTGCTCGGACTGTTCCCGCATCTCGCCGGCTGAAGGTCTGAAGGCCGTCATCGCCCCTTCACGGCCAGCGGGCCGGTCGGGGTCGCGGTCTTCAACTTTCCTTTGAGGCTGTTGTGCCGGGCGATGCGGCAATAGCGCCATTGCTCTGCGTCCAGCTTTTCGCTATGTGCCTCCAAGATGTCTTCGAAGGGGTATTCCTATGGCTGATCACACGCCGACCGGTCCTGTCGAACTGGGCGCGAAGATGGACTATGCCGAGCATGACCGCACCTATGCGGGCTTCCTGGCGCTGGCCAAATACGGTTCGCTCTTTTGCCTCGCCGTGATGATTTCCATGGCTTTCGGCTTCTTCGTGGGCGGCTTCTTCTCGGCGGTCATCCTCTGGGCCGTGATCCTGGCCGCCGGCTTCTTCATTCTCCGGTAGACTTTCCAAACCCTTTGCCTCGGACGTCGCCGGAGGCCCGGCCGGCGTCCCGCGCAGACAGGTTCCAGCCGAAAGGATCATGCGGTGGGGCAGACGGTTTTCATCCCTCGTGAGCTTGACGCGAACGAGCAGCGCGTTGCTGCTTCGCCGGACACGGTGAAGCGACTGGCCGGCCTCGGCTTCGAGGTGGTGGTCGAAAAAGGCGCGGGCACCGGCTCGCGCATTCCCGACCAGGACTTTGCCGCGAACGGCGCCAAGATCGGCACGGCCGGTGATGCCAAGAAGGCCGACGTGGTGCTGAAGGTGCGCCGACCGACCGACACCGAGCTCAAGGGCTACAAGCAGGGCGCCGCCGTCATCGCGATCATGGATCCCTACGGCAACGACGCGGCCGTCGCCGCCATGGCCAAGGCCGGCATCACCGCTTTCTCGATGGAATTCATGCCGCGCATCACCCGCGCGCAGGTGATGGATGTGCTGTCCTCGCAGGCCAATCTCGCCGGCTACCAGGCGGTGATCGACGCGGCCGCCGAATATGACCGGGCGCTGCCGATGATGATGACGGCGGCCGGAACCGTGCCGGCGGCCAAGGCCTTCATCATGGGCGTCGGCGTCGCCGGCCTGCAGGCGATCGCCACCGCGCGCCGGCTTGGCGCCGTCGTCACCGCCACCGACGTGCGTCCGGCGGTGAAGGAACAGGTGCAGTCGCTCGGCGCGAAATTCCTGGCGGTCGAGGACGAAGAGTTCAAGGCGGCCGAGACGGCCGGCGGCTATGCCAAGGAAATGTCGAAGGAATACCAGGCCAAGCAGGCGGCGCTGACCGCCGAGCACATCGCCAAGCAGGACATCGTCATCACCACGGCGCTGATCCCCGGCCGTCCGGCGCCGAAGCTGGTCTCGGCGGCGATGGTCGCTTCGATGAAGCCTGGCTCGGTGATCGTCGACCTCGCGGTCGAGCGCGGCGGCAATGTCGAGGGCGCGCAAGCCGGCAAGGTCGTGACGACGGCGAACGGCGTCAAGATCGTCGGCCATCTCAACGTGCCGGGCCGCGTCGCGGCGTCGGCCTCGCTGCTCTACGCCAAGAACCTGTTCGCCTTCCTCGAGACGCTGGTCGACAAGGAGAGCAAGACGCTTGCCATCAAGCGCGACGACGAACTGGTCAAGGCGACCATGCTGACCGACGCAGGCCAGGTGGTGCACCCCAATTTCGCCAAGGCCGACCAGCAGCCGCGCGTTGAACCGGCGGCTGTGCCCGCCACGACCCTGGTCGCCGACGCTTCCGAGAAGAAAACGGCGCCCAAAAAGACCGCAGACAAGAAAGCCGCTACGAGCAAGTCCGCTGCCAAGCCGAAGGGGATCGCGTGATGGACGCCTTGCAGAAAGCCCTCGACCAGCTCGACCAGGCAACCGCCGCCGTCAGGCTCGCCGTGCAGGACCTGGCCACAGCGCCCGGCGCCGAGGCGGCGGGTGATGCAGCCCATGCACTCTCCGGCGGCGCCATCGACCCCTTCGTCTTCCGCTTCGCCATCTTCGTGCTGGCGATTTTCGTCGGCTACTATGTCGTCTGGTCGGTCACGCCGGCGCTGCACACGCCTCTGATGGCCGTCACCAACGCCATCTCGTCGGTCATCGTCGTCGGTGCGCTGCTTGCCGTCGGCATCTCGGCCTCCGGCCTTGCCACCGGCTTCGGCTTCGTCGCGCTGATGCTGGTTTCCGTCAACATCTTCGGCGGCTTCCTCGTCACCCAGCGCATGCTGGCGATGTACAAGAAGAAGGACAAGTGACGTGAACGCCAACTTCGCTTCCTTCCTCTATCTGGTCTCCGGCATCCTGTTCATCCTGGCGCTGCGCGGCCTGTCGCACCCGACCACCAGCCGACAGGGCAACCTCTACGGCATGATCGGCATGGGCATCGCAATTGCCACCACCCTGGCACTGGCCATTCCATCGGCCGGCGGCTTCGGCCTGATCGTGCTCGGTCTTGCCATCGGCGGTGGCGTCGGCGCGGTCACCGCGCGGCGCATCGCCATGACCTCGATGCCGCAGCTGGTCGCCGCCTTCCACTCGCTGGTCGGCCTTGCCGCCGTGATGGTCGCGGCCGCCGCGATCTACGCGCCGGAAAGCTTCGGCATCGGCACGGCGGGCGACATCCATGCCCAGGCGCTGATCGAGATGAGCCTTGGCGTCGCCATCGGCGCCATCACCTTCACCGGCTCGGTCATCGCCTTCCTCAAGCTCGACGGCCGCATGTCCGGCAAGCCGATCATGATCGGCGGCCGCCACTTCATCAACGCGGCGCTCGGCATCGCGCTGGTGGTGCTGATCGTGCTTCTGGTCACCACCGAAGCCAAGCTGGTGTTCTGGCTGGTCGTCGCCGCGTCGCTGGTGCTCGGCGTGCTGCTCATCATCCCGATCGGCGGCGCCGACATGCCGGTCGTGGTGTCGATGCTGAATTCCTATTCGGGCTGGGCTGCCGCGGCTCTCGGCTTCACGCTCGGCAACCTGGCGCTGATCATCACCGGCGCGCTGGTCGGCTCGTCGGGCGCGATCCTGTCCTACATCATGTGCAAGGGCATGAACCGCTCCTTCATCTCGGTCATCCTCGGCGGCTTCGGCGGCGAGACGGCGGCAGCTGCCGACGACGGCATCGAGCGCACCGTCAAGCAGGGCTCAGCCGACGACGCCGCCTATCTGATGATGAACGCGCAGAAGGTCATCATCGTGCCCGGCTACGGCATGGCGGTCGCGCAGGCGCAGCATGCGCTGCGCGAGATGGCCGACAAGCTCAAGGCCAACGGCGTCGAGGTCAAGTACGCCATCCATCCGGTTGCCGGCCGCATGCCCGGCCACATGAACGTTCTGCTCGCCGAGGCTAACGTGCCCTATGACGAGGTGTTCGAGCTCGAGGACATCAACTCCGAATTCGCGCAGGCCGACGTCGCCTATGTCATCGGCGCCAACGACGTCACCAACCCGTCCGCGCGCGACGACAAGTCCTCGCCCATCTACGGCATGCCGATCCTCGACGTCGACAAGGCCCGCACCTGCCTGTTCGTCAAGCGCTCGCTCGGCTCCGGCTATGCCGGCATCGACAACACGCTGTTCTACAAGGACGGCACCATGATGCTGCTCGGCGACGCCAAGAAGATGACCGAGGAAATCGTCAAGGCGTTTGATCACTGATCAAGCCGCAACCTTCTATGGGAAGGTCGTCGGCCCGGACGGATCTCAGGACCCAGAAAAAAGCCCGGCTTCGCGCCGGGCTTTTTCGTATCCAGGAACCGCCGCTGCCGGTTAGGCCAGCTTGGCCAGCAGGCGCATGAAGGTGGCTGCTTCCTTGGCCGATAGCGGCGCCAGCGTCTCCTCGGTGATGGCGCGGGCAAGCGGGATCAGCCGCTCGATCGCCTCGCGGCCTTGCGCCGTCAAATTGACCAGCAGGCGGCGCTTGTCGACCTCGTGCTTGGAAAGCTCGACCAGGCCGCGCGCCTTCAGCCGGTCGATGACGCCCTTCACGGTGGCGGCATCCATCGCGATCAGCGTGCCGAGCTGGTTCTGCGAGGTCTCGCCTATGTCGTGGAGCTTGGCCAAAGCCGCGAATTGCGGCGGCGTCAGATCGCCGATCTGCGAGGCGAAGATCGCCACATGGCGCTGATGCGCCTTGCGCAGGATGAAACCGACCTGGTCCTGCAGGTGATAGCCGTTCTCGTCCGGCTCCTCGGCTTCGACCAGCCGCAGCAGATTGTCCTCGCCGCTCATCTCAGCCCGTCCCATGCCTTGATGTCCTTGGCCGCGAGGCCGCCCATGCGGTCGTGCACGCGCGGGCCGCAGGTCATGGCGAGGCAAAACAGGATCTCGTCGGGACGCGGCCCATCGCTTATGCCGACCTCCATGGCGTCGAAATGGCTGCGCACATAGGCGGCGTTGATGTGGCCGAGCGGCACGTCCAACCGCGAACCGAAGGCGCCGACCTTCTTGGCTGACGGCACGATCGCCTTGGCATCGCCGAGCCGCTCGCGCATCGCGTAGCCGCCCGGCACATGCCACAGCGCGCCGTGCTCCAGTTCGCCGGCGGAGCCGACGATGGCGCCCTTGCCGTAGCCGTCGATCTGCTTGACGTCACCGCCAAGCGCCGCAATCAGCCGATCGGCCAGCAGCAGCCCGAGCGGCTTCAGGTCGTCCATGGCGCTCTGCAGATCTTCGACGTAGCGGCCGGCGAAGGGGTTCTTCACCACCGCCAAGGCAGCGGCACGGCGGCGTGGCGCTGCCGCGACTGGACCGCCATCGTGAAAAATCTCTTCGGTCAGGACCGCGATCTTGCGGATCGGGAATTCAGGCATGGGCAGTTTCCTTCGCTTTATGCTTGTTGGGCGCGGCGAGCGCCACCGAACCACTGATGCGTGTCTCACCAGCAAGGAACAGCGCCGAGGCCGATATCAGGCCGCGCCGGCGAAAATCTTCGGCGACGGCAAGCCCGTTGTCCAGCGCCCGCGCCACTTCACCCGGCGAAAGCGCGCCGACGCCCTGCGTCACCAGCCGGTCGCCAAGATCGCTGTCGGGTGCAAGATCGCGCGCCAGCGCCCGTTCGACCGCAGGGTGACCGGGCAGATCGACGGCGTTGGCGATCAGCGTTGCGGCGGCATCGGCGTCGGCGCCGGTCCGCGCCAGGACGGTGACGGCATCGGCGATACCCAGCGAGAACGAACGGCCGCGCCAGCCGCTGGTCGCCACGCCGCGAACGCCATCCTCGGCGCGTATGGTAACGCGATCGGCCATGCCATGCCCGGTGCCGGCAATGGCCGATATCATCGACTGGCCGCTGCTGAGATGGAGGGCGCAATCACCGCCATTGTTGACATAGGCGCGGTCCAGCCGGCGGCCGGCGAGCAGCGCCGCCAGAATTTCGTCGGCTACCGAACCGGCAACAGCGGCCATCGGGGTGATAAAGCATTCCGCCAGCGGCATGACGGCTGCTTCCATGCGGCGCGCCGTCGGCCCCGCGAAATCGCGCGGCGCCAGGAAGAATGCCGGGAGCCGCAATTCGGGAAGCTCCTTGACCAACTCAATCAGGATGGTCTCGAACCGCGCGACGGCCTGGGTGTAGGCGGCCCGGCATTCATCCGGCTCGCCAAAGGCCTCGACGATCAGGTCGATCGGCCCATGGTTGAGATGGAGCCGCCGGCCGTCGGCAAGCCAATGCGCCTGCGGGCTGTTCATCCTCCGGCCCCGTTCGCCGCTGCCCGCCGCAACTGCGCCAGCGGCGGCCAGGGATTGTTGACGGGAGCGCCGGTGCCGCGGCGCGGGTTGAGGTACTCGCCACCCTTGGCGAGGATGTCCTCGACGCTGCGGATCTCGGCCTCGTAGCCGCCCAGCCTGACATAGTCGTCGCGGCGCAAGGTGAACTCGATCGGCGCCACCAGCGCCGGCGTCGGCACGTAACCGAAGGCGCCTTCCGGCACGCGGGTGACGTCGACCATCAGCGTGATGCCGCCGCCCGGCCAGACATAGACCGGCGCGCCGCCGACGGTGACGTAAGTCCTCAGGCCCTGCACCGAGCGGGTCAGGTTGACCGGGTTCTCGGTGACGCCGGCGCGCAGCGAGCCGCCAGCGCCGCCGATGAACAGCACGGTGCAGAGCGCCGGCTCGCAATTGTCCTCGATCAGGCCGACGGACTTCTGCAGCCGTTCCGGGAACGGCTTTTCGACCGGCTTCAGGTCATCGTCGAGCTCGTAGTAGGCAAACTGCTCGCCGGTGGTGGAAACCATCAGCAGCGACAGGCCGGGCCGCGCGCCCTTCTTGGCGTTCCAGTCGCCCAGGATCGACAGCGGGTCGGAGATCGAGGTGCCGCCCCAGCCGAGGCCGGGCTCCGAGACCTTGAAGTAGCGGCCAGGCGTCGAGCGGCGGCCGATGATCTTGATGCCGGTGTCCTGCCAGCCCAGCACCTTGCCGGCCTGATGCTCGGAGACGACGCCGGTGATGTGGTCGTCGACCACCACCACCTCGTCGACCAGCCCGCGCCATTGCGTGGCGAACATGCCGATGGTGGCCGAGCCGCAGCCGACGCGCATGCGATGCTCGACCTTGCCGTCGATCACCGGCGCCTTGCCTGCCTCGACGATGACGGTCGCGCCGCCATCGATGGTAAGCTCGACCGGCTTGCGGTTGCAGAGATTGAGCAGCGCGTCGCAGGTGGCGCGGCCTTCCTGCTTGGAGCCGCCGGTCAGGTGATGCACGCCGCCGAGCGACAGCATCTGCGAGCCGTATTCGCCTGTCGTGACGT
Organism: Mesorhizobium sp. M4B.F.Ca.ET.143.01.1.1; assembly: GCF_004792275.1. Lineage (NCBI taxonomy): Bacteria > Pseudomonadati > Pseudomonadota > Alphaproteobacteria > Hyphomicrobiales > Phyllobacteriaceae > Mesorhizobium > Mesorhizobium sp. M4B.F.Ca.ET.143.01.1.1. Next base: position 62,150 of record NZ_SRSR01000016.1, read on the forward strand.
GGCCGATCGCCTCGCCCTCGACACGTACCGTCGCCGTCCCGTCGCCGATGTGGCGGTCGGTGTCGATCTTCACCTTGACGCCGCAGTAGGAGAAGATGCCCTCGGTAACGACGGTGACAAGATCGACGCCCTCGACCTCCTGGCTGACGATGAAGGGCGCCGGCTTGTAGTCCGGATAGGTGGTGCCGGCGCCGATCGCGGTGACGAAGCGGCGCCCAGTGTTGACCAGCTCGCCGTTCCAGGCCTCGCCCTCGGCAACGAACGGCACGACGGCGCCGCCGGCCTCGGCGGCATGGTCGAGGATGGTCAGGGGGTCCATGCGCACGATGCGGCCGCCGACATTGCCGTAGCGGTCGCAAGCGCCGGTGCGGCCGTCGGCGATGTAGCACATGACCGGGCAAGCATCGCAGCGGATCTTCTCCGCCACCTGCTTCTCGCCGGGGTCGTGGGTTTCGAAACGTTCGGCAAGCTCGCTCATCGGCGTGCCTCCTTGTCGCGGATCGCCGCGCGGATGCGGGCCGGTGTCGCCGGCACCTTGGTGACCAGAACGCCGGTGGCGTGGCGGATGGCATTGAGGATCGCCGGCGCGGTCGGGATCAGCACATGCTCGCCCAGGCCCTTGGCGCCGAAGGGTCCTTCCGGGTCCGGAACCTCGACCAGAATGTGCTCGACCGGCGGCACGTCGCCGATGGTCGGGATGAGATAGTCGTGCAGGTTCTCGGTGCGGCCGGGGATGTATTCCTCCATCAGCGCCATGCCGATGCCTTGCGCGATGCCGCCCTCGATCTGGCCCTCGACCAGGACGGGATTGATGGCCTTGCCGACATCGTGCGCGGCGGTGATCCTGATCAGCTTCACGGTACCGAGCTTGAGATCGACCTCCAGCTCGGCGATCTGCGCGCCATAGCCGTAGACGGCATAAGGCTTGCCCTGGCCCTTGGCGTCCAGCGGCAGCGTCGGCGGGTCGTAGGTTTCTTGCGCCACGAAGACCAGGCCGGCGGCGTCGGCCTTCAGCTCGGACAGATCGATGCTCCGTGTCGCTTCACCTTCGCGGATGGCCAGGCTCGATCCATCGAGTGCGATCGCTGCCTTCTCAGAGACATTGGCGAAGCGCAGGATCTGCTCGCGCAGTGCCCTGCCGGCCTTCTCGGCCGCCTTGCCGGTGACGAAGGTCTGGCGCGAGGCGGACGTCTTGCCGGCGTCCGGCGTGATCGCGGTATCGGCGCCCTTCAGTTGGAATTTGTCCAGCGGCAGGCCGAGCGCATCGGCGCAGATCTGGGTGATGACCGTGTTCGAGCCCTGGCCGATGTCGACGGCGCCCTGATGCAGCACGACCTCGCCCGCGGCCGAGATGCCGACCTTGATGGTCGAAGGGTTGGGCAGCGAGGTGTTGCCGCAGCCATACCAGCAGGAAGCGACGCCGACGCCGCGCTTTCTGTCCTCGCCGGCGGCGTTGAACGCTTCGGCCTCGCCGAGCGCCCGGGCCCAATGCGGGCGAAGCGATTCCAGGCATTCGCCGATGCCGACGCCCGATTCCAGGCGCTGTCCGGTCACCGTTTCGGATCCGTTACGAAGGCAGTTCTTCAAGCGGAAATCGAGGCGATCCAGCCCAAGCTTGCCGGCCAGCTCGTCGTAGAGCGTCTCCTGCATGATTGTCGCCTGCGGCACGCCGAAGCCGCGGAAAGCGCCGGAGATCGGGCCGTTGGTGTGGATGGCGCGACCCTCGGCACGGTAGTTCGGCGTCAAATAGGGGCCTGAGGCATGCACCGGAACGCGATTGGCGACCGTCGGCCCCCAGCTGGCATAGGCGCCGGTGTTGAAATCGCCGGAAAAGACCATGCCGGTGACGCGGCCTTCGGCATCGGCGCCGACAGTTGCCTGCATCTCGGCGGGATGGCGCTTGGTGGTCGAGATCATCGATTCGTTGCGGGTGTAGGCAAGGGCCGCCGGCCGGCCGGTCTTCATCGCCACCAGGCCGATCAGCGGCTGCAGCGAGACGTCGAGCTTGGAGCCGAAGCCGCCGCCGGTGGCGGTCGGCACGATGCGCACCTTGTCGACGGCAAGACCGAGCACCTTCGCCGTGTCGTCACGGTCCATATAGGGCGCCTGCGTGCAGGCGACGACGACGAGCGTGTCGCCGTCCATGTAGGCATAGCCGGCTTCCGGCTCGATATAGGCGTGCTCGACATAGGAGGTTTCGATGGCGCCGGACACGGTGACGGCGGCGCCGGCAAGCGCTGCGTCAGGATCGCCGCGTTCGACGAAGCCGGAGGTGAGCAGGTTCGCCGGACGGTGCCGGTGCAGCAGCGCCGCGCCATCGGCTTTCGCATCCGAAGGCTGCAGGACATGCGGCAGCTCGGTCCATGAAACCGGAAAATCCGTCAGATCGAGATCGAGGATCGCTTCGCGCTCGCCCGCCACCAGCGCAACCGCCTCGCCGCGAAAGCGCGCGACGCCTTCCGCGAGCGCCGGCTGGTCGGCAAAGGGACCGATGACGCCGAAGCAGTTGTGGCCCGCAATGTCGGCGGCGGTGAAGACGCCGGCGATGCCGGGACGGGCGTCCGCCCAGGCCCCGATGTCGCCGAAGGCGAAGCGGGCATGATAGTGCGGCGAGCGGACCACCAGCACGGCGAGCGCATCGGCCGGAAAGGAGTCGCCGCCGAATTTCTCATCGCCGGTGACCTTCGGCACGCCATCGAGGCGGATCGGCGAGGCGCCGACGGCGCGACCCGTCTCGGGCATGCGATGGTCAAGCCCATCGACGTGGCGCCAGGCATCCATCACCGCCGCCACGATCTTCCGATAACCGGTGCAGCGGCAGAGCACGCCGCCCAGCGCATCCTGCGTCTCGGCCTCGCTCGGCTGCGGGTTGCGTTCGAGAAGCGCGGTCGCCGCCACCAGCAGGCCCGGCGTACAGATGCCGCATTGCGCCGCGCCGTGCTCCAGGAAGGAAGCCTGCAGCGCCGACAGCCGGCCATTGGCAAGGCCCTCGACCGTGGTCAGGGTCGCGCCCGACACGGAGGCCGCCGGCACCAGGCAGGCGCAGACCGGGTTGCCGTCGACCAGCACGGTGCAGGCGCCGCAATCGCCGGCATCGCAGCCGACCTTGGTGCCGGTCAGCCCCAATTCGTCGCGCAGCACCTGGGAAAGGCGGCGGACCGGCGGCACGGAGACGCTGACGGCGGCGCCATTGACCTCGAAGGCAATGTCGGCGCGGTCCATGCCCGTGCCGGACTGGTCTACGCTCACAAGAGGCTGAACCTGGCTCATGCGGCCACCTTGTCGCCAGCAGCGTGGCCTATGGCGCCGGCGACCGCGCGGACGACGATCTCGCGCGCCGCATCGAGCCGGTATTCGGCGCTGCCGCGCACATCGCCGATCGGCAACAGTTCGTCGATCGGCGCGGCGAGCACCGCGCCGGCAAGGGCTTCGTCGGCCGGCAGGCCGAGCAAGGCCGCCTCGACGCCCGCGAGCCGCCTGGCGACCGCCGAGCAGGCGCCGACGGCGATGGCCGCTTCAGCGACGGCGCCATCGTCGACGACAAGGCGCGCCGCCGCCATGGCGATGGAGATGACCAGATAGCGTCGGGCGCCGAGCTTGACGAAGGCAGATGTGCCGGCAGCCGCCGGTTTCGGGATGCGAATGGCGGTGACCATCTCGCCCGATGCCAGGGCGGTGCGGCGATTGCCGAGAATGAACTCGCCGAGCGGCAGATGCCGCGTCGCCTTCGCCGACCGCAACTCGACATCGGCGTCGAGCACCAGCAGCGCCGGCACGCCATCGGCGGCGGGCGAAGCGTTGCAGAGATTGCCGGCGATGGAGGCGACATTCTGGATCTGCACGGAGCCGACATCCCGCGCCGCCGCCTTCAGCGCATCGAAGGCCGCCGGAAGCGGTTGGCGGACGAGGTCGGTCCAGGTGGTGCGCGCGCCGACCCGCCAATGCGCCTCGCTTTCCGCGATTCCTCGCAGCGCTGTCAGGGCGTTGATGTCGAGGATGTTGTCGCGAAACGGCTTGTTGCCTTGCGCCGGGTAAAAGTCCGTGCCGCCGGCCAGGATTCGCCAGCGATCCTCGCCAAGCAAGGCGAGCGCCTCGTCGACCGTGGTGGGTTTCGCGTAACGGATCACGCTTTGCCTTCCCAGAAAGGGGCCCTTGCGAGGGAACCTGCCGGCGTCCCACCGGCCAAAATTCATTCGTATGCAAATGATATCAAGTCGGCAGGAATTGTCAAAGCCGGAGTTTCCTGTCGCCGCACAGGCTGACGGTCTCAACGCGATTGTTATGCCGCTGGAGGTTGACGCCGCCCGCCATCTGGTCGAGTTTCTGCGTCCGGTCGCGACAGCGGCATTCTATCAAAGCCTACGCCGAGACGAGAAGGAGGCCCCATGGCCGACGAAGCGCTTGTTGTCATCGACCTGCAGAACGACTTCTGCCCGGGCGGCGCGCTGGCGGTGGCCGGCGGCGACGAGATCGTGCCGCTGGTCAACGACCTGATCCGGCGAACCGACCACGTCGTGCTGACGCAGGACTGGCACCCCGCCGGCCATTCGAGCTTCGCCTCCAGCCATCCCGGCAAGCAGCCCTTCGAGACCATCGAGATGCCCTACGGGCCGCAGACGCTGTGGCCCGACCATTGCATCCAGGGCAGCCTCGGCTCGGACTTTCATTCCGGGCTTGCCTGGACCAAGGCGGAGCTGGTGATCCGCAAGGGGTTCCGCCCGGCGATCGACAGCTACTCGGCCTTCTTCGAGAACGATCACACCACCCAGACCGGCCTGGCCGGCTATCTGCGCGAACGCGGCGTCGACACGGTGACGCTGGTCGGGCTGGCGACCGACTTCTGCGTCGCCTTTTCGGCGCTGGACGCCGTCAAGCAGGGCTTCAAGACAACCGTGCGGCTAGACGCCTGCCGCGGCATCGACCTCAACGGCTCGGTCAATGCGATGCTGAAGCGAATGCGCGAGGCCGGCGTGGTGCTCGAAGACCACTTGTCGGACTGACCGGACTGTGGGGCGTCGAGGGGGCTTCATACAACTGGCGAGGACACTGGCGGCAGGCCTACCCGCCCTGGCTGTCCTTCTGTTTCCGCAATTCGCCTTCGCAGCGGCGGACCACGAACTGCCCGGCGCGGCGATGTCGCTCTGGTGGGTGCTGCCATTTGCCGGCCTGCTGTTGTCGATCGCCACCGGCCCCCTGCTCTTCCACCATGTCTGGGAGCATCACTACGGCAAGATCGCGGCCGGCTGGGCGGCACTGGCGGTGGTGCCGCTGGCGATCGCCTTCGGCATCCCTTCGGCCATGGAAGCGGTGCTGCACACGCTGCTCACCGAATACATGTCGTTCATCATCCTGTTGTTCGCGCTCTACACGATTTCGGGCGGCATCCTGCTTGCCGGTAACATCCACGGCACGCCCCTGGTCAACGCCGGGCTTCTGCTTGCCGGCGCGCTGCTTGCCTCGGTGATCGGCACGACCGGCGCCTCGATGATCCTGATCCGGCCGATCCTGCGCGCCAATGACAACCGGCCGTTCAACGCCCATGTCGTGATCTTCTTCATCTTCCTGGTTTCCAACATCGGCGGCTCGCTGACGCCGCTCGGCGACCCGCCGCTGTTCGTCGGCTTCCTGCGCGGCGTCGACTTCTTCTGGACGACCGCCAGTCTCTGGCGCGAGACGCTGTTCACCGGCGGCCTGGTGCTCCTGGTCTTCCTGGCGATCGACACGATGCTGCACCGACGCGAGGGTAGTATGCCGAAGATCAAGGATCCGACGCCGGACAAGACCGTGCGCCTGCGCGGCGTCGCCAACCTGCCGCTGCTGGCCGGCGTCATCGGCGCGATCCTGCTCTCCGCAACCTGGAAGCCGGGCGTCAGCTTTTCCATCTTCGGCGTCGGGCTCGAGCTGCAGAACCTGGTGCGCGACGCCGTCATCTTGGCGCTGGCGTTCGCCTCGCTCGCCGTCTCGCGCAAGAGCCATCGCGAGGCGAACGGCTTCACCTGGGGGCCGATCACGGAAGTGGGGAAATTGTTTGCCGGCATCTTCATCGCAATCGTGCCGGTGATCGCCATCCTGAGAGCCGGCCATGATGGCGCACTGGCGCCGCTGGTCGCGCTGGTCACCTCCGATTCCGGCCAGCCCAACGACCTCGCCTATTTCTGGCTGACCGGAGCGCTGTCGTCCTTTCTCGACAATGCGCCGACCTACCTGGTGTTCTTCGAGCTTGCCGGCGGCGATCCGCAGCGCCTGATGGGCGAATTCGCAACCACGCTTGCGGCGATCTCGGCAGGCGCGGTGTTCATGGGCGCCAACACCTATATCGGCAATGCGCCCAACTTCATGGTCTACGCGATTGCCAGGCATCGCGGCGTGAAGATGCCGGGCTTCTTCGGCTATATGGCGTGGTCGGGAACGGTGCTGATCCCGACGTTTCTGATCGCGGGATTTCTGTTCTTCGGTTGAGTTCGGCGGCCACCGGCATGGGGGTCGCTGGCGGCGCTTGCGTATGCGCGGTCAGCAATTTCTGCTATTAGCGAAGCGAGGTGCGGGATAGGTTCGATTGAACCTGAGGAATGCTTATCGAACGCAAGCCATTCTTGGGACGACGATGACCATCAAAGCCGAGAGCCTGCCCTATCTGTCAGCCGAATTCCTGGACAGCTTGGCGATTTCCACGTCCGACGTGGTCGACGAAATCGAGCGGCAGATCATCGGTCAGAGGCGAGGCGAAGTATGGTGTGCGCCGAAGGCGGTGGTGCTGCCGGGCGACGACCGCTACATCATGGCTACTCTCGCCGTCGCGACCGAACCCCGAGTGCTGGCCACCAAGTCGCTGGTGGTCAATCCCCGCAACTCCGGGCGGGGACTCGCAACGCTGAACTCGCTGGTCACCCTTCTCGACGCTGAGACAGGACTGCCGCTTGCCTTGGTCGACGGCAATTGGGTGACTTCGAAGCGCACGGCTGGGCTGAGCGCGGTAGCGGCCAGGCGTCTGGCCCGCGCCGACTCGGCGTGCGTCGCGTTCATCGGATGCGGCGTGCAGGCGCGTGCTCATCTCGAAGTTCTGGCCGATCTTTTTCCGCTGCAGGAGATCCGGGCTTTTGCTCGGAGCAAAGCCAGTGGTGAAGCACTGTGTCGGATGGCTGAGACGCGTGGTCTGACCGCGGTAGCGAGCGATACTGCCAAGGCGGCGGTCGAACCCGCCGACATCGTGGTGACGACGGTCACATTGATACCCGAGCCCGCTCCGTTTCTGGATGCGCGATGGCTGCAGACCGGAGTCTTCGCCACCATGACCGATCTGGCCCTGCCCTGGGTGCCTGAAAGCATGGCCATCTTCGATCGCATCGTCATAGACGATCTGGCGCAAGAGGCGCAGATGAGCAAGCCGATGGTGAGGCCCGAACTCGTTGCCGGCGACTTGACGGGTTTGGTCGGTGGCGACGTGCCGGGTCGTCAAGGCGCGCGTGAGCGAACAGCATTCGTTTTTCGTGGCATGGCGGTCGGCGATCTCGCAATTGCCGGCCTGGCATTTGCACGCGCGAAAGCAATCGGCGCGCTGGACGCTTAGGGGTTGAAGCGCCGCCCGCCTCAACCCACCCCCACATAGCGCCGCACCGCCGACGGATCGGCGCGCAATTGCTCGACATCGACCGTCTCGCGGTTGCGGCCGTTCTCGATGAAGCAAACGCGGTCGGCGACCGAAAGAACCGCATCGACGCGCTGCTCGACCAGAATGGTGGAGACGCCGCGTTCGCGGAGCTTGGCCACCGTCTCGCGGATCTTGGCGATCATCGACGGCATCAGCCCTTCGGTCGGCTCGTCGAGCAGCAGCACCTGCGGTTCGAGGCAGAGCGCGCGGGCCATGGCCAGCATCTGCTGCTCGCCGCCGGACAGCGTGCCGGAGCGCTGCCTGAGGCGCTGGCGCAGCAATGGAAAAAGGTCGAGGACATTTTCCCGCACGGCCTTGCCCTTGCCGCGCGCCATCAGGCCGATCTCGATGTTTTCCGCCACAGTCATCTCGGCGAACAATCGCCTGCCCTGCGGCACATAGGCGACGCCGGCTTTCGGCACGTCGTGCGCCGCCAGGCTGGTCAGCTCCGTGCCGTCCAGACTGATCGAACCGGCGGCCGCCGGAACCAGGCCCATGACCGCCTTCAGCGTCGTCGTCTTGCCGGCGCCGTTGCGGCCGAACAGGCAGAGCACCTCGCCCTTCTCGAGCACGAGGTCGAGCCCGTAGAGGACCTGGACCTCGCCGTAGAAGCAGTCGAGCCCGGAGATGGCCAGCGCCTTGGACCTCGCCTCAGTCATGGCCGGCCCCGAGATAGGCGTCCTGCACCTGGCGGTTCTCGCGCACCTGCTCCGGCGTGCCTTCGGCGAGGATGCGGCCGGCATTGAAGACTGTGATGCGGTCGGCGAGCTGCATGACGACGGGCATATTGTGCTCGATCAGGAGCACGGTGGCGCTTTTGGCGATCTCGCGCACCAGCTCGATGAAATTGTCGATCTCGCTGTCAGCCAGGCCTTGCGTCGGCTCGTCGAGGATCAGGAGGCGCGGCTTGAGCGCCAGGCCCATCGCCACTTCGAGCAGCCGCTGGTGGCCATAGGAGAGCTGGCCCGCCGGCATATGGGCGCGATCGGCAAGGCCGGTGCGCTCGAGCGCGGCCATGACGCCGGCCTTGACCGCGCCCTTGGAGCGGCCGTCGGTCAGCGTGCGCTGCACCGGCAGCGCGACATTGTCGTAGGCGGAAAGATTGGCGAAGACGCTGGTGATCTGGAAGGTGTAGGCGACGCCAAGGCGAACCCGTCTGTAGGCCGGCAGGCCGGTGATGTCGGCGCCGTCGAAGACGATCATCCCGGACGAAGGAGGGATACGTCCGCTGACCAGGCTGACGAAGGTGGTCTTGCCGGCGCCGTTGGGGCCGATGACGGCGCGGATTTCGCCCGGCATCAGGGCGAAGTCGACATTGTCGACGGCGCGCAGGCCGCCGAAATTGCGGGACAGGCCCCTGGTGGTCAAAAGCGGCATCATGGCAGCCACCCGAGCCAGCGCTGGCGGATGCTGCCCATGATCCCCTTGGGGAAGAACAGCACCAGAAGGATGAGCGCGACGCCGACGATCAGCAGATAGGCGGAGGTGAAGCCGCTGGTGATGTCGATGACATAGTACATGAACAGCGTGCCGATGAGGGGGCCGAGCGCAGTGGCGGCGCCGCCGAGCAGCACCCAGAGCAGCGGCAGGATCGAATATTGCACCGAGGCGAAGCTGGAGCCGACATAGCCGAACAAAAGCGCGTAGGCCGCGCCGGAGGCCGCGCAGATGGTGCCGGAGACGACGACGGCGGCGAGCTTGTTGGAGAAGGTGTCGTAGCCGAGCATCTTCGTCCGCTCCTCGTTCTCGCGGACGGCGACCAGCACGCGGCCGTAGCGGGAGCGGACGACGGCAAGCGTCGCCAGCAGGACGATGGAGAACAGGGCCAGCGCGCTCATGTAGCGCACGGTCGGGTTGGTGAGGTCGAGCGTCGTGCCGCCCAGGTTCAGCACCCGCGCCGCTTGCTGAACGACCAGGCCCTGGTCGCCGCCGGTCCAGACGGCGAAATAGAGGATGAGCAGCGAAAACACCTGCGCGAACATCATGGTGACGATCATGAACGCCACACCGGAAGTGCGCAGCGCCAGCAAACCGATGAGCAGGGCCAGCAGCGCGCCGCAGGCGATGCCGGCGAGGAAGGCGGCCGGCACGCTCCAGCCGAGATGATAGACGCTTAAGCCCGCACCATAGAGGCCGGCGGCGAAGAACATGGCATGGCCGAGGCTGAGCAGGCCGACATAGCCGAACAGCAGATTGTAGCCCATGGCGAACACCGCCAGCACCATGATGCGGGCGATGAGGCCGTGATGATAATCCGGCAGCACGAAGCTCAGCGCGAAGAGCAGGGCGATGACGCCGAGATGCAGCGAATAGGCCTTTGCCGGCGAAGCTTCCGTCATCGCGAGGCCGTCCCGAACAGGCCTTGCGGCCGGAACACCAGCACCATGGCAACGACAAGTGTGGCGATGATCTTGGCCAGCGTCGGCGAGAAGAACATCGAGATGATGCCGTCCGACAGGCCGATCAGCACTGCGGCGACGAGGGTGCCGCGCAATGAGCCGAGGCCGCCGATGATGACGACGATGAAGGACAAAAGCAGCGGATCCTGACCCATCAGATAATGCGCCTGGCTGATCGGCACGATCAGCACCGCGGCTATTGCCGCCAGCATGGCGCCGAGGGCGAAGACGCCGCCATAGACGCGGTCGACCGGAATGCCGAAGGCTTGCGCGGTCTCGCTGTCATACTGGGTGGCGCGCATCAGCAGCCCAACCTTGGTCCGTGTCAGCACCAGCCAGGTGGCGACGAGCAGCAGCGCGGAGGCCGCGACCACCGACAGCTTGTAGCCGGAATAGCCGAACCAGGGCAGCAGGATGCGGTAGCTGAAGGGCGGCTCGACCGGGCGCGCCTCAGGGCCGTAGAAGGTCAGCGCCAGCTGCTGGATGATGTAGAGCATGCCGATCGTGGCGACGATGGTGGCTTCCGGATTGTAATTGAGCCGGCGCAGCACCAGCCGCTCGGCGACCAGCGCGACCGCGCCGACGATGAGCGGCGCGATGACCAGCGCGGCGACGAAGCCGAGTGCAGGATGGCCCGAGATCGCCGTCGAGATCGCCCAGGCCAGCACCGCGCCCAGCATGAAGAACTCGCCATGGGCGACATTGACGACGCGCATGACGCCGAACACCAGCGACAGGCCAAGCGCCGTCAGCGCCAGCACGGCGGAAGTGACGAGGCCTTCGAGGGCGGCGAGGAGGAGATGGGGTCCGAAATGCATGCTACACGCAGGCAGGTGCCAAGCGCACCCCTCTCTGCCCTGCCGGGCCCGGCCCTGCGCTATCGCTCCGGGCGTTCGTCGCTCGGAAAGCCAAGCAATTGGCTTCCCGTCCGCTTCGCGGACCGCTCCTCACCCCCCTCAAGGGGGGAGATTGGCTCTCCCTATCGCTTTCGCCAATCGCAAAGGCCGACCGATGGCCGCCTTCGCATGAGATGCTGATCTCCCCCCTTGAGGGGGAGATGTCCGGCAGGACAGAGAGGGGTGGCTTGGCGCTCACGCTTGTCGGCGCAACTAAGTCACAGCGCCTGCGTCGTGTAATCCCCCTCGGCCTCGTAGAGGCCGTCCTCGATCTTCGTCTTGTGCACCACCTTGAGCTTGCCGCCCTCGACCTTGGAGATGTTCTGGATACCGAAGCACTGGTGGATCTTGCCGTTGAAGGTCTTCGGGCCCTGCGGATGCTCCGGCCCTTCGGCGAACTCCTTCAGCGCCTCGGTCGCCTCGACCAGCTTGGCGCGATCTTCAGGTCCCTTGTAGCCGGCATCCTCCATCGCCTTCTTGACGACATAGAGCGTTTCCCAGCAGCCGAACATGTGCGAGGCGGTGGAGACATCCTTGGCATCGCCGACGGCGGCGCCATTGTCGTCGATGCCGACAGCGGCGCGATAGGCCTTCTGGGCGGCGGAATCGTCCGCCTGCGCATAGCGCGGCGAGCCTTCCCAGAAATGGCTGCCGTCGAGGAACTCGAGGCCGGGGCTGTTGATGTCGGTCGCCTCGAGCGAATCCATGAAGCCGAACAGCTGCGGCCGCGACGAGCCGTAGAATTCGCCGAGCTCCTTGACGAAGGTGAGCACGGCCGGGCCGACCATGACGTGATAGATCACCTCGGTCTCGGCCGGGATCTGCGGGAAGTATTTGGTGAAGGACGACTCCGTCGGCGGGATGGCGATCTGGGCGATGACGTTGGCGCCCTGCGCCTTCAGTGCCGGCGGCAGGTAGTCGCGATGGTCGTAGCCGAAGGCGAAGTCGGGGAAGATCTGCGTCACCTTCTTGCCGGCATTGGCCGCGATCCACGGCGCCATCGACTGGATCTGGCTCTTCACGTCGGTGATGCCGGGCTGGAAGACGTAGCGGTTAAGCTTGGTCGAGGCGACGTGGTGACCTTCGCTGACGACGAAGTAAGGGATCTTGTTTTCGCCGGCGGCCGGCGCCGAGCCGATCACGACATGCGAGAACAAGGTGCCGAAGACGATGTCGGTCTTGTGCTGGGTGGCGAACTTGCCGACAACCTCGGCGCCGCGGGCGGGATCGGTGCCGTCATCCTCGATGACCAGCTCGACCTGGCGGCCGTTGATGCCGCCGGCATCGTTGATAGCCTTGACCGCGGCGGCGCTCGTCTTCTCGTACCAGCGGCCATAGGCGGCGCCGATGCCGGTGCGGTGCGACTGGAAGCCGATCTTGACCGGCGCCGAGCTCTGCGCCTGGCTGTAGCGGACGAAGCCTGGCGCGACGGCAAGGCCGGCGCCGGCGGCGAGGCCCTTCAGCGCGGTGCGGCGCGAAAGAGTGGTCTTGGAAAGATCGAAAAACCCATTCTTGTCAGACACGGCAGTTCCCCTGTTTTTTGAGTTTTGACCAATGGCTGTAACGAGGCAAAAATTGCATGTGTACAAACTAAATCACCAAAGCCTCGACGTGGCAAGCGTACTTCCCGACAGGCATTGAGGCCGCCTCTTTCACCCGGCGGTCGGCGTGGCAAGCAGCCAAAGGCCAAAGACCGTATAGGCGATCATCAGCACCGTGAGCGGCAGTTGGCTGAGCGCGGCACGCGCCGCGGCCGGATGCAGCCGCCAGGCCAGACCATGGGCGACGAGGACGGCCAGCATATGGCCAAGGATGATGACGCCGGCCTGGAGATTCCACAGCCACCAGGCCGAGTCGGCGCCGGCGACCACGCCGGCTTCGACTTCCATGTCAGCGGTGTCGAACAGGTTCCAGCCGAGCGCGAAGGGATCGGACAGGGCGGCCAGCGCATATTGGCCGTCGACCAGCAGCGCCGTCAGGTAGTGGGCGAAATGGTAGGCGAGCGCGATCGGCACGATAGACCAGACCAGCAAGCCGGCGGCTTGCGCGAATGAATGCCGGTCGCCGGCGAGGCGCTGGCCGATATGGACGGCAAGCGCGAACACCGCTGCCAGCAGGACGAAGGTCAGGACAAGGCCGAAGCTGCCGATGCCGATCAGCGCGGTGCGCCCGGGAAACTCCAGCGGATTGACGCCGAACAGGCCGAGCCAGAAGAAGGTTTTCGACAGGCCGTCAAAGGAGACCGAGGACAGCGCCAGCAGCAGGAAGGCGATGCCGGCTGTCGGCAACGGCTCGGCGGAGAGCAGTTTGGCGCCCGGCCAGCAGAGACTGAGGCGGCACTTCGCATCGCGCTCAACAACAGCAAAGCGCGCGACCATGGCGAAGAACACGCTCAGGAACTCGCCGCGCCGGCTCCATTCGCGATGGCCGAAGACGAGCATCAGGATGAAGTTCAGCAGCCAGTAGAGGCCGGCGGCGTATGCCAGCCGGGCCGGGTCGTCGGGCGCCGGGTCGATCAACTCGAACCAGGCGAAGGCGAAGAACAGCCCGACGGCCGGCCAGCAGGCTAGCCATGCGGGCAAGCGGCCGTCCTGTTCACCGCCGCGTCCGATCAGGCGGCTGACGACCCGCGACGGTCCGTACCAGGGGTTCAGCCACGACCAGAGATCGCCGAGCGCGCCCTGCAACAAAGCCAAGCCCACCCAGAGCAGCGTCCATATGACGAGCGGCAGCGGGTTGGACAGTGGATCGCGGCTGCCGAACAGGCCGGCGGCAAGGAGGATTGCGAAGCCGGCAAAAGATATCGCGCTGACGATCGTGCGAGAGGCGTCACCGAGGGCAAAGAGCGGCAGGCGCCGGCGCCAGAAGCGATCGAGGGCTGCGGGCGGTAGCAGGGCCAGGACAAGGAAGCTGACGGCGACCGCGAGCGCGCCTCCGGCGACGTAATAGCCGGTGGGAAGGAGGAGGACATGGCCGCGATCGGAGGCATGGGCGAAGGCGGAAGTGGGGAGGGATGCGAAGGCTGCTGCGAGAGCCATTCGCGAAGGTTTGCGCCTTACGGCGCCCCCCTCTGTCCTGCCGGACATCTCCCCCACTTGGGGGGAGATCGCACTATCTTCAGAGGCAAGCGTCTGCCATTGAGAAGTGGCGCCTGCTCGGATGGCTTGGCACCCTTCCTCTCCCCCGTCGATCGGGGGAGAGGTGTCGAGCGCAGCTCGACGGAGTGGGGGTCGACCCTGGCGCGGGTCAGGACGATGCGTGCAAGCGATCCTCTTTCCTATGCCCGTTGCGGCGGTTGCCAGGTGGTTCCCCCACTCCGTCGCCGCTTCGCGGCGCCACCTCTCCCCCCTCCGGAGGGAGAGGAAAGCAGCCTCAGCGGGGGAGATGTCCGGCACGACAGAGGGGAGCGCGAAGAAGCTCGGCTTATCGAGCCTTGCAATCTCGCTTGACGATGCGGGATCGGCACAGGCCACAGGCGCAGCCTTTAAACCTTGACCAGCTGCCTCACCCGGTCCTTCTCGCCGAATATCCTCAGGTAGCGCTTGATCTCCTTCTGGTCCCCGGTCGCCTTGGCCGGATTGTCGGAGAGCTTGACCGCGGGCCTTCCATTGGCCTCGGTGACCTTGCAGACCAGCGAGATGGCATCCAGGCTGTTGGTTTCGGTCGGCGCGCAGCCCTCGAAATCGTTGGTGAGGTTGGTGCCCCAGCCGAAAGACATGCGCACTTTGCCGCGGAAGTGGCGGTAGGTCTCCTCGATCGTCTCGACCTCGAGCCCGTCGGAGAAGATCAGCAGCTTCTGCCTGGGGTCCTTGCCCCTCTCGCGCCACCACTCGATGATCTTCTCGCCACCCTCGATCGGCGGCGCGCTGTCGGGGCGGAAGCCGGTCCAGTCGGCGACCCAGTCCGGCGCGTCACGCAGGAAGGATGCGGTGCCGAACGCGTCCGGCAGCACGATCAGCAAATTGCCGCCATAGTAGCGCTGCCAGTCCTGCAGCACCTTGTAGGGCGACTGCTTGAGCTCCTCTTCCGAATTGGCGAGGGCGGCAAACACCATCGGCAGCTCATGTGCGTTGGTGCCGAGCGCCTCGAGGTCGTTGTCCATGGCAAGCAGGACGTTGGAGGTGCCGGTGAAGGCCTGGCCGATGCCTTCCTTCAAGGCTTCCACACACCAGCGTTGCCACAGGAAGGAGTGGCGGCGGCGGGTGCCGAAATCGGAGATGCGGATGCCCGGCAGCGCCTTCAGCCGCTCGGTCTTTGCCCACATCTTGGCCTTGGCGCGGGCATAGAGCACGTCGAGCGCGAACGGGCCGAAGGCGCGCATGGCCGCGCGCGATCGCAGTTCATTGATGATGGCCAGCGCCGGGATCTCCCACAGGGTCGTGTACATCCAGGGACCGCTGAAGGAGAGCTCGTACTGGCCGTCGCGCTTGGACAGCTCGTATTCGGGCAACTGGAAATCCTCCAGCCAGGCAAGGAATTCCGGCTCGAAGATCTGCTTGCGGCCATAGAAGGTGTTGCCGCCGAGCCAGATCATCTCCTTCTTGGAGAAGCGCAAGGTGCGGGCGTGGTCGAGCTGGTCCCGCAGTTCCTGCTCGTCGATCTCGTCGGCGAGGCGCACCGAGGTTGTGCGGTTGATCAGCGAGAAAGTGGTTTCGACCTTGGGATACATGCCCCAGATCATCTGCAGCATCAGAAGCTTGTAGAAATCGGTGTCGAGCAGGCTGCGGACGATCGGGTCCAGCTTCCAGGTGTGGTTGTAGACGCGCCGCGCAATATCGGTCTTTGCCATCTCGTCCTGTCGCCTTCGCTGCTCACTCTAGCGCTTGCTTGCGCAATTCCGGCCGCTTTTCCTGGAACTGCTTCACCCCAGCCTCTTAGCATTGAATTTTCGGCAACGCCTCCCGCTTTGCGGGCTGGCCCGACAAAAAGAAGTCGCCCCGGTCCAGCCGTCAGGACGCCGTCCTGGCGCCGATCACCCTCAGCGCCGGGCGCTTCCGACGGCTGCCGATGCGCCCCGCGACCGGCGCGTCGGCGCGGCCGTCGGCCTGTTCCTTCTCGGCGAACAGCCAGTCGATGAAGAGCTGGACGATCGGCGTCGACCTCATCTCGTTGCGGCAGACGACGTAGAAGTCGTCGACCGCCGGCACCGACAGGCTGAACGGCGCGACCAGCAGGCCCCTGGCCAGCAGCGTGCTCGCGGTGACGGAATCGCCGAGCGCGACGCCATGGCCATGCACGGCGGCCTCGGTCGCGGTGCGCGCGTCGCCCAAATGATGGCGGCGGCCGCGCTCCAGGTCCAGCGCGTCGGCGGCGGCCAGCCAGGTGTGCCATTCGCGGCCGTCGTCGCCATGCAGGATGACATGGTCGGCGAGATCGCGAACGGTGCGGATCGGGCGGTTGTTGATCAGCGTCGGACTGACCACGGGGAACAGTTCGAGGCCGGACCATTTGCGCATCCAGCAATCGCTCCAGCTGCCATCGCCATAGTGCACGCAGACATCGATATGCGGGGCGCGGATGTCCCTGGCGTCGTTGGAGGGAAGCAAGGTGAGCTGGATGTCGGGATATTGCGCGGTGAACGAGCCCAATCGCGGCGTCATCCACAAGAGCAGCAGCGCCGGCACGCAGGATATTGAGAGCTTGCCGGCGCTGGCCGGCCGCGTCATGCGCTGCGTGGCGGCGGCGATGCCGTCGAAGGCGCTCGACACCGCCGGCAGAAGCTCGGCGCCGTGCGGCGTCAGCTTCACCCGCTGGCCGGCGCGCTCGAGCAGCTTGACGCCGAGCGACTGCTCGAGCGCCTTGATCTGGTGGCTGACGGCGCCGTGCGTGACATTCAGCTCCGCCGCAGCCTTGGTCAGCGAGGCATGGCGGGCCGTGGCCTCGAAGGCGCGCAGCGGATTCAGCGGGGGCAGACGCTTGGCCATGGTGCACTCAAGTAGTGTGAGATTTTCTCACAACAAACACCCTAACAATATCAATTGATTTTTCAATGGAGCTGCCGGAAACTTTGTCCCGGAACATCATCAAGACGTGAAATCTGCAGGCAGCCAGGGCGGGACCGCGGTCCGGCCGGATGGCGGTCAGCATCATAGGTGTTGCTTCACTACCAGCCAGACGGAGGAGACCGACATGGGTTACGATCGCGGCAAACTTGAAGCGTTGCGTCGCAAGTATGGCGAGGGCCATGGCGGCGAGATGTTCGACCCGAAGTTCCGCAAGGTCGCCGACAAGATCTTCTCCAAGTCGGGCACCAGGCTGGCGCCCTATTCCGGCATCCCGACCTTCCTCACCGCGCCCTACCGCGAGGTGGCCGCCGACAAGCCGGATTTCGGCGATCTGCAGGTGGCGATGATCGGCGTGCCGATGGATCTCGGCGTCACCAACCGTCCGGGCTCGCGCTTTGGGCCGCGGGCGCTGCGCGCCATCGAGCGCATCGGCCCCTACAACCATGTGCTGGAGTGCGCGCCGACGCATGAGCTTCGCGTCGCCGACATCGGCGACGTGCCGTTCCAGAGCCGCTACCGGCTGGAGACCAGCCATGAGGACATCGAGCGCCGAGCCAACCAGATCGTCGACGCCGGCGTCATCCCGCTCTCGGTCGGTGGCGACCACTCGATCAGCCATCCGATCCTGAAGGCGGTCGGCAAGAAGGCACCGGTCGGCATGATCCATATCGATGCCCATTGCGACACCAGCGGCCTGTTCGACCTGACCAAGTTCCACCATGGCGGGCCGTTCCGCAACGCGGTGCTGGACGGCGTGCTCGATCCCTCGCGCACCATCCAGATCGGCATCCGCGGCTCGGCCGAGTATCTGTGGGAGTTCTCCTACGAGTCCGGCATGACGGTCGTGCACGCCGAGGAAGTGACCGGGTTGGGCATGCCGGCCATCATCGAGAAGGCGCGCAAGATCGTCGGCGACGGGCCGACCTACATTTCCTTCGACGTCGACAGCGTCGATCCGGCCTTCGCGCCGGGCACCGGCACGCCGGAAGTCGGCGGGCTGACGACGCGCGAGGTGCTCGAACTGCTGCGCGGCCTCAAGGGCCTCAACATCGTCGGCGGCGACGTCGTCGAGGTGGCGCCGCAATACGACGCGACCACCAACACCGCCCATGTCGGCGCCCAGGTCCTGTTCGAGATCCTGAGCCTGATGGTGTTCAGCCCGGCCATCAAGAAAGGCTGAGGCTGCGCCAGACCAATACGGCCGCCGCGCTGGAGCCGGCGGCCGGTTTCAACAACAAGCTTCCAGAAGGGGAACTAAAATGACACTTCGCACCACGCTGAAATCCGCCATCACGGCAATGCTGATGCTCGGCGCCGCCGGCCTCGCCTCGCAGGCGGCCAGGGCCGACGCCATCGACGACATCACCAAGGCCGGCACCATCAATGTCGGCATCTTCTCCGACTTCCCGCCCTTCTCCTCGGCCAGCGCCGACATGAGCATCAAGGGCTATGACATCGACGTGGCGCAGGCCATCGCCGACTCCCTGAAGGTAAAGCTGAACCTCGTCAGCGTCACCGGCCAGAACCGCATTCCCTATCTCACCGACAAGCGCGTCGACTTCCTGATGAGCGTCGGCTACTCGAAGGAGCGCGCCGAGGTGATCGACTTCGCCGCCGCCTACGCTCCCTACTACATCGCCGTCATCGGTCCGGCCGCGCTTGCCGTCAAAGGCAAGGAGGACCTTGCCGACAAGTCGATCGCCGTCAATCGCGGCACGCTGGAGGACACCTCGCTGACCGAAGCGGCACCGGCCTCGGCGGACATCCGCCGCTTCGACAACTACAACTCCGTCATCCAGGCCTTCATCTCCGGCCAGACCCAGCTGATGGTGGTCGGCAACGATGTCGGCGCCCAGGTTCTGGCCAAGCAGGATGCGCTGCAGCCGGAGCAGAAGTACCAGCTGCTCACCTCGCCCTCGCATATCGGCCTCAACAAGAACGAGGACCGGCTGAAGCAGGCGATCAACGACGCCGTCGCCAAGATGCTGGCCGACGGCAAGCTGGACGAGAGTTCGAAGGCCTGGCTGAAGACGCCGCTCAACCCCGACAACCTCAAGGACTGATCCTGGGACAGCAGGGGGCATTGCCATGGGCTACAGCCTCGACTTCGGCTGGCTTGCGGGTGCGGTAGGCGCGATCGCGCGCGGCGCGGCGACGACGATCCTTTTGATCGCCGTCACCACGCTGGCGGGAACATTCCTCAGCATCCTCGGCGCCGCCGGCAAAAGAAACGGCCCGAAGCCGCTCCGGCTGGCGATCGCGGCCTATGTCGAGGTGATGCGCAACACGCCGTTCCTGGTGCAGCTGTTCTTCATCTTCTTCGGCCTGCCCAGCCTCGGCATAAGGCTCGATCCGATCCTGGCCGCCATGCTGGCGATGACGCTCAACATGGCGGCCTACACGATCGAGATCGTCGGCGCCGGGCTGGACGCGGTGCCGCGCGGGCAGACGGAAGCCGCACTGGCGCTTGGGCTCAGGCCTCGCCTGGTGTTCGTCAAGATCGTGCTGCCGCAGGCGCTGAAGGTGATCTATCCGGCGCTGACCAGCCAGATCGTCATCATGATGCTGGAATCGGCCGTGGTGTCGCAAATCGCGGTGCGGGAACTGACCTACGAGGCCGATATGCTGCAGGCACGCACCTTCCGCGCCTTCGAGACCTATTTCGTGGTGACGCTGGTCTATCTCGGCCTGTCGATGGGGCTGCGCCGGCTGCTGGTCGGCGGCGGGCGCCGTGTTCTGGGAGCCGGCGTGTCATGATCGAGTTCACCTTCTGGGACATATTGCGCAACCTGCTGCTCGCCGCGCGCTGGACGGTGCTGTTGTCGCTCGCCGCCTTCGTCGGCGGCGCGCTGGTCGGCCTGGCCGTGCTGTTCTTGCGCATCGCCAAGACCAAATGGACCCGGCGGATTGCCTCCGGCTACATCGCGCTGTTCCAGGGAACGCCGCTCTTGATGCAACTCTTCCTGATGTTCTTCGGCCTGCCGATGCTCGGGCTGCGCATCGAGCCATGGACGGCGGCGGCGATCGGCCTCACCTTCTTCGCCAGCGCCTATCTGGCCGAGATCTGGCGCAGCGGCGTCGATGCGCTGCCGCGCGGCCAGTGGGATGCCGGCGCCAGCCTCGGGCTGCACTACCTGCAGGAGCTCAGGCTGATCATCCTGCCGCAGGCGTTCTCGATCACCCGCGCGCCGACCGTCGGCTTCCTGGTGCAGCTCATCAAGTCGACGGCGCTGACCTCGATCATCGGCTTCGAGGAACTGGTCAGGACCTCAAACGCCATCAACAACGCGACCTTCGAACCGTTCACCGTCTACGGACTGGTGGCGCTGATCTTCTTCGTCATGTGCTTTCCACTGACGCAATACGCCCGCGCGCTCGAGCAACGAGCGGCGGCACACTGATCCGCCTGACGGCGGAGAAACGCAACCAAGGGAACCCGCCGGACAACCGGCACAAACAGAGGAGAATTGAGATGAACAGACTGATCGCAACACCCATCACCCGGCGCGGCGTGCTTGGCGCCGGCCTGGCCGCCGCCGGCGTGCTCGCCATGCCCGCGGTGCTGCGGGCGCAGGACAAGTCGCTGAAGGTCGGCGTCTATGGCGGCTATTTCAAGAAATCGTTCGACGAGCATGTCTTTCCGGAATTCACCAAGGCAACCGGCATCGCGGTGGAATCGGTCGCCGAGCCGACCGGCGAGGCCTGGCTGGTGCAGCTCGAGCAGGCGGCCAAGGCCGGACAGGCGCCGGCCGACCTTTCGATGATGTCGCAGACCTCGACGCTGAAGGGCCAGTCGACCGAACTGTGGACGCCGCTCGACACCTCGAAGTTCAAGCACTATGGCGACCTCCTGCCCCGCTTCATCAACAAGTATCCGGACGGCCGCGTCGCCGGCATCGGCGCGGTGGCCTGGTGGATCACGCTGGTCACCAACACCGACGTCTACAAGGACGCGCCGACCTCGTGGGCAGCACTCTGGGACAAGGCCAACGAGGACAAGCTCGGCCTGCTGGCGCTCGCCTCCAACTCGTTCCTGCTCGAAGTGACGGCCAAGACCTTCATGGGTGGCACCAACGCGCTCGACACCGAAGACGGGCTGAACAAGGCGTTCGAGAAACTCGCCGAGCTCAAGCCGAATGTCCGGCTGTGGTATCGCGACGAGGCGCAGTTCGAGCAGGCGCTGAAGTCGGGCGAGATCCCGATGGGCCAGTACTACCACGACGTCACCGGGCTTGCGGCCGCCGACGGCTTCCATGTCCGCTCGACCTTCCCGAAGGAAGGCGGCATCCAGGATTCCGGCAACTGGGTGCTGTCGCGCGCCTCGACCAAGGTCGAGGAAGCGCACGCCTTCATCGACTTCATGAGCCAGCCTTCGATGCAGGGCGTGATGTCGCGCAAGGTCGGCACCACGCCGACGTTGAAGAAGGAGGTGCTCGACCTCAAGCCGGAGGAGTTCGCCGCCGTGTCGTCGGACATCGAGCCGATCATCCCGCGCTACGACCTCTATACGTCGAAGGCCGACTGGATCAACCAGAAGTGGACCGAGCTGATCGTCGGCTAAGCACCAGCTGAAACCGGCCGCCGGGCATCTGCCCGGCGGCCCTTGCGGTGCAACGTCCTGAGAGAGGGGTGAGCATGTCCGGATTGAACATAAACGCCATCACCAAGAAATTCGGCGTCTTCGCCGCCGTCGACAATGTCCAGCTCAACGTGCCGCACGGCACCTTCGTCTGCCTGCTCGGCCCGTCGGGCTGCGGCAAGACCACGCTGCTGCGCATGATCGCCGGGCTGGAGGAACCGACCAGCGGCGCCATCGTTCTCGATGGCGAGGACATCACGCCGCTGCCGACGCACAAGCGCAATCTCGGCATGGTGTTCCAGTCGCTGGCGCTGTTTCCGCATCTTTCGGTCGGCGACAACATCTCCTACGCGCTGCGCATCCGCGGCGCCTCCAGGGATGAGCAGAAGAAGCGGGTCGACGAACTGCTGACGCTGATCCACCTGGAGGGCTTCGCCGACCGTCCGGTGGCGAAGCTGTCGGGCGGCCAGCGCCAGCGCGTGGCGATCGCCCGCGCCCTCGCTCTGTCGCCGAAACTGTTCCTGCTCGACGAGCCGCTGTCGGCGCTCGACGCCAAACTGCGCGAGGCGATGCAGGTGGAACTGCGCCAGCTGCAGCAGAGCCTCGGCATAACCACCATCGTCGTCACCCACGACCAGCGCGAGGCGATGACCATGGCCGACCTCGTCGTCGTCATGGGCCACGGCAAGATATTGCAGGCGGCGCCGCCGATCGAAATCTACCGCAAGCCGGCCGACGCCTTCGTCGCCGACTTCATCGGCATCACCAATCTCCTGCCGGCGGAAGTCGACAGTGCCGGGCGCACGACGATCCTCGGCACCGCCATTGCGGGCCTCGCCATGCCGGCCGGCATGACCAAGGCTTCGGTGTCGATCCGTCCCGAGGATGTGCATCTCGGCGAGCCTGCCGGCGGCGCCATCACCGGCCAGGTCAGCTTCGTGCGCGACCTCGGCGGCACGATCGAGACCTTCATCGAGGTGGGCAACACCAGCATCGTCGCGGTGACGACCCCGCGCGAAAGGCACGACGTGCCGGTCGGCGCCAAGGTCGGCGTCGTGCTGCCGCCGGAAAGCTGCGTGGTGCTCGGCTCATGAGACGCGAAGCCCCCAGGTCGCTAGCCGACTATACGCCGCTGTTCTTTCCCGGCCTGATGCTGATCGTCTTCTTCGTCGTGCCGTTCTCGACGATGATCGCGGTCAGCTTCTTCAAGCGCAATCCGTCCGGCTTCTACACGCCGGATTTCGTCATCGACAATTACGCTCGCTTCCTGTCGACCTTCTTCGGCGGCGTGCTCGGCTTCTCGCTGATGCTGGCGGTGCTGGTCGCCGTCTGCTGCGTGGCGATCGGCTTTCCCTTCACCTACCTTTTGACCCGGCGGCCGCGCCGCGTGCAGACGCTGTGGCTGGTCGGCCTCTTGTCGGTGTTGTCGCTATCGGAGGTCATCATCGGCTTTGCCTGGTCGACGCTGTTCTCGCGCACGGCGGGCATCACCAACCTTCTGGTGGCGGTCGGGCTGATGGACAAGCCGGTGGCGCTGCTGCCGACCTTCGGCGCGGTGCTGACCGGCATGGTCTACCAGGCGCTGCCCTACACGATCCTGGTGCTCTACCCGGCGCTTGTCCGTCTCGACCCGACCTTGCTGGAGGCGGCGCGCACGCTCGGCGCCTCGCCGGTCAGGGCCTTCTTCAACGTTGTCGCGCCGGCGCTCAGGAACACCATCGTGGCGACGCTGATCATGGTCTTCGTCTTCGCGCTCGGCTCCTATCTTTTGCCGCAGATCCTCGGGCGGCCGCAGCATTGGACGCTCTCGGTGCTGATCACCGACCAGGCGATCTACCAGTCCAACATGCCTTTCGCGGCGGCGATGGCGGTGTTCCTGGTGCTGATCTCGCTGGCACTGGTCGGCATGACGCTGCTCGTCGGACGCAGGGAGAACGCGCTATGATCGAGACCTGGCTCCGCCGCCTCTATTTCGGCCTCGTCGCGCTGTTCCTGGCAGCGCCGCTCATCGTCGTCGCCGGCGTCTCGGTCAATTCGCGGCAGGAACTCACCTTCCCGCCGGTCGGCTTCTCGCTCGCCTGGTACGCGCAGATCTTCACCGATCCGGAATGGCGGCTGGCGCTGATCCATTCGGTGACGCTCGCCGTCTGCTCGGCGGCGATCGCGGTGGCCATCGCGCTGCCGCTTGCCTGGTTCCTGTGGCGGCGCATCGCGCCATGGGCGAACATCTTCCAGGTGCTGGGGCTGGCGCCCTTCATCCTGCCGCCGGTCATCACGGCGCTCGGCTTCCTGAGCTTCTGGGCGACGGTCGGGCTGTTCGGCCAGTTCTTCACCGCCATCATCAGCCACGCGATCTTCTTCGTGACGCTGCCGCTGGTGACGCTGTCGCTGGGTTTCGCCTCGATCGACCGCTCGCTGGTCGAGGCGGCGGCGACCATGGGCGCCGACGACCGCACCGTCTTGAAGACCGTGGTGCTGCCGTTGATCCTGCCCTATCTCGTCTCGGGCTACGCCTTCGCCTTCGTGCTGTCGCTCAACGAATACATCGTCGCCTACATGACGATCGGCTTCACCACCGAGACACTGCCGATCAAGATCTTCAACGCGCTGCGCTACGGCTACACGCCGACCATGGCCGCGGTGTCAGTGTTCTTCGTCGCGGTGGCGGCGCTGGTGTTCGGCTCGATCGCGCGCTTCGGCGACATCCGCAGGCTGCTGGGCGCCATGTCTTCCGACGGCAATTGAGCAAGCCATGAAACGAACGGCCACCGATCTCGGTGGCCGCTCTCTTCAATGCCCGAAGGCGAGCTGCGGCGTGATGCGGTCGCGCCGCAGCCAGCGCGCCAGCAGAAGCGCGGCCACCACGGCCAGCCCCGACGCCAGGCCGATCCAGATGCCGACGCCGTTGAAGCCGAGATGGAAGGCGAGCAGCACGCCGAGCGGCAGGCCGATGCCCCAATAGCCGATCGCGGCGTAGATCATCGGCACCTTGGTGTCGTGCAGGCCGCGCAGCATGCCGGCGGCCACCGCCTGCGCGCCGTCGAAGATCTGGAACAGCGCCGCAAACGCCAGGAAGGAGACCGCAAGCGCGATCACCCTGGCATTGGCCGGATCGCTCAGATCGATGAAGGCGCTGATCAGCAAATGCGGCCAGAGAATCATCACCAGCCCCATCAACGCCATGGAGGAAACGCCGATGACGAAAGCGGTCCAGCCGGCGCGCGAGACGCCCTCCGGGTTGCCGGCCCCATGAGCCAAGCCAACGCGCACGGTGACGGCCTGGTTGAGGCCGAGCGGCACCATGAAGGAGATCGAGGCGATCTGGATGGCGATGGCGTGCGCGGCAAGCGAGTCCGCGTCGATCAGGCCCATCAGCAGTGCCGCCGCGTTGAAGATGGTCACCTCGAAGGCGAGGATGCCGGCGATCGGCAGGCCGAGCCTGAGCAGACCCTTGAAGCGCGGCCAGTCGGAGCGCCAGAAGCGGCCGAACAGGTGGTAGCGGCGGAATTTTTTCTCCACGAGCAGCACCGCCGCCAGGCCGCAGAACATCAGCATGCTGGACAGCGTGGTGGCGAGGCCGGAGCCGGAAATGCCCATCGCAGCGACGCCGAGATTGCCGAACATGAACACCCAGTTGAAGAAGGCGTTGCAGGCGACGGCGACGAAGACGATGACCAGCGCCCAGCCCGGCCGCTCCAGCGCCGAGATGAAGGAACGCAGCACGATATAGCCATAGAAGGGCAGCACCGCCCATTCCAGCCAGCGCAGATAGATGCCGGCCTGATGCGCCAGCCTGGGCTCCTGGCCCATCGCCAGAAGCACGCTCTCGCCGTGCCAGAGGAAGACCCAGATCGGGATCGAGATCAGGATCGCCAGCCACAGGCCCTGGCGCACGGTGCGGCGCAGGTCGCGCACCGAATGGCGGCGGCGACCGAGCTCGGTCGCCATCATCGGCGAGGTCGCCAGCATCAGGCCAAGACCGAAGATCAGTGGCATGAAATAGAGGTTGGCGCCGAGCGCGCCGGCTGCCAGCGTGTCCGGCCCCAGCCGACCCATCATCATGACGTCGGTCGCGGTCATGGCGGTCTGGCCGAGATTGGTCAGCACCATCGGCCAGGCAAGCGCAAGCGTTGCCCTGATTTCCTGACGCCAAAGATTTTCCGGCGCGCGAGCGCCGGCTTCGATCGCAGACATTGTCCTGCTCTTCAGACCACGGCGCGTCGGGACAGAGCCCGGAAGCCGCACACAAACGGCGCAAAATGGCGCCGTTTGCGTCGTCTATTGAACGAAACGCGACATGAAGGCAAGGGAGGACGGGCGGCGAACCATTGAGCCAGCGGCGCCGGCGCCTCGTTCACTTGCCGCGCGGAGGCTGCTACGGGTTTCCGGGACGGGAGGAATGGATGACGTTCAGGCAAAGGAAAAATACCGCCGCGATCCCGCGCACCGTGCCCTCCTTCGAGCATATCGTCACCGAAGCGAGCGACAGTTTCCTGTGGCGGCTGGACGACTACCCGTGGGAACGCAACGTCTGGAACTTCCATCCGGAATACGAAATCCATTTGCTCAGGAAATCGTCGGGCGTGGCGCTGGTGGGCGATCATATCGGCGAGTTCGGGCCGGGTTACCTGGCGATCGTCGGCGGTGGCCTGCCGCATGACTGGGTGACGGCCGTGCAGCCCGGCGAGCTGATCGAAGGGCGCGATATCGTGTTGCAGTTCGATCCGCAGCGGCTGCGCGGCTCGGCGGGCCTGCTGCCGGAGCTGCGCGAGCTGGAGCCGTTCCTGGAGCGGTCGCTGCGCGGCATGGTCTTCCACGGACAGACGGCAATCGACGGCGCCGCGCTGATGGAACGGATGGGCACGGTGCACGGGCTGCCGCGGCTCTGCCTGTTCCTCGAGCTGGTCGACCTCCTGGCCAGCACCGACGAATACGAGCTGTTGTCGTCGCCGGATTTCTCGCCGCTGCTCGACGCCCAATCGCTCGACATCATTCAGCGCACGCTGACCTATCTGTTCCAGCACTTCGCCGAGGACCTGAAGCTGCCGGATGTGGCGGAGCTGGCCGGGATGAGCGAAAGCACATTCTCGCGCTTCTTCCAGAAGAACACGGGCAACAGCTTCAGCGACCATGTCGCCAAGCTCAGGCTGTGGCAGGCCTGCAAGCTGCTCTCCGATACCGACATCCCGATCACCGACATCTGCTTCCAGGTCGGCTACATGAACATTTCCAACTTCAACCGCGCCTTCCTGCGCAAGCACAAGATGACGCCGTCATCCTACCGCAAGCTGTCGCGGCAGCGGCTGGCGATGCGGGCCTGATCCGGTCGAGAACCGACCCCCAAAACAGCACTGATACTCGTGTGACAGGTCGGTCCCGCCTTGGCGGTTTTTTGCGCCGCACAATGCATAAAAGTACAGGTTTGCTGCAACGGGGCTTCTAGCCTCCCCCTTTGCAACTCCTCATTTTGGCGACGGGTGGCAAGTCGCTCGGGCGACGGTGAGGGTCGCTTAGCCCGAGGACAGCCGCTTCCCGCGACGATTCCTGGAGGAGAAAAACCAATGAAATCAACTCGGCTCGCTGCCAGCCTGGGCGCAGCTTTCGTGCTTACCGCATCCGCTTCAACGATGGCGCTGGCGCAGGCGCCGGTCTGCTCAGCGCCGGTCAAGGTGCTGGCGCAGCCGCGCGACGGACTGACGCTGCTGGAGGACTCCAAGGACGAGTTCAAGAAGCTCTCCGGCGCCGGCTTCCAGATCGACTACCTCAACGAGAACGACCGCCGGGCAAAGTCGCGCGCCGATGCGTCCACCGTCGGCAACTACAACGTCTACTATGTCGACGAAGCCAATGTCGCGCTGTTCGCGTCGTCCGGTTGGATCGCGCCGCTCGCCGATTATTATCCGGCTGAATATGATTTCGCCGATTTCGATCCGGGCCGGCAGAAGGTCGCCACCTATGACGGCAAGGTCTGGTTCGCGCCGCTGACCGGCGGTGGCGACCTGATGGTCTATCGCAAGGACATTCTGGAGGCCGCCGGCATCCAGCCGCCGAAGACGCTGGACGAGCTGCTCGCCGACGTGCCGAAGCTGACCAATGCCGACAAGGGCATGTATGGCATCGCGCTGCGTGGCGCGCGCGGCTCGGGCGCCAATGTCTGGCGCTGGATGCCCTACTTCAAGGCCTATGGCGGCAAGTGGTTCGACGGCGACAAGCCGGCTTTCAATTCGGACGCCGCCGTCAAGGCGACCGAGACCTACCTCAAGCTGTTCAAGGATTCGGCGCCCGGCACGCAGACCGGCAGCTGGGATGAATCGACCGGCGCCTTCCTCTCCGGCCAGGTCGCCATCCTCGTCGAATCGACGCCGCTGTCGGGCATGGCAGTCGATCCGAAAACCTCGCAGGTGGTCGGCAAGGTCGGCTTCCTGCCGCCGCCCGCGCCGCTGCCTGGCGGCGGCTACGGCCATGGCCTCGCCATCGCGACGAAGGCCAATCCGGACGACGCCTCGAAGAAGTGCGCCGGCTTGTTCGTCGCCTGGGCGACATCGAAGGAGAACGAAAAGCGCCGGCTCGACGCGCACCAGTTCGGCGAGCTCAACCGCACCAGCATCCTGTCCAGCAAGGAATTCGCCGACATCTACGGCGCCGATCTCGGCCAGGCGCTGGCCGAAACCGGCAAGGTGACGGCGGTGAACTTCTGGCAGGATCCGCGCTGGCCGGATCTCGGCGACCGCTGGGGCATCATCCTCGAGGAGCTGGTCACCGGCACGCGCACCGACATCAAGGGCAGCCTCAACGAACTCGAGGCCTACGCCAACGAGCTGGTGAAGAAGAAGTAGTCCTCCCGCCGCGGCGCGCGGTCCACGGCATTCGCCGGAATGCCGGGACCTGCGCGCCGCGTGTTTTCTCAAGATAGCCAACACCGAAAAGGCCCGCGAGGATAGGCCATGCGCCGACGCTCTTCCCTGCCCGTCACATTTCTTGTCCCGACGCTCGCCATCTTGCTGGTGCTGTCGATGGTGCCGACGCTCTACGCCATCGTCATCGCCCTGCAGAACCGCGAGCTGAGTTCGCCGGGCTATTCCTGGGTCTGGTTCTCGAATTTCGCCGACCTTTTCCTCGACCGCCGCTTCCTCAACGCCGTCTGGGTCTCGGTCAAATGGGAGATCGTCACCGTCGTGGCAACGATGGTGGTGGCCATCGGCCTCGGCGTGCTGATGTTCGAAGTGGCGTCGCCGCGGCTGCGCAATGTCTACTGCCTGCTGTTCATCATCCCGGTGCTGCTGCCGCGCGTCTCCGCGGCCTTCGTGTGGAAGTTCGCCTATCATCCGCTCTACGGCATCGCCACCTATCCCTACCGGCTGGTCACCGGCGGCCTGATCTTAGATCCACTCTCCAAGGCCTCGACCGCCCTGTTCGCCGTCGCCTCGGTCGATGTCTGGCAGTGGGGTCTGTTCTTCGCGGTGATCGTGCTGAAGCTGCTCGAGACATTGCCGCCGCAGCCGATCGAGGCGGCGCGGCTCGATCATGCGAGGCGCTGGCAGATCCACGCCTACGTCACGCTGCCGATGCTCAAGGCGCCGCTGATCAGCCTGATGTTCGTCAAGATGATCGAATCGCTGCGCTCTTTCGACCTGATCTATGTGATGACACGCGGCGGGCCGGGCGTGGCGACCGAGACGCTCGACATGTACGCGTTCTCGCAAGGCTTCATCGAGTCCGGCAAGGTCTCCTACGCGTCGGCCATGGCGGTGCTGATGATGATCGCCACCGTGATCACCTTCACCATGCTGTGGAAGCGGGTGCAGACATGAGGCCATACCGCATGCGACCGGGCCGCTTGATCGCCAAGGCCATCCTGGCGCTGGCCGGATTCCTCGCCGTGTTCCCGCTCGTCTGGACGGCGCTCAATGCGCTGAAGAACAACGTCGATATCATCACGCGGGTGCCGCGCCTGGTGTTCACGCCGACCTTTGCCAACATCAGCTATATAATCGGCCGCGACAGCGTAATGACCGGGCTCTACAACTCGGTCGTCGCCTGCGGCTTGGCCGTGCTGATCGGCGTCGTTCTCGGCCTGCCGGCGGCCTACGCGGTGGCGCGCTATCCCAACCGCTTCGCCGGCGACATCCAGTTCTTCGTCTTGTCGCTGCGCTTCCTGCCGCCGGTGGCGGTGGCCATACCGCTGATGGTGATCTGGCTGCAGATCGGCCTCTACGACACGCTGCCGGCGCTGATCGTCACCTATTCGCTGCTCACCATATCGGTGATCATGTGGCTCGCCATTCCGGCCTTCCAAAGCGTGCCGAAGGAGATTGAGGAAGCGGCCTTCGTCGACGGCTACGGCGCCTATTCGGTGTTCTGGCGGATCGCGCTGCCGGTCGCGGCGCGCTCGCTCGCCGGCGCCATCGCGTTCAGCTTCGTGCTGGTCTGGAACGAGTTCCTGATCGCGCTGATGCTGTCCAGCTCCAACGCCAAGACGCTGCCGATCGTCGCTTCGGAATTGTCGCAGCAAGGCATGAACGTGCCGTGGGGCATCCTCAATGCCTCGGTCGTGCTCCTGTCGCTGCCGCCGCTGCTGTTCCTCGGCGTGCTCAGCGGCTTCCTGAATTCCGTTTTCCGGCAAAAGAAGAGTTGATGCGAGGATTACCCGATGCAGGCACTGGTACTTGAGAAAAAGGGCGAGCTGTCGCTGCGCGAGATCGCGCTGCCGCTCGATGTCGGACCGGACGACGTCAGGATCGCCATCCACACCGTCGGCGTCTGCGGCAGCGACGTGCACTACTACACGCACGGCGCCATCGGCAGCTACATAGTGCGCCAGCCGATGGTGCTCGGCCATGAGGCGTCAGGCACGATCATCGAGGTCGGCGCCAACGTCGCGAGCCTGAAGGTCGGCGACCGCGTCTGCATGGAGCCCGGCGTGCCTAACCTGTCGTCGCGCGCGACGAAGCTCGGCATCTACAATGTCGATCCGGACGTGCGTTTCTGGGCGACGCCGCCGGTGCATGGCGTGCTTGCGCCTTTCGCGGTGCATCCGGCCGCCTTCACCTACAAATTGCCGGACAATGTCTCCTTCGCCGAAGGCGCCATGGTCGAACCCTTCGCCATCGGCATGCAGGCAGCGGCGCGGGCGCGCATCGTGCCCGGCGATGTCGCCGTCGTCGTCGGCTGCGGCCCGATCGGCATCATGATCGCGCTGGCGGCGCTGGCGGGCGGCTGCTCGAAGGTGCTGATCTCCGATTTCTCGGCGCCCAAGCTGAAGATCGCCGCGCAGTATCAAGGCATCATGCCGGTCAATATCGGCGAGCAGTCGCTGGTCGACGCCGTCGCGGCCGCGACCGGCGGTT
Organism: Mesorhizobium sp. M4B.F.Ca.ET.143.01.1.1; assembly: GCF_004792275.1. NCBI lineage: Bacteria > Pseudomonadati > Pseudomonadota > Alphaproteobacteria > Hyphomicrobiales > Phyllobacteriaceae > Mesorhizobium > Mesorhizobium sp. M4B.F.Ca.ET.143.01.1.1. The sequence continues at coordinate 93,024 of NZ_SRSR01000016.1, forward strand.
GGGGCGCCGACATCGTATTCGAAGCCAGCGGCAACCCGAAAGCCTTCGCCAATTTGTTCGACATCGTGCGGCCAGGCGGCGCGGTGGTGCTGGTCGGACTGCCGGTGGAGCCGGTCAGCCTCGACGTGCCGGCGGCGATCTCGAAGGAAGCGCGCATCGAGACGGTGTTCCGCTACGCCAACATCTTCGACCGCGCCCTGCAATTGATCGCCTCCGGCAAGGTCGACCTCAAGCCGCTGATCACCGGCACATATGATTTCTCGGACAGCATCAAGGCCTTCGAGCGGGCGGCCGAGGGCAACCCGCAGGACGTCAAGCTGCAGATCCTGCTTACCGGCGAGAAGGGCTGACCATGTCCGCGATCGTTTGCTCCCATGTCGACAAGGCCTACGGCGCAACCGCCGTCATCCGAGATCTCAATCTCAGCATAGAAGAGCACGAATTCGTCGTGTTCCTCGGCCCGTCAGGCTGCGGCAAGTCCACGCTGCTCAGGATGCTCGCCGGGCTGGAGGACATCACTGGCGGCGAGGTCTCGATCGGCGGCAAGGTGGTCAACGACCTCGAGCCCGGCGACCGCGGCATCGCCATGGTGTTCCAGAACTACGCGCTCTATCCACATATGACGATCTTCGACAACATCGCCTTCGGGCTGCGACGGCAGAAAGTGCCGGCGGCCGAGATCGTGAAACGGGTCGAGGCGGTTTCCCGGACGCTGGGGCTCGACCCCTATCTCGGCCGCAAGCCGACCGAGCTTTCCGGCGGCCAGCAGCAACGCGTTGCGATCGCGCGCGCCATGATCAAGACGCCGAAAGTGTTCCTGTTCGACGAGCCGCTGTCCAATCTCGACGCCAAGCTGCGCAACCATATGCGCATCGAGATCGCAAGGCTGCACCAGTCGCTCAAGACGACGACCGTCTACGTCACCCACGACCAGCTCGAGGCGATGACGCTGGCCGACCGCATCGTGCTGCTCAGGGATGGCGTCATCGAGCAGGTCGGCTCGCCGGCGGAGATCTATCGCCGGCCCGGCAACCTGTTCGTGGCCGGCTTCATCGGCACGCCGAACATGAATTTCGTCGAGGTGACGGTCGGCCGCGCGGGAGACGGCTGGTCGCTTACCGGCGCCGGAACGGTGCTTTCGCTGGACGGCTCGGCCTTCCATCTCCAGCATGGCGATCGCGCCGTGCTCGGGATCCGGCCTCCCGACCTGAAGACGGCAGGCGCCGATGCCGGGCGGAACCTGCTGCAGGGCACCGCGGACCTCATCGAATTCCACGGCAATGACGCGCTGGTGACGTTCGGCTCCGGCGGCAAGGAGATCAGCGCGTTGGTGCCGGCGCGCGAATGCCCAGCGTTGCGCGCGCCTGTGCGCTACACATTCGACGAGGAAAGCATCCATCTGTTCGACGCGACATCCGGCGCCTCGCTGCGCAAGCCGGAACGAAACGGCAGCCTGCTCAGCTGATCGCGTCGAGCGCCTGCCGCTGCCGGTGCATCTCCAGGAAGATGCGGTAGTCGCGGTCGAAGCGGGCGCCGGCCGCCGGATTGGCGGCGCGCTTCCTGCCGCCCTGCTGCATGGCGACACAGGCGGCGTTCAGATCCGTATAGAGCCCGGCGGCGGTGGCCGCCACCATGCCGGTGCCGAGCAAGACCGCCTCGTCGGCCAGCGGCTCGATGACAGTGCAGCCGGTGGCATCGGCGTAGAGTTCCATCAGCAGCGGGTTCTTGGTGTGGCCGCCGGTGACGTGCAGCGTGTCGATCAAATAGCCGTTCTCGTTCAGCGCTTCCAGCACGTGGCGCACACCGAGCGCGATGCCGACGGCGGTGCGCCAGTAGAGCTTGCACAGGCTGTCGAAGGAGGAGTCCAGCGTCAGGCCGCTGACGACGCCGACGGCGTGCGGGTCGGCCAGCGGCGAGCGGTTGCCGTGGAAATCCGGCAGCACGTGCAGTCTCGCCGCTAATGCCTCGCCCTCGGCGGCGCGCAGTTCGGCGACGCGGCTGGCGATCCTGGCATGCATCGCTGTATTCGGCTCGCCGCCGGCGCCATGCCAGCGGATGATGTGGTCGAGCAGCGCGCCGGTGGCCGACTGGCCGCCTTCCGAGAGCCAGAGCGTCGGCAGCGCCGCGCCATAATAGGGCCCCCAGACGCCGGCGAAGGGCTGCGGGTCGGGCGACATCGCCATGACGCAAGAGGAGGTGCCGGCGATCAGCGCCAGATGTCGGCTGATGTTCTTCTGGTCGCCGGCAAAGCCGCCGAGCACGCCGAGCGCGCCGGCATAGGCGTCGATGACGCCGGCGCCGACCCGGCATTTTTCGCTCAGGCCAAGCTCGGCCGCCGCTTGCGCCGTCAACGGGCCGATATCGGCGCCGACCGGGCTGGCCTTCTCCGGCAAATTGCCGTGCTCGAACAAATCGCCGAGGCCGACGGTCTCGAAGAAGTCGCGCCGCCAGCTTGTCTGCTCATGCGCCAGATAGGTCCATTTGGCGGTCAGGGTGCATTGCGAACGCGCCAGCGAGCCGGTGGCCTTCCAGGTCAGGAAATCGGTGAGGTCGAACAGATAGCCGGCTTCGTTCCACGTTGCTGGCAGATGGCGCTTCAACCACATCAGCTTCGGCGTCGCCATTTCCGGCGACATGACGCCGCCGATATAGTCGAGCACGGCGTGGCCGCTCGCCGTGCACTCGTCGGCCTCGGCGATGGCGCGGTGGTCGAGCCAGACGATGGTGTCCCAGCGCTTTTCGCCGGTGACCGACACGCTGAGCTGTTCGCTATCCCTGCCACGCACCACGAGCGAGCAGGTGGCGTCGAAGGAAATGCCGACGACGTCATCGGCCGCGATCCCCGCCTTGGCGACGGCGGCGCGCACGGCCTTGCAGACCGCCGACCAGATATCGCGCGAATCATGCTCGGCGTGATCGGCCTTGGGCTGATGCATGGCGATCGGATGATCGGCGCGCCCGAGCAAGATGCCATTGACGTCGAGAATGCCCGCGCGGGCGCTCCCGGTGCCGACATCGACCGCGCAAACGAAACTGTTGGTCAAGATGCTTTTACTCTCGCTCCCAGGCCTGCAATCAGATCGGGCAATTGCAGCATGTCAGCGAATATAAAGTCCGGTTCGGTCGACGCAAGCCGCGCTTTCAAGGCGGGGTTGTCGGCATGCGAGCCGCCGGTGAAGGCAAAGACACGCATGCCCGCGGCGCGGGCCGCGGCGACGCCGGCCGGGCTGTCCTCGATGACCAGGCATTTGCGTGGTTTTGCCCGCATGCAGGCAGCGGCATGAAGGAAAAGGTCCGGCGCCGGCTTGCCGCGCTTGACCATGGCGGCGCTGAACAGATGCGGTTCCAGAAGGCCGAGCAGCCCGGTGACATCGAGCGCGTAGCGGATGCGCTCCAGCGTGCCGGAAGAGGCGACGCAGAACGGCAGGCCAAGTCTCGGCAGCACCTCCCTGATGCCGGGGATCGGCTTCAACTCCTCACGGAATTTGCGCATCAGGTCGACGCGCATCGCGGTGAGGTGCTGGTCGCTGATCTCGAGCCCGAACTCGCTGCCGAGGATCTCGCGCACGCTCTTCATGCTCTTGCCGAGGAAATGCTCGTAGGCGGCATCCTCCGAGACCGTACCACCCGCGAGCGCGATCATGCCGAGCAGTGCAGAGACCGAAAGCGCCTCGCTGTCGACCAGCACGCCGTCGCAGTCGAAGATGACCAGTTCGGGCGTCATCCTGGCTGCTTCCGGTGGCTTCAGAGCTTGCCGGCGAGATAGCGCGTCAGCGTCTCGCGCGCGCCGTTTGCCCACAAGACGTTGAGCGCATGGGCAAAGGCCTCGGCGAAGGCGGCGGAGCGGCCGACATCGCCATAGATGTCCTCCATGGCCAGCCAGGCGCCGGGCGCATCCTTCGCCGTCCTGGCGGTCGCCTGCAGGCGATCCCAATTCGGATCGTTGGGCTCGATAACGACGCCACTGTCGGTGGTGCCGAAGCAGTAGCGGCACCACAGCGCCGATTCCAACGCGAGGCCGGCGACGCCCTTGCCCGCCTTTAGCCGGTCGGCGATGGTCGGGATGATGAATTTCGGCTGCCGGTTGGAGCCGTCGAGGCAGAGCCGGCGGATGGTGTCGCCAATCTTGGGGTTGGAGAAGCGGCGCTCGATGAGCTGGTAATAGTCCTCCAGCACCGTGTCCGGCACCGGCGGCACGGTCGGAATGATCTCGTCGCGTTCCAGCTTGGCGAGGAAGCCGCGCACCAGCGGCTCCTGCATCGCCTCGTGGACGAAGTGGATGTCCATCAGTCCGGCCGGATAGGCGATCGTGGCATGACCGCCATTGAGGATACGGATCTTCATCAACTCGTAGGGCGCGACATCGCCGACGAACTGCACGCCGACCTTTTCCAGCGCCGGCCGGCCGGCGGTGAAATGATCCTCCAGCACCCATTGGCGGAACGGCTCGCAGAACACCGGCCAGTTGTCCTCCAGTCCGAAATCGCTGGCCAGGATGCCGCGCTCGCGGTCTGTCGTGGCCGGCGTGATGCGGTCGACCATGCCGTTCGGAAAGGCGACGTTGTCCCGTACCCAGTTGGCCAGATCCTCGTCGATCAGCCGCGCCAGGCCGATGACGCCGTCGGAGGTGACATGGCCGTTATGGGGGATGTTGTCGCAGGACATGACGGTGAACGGCACGATGCCGTCGGCGCGGCGGCGCACCAGCCCTGCAAGGATGAGGCCGAATACGGTCTTCGGCTCCGCACCCGGCTGAGCATCGGCGACGATGTCGGGATGGGTCGGGTTGAAGACACCGGAAGCCGGATCGATGAAATAGCCGCCTTCGGTAATGGTCAGCGAGACGATCCGGATCGCCGGGTCGGCAAGCTGCTCGATGATCGCGGCCGCTTCGCCCGGCATCAGGAAATCGATCATGGCGCCGGTGACGCGGGCGCTCATATGGCCTTGGTCCTGCTCGACCACCGTGGTCAGCCAGTCCTGTTCCTCGAGCTTGCCGCGGCCGATCTTCTCGCCGGCGAAGACGCCGGCGCCGATCAGTGCCCAGTCGTGGCCGAGGCCCGCGTTGAACAGGTCGTCGAGATAGACGGCCTGGTGCGAGCGATGAAAATTGCCAACGCCGAAATGCACGATCCCGGCCTTGAGCCTGGCACGGTCATAGTTCGGACCGGAGACCTTCGGGGGGAGCTTGGCGAGGTTCGAGGAAGAGAGTTTCACGGTCATCTGCTTTTACCCTTTGGCCGATACATGGCCTGACAATTCTCCCAACCCTCGGGAGAAGGAGCGGCAGCGAGGGGCGGCATTTGCCTGCCAGCATTCATGCCGCCCCCGCATGCCCCGGCGGCAGCCTCTCCCCGGAGGAAGGGAGAGGCGCCTTTCCCCCTCAACTCATCCCCGTCAACTCATCCATTGGCCGCCGTCGACATTGTAGGTCTGGGCGACGATGTATTCGGCCTCGTCGCTGGCCAGGAACACGGCCATGCCGGCGAGGTCTTCCGGCTTGCCCATGCGCCCGTAGGGCACGCCCTCGCCGACCAGCCGCTTCTTCTCGCCCTTCGGCCGGTTCTCGTATCTGGCGAACAGCGCATCGACGTGGTCCCACATGTCGCTGTCGACGACGCCGGGAGCGATGCCGTTGACGTTGATGCGGTGCTTGATCAGATCGAGCCCAGCCGACTGGGTGAGCGAGATAACGGCGGCCTTGGTGGCGCAGTAGACGGCGACCAGCGGCTCGCCGCGCCGGCCGGCCTGGCTTGCCATGTTGATGATCCGGCCGCCCTTGCCCCTGGCGATCATCGAACGGGCAGCAGCCTGCAGCATGAACAGCGTGCCGGCGACGTTGACCGAAAACAGCTTGTCGTAGCTCGCCCTGGTTATCTCGACGATCGGCGCGAGGTCGAAGATGGCGGCGTTGTTGATCAAAATGTCGAGGCCGCCGGTCCTGGTCTCCACCGCTTTCACCGCCGCCTCGATGGAGGCCTGATCGGTGACGTCCAGCTTGACGGCGTAGGCCTTGTCGCCGATAGCGGCCGCCGTCTTTTCGGCCGCCGCCAGATCGATGTCGGCAACCGCCACTGTCGCACCCTCGCGCGCGTAGGCTTCGGCGAACGCCTTGCCGATGCCGCGCGCCGACCCGGTGATCAGCGCCGATTTGCCTTTGAGCCTCACCGGGCCATCGCCTTTCCGTCCGGGCCAAAGCGATGCAGCTTGGCCTGGTCGGGCGTCAGATAGATGGTGTCGCCATGATGGACCGCGAGTTCGCCGTCGGCGCGCACCGTCAAGGTGCCGACGCCGTCGGCATGGACATGCAGGAATGTATCGGAACCGAGATGCTCGGCGACGCCGACGGAGGCCTTCCAGTCGCCGGCCGTGGTCGAGATGTTCATGTGCTCGGGGCGGATGCCGATGGTCTTGGCGCTGTATTTCGCCGCCGGCGCGCCTTCGATCAGGTTCATCTTCGGCGAGCCGATGAAGCCGGCGACGAACAGGTTCTTCGGCGTCTTGTAGAGCTCCATCGGCGAGCCGACCTGCTCGACATTGCCGGCGTTGAGCACGACGATCTTGTCGGCCATGGTCATGGCCTCGACCTGGTCGTGGGTGACGTAGATCATCGTCGTCTTGAGCTGGTGGTGCAGTTCGCTGATCTCGAGGCGCATGGTGCCGCGAAGTGCGGCGTCGAGGTTGGACAGCGGCTCGTCGAACAGGAAGGCGGAAGGCTGGCGCACGATAGCGCGGCCGATGGCGACGCGCTGGCGCTGGCCGCCGGAGAGCTGGCCCGGACGACGCTCGAGGTAGTTGGTGAGGTTGAGCACCCGCGCGGCGTCCTTGACCTTCTTGTCGATGGTCGCCTGGTCCTCGCCCGCCATCTTCAGCGGGAAGGCGATGTTCTTGGCGACCGTCATGTGCGGATAGAGCGCATAGGACTGGAACACCATGGCCAGCTTGCGCTTGGCCGGCGCCTCGCCGGTGACGTCGCGGCCGTCGATGTTGATGGTGCCGCCGCTGGTGTCCTCCAGCCCGGCGATCAGCCTGAGCAGCGTGGACTTGCCGCAGCCCGACGGACCGACGAACACGACGAACTCGCCATCCTCGATGACCAGGTCGATGTTCGGAATGATCGTCGTCGACCCAAAGGATTTGGAGACGTTCTTGAGCGTGATGTTTCCCATGGTTTCCTCCCCGAGGGATTATTGTCCGTCGTCCGCCGCTTGCGGCGCCCTACTACTTCACCGCGCCGAACGTCAGGCCGCGCACCAGCTGCTTCTGGCTGAACCAGCCCATGATCAGGATCGGCGCGATGGCCAGCGTCGAGGCCGCCGACAGCTTGGCCCAGAACAGGCCTTGCGGGCTGGAGAAGGAGCTGATGAAGGCGGTCAGCGGCGCCGCCTCGGTGGTGGTCAGCCGGATCGTCCAGAAGGCTTCGTTCCAGGCCAGGATGATGTTCAAGAGCATGGTGGAGGCAATGCCCGGCACCGCCATCGGGGTGAGCACATAGACGATCTCGTTCCACAGCGAGGCGCCGTCCATGCGCGCCGCCTCCAGGATCTCGCCCGGGATCTCGCGGAAATAGGTGTAGAGCATCCACACCACGATCGGCAGGTTGATCAGCATCAGCATGACCATCAGACCGACGCGGCTGTCGAGCAAGCCGGTGTCGCGGAAGATCAGGTAGATCGGGAACAGCACCGCGACCGCCGGCATCATCTTGGTGGACAGCATCCACATCAGGATGTCCTTGGTGCGCTTGGTCGGCGAGAAGGCCATCGACCAGGCCGCCGGGATGGCGATGATGAGCGCCAGGATGGTCGAGCCAACCGACAGGATCACCGAATTCAGGAAGAACTTGAAATAGCCGCTCTGCGCCTGGACCTCGGAATAGCTCTCGAACGTCCCCGAAGGGATCAGGGCGAAGCCCTGGATCGCCTCCTGCTCCGATTTGAACGAAGTGATGATCGTGTAGAGGATCGGGAAGAAGATCAGCAGGGCGACGATCCAGGCCGCCACCGTGGCGATCGTCTTGTGCTGGGTGGTGACTGCGCGTGCCATCTTATCCTCCCTTACTTATCGAGGTTCTTGCCGACTGCGCGCATGGCGAAGAAGGCGACGATGTTGGCGAGAATGACGGCGATCACGCCACCGGCGGACGCCTGGCCGATTTTGAATTCGAGCAGCGCCTTCTGATAGACGAGGAAGGGCAGGTTGGTGGAGGCGTAGCCGGGGCCGCCATTGGTGGTGACCAGGATCTCGGCGTAGACCGAGAGCAGGAAGATCGTCTGGATCAGGATGACGACGGTGATGGCGCGCGACATGTGCGGCAGCGTCAGATAGATGAAGCGGCTGAGGAAGCCGGCGCCGTCCATCTCGGCCGCCTCCTTCTGCTCGCCGTCGAGCGACTGCAGCGAGGTCAACAGGATCAGCGTGGCGAAGGGCAGCCACTGCCAGGCGACGATGATGATGACGGCGGTCAGCGGATGCTGGCCGAACCAGTCGATCGGCTGGCCGCCGAAGAAGCGCGCAATATCGGCGAAGACGCCGTATTGCGGGTGCATGATCATGTTCTTCCAGACCAGCGCCGCTACCGGCGGCATGACGAAGAACGGCGAGATGACGAGGATGCGGACGATGCCTTGTCCCCACATCGGCTGGTCGATGAGCATCGCCAGGAGGATGCCGCCGACCACCGTGATCACCAGCACGCTGACGACGATGGTCAGCGTGTTGAGAATGGCCGCAAAGAATGCGGGGTTGGAGTAGAACAGCTTGTAGTTGGAGAACCAGACAAAACCGTCGCGGATCGGGTTCAGCGGATTGTATTGCAGGAACGAGAACCAGAGCGTGAAGGCAAGCGGCACGATCATCCAGACGAACAGTAGGATCACCGATGGCGCCATCATGAAGCGGGCAAGCGAACGGGTCTGCTGAGTAGCCATGACGGTCACCCTCCAAATGTCAGCCGGATTTTAGAGTTGTGTCACAATTTCCGAGATTGTGAAGGTGGCCGCCCGACTGGGATTCGGGCGGCCAATGCCGGTCATGATGCGCTACCGGCGTTCGGCACCGGGAGGAGCCTTACTTGATGTAGCCGCCTTCGGTCATCGCCGCGGTGGCTGCGTCCTGAGCCTGCTTCAGCGCGTCGTCGACGCTCGACTGGCCGGCGAGTGCCGCCGAGAACAGCTGGCCGACAGTGGTGCCGAGACCCTGGAACTCAGGAATGGCGACGAACTGCACGCCGACATAGGGCACCGGCTTGACCGTCGGATGCGTCGGGTCGGCCGCGTTGATGGAGTCCAGCGTCATCTTGGCGAAGGGCGCCGCCTTCTGGTACTCGGCGTTGTTGTAGAGCGAGGTGCGCGTGCCAGGAGGAGCGCTGGCCCAGCCTAGCTTGGAAGCGACGAGCTCGGAGTAATGCTTGCTGGTTGCCCAGGAGACGAACTTCTGCGCCGCGTCAGCCTTCTGCGTGCCGGCGGGAATGGCCAGCGACCATGCCCACAGCCAGTTGCCGCGCTTGCCGAGGCCATTGTCGGGCGCCAGCGCATAGCCAACCTTGTCGGCGACCTTCGAGCTCTTCGGATCGGAGACCATGGATGCGGCGACCGTGGCATCGATCCACATGCCGCACTTGCCCTGCTGGAACAGCGCCAGGTTCTCGTTGAAGCCGTTGGACGAGGCGCCCTCGGGGCCGTCGGCCTTCATCAGGTCGACATAGAACTGCAGCGCGTTCTTCCATTCCGGCTGGTCGAACTGCGGCTTCCAGTTCTCGTCGAACCAACGGGCGCCGAATGAGTTCGACATGGCGGTCAGGAAGGCCATGTTCTCGCCCCAGCCGGCCTTGCCGCGCAGGCAGACGCCGTTCACGCCATTGGCGCGGTCGGTCATCTTGTCGGCGGCCTGCTTGATGAAGTCCCAGGTCGGCGCTTCGGGCATGGTGAGCCCGGCCTTCTCCATCAGATCCTTGCGGTACATGACGAAGGAGCTCTCGCCGTAGAAGGGCGCCGCATAGAGCTTGCCGTCGACCGAAAGGCCGCCGGCGATAGCCGGCAGGATGTCCTTGACGTCATAGTCGTCACCGAGCTTGTCGAGTGGCAGCAGCCAGCTCTGCTTGGCCCAGATCGGAACCTCGTAGGTGCCGATGGTCATGACGTCGTACTGGCCGCCCTTGGTGGCGATGTCGGTGGTGACGCGCTCGCGCAGCACGTTTTCTTCAAGCGTGACCCAGTTGAGCGTGATGTCGGGGTTAGCCTTGCTGAAGTCGTCGGTCAGCGTCTGCATGCGGACCATGTCGGCATTGTTGACGGTGGCGATGGTGATGGATTCGGCGTGCGCGGCGAACGCAAGAGCGCTGGCCGACAACAGGCCCAGGGTGAGCGTGCGAAGTTTCATCAAATTCCTCCCATAAACCAAGTGAGCATTTGCCTTGGCTGTGAGCAATTACTCATCTGATGTGAATTATGTCAAGCCGGATTCGATGCTGCAGCGCAGCACAAGTGACCCGTGCGCCGACACGCAAAAGCGCACGGGCAGATGCATGAAGAGGCGCGACGGGGTTGGCCAGGGACGGGCTTTCGCGATCAGCCTATTGGCAGGCGATCTCGGCCAGGATCCAGTCGCGGAAGGCGCGGATCTTCGGCACGTTGCGGCGCGCCGTAGGATAGACCAGCCAATAGGCATGGCCATCGTCGCCGACCAGATCGAAAGGCTGGATCAGGCGGCCGTCGGCGAGCTCCGCCTTGAACAGCGCCCTGGTCACGATCGCCACGCCCTGGCCGGCGATCGCGGCATTGGCCTCATAGGCCTGGGCGCCCATGCTGGTGTTGGGGCGCCTGGCCAGCTCCTCGACCGGCAGGCCGGCGGCGGTGAACCAGTCCCGCCACCAGATGTCGCCGGGATCGAGGATCGGCAGGCGCAGGAGATCGGCCGGTTCCCGGACGCCGCCGATGCTGGCGGCAAGCTCCGGGCTGAGCACAGGGGTGAAATCGGCATTGAACAGCCTGTGCACCTCGACGCCCGGCCAGGTGCCGCCGCCCGAGCGGATGGCGATGTCGATGTCCTCGCGGGCGAAGTCGACCAGGCGGTTCGAGGTGTCGAGGCGGACGGCGAGCGAGGGATGCGCGACCTGGAAGGAGCCGAGATGCCGGGCGAGCCAGTTCGACGCGAAGGTGAGCAGCGTCGAGACGCAGAGCACGCCGTCGGCGCCGCCGCGGGCCGCGGCATAGGCGCCGCTCAACAGGGCGAAGGCCTCGCTGACCGCCGGCGCCAGGCGCTGACCGGCTTCGGTCAGCACGATCTGCTTGGGCTTGCGCAGGAACAGCGGCGAGCCGACGCGCTCCTCGAGCAGCTTGATCTGGTAGCTCGCCGCGGCTTGCGTCATGCCGAGCTCGGCGGCCGCCTTGGTGAAGGAGAGATGCCGCGCCACAGCCTCGAAGACCCGGATCGCGGCGAGCGGCGGGAGCTGGGCGAGCTGCCGTGAGCTGAGTTCGGGCATAAGGCCTCCTTATGGGCCGTGATCGACGTTTGATTGGTCGCAGCGGCCGATCGGACCGATATCTGGGGTCGACGACACCTCTCGTCCAGACATAGCGAAGGCTGACGATCATGACCACGGTACAGGAAAAACTGCTTCTCGTTCCAGGCCAGGCTTGGTTTTCATGGCTTGTGCGTGGATTTGCGCACCATCGGGCGAAGCGGCGGGCCTATCTCGACATCAGGGAGCTGTCGCCGCACCTGCAGCGCGACATGGGCTTGCTGGACGGCAACGGCAATTTCGATCCCTACAATTAGGCCCTGCTGATTTTATCGGAGATCGGGGCACCTGCTGGCTTGGCGCATGAACGGCTCCGAACCCGAGGCGCAGATCATGCGCCAAGCAAGGCTGTCGCGGTTCGCTCGTCGGTGATGAGGCCGTTGACCAGACGCCGGTTCACGGCGGCGAGGATGCCGGGCAATTTGCGCTCGCCCATGGCGAGGGCGATGACCAGCGACCTTTCGCGCGACGGCAACGCCGCCGAAGAGACGCGGTCATTGGTGATGCCGTCGATCATGCGGCCCTCGCGGTCGAACACCCAGCCGACGATCTCGGCGATGCCGCCGGCTTTCTGCAGCGACTTCAACTCGCCCTCGGAAATGAAGCCGTCCTCGTAGAGCGGGGCCTTGGGGCCGAGATCGCCGATGCCGACGAAGGTAACGTCGGCTTCCGCCGCCAGCGCCAGCGTCGGCTGGATCATCGGCTGGCTGAGCAGCATGTCGCGCTCTTCCGGCGAGGAGGCGATGACCGGCAGCGGCATCGGGAAGGAGCGCGCCTTGACCCTGTCGGCCATGGTGAAGATGACGTTGTAGAAGGCGGCGGAGCCGTCCGGCGAGATGTTGCCGGTCAACGACACCACCTTGTGCTGCGGGCATTCCATCGGCGGCAATTGCTCGATCGCCGCCTTCAGCGTGCGCCCGGTGCCGATCGCCATGACCAGGGGTTCCGGGGAACGCAGCCGCCGCTCGATTTCCGCCGCCGCCGCCTCGGCGACGCCGATCGTCGTCGAGGACGAGGTGGGATCGCTCGGCACCACTTCGACCAGATCGAGCGCGAAGCGCGATTTGAGCCGCGCCGCCAGGTCGAGGCAATTGGCGATCGGATGGTCGACACGCACCTTGATCAGCCCTTCCGAGACCGCCAGCGACACCAGCCGCTGCGCCGTCTGCCGGGAAATGCCAAGCGTCAAGGCGATCTGGTCCTGCGTGTTGCCGGCAACATAATACAGCCAGCCGGCGCGCGCCGCGTCGTCCAACCGGTTGCTGCCGCTGTCCTGCCGCGAATTCACTTCTGCCTCCCAAACCCGCCCAACAGGGCGCGGGTACCACTAGCTTACAGGGAATGTGCCAACGCGCAATTGTCTATCGACAGGGCAATTGCCTGCACTTGCGATGCGACCGGGAATGGGGACGGCGGCAAAGGAAGGCCTGCTTGACGGTTTATCTCGGCACGCAAACCGATTAAGGGGATCGGCAAAGGAGCCTTGCATGACGCCGAAAGCGGTTTTCTGGGATATGGACGGGACGCTGGTCGACAGCGAACCGTTGCACGAGGCGGCTCTGGTGGCGGCCCTGCGCAGCGTCGGCATCGCGCCGCCGACCAATCTGCATGAGCGGGTGCTGGGCGTCGCCGCATGGCCGGTCTATGAAATGCTGCGCGCCGAATTCGGGCTCGACCTGCCGTTCGACGACTGGATCGTGCGCAAATACGATCACTACCTGCCGCTGGCCGAGACGCTGAAGCCGCGCCCGGGCGCGATCGAGATCTTCAACGAATTGCGCGAACGCGGTGTCGAGCAAGCGGTTGTCTCCAATTCCGACCGGCTGATCGTCGACGCCAATCTGCGCGCCGTGGGCCTGATCTACCCCGGTATGAAGACGATCAGCCGCAACGACGTGCGCGAAGGCAAGCCCTATCCCGAGCCGTTCCTGCGCGCCGCTCATCTGGCCGAGGTCGATCCGGCGCAATCCGTCGCGGTCGACGACAGCCTGACCGGCGCCATGGCCGGCCTTGCGGCGGGGATGCGCACGATGTTCTGGCCGGAAGCGCCGATGGCTGGGCCGCCGGGGGCCGTGGTGATCAACAGCGCTGATGAATTGCGGGCGCAATTGGGGCTCTAAGCGAACTCGTAAGCGTCGGCGCCGTCATCCTAAGCGGCTGGTCATTGGCGATACCGTGTAGCTTGGCGCATGGATTGTCTAATGTAGCGCTGGTCGACCCCCACTCCGTCTCGGCTTCGCCGAGCCACCTCTCCCCCGATCGACGGGGTAGAGGAAAGGCACCAAGCTTTTTGCCGTCAACGCTCCCTTCCTTTCCCTCCGGAGGGGGAAAGGTGGCGCTGCGAAGCAGCGACGGATTGGGGGAACCACGTGGCGATCAAGCCTCGGCCTGATCAGTCACGCCAGTCACAGAAGATGTGTGCATGGCGTATGCGTGACGGGGAGAAGGAAGAGGCCTCAGTTCCGGTAGGCCGGTTCCTGCTCGTCGAGGATCGCCTTCAGCTCGGCGAGATGGCGTTCGGCCTGGCCCGGATAGTTGTTGGCTTCAGCCGCGGTCTTTTCGGCGATGGCGTCGGACAGGGTGCGCAGCGGACGGCCGGTCCATAGCGCCTTGATGTATGTCTCGGCGGCGCGCTCGAAATAGAACATGCGGTTGAAGGTGTCGGCGGCAGTGTCGCCGATGACCAGCACGCCATGATTGCCCATGACCATGACCTTCACCTTGGGATCGGTCAGAAGCTGCGAGCAGCGCTCGCCCTCCTCCTCGAAGGCCAGCCCGCCATAATGGGCGTCGACGACATGACGGTTGAAGAAGGTGGCCGAGTTCTGGTCGATCGGCGGCAGGCGAGAGTCGGCCAGCGAGGCGAGCACGGTGGCGTGAATCGAGTGCACATGCATGACGCAGCGCGCATGCGGCACGTTGCGATGGATGGCGCCATGCAGGCCCCAGGCCGTCGGGTCCGGCGCATTGGGGCCGGAGAGCGTGGCGGGATCGTTGGCGTCGATCAGCAGCAGGTCGCTCGCCTTGATGCGCGAGAAATGCACCTGGTTGGGGTTCATCAGGAATCTGGTGCCGTCGTCGTTGACGGCCAGCGAGAAATGATTGGCCACCGCCTCATGCATGTTGAGCCGTGCCGTCCAGCGGAAGGCGCAGGCGAGGTCGACGCGCTCCTCGTAGAAGGGCAGGTTGCTCAGCGGTTCCTTCTGCAGGCGGGCGATGCTCATCGAAAATCCTCCGGTTTTGGCGACAATGCCGCGCTGAAGGCCAGCCAGCAACGGCAAACTCGTGGGTCAGGCGGCCGGGCGCGCCGACTGCAACCCGCCATGCTCGACGATGAACTCGATCACCTCCTTGAGGCCCTTGCCGCGCGACAGGTCGGTGAAGCCGAACGGCCGCTTGCCGCGCATGCGGGCGGCGTCGCTCTCCATGATTTCGAGGTTGACGTTCACATAGGGCGCCAGATCGCTCTTGTTGATGACGAGGAAATCGGAGCGGGTGATGGCCGGCCCGCCCTTCCTCGGGATCTCCTCGCCCTGGCAGACCGAGATGACATAGAGCGTGAGGTCGGCGAGGTCGGGCGAGAAGGTGGCGGCAAGATTGTCGCCGCCGGATTCGATGAAGATGACGTCGAGGTCCGGAAATTTGCGGTTCAGTTCGGCGATCGCCTGCAGATTGATCGAGGCGTCCTCGCGGATGGCGGTGTGTGGGCACCCCCCCGTCTCGACGCCGACGATGCGCTCCTCCGGCAGCGCCTGCAGGCGGGCCAGCATCATGGCGTCTTCCCTGGTGTAGATGTCGTTGGTGATGACGGCGATGGAGAAGTCGTCGCGCAGCGCCTTGCAAAGCTTTTCGGTGAGCGTCGTCTTGCCGGAGCCGACGGGACCGCCGATGCCGATGCGAAGGGGGCCATTGGCCTGGGTCATGCGGAAAACTCCGTGATGGCGAGGATTGCGAAGCCTGCTCCGATCAGCAGGCAGAGCGGCGAATAGAGGCGCTGGTCGAGCCGTGCGAAAGGCTGTTCGGGCGCCAGCCGGCGCCACCATGGTGTGAAGCCGGCAGTGCCGCGCCCGAGGAAGACCAGCGCGATGAGCAGCGAAGTGGCGGCCAGGCCAGGCTTGGGAAAGGGCGAGGCAAAGACGCCCTCGAGCGCCAGTGGCCACAGCGTCGCCAGGCCAAGGCAGGCGGCGACGGCAAAGCTGGCGCCAGGCGACGGCATCTCGTCGACGCCGCGGAAGCCGACGACGGCTCGGGCGCATGACTTGGCATCGGTGCCCGGCCAGATGCCGCCGATGCCCCAATAGACATGCAGCGCGGTGATGAGGAGCAGGACGAGCGAGAGCGCGAAGGCGAGCACGATCATGAGCGGAACAACCGGGAGTACTGGGTTTCGTGCCGCATTGCCATGACGTCGGAGACGAAGGCGCAGCCGCCGAGATCGTCGAGCGAAGAAGTGGCGGCGCGGGCGGCCGTCGCCAGCGCCAGCGGCTCGAAGCCGGCTAACGATGCCGTAGCGTCGACCTGGCCGACGACGCCGAGCCGGATCGCCACCTGGACGAGGTTGGAGAAGAAGGCCTGCAGGAAGGCGGAGAGCGCGTCCGTCAGGCCAATGCCGTTGCCGCCGGCAACGGCGCCGACAGCGACGCAGTAAGGGCAATCGGCCGGCAGGCGCCCCAGCACAGGACTGGGCCAGGCCGAGGCTGCCTTGAGGAAGGCCGCGCCCTGCAGCATGGTCTCGGCATGGCGCTCGCGCGAGCCTGCCAATGCTTCGGCGACGGCCGCGATCTCGCCGAGATCGCCGAGCTCGCTGGCGCGGCGCCAGCTCTCGGCAAACAGCACGGCGTCGTTCCAGCCCGAGCCCATCTCGACCAGCGTCTCCAGCCAGGCGGCGAGGCTTTGCCTGTCGGCCACAAGACCGTCCTGCACCGCGCGTTCGAGGCCGTGGCTGTAGGAGAAACCGCCGACCGGAAAGGCCGGCGACAGCCACGCCATCAGGCGCAGCAGGGCGATGCCGGATGGCTGCTCAGTCATGGTGGTGGTGGTCATCATGCGAATGGGAATGACTGTGCGAATGGCTGTGGGAATGCTCGCCGCCATGCGCATGGGCATGCGCTTCGGCGTGGCTGTGCGCATGGCTATGGCCGTGATCGTGGCCGCCATGGCCGGAATAGGCGCCGCGCACCGGCTTGAACGGTTCGCGGACCTCGCTGACCGTGGCGCCCAATCCCTCCAGCATCGCCTTGATGACATGATCACGCAGGATGAGGATGCGGTCGGCCTCGATCGCCGCCGCGAGATGGCGGTTGCCGATATGCCAGGCGAGCTCGGTGAGGTGCACGGCATCGCGGGCGCGGATATCGTAGACGTCCTCGGGTGCTGCGACGATCTCGAGCTGGCGGCCGTCCTCCAGCACCAGCCGGTCGCCATTGTCGAGAGCCACCGGCTCGGGCAGGTCGACCAGCACCTTGTCGCCGGTCTCGGTCTCGATGGCGCGGCGGCGCAGATGCCGCTCGTCATGGGCAAGCACTGCCCTAGCGTAAGGGACGGTCGCTCCG
This sequence comes from Mesorhizobium sp. M4B.F.Ca.ET.143.01.1.1, assembly GCF_004792275.1. Classification (NCBI taxonomy): domain Bacteria; kingdom Pseudomonadati; phylum Pseudomonadota; class Alphaproteobacteria; order Hyphomicrobiales; family Phyllobacteriaceae; genus Mesorhizobium; species Mesorhizobium sp. M4B.F.Ca.ET.143.01.1.1. The sequence goes on from NZ_SRSR01000016.1 coordinate 110,097, forward strand.
GCCTTGTCCGCGGCGAGAACGGAGATCGCGCGCGGGAATTTGGTGAAGTCGGTGTTGATGTTCAGTTTCATCTCATGGCTCCGCCATTAGCTTGCGCCCGCGCGCGGGCGGGACGCGACAGCACGCGCTCGAAATAAGCATTGACGCGTTCGGACTCGATCGGAAACCGCCCGGCGCGAGCCCAGCCACCCATATCGCCAAGCAGCACATCGACCGCGGAAAATCGGTCGCCGAGCGCGAAAGGCTTGTCGCCGAGCCGACGATCGAGCGCCTTGACCTCCGCGGCGAAATCGTGGGCGGCGGCGGGGCCGACATCGACGCGGACTTCCTTCGGCAGAATGAAGCGGTGGCGCAGCTTGTTCCACAGCGGCGCCTCGAATTCCGACTGGGCGAAATGCATCCAGGAATCCATCTCGGCGCGGCCGGCGAGACCCGGATTGGCGCCCATGCCTTTGTCGGCATGCTTTTCGGCAAGATAGACGCAGATCGCCGCGGAATCGGTGACCTTCAGATCGCCGTCGATCAGGATCGGCACCTTGCCGGAGGGGTTGAGCGCGTAAGCTTCGGGCGAGCGCAGCTTGACCTCGACGAATTCATAGGGCTGCCCGAGCTCCTCGAGCATCCACAGGACGCGGCTGACCCGGGACCCGCGCGATCCGACGGCCTTGTACATGGCTCTAAACCTGCCTTTCCAACGAAGCGTAGCTCATCCAGTCCATCCGCCCAATGGCGCTCAGACGATGGTGTCGAAGAGCCGCAGGATGAACGATACCTGATAGATCAGCGTGACGGCGACGAAGGCGATGTGGAAGCGGCGGTCGCGCACCATGATGGCAGCGATGCAGAGCCCGACGAAGACCGGTGTGCGGATCAGATATTCGTGGCCGTAGCGGGCGAAATGCTCCTCCCCCTTGAGCAGCGTGTCGATCACGTCGAGCAGATAGGTGGTGCCCAGCAGGCCGAAGAACCAGGCGCGGCGCGAATAGAAATAGTCCTCGTAGCTGGTGTAATCGAGCATCGAATCCGGAAACAGCAGCGCGCAGAGCAGGAACAGTGTGACGGCATAGAAGATGATGAAAAGATATTTGCCAAAGGTCCAGGTCTCCAGCGCGTACAGGCCGAACTCCCACCACCAGAAATGCACCAGCAGCAATAGCATGGAGCCGACCCAGGCCAGATGCACCGGATAGAGCCGGTACTGCCCGGGATGCTGGACGAGGCGGGCAACTCCCGACAGAAGCCGGGTCACGCCAAGGCCGATCACCATGCCCATGACGATGCGGATATGCGGGAAGACGTCGTGCGGGGAGGCTATTTCGGTGGGCATGCCTGATCACGTTGCCACTTGTCGTGAGCCGCATATTGCGGCGTACCTTTAAGAGCCGCAACGGACTTTGTTGCTAGCAGTAGCCGGAGTGAGAAAAGGTCATCTCAGCGATCTTGCCCTTTTCATCCACGCAATAGTTGGCAGCCATGATGTTAATGCAACCCTCGACGCGTCGAAGCCACATGGTGCGCACCTCGCATTGACCTCCAGCTTTGGATTGTCGCAGAACCGGTGGATTGCTCGCCAGCCTAAAAGCCGATTTGCCGGCAAACCATGTTTCGAAGGCTGCCGCGTTTGAACCTGTCGGAAACTTGCGCTCTGCTTCCAATTTCAAAGTCGCATATTCGGCGCGGAAGGCCACCGGCTCTTTCAGATATCCGCAACCGCCCAGACAGCCGAGGACAACAAAGGCTAGCACGAGGGATTTGCGGGTTTGGCGATTGCCAAGAAGCGCTGATCTTTTCAAAACAGAAAATACCGCTGCGCCATCGGCAGCACGGTCGCCGGCTCGCAGGTCAGCAACTCGCCGTCGGCGCGCACTTCGTAGGTTTCCGGATCGACCTCGACGTGTGGCGTGGCGTCGTTAAGCACCATCGAATGCTTGCCGATGCCGCCGCGCGTGTTCTCGACGGCGACCATCGCCTTGTCGACGCCGAGCTTCTCCTGCAGGCCGGCGTCGAGCGCCGCCTTCGACACGAACGTCACCGAGGAGTTGGTCAGCGCCTTGCCGTAGGCGCCGAACATCGGCCGGTAGTGCATCGGCTGCGGCGTCGGGATCGAGGCGTTGGGATCGCCCATCGGGGCGGCGGCGATCGAGCCGCCGACCAGCACCATCTCCGGCTTGACGCCGAAGAAGGCCGGGTTCCACAGCACCAGGTCGGCGCGCTTTCCGACCGCCACCGAGCCGATCTCCCTCGACAGGCCGTGCGCGATGGCCGGGTTGATGGTGTATTTGGCGATGTAGCGGCGGACGCGGAAATTGTCGTTGTCGCCGGTCTCCTCAGGCAGCGAACCGCGCTGGCGCTTCATCTTGTCGGCCGTCTGCCAGCAGCGGATCGCCACCTCGCCGACGCGCCCCATGGCCTGGCTGTCCGACGAGATGATCGAGAAGGCGCCGATGTCGTGCAAGATATCTTCGGCCGCGATGGTTTCCTTGCGGATGCGGCTTTCGGCGAAGGCGATGTCCTCCGGGATCGACGGCGACAGATGGTGGCAGACCATCAGCATGTCGAGATGCTCGGCCAGCGTGTTGACCGTGTAGGGCCTTGTCGGATTGGTCGAGGACGGGATGACGTTGGGCAGGCCGCAGACCTTGATGATGTCGGGCGCATGGCCGCCGCCGGCGCCCTCGGTGTGGAAGGCATGGATTGTGCGGCCCTTGATCGTCGCCACCGTGTTCTCGACGAAGCCGGACTCGTTCAGCGTGTCGGTGTGGATCATCACTTGCACGTCATGGGCGTCGGCGACCGACAGGCAGCAGTCGATGGCGGCCGGCGTCGTGCCCCAGTCCTCGTGCAGCTTCAGCGAGCAGGCGCCGGCCAGCACCATTTCTTCCAGCCCCGCCGGCAGCGAGGCATTGCCCTTACCGGAGAGGCCGATGTTCATCGGAAAGGCGTCGAAGGACTGGATCATGCGCGCCATGTGCCAAGGGCCCGGCGTGCAGGTGGTGGCGAGTGTGCCATGTGCCGGGCCGGTGCCGCCGCCGAGCATGGTGGTGACGCCGCTCATCAGCGCTTCCTCGATCTGCTGCGGGCAAATGAAGTGGATATGCGCGTCGAAGCCGCCGGCGGTGATGATCTTGCCCTCGCCGGCGATGATCTCGGTGCCGGGGCCGATGATGATGGTCACGCCGTCCTGCATGTCCGGATTGCCGGCCTTGCCGATGGCGGCGATGCGGCCGTCTTTGAGGCCGATATCGGCCTTGAAGATGCCGGCGCTTGCATCGATCACCAGGGCGTTGGTGATGACGGTGTCGACGGCGCCTTGGGCGCGCGACACCTGGCTCTGGCCCATGCCGTCGCGGATCACCTTGCCGCCGCCGAATTTCACCTCCTCGCCGTGGAGCGTTAGATCCTTCTCGACTTCGATGATGAGCTCGGTGTCGGCAAGCCGCACCTTGTCGCCGACCGTCGGGCCGTACATCTGCGCATAGGCGGCGCGGGTAATTCTAGCCATCAGCACTTGCTCCCGAAAAGCGGCCCGATCGAAGCCGGGCTCCACATTGGCGCCATCCTATGGTCACGCAATGACCCGCTGGGCGACACCTTGTGTTCCCATTTCGCGGTTGAGGTGGGCGAGTCACCCCGAAACGACCGTTTGCCAAATCGATGGAAGGAAAATCCATGCGCAAAACGACACTTCTGGCGGCCGCCGCTGCCGCGATGCTGGCGAGCGCCGCCAGCGCCCAGCAGCAGCCTGCCCAGCAGCAGCAGCCCGCGCCGACCGCTCCCGCGGCGCCCGGCGCGCAGCCGGCCGTGCCGACGATCCAGAGCGTCAACATCGTCGACATCACCGAGCTGCCCAAGGACACCCAGACGCAGGTCAACCAGGTGATCGCCGAGCGCGGCGAGGCCGGGCTGCAGAAACTGCGCAGCTCTATCGACGCGACGCCCAAGGTGAAGTCGGCGCTGGAAGCCAAGGGGCTCACCTCGGCGCAAGTGGTCGCCGCCAGCATGAACACCGGCGGCGCGCTGACCCTGATCACCAAGAAGGCGAGCTGACGACCGGCCGCGGCGGACCGGCACCCGGTCCGCCCACGGCGAAGAAGAAGGAACCATAGCAAGACGCAAGCCGTTTCGTCCCTGTCGCGCTGGACCGCGTCCGGAAGCGACCCCCCTCAGGAGCGAGCCATGGCGATCAACTCCTTCTCCGTTACGAGGCTGAAAAGCGCCGCCGCCATGGCGCTGTTGCTGGCGGCCGCGCCCCTTGCCGGACTGAACGCGCAAGGGCTCGAAAACAAGGAGACGGTCGACCGCATCGTCGGCTCCGACGTCGAGCAGGAAGAGACCAAGACCACCGCCGAGGCAGGCAAGGTCGCCAGCGCGATCGACCGGACGCGCGAGAACATCGGCGCGGTGCGCAAAACTTCCAAGCTCGACAAGGTCGACATCGTGTTCCTCACCGACGCCGCGCGCAGCGAAGGCGGACCGCCGCCGGCGATCGAGAGCAAGATCGAGCAACACCGGGACGACATCGCGGAGCTGCGCAAGGAGATCGAAGCCAACGCGCTGCTGTTCAACGCCATCGATTCGCGGCGCGTGCAGGCAGAGGATGTCGTCGCCGTCGCCTTCGACGATCCGGGTAAGGTCGTCATTTATGCGGCTGCCAAGCCGCCAGGCTGAGCCGGAAGCGCGGGACGGGCCGACAGCTCCAGGCGCTATCGGCCTCACAGCTTGCCCATCACCTTCTGCTGAAAACCGTAGACTTCGCGTTTTCCCCCGAGCGGCACCAGCGTGACGTCGCGCTCCTGCCCCGGCTCGAAGCGGATCGCCGTGCCGGCGGCGATATCGAGGCGCATGCCCCTGGCGGCCTCGCGGTCGAATTTCAGCCCTTCATTGGTCTCGAAGAAATGATAGTGGCTGCCGACCTGGATCGGCCGGTCGCCGCTGTTGGCGACTTTCAGCGTCAGCGTCGGCAGGCCTTTGTTGAGCTCAATATCGCCTTTGGCGGTGATGACTTCGCCGGGGATCATTGCCAGCCTCACAGCACGCCGAAGACGAGGCCGACGCCGACGGCCGCGCAAGCGGCACCAGCGGCGCGGGCAAGGCCGCGGAAGCGCATGCCAAACCCAAGCGCGGCGGCAATGCCGGTGGCGTGGAGCAGCGCGGTGGCGACGGCAAAACCTGCGATGTATTCCAGCCCGCCGGCGTTTTCGGGCACTTCCGTGCCATGGGCGTGACCATGGAACAGCGCGAACAGGCCGATGATTGCGACACCGGCCGAGACAGGCAGGTCAACCGCAAGTGCCACCAGCAGGCCAAGCGCCACGACAGAGGCAAGAATGCCCGGCTCGACGAAGGGTACCGGCACATGCAGCATGCCGAGCGCGCCGCCCGCCAGCATGACGCCGACGAAGGCCAGCGGCCATGCCCATATCGCCTTGCCACCCTTGAGCGCCGCCCAGAGCCCGACCGCGACCATCGCGGTCATGTGGTCGAGGCCGGACAGCGGATGCATGAAGCCGGCGGTGAAGGACGAGGTCGTGCCGACGCCGACATGGGCATAGGCGGGCATCGCCGCTGCCAGCAGCATGACGGCGGTCAGCGTGGTGCGTTTCGTCGAAGCTGAGATCATCGATTTGCCTTCTCTTATGCCTTCTCTGGGGACGGTCAGGCGGCCACGCGAGGGCCGCAACCCTCGGCCTTGAGCACGCGTTTGGTGGAAGCCGGGTATTTCTTCAGCATGGCCGCCGGCCGGATCGGCCGCGCCGTAAAATTGCCGCCGCAGTTCGGGCAGACGCCGCCGAGCACGTTTCCAGCGCAATCGGCGCAGAAGGTGCATTCGAAGGTGCAGATCAATGCATCCGTCGCCTCCGGCGGCAGGTCCTTGTCGCAGCATTCGCAGTTGGGGCGCAGCTCCAGCATCTTTTCCTCCTCAGCGTATCGGCTCGTGCACGGTCACCAGCTTGGTGCCGTCGGGAAACGTCGCCTCCACCTGCACGTCGTGGATCATCTCGGCGATGCCATCCATCACCTGCGCGCGGGTGACGACATGGGCGCCGGCCTCCATCAGCTCAGCGACCGGGCGGCCGTCGCGGGCGCCTTCAACGACGAAGTCGGTGATTAAAGCGATCGCCTCCGGGTGGTTGAGCTTGACGCCGCGCTCCAGCCGCTTGCGCGCCACGATCGCCGCCATGGCGATGAGCAGCTTGTCCTTTTCCCTCGGCGTCAGGTTCATGCGTCTTCCCGGATTGGCGTATTCAGCTTCAGAGTGACCATAATTTGGGCAGGCCGGCCCGTCCGTTGAGCAATTCGACAAGCGGAACCAGCCGCTTGCGGAGCCGGTAGCCGTCCTCGGCGAACAGCCTCGCAAGAAGCTTGCCAGATTGGTTGACGGTCCAGACGCTGGCGCCGCCCGCATCGCCGATGATGGCGCGCGCCGGATCGAGAAAGGCCTCCGCCCGCGGCGAGACCATCAGCAGTGTCGCGACCGCGGCGGCGCCGCCGGCGACGGCCGGGCGGCCGAGCGCGGCCGCTATGTCCGGCCCTATGCGGAAATCCTCGGCGTGGACGAGAGCGCCCTCCTGGCGGACACGCCAGCGGTCATGGAAGCTGCCTTCCGTCGTCCTTTCGCCCATGGCCAGGCGGCCGAACACGGTGGCCTCCAGCAACAGCGCCTCGGCGCCGGCGGCAAGCTCGACATCGAGGCTGCGGGCGAAAGCCGCCCGGTCGAAGACGATGGTTTCCTGCGGCAGCCAGGCGAGGCTGCCGCCTGCGCCGACATTCAGCTCGACCCGCATTTCGGCGCGGTCGGAGGCAGCGCGATAGACCTTCTCGCAGGCCTGGGTGGTGATCGAGGCAGAGGCACCGGCGCCGACGTCGACCTGCCAGGCAAGGCGGTCGCCGCCAGTCAGGCCGCCGGCGGTGTTGATCAGCACGGCTTCAAGCGGGTCGACCGAGACGGCCGGCATGCGGATCTTGGCCGAGCCGTCCTGGTAAAGACGCTCGAGCCGCGTGCGGCCGTCCTTCCTGCCGCAGAAAAGCCTGGCTCGCCCGGCAACACGCTGTGCAGTCGGCGCGGAAGTCGAGAGAGTTGCCATCATGTCCATGCCGCCAACGTTAAGCACTCCGGCGGCTTTGTCGATATATAGCTTGTTGCTTGACAGCGTTTCGGTTTCTATAGAGGGAGCCACCTTGGAACGGTCATGCAACGTCTGACGGAGCATGAAGCGACGACGACGATGCGAATCCGGGGATAAAAGGGGCGCTGATCGATTGGCGTCGGGAAACGACAAAGTGGGGAAGAGACCGAATGGCTGATCAGCTGGCGACGGACATCATCGCGAAGATCAAGGCTCATGCCGAGCCCGGCGGCGAAGAGATCACCACCAGCACCGAATTGACCGCGCTGGGCATCCATTCGCTGGAACTGACCGAGATCATCTTCGATCTCGAGGAAGAGTATGGCATCGAGATCGAGATGAACACGGTCGATGCCTGGAGCAATCTGAAGAATGTCGGCGACATGGTCGAGGCGGTTCGCGCGCTGATCGCGAAAAAAGCCTGACCGCATGCTGAAACGCGTCGTCATTACCGGCATCGGCGGACTCTGCGGGCTTGGCACCGATGCCACCGCCATCTGGAGCGAAATGCGCGCCGGCCGCTCGGCGATCGGCCCGATCGACAATCCGCTGCTGCACGATCTGAAGGTCAAGATCGGCTGCGAGATCAAGGAGTTGCCCGAGCACGGCATCGACCGCAAGCAGCTGGTGTCGATGGATCGCTTCAGCCTGCTGGCGGTGATCGCGGCACGCGAAGCCATGCAGCAGTCCGGACTGGCGACGCATGCGGACAATACCTACCGGATGGGCACGATCGTCGGCGTCGGCGTCTGCGGCTTCGAGGCGATCGAGGAAAACTACCGCGCCATCCTGATCGATAAGAAGAACCGCGCCGGCATCTTCACCGTACCGAAGGTGATGCCGGGCGCCGCCTCGGGCCAGGTCAGCATGAATCTCGGGCTGCGCGGGCCGGTCTTCGGCGTCACCTCGGCCTGCTCGTCGGCCAACCACGCGATCGCCACGGCTGTCGACCAGATCCGGCTCGGCCGCGCCGACGTCATGGTCGCCGGCGGCACCGACGCGCCGCTGGTCTGGGGCGTGCTGAAGGGCTGGGAGGCGCTGCGCGTGCTGTCGCCCGAAACCTGCCGGCCGTTCTCGGCCGACCGCCAGGGCCTGGTGCTCGGCGAAGGCGCCGGCATGGCGGTGCTGGAAAGCTACGACCACGCCATGGCGCGCGGCGCCACAATCCTCGCCGAGGTCGCCGGCGCCGGCCTCTCCGCCGACGCCTCCGACATCGTCGCGCCGACCGTCGAGGGGCCGGAGGCGGCAATGCGCTTCTGCCTCGCCGACGCCGGCCTCAATCCCGAGGACATCGACTATCTCAACGCGCACGGCACCGGCACCAAGGCCAACGACCAGATCGAGACAGCGGCAATCAAGCGCGTCTTCGGCGAGCACGCGCGCGCGCTTTCCATATCCTCGACCAAGTCGATGCATGCGCACTGCCTCGGCGCCTCGGGCGGGCTGGAGATGATCGCCTGCGTGATGGCGATCCGCGACGGCATCGTGCCGCCGACGGCGAACTTCCGCGAGGCCGACCCGGATTGCGATCTCGACGTGACGCCGAATGTCGCGCGCGAACGCACGGTGCGCGCCGCGATCAGCAACGGTTTCGCCTTTGGCGGCACCAATGCGGTGCTGGCCTTCAAGGCGGTCTGACGGCCTCTATTTCCGCCAGGGTCATTTCCATCGACGGTCCGGAACCCTCGCTTGCATATTGATCGCGGCGGGCCGCGCGCCTAACTCATGGCGACCCGCCACGACCGCCGTTCGGCGCCCAGTCCCCGCCCAGGAGCCTTCGATGACCGACCTGTCCGCCTTTCCAATCGCCACGCGCTGGCCGGCCGCCCACCCCGATCGCATCCAGCTCTATTCCTTCCCGACGCCGAACGGGGTGAAGGTGTCGATCACGCTGGAGGAGCTTGGTCTTGCCTACGAGCCGCATGCGGTCAACATCGGCAAGAACGAAAGCTGGACGCCGGAATTCCTGTCGCTCAACCCCAATGGCAAGATCCCGGCGATAATCGATCCGAACGGCCCCGGCGGCAAGCCGATCGGCCTGTTCGAATCCGGCGCCATCCTGCTTTATCTCACTGACAAGACCGGCAAGCTGATCCCCGCCGATCCGATCCGTCGCTACGAGACGATCCAGTGGGTGTTCTTCCAGATGGCCGCGATCGGCCCGATCTTCGGCCAGGTCGGCTTTTTCAACAAATTCGCCGGGCGCGAGATCGCCGACAAGCGGCCGCTGGAGCGCTATCGCGACGAGTCGCGGCGGCTGATCGGCGTGCTCGAAACCAGGCTCAAGGGCCGCAGCTGGATCATGGATGAAGACTACACCATCGCCGACATCTCGATGCTCGGCTGGGTGCGCAATTTGATCGGCTTCTACGAGGCGCGCGAACTCGACGATTTTCCGCTCGTGGCGGCATGGCTGGAGCGCGGGCTGGCGCGGCCGGCGGTGCAGAGAGGGCTCACCATCCCCGCCAGGGGCTGAAAGGCCGACCCTACTTCGCCTTGGCTTTCGCGCCGCCTCTGCCAATCACCGAAGCCGCGAGCCGCGCTGTGGCGGCCACCGCGCCCGTTGCAATGCTTGCCACGGTGCGGATCGGGCCTGCCTTGGCTGCCGCCGGCTTGTGCGACTTCGGCGCCTTCACGGCGGCCTTGTGCACCGCGCCCGGCACCACCTTTTTGGGCGCCGCCTTGCCGAAGGCTGGCTTGGCGTCCTTCGAGCGCTCGGCTATTGCCGGGCCGGCGCCGTTTTTCGCTTGGGTGGCCTTGCGCGGAGCTGCCTTGCCCTTGACGGGTTTTCTTGTGCTGGTAGCCATCGGACGAGTCCTTCAAACGACACAATCAGGATGTCGGCATAACGACCGGAAAGTCTTAAGGTTCCGCTCGGAAATTGCTGCAAATTGAACGAGTTCGCCTTAGCCCGGTTCGCCGATGACGAGATCGGCGACCCGCCGCCGCGCCAGCACGCGATCGATGTTGGGCATGTCGTTGGAGGCGATCCAGGCGCGGGCGTCCTCGTCGGAGCGGCCATGGCCGCGCCAGCGCTCCATCAGGCGGCGCTCGAGCTCGCCCCGCGGCACGTCGACGAAGATGGTGAAATCGAACAGAGGCGCCAGCCGCGACCACGGCTCCTCGTCGAGCAGCAGATAATTGCCCTCGACCAGGATGAACTTGGTGTCGGCGCCGATGATCTCGGCCGCGGCGCGCGACAGTTCCATGCCGCGGTCGAATACCGGAATGGCAATGTCGGGCTCGCCCGAGCGGATGCGCTTCAGCAGCGTCTCGAAGCCGGCGAAATCGAAGGTTTCCGGCGCGCCCTTGCGCGCGCGCAGACCGCGGCGGTTGAGCACGATGTCGTCAAAGTGGAAGCCGTCCATCGGCACCACTTCGGAAGCGCCTTCCGGCAGCAGTTCATGCAGTCTGCCGGACAGCGTCGACTTGCCGGCGCCGGGCGGGCCGGCGATGGCGACGACGAAGCGCTTGGCCTTGCCGGCGCGCTTGAAGATGGCGGCTGTGATATGGGCGATCTCGGACATCGGCGCCTTTCCGGTAGCGATTTTCGGCCGCATCTTGGCGGCAGTCGGCGGAAATTTCAAACCCGCGCGGGATGCCCGGCGTTCAGGCCGGAACGGAGCGGCCGATGCGCAGGAAATCGCCGTCGAAAGCGATCTCCCGAACCATGCCGTCGGCGCCGGTTATGCGCATGTGGTCGCGCGCGGCCTCGATGTCGCGCGGCGGCTCGCCGCCGGCGAAAGGCACGGCGCCGATGACATGGCGGAAGGAGACGCTGCGGCCTTCGGCAAGCGCAAAGGCGGTGGCGACGCCTTCGCGCTTCAGCCAGTTGTCGCCGAGCGAGGCGGCATGGCCGACCGCGGCGCGGCCGTCCTCGATGCCGAGCACGCCGAGGTGGCGGCCGCTCCACGGCGCGTAGTCGCGGCCGCCATTGCTGAACCACAGCATGGTGACGGGCAGTTCGGCCGGGTTCTTCAGCACCAGCACCAGGTCCCGCTCGGCATGGCGGGTGAGCGCGGTCCAGCCCGGCCCGCCATGATCGGCCTCGACCAGCGTCAGGAAATCCTCCCGCCGGTCCTCCATGCGGTAGTCGGCAAGGTTTGTCGTGCCGCCGGCTGCCGTGGGAAACCGGGTCAGATCGGCCGAGCGGGCGGGGTAGGCGAGCAGGAAACGGCCGCGCGAAGGATCGGGCTCCAGCGGGTCGGCCGGCGTCGCCGCATAGCGCTTCGGCGAGAAGGCGAGGGACCCGCCGCCCTGCATCACCGTCATTGGATGGTGGGCGACGGAAATGGCGCCAGCGCCGCCGGAAAAGACATGCTCCTGATAGAGGAAGGGGTGGTTGTCGCGCAGCGTCAGCACCTTGTCGACGGCAGCGCCCATGACCTTGCGACGCAGCCGGAAGACGGCGCGCCAGCCGTCGGCGATGGCGCTATCTTCAACCAGGTCCCAGGCGCTGTTCGCCGGCCAGCCATGCAGCGGCGCCTCCTCGACATCGGCGCGCGAAAACGGCGCGCAGAGGAAATCGCCGGAGAGACGCACCGTGCCCTCGGGCAGGTCTTGCGGCAGGCTCTCGCGCGGCGCGCCGACCCAGGGCGCGCGATGCAGCGGCTGCAGGCGGCGGCCGTCGGCCTCGACCGTCATGTCGGCGATGTGGCCGACCGCAAGGTCGAGCGAGACCGAGATGCCCCTTGCCTTGATCGTGACCGTATCCATGCCTGTCACCCTCGCGAATCTTTGGCGCCAGCAAAGCCCGCACGGTGCCCGATGCGCAAGCGCTACAGGCGGCATTTTGCATCAGAATGGAAGTCGACGCCGCCCCTCATTGCCCTGCCGGGCATTTCTCCCCGTATAGTGAAGGGGAGAAAGGGGCTGGCCGCAGCGGCGGTGCCCTCCTGCAGCGTTGCTGATTGGCGAAAGGGGCGATGAGAGCGCCCCCTCTCCCCGTCACTATACGGGGAGAGGATGCCGGCAGGCAGGTGAGGGGCAGCGCCAGCGTTGGAAAGGGTGCGGTAGCGCTACAAACGGGCCGCCCCTACTGCCTTTTATACTCCCTGACCGGCGACTTGGTGCCATCCGTATAGGTGACCTGCACCGACATCGACTTCACGCTGTCGGCGACCTTGAAATAGGGCTGGTAGTCGTAAGGTATGGCGTAGGGATCCTTCTTGTCGCAGGGCGGCATCTTGATCTCCTTGTCGGGCGCGGCGCCGTCCAGGCCATAGTGAACATCCTTGATGGCGCAGCGGTAGGACAGCATCTGGGTGAAATAGACCAGGCCGTGGTTGCCGCCGGAATCGAAGGCGATCCACGAGGTCCAGAACTGGTCGAGGATCTGCTTGTCGCCTTGCTGCAGCGCCGAGTCCGGATCGAAGCGGATGTCGAACGGTCCGGTCTCGCGGCCCCTGATGTCGAGATATTTGATGCCGATCGTAGTGGCGGCGGTGCTGTCCGGCAGTTCGAAGCTCGGATTGGGCATCGGCTTGCCGGTCCGCTGGTCGTTCATCGCCATCAGGCCAGTGTCGGTGAACGGGCCGCTCTCGCCGAGTCGCCAGGAAATGCCGGTCGCCGCCTCCGGCAGCGAGATGGTGATCGTCCAGCCGGCATTGGAGCGCATCGGCGTCAGCGTCGGGGCGAAACGCTGCGGGTCGAGCACGTCGCCGACCGCGACCAGCCGGCTGCGGCTGCGCTCCAGCCAGTCGGCCAGTTGGGTCTGGTCGACGAAATATTTGAGCAGCCCGCCTTCCTTCTCGTAGGACACGAATTTGGTCAGCGCCTCGGCCTCGCTGCGCTTGTCGGACAGCGACTGGCTGCCGAGCCGATCCTCGGAAAACTCCTGCGCCAGGAGGAAATAGGCCGGCGCATAGTCGGGATGGGCCGCTATGAAGGCGTTCAGCTTGTCGAGGCGCTGGGCATCGTCGAACTGTTCGAGATGAACGAGCTTGATCGCCGGCGCCTTGGCCTTGTCGGCAAGCTGGCCGAACACCTCGCGGGCGCCGGCCTTGCCGTCCTGGACCCGGAGCAGCGTGGCGAAGCGCGTGTAGGGATCGACGGCGTCGACATCGAAGTTGGCGAAGGCGAGATAGGATCGCCTGGCGTTCAGCATGTCGCCCGACAATTCGTAGACACGGGCATTGTGGTAGTACTCGTCGGGACGCTTGGGATCGGCGATCGCGCCGCCCTGCGCGGCGAGCGCGGCAAAGCCCTTGGCGATGGTGTCGATGGAGGCTGCGATCTGCTCGGTCGTCGCCTGCAGCTTGTCGGCCTGCGCGGCTGCCTGCTGCTGGCCGGCGGCCAGCGTGTCGGTGGTCTGCTTGACCGCCTCGACGGCTTTCTGCGTCTGCGTGCCTTGTTCGGTCTGCTGCTTCTGGGCCGAGGCGATCTCCTCCGTCTTTTGCGCCACCGTGTCGGTCGACTGCTTGACCGCTTCGACCGTCTTCTGGGTCTCGGCGCCCTGCTCGGTCTGCTGCTTTTCGGCGGCGGCGATCTCCTCGGTCTTCTGCGCCACCGTGTCGGTCGATTTCTTGACCTCCTCGACCGTCTTTTGCGTCTCGGTGACGGTCTTTTCGATCTTGGCCACCTTTGCGGAGACGATGCCCAGCGACTGCTGCAATTCGGCCACCGCCGGCACCAGGCCGGCGATGATGCCGTTTTGCGAATTCGTCTCCTGCTGCACCGCGTAGACGCCGCCGGCGATCGCCGCCGCACTGGTGGCGAAGATCAGCGCCGGCATCGCTTTGGTCGCCAGCACCAGCCTGAGCACGATGGCGATGGCGATGATCGCGGCGGCGATCGCGGCAACCAGTGCGATATAGGCGGCGAACGGCCCCAGCGGGTTGAGCACGTCCGATACCGCGCCGCTGACGAACGCGACGCTGCCCGCCCATTTGCCGGTGCGGCTGAGCGAAGCCCGGATAAGAGAAGGCGCAGCCGCGCCGATGTCACCTGTCATGTCGATCCCCCAAACCAATGCCGCACGCATGGTAGCAGCGCGGCCCCGCCGGGAAAACAGGACAGGAAGCCGGCGTTTTCGGGGCGGTGGGGTGTGGGAGGTGTCGCCCGACGAAGTGATAGCTACGAGCTGCAAGATATAGCGCCGCTCGCGCAGGAATCGCCAATTTGCCGAAGTCGGCGCCGCCCCTCATTGCCCTGCCGGGCATTTCTCCCCGTATAGTGACGGGGAGAAAGGGGCTGGCCGCAGCGTTGGCGCCTTTCTCGCAACGTTGGTGATTGGCGAAAGCGGCGATGAGAGCGCCCCTCTCCCCGTCACTATACGGGGAGAGGGTGCCGGCAGGCAGGTGAGGGGCAGCGCCGGCGTTGGTGTCGTTCAGAGCCTGTCGCCCGCCTAAGCTGTTGAGACACCTTGATCCCCCCGTTAACCAGTTGGACGCAGCAATTGGCTTAGGCTAGGGTCCGGCCCTCTCAGCAACAGCCGGATCCGACTTGCGCCTGTCCGACACTTTCCCGCTCCTCCAGAAGATCATGATGGCGTTCGCGCTGCTGGCGATGGTCGCCGGCTGCACCACCGTCGAGCCGCCCGATAGTGTATTGGCGGTGCCGGCGCAGCCGCAGCGCTATGCGGCGATCGTCGTCGATGCCCGCAGCGGCAAGCAGCTGTTCGAGGTCAATTCGACGGCGCAGCGCTACCCCGCCTCGCTGACCAAGATGATGACGCTCTATCTGCTGTTCGAGGCGCTGGAGAGCGGCCGCATAGCCAAGGAGACGCAGATCCCGGTTTCGGACAATGCCGCCAGGCAGCCGCCGACCAAGCTGCGCTTCCGGCGCGGCGAGACGATCGACGTCGATTCCGCCATCCGGGCGATCGTGGTCAAGTCGGCCAATGACGTGGCGGTGGCGGTCGGCGAATATCTCGGCGGCTCGCAAGACCAGTTCGCCGCCATGATGACCGCCAAGGCGCGAAGCCTCGGCATGACCAGCACCAGCTTCCGCAACGCGTCCGGCTTGCCTGACGACAGCCAGATGACGACGGCGCGCGACATGGCGGTGCTGGGCATGGCGCTCGAGCACCGCTTCCCGCAGCATTTCCACTATTTCTCCGAGAGCGACTTCATGTTCCGCGGCCGGCTGGTGCGCGGCCACAACGACATGCTCGGCCGGGTGCGCGGCGTCGACGGCATCAAGACCGGCTATATCAGGGCCTCCGGCTACAACATCGTCACTTCCTACAATGCCGACGGCCGCCAGCTGATCGTGGTGGTGATGGGCGCCGAGAGCGCGCGCCAGCGCAACGACCATGTCGAGGCGCTGATCCAGCGCAGCCTTTCGCCGATGGCGGCGGATGCCAAGACAAGGCTGATGTATGCCGGCCAGCAGCCGACGGGGTCGGCGCTTCCCGGTTTGCCGGAACCGTAGAAGCTTTGCAACGCCGGCCCGAGGCGCCCCCCTCTGGCCTGCCGGCCATCTCCCCCACGAGGGGGGAGATCAGATTTCACCGCGGCTTTCGCCAATCGCCAACGTCAAAGCGTGGCGCCGAAGCTGCCAATCTCCCCCCTCGTGGGGGAGATGTCCGGCAGGACAGAGGGGGGCGCGAAGGATCACCACCGATCTCAGCTTGCGCCGCCCGCCCATCACAACAACTTGTTCGGTCACACCACATTCACAGTCGCGATGGATATGCCGCGCCGGCTTGGCGTATCGTAGCCAAAAGCCGAGAACAGGAGCACTGACCATGGCCGGCGACCCGAAGGCGCAGAAGACGGAAGACGACGAAACCCACTCGGCCGGCGAATATCTCGAGGCCTCCACCTTGCCGGAAGACCTGCACGAGACGGCGGACGACGAGATCCTCGAAGCGCCGGAGGTGCCGGATTCCGAACCGGCCCTGCCCGGGCCTGCCGCGTCGCGGGTCAAACCGAAGAAAAAGCCGTCGGCGATCAGCGGCCGGAAATTCCGCAAGCGCGACCTGGTGCGCATCGACGATTTGCGGCCGAGCCTTTCCGACCGCATCCGCGCCGACCATCCCGACCTGCCGCGCGGCGCCCGCATCAGCCGCGAGGAGCTCGCCCGCTACCGCATGCGCTACATGGAGGAATTGCTGCAGCAGGAGCACGGCGAATTCTCCGAGCTCGACCGCCAGGTGGTCGAATCGATCGCCAGGCAAGACACGATCTCGGAGAACTCGGAAGAGGAATTCGAGGAGCACCGCTCGTTCGCCGACCGCGTCTCCGACAATATGGCCGAGTTCGGCGGCAGCTGGTGGTTCCTGATCTCGTTCGCCGGCGTGCTGTTGATCTGGATCGGCATCAACCTTTTCGAGGGCATGGCGGGCGCCTTCGACCCCTACCCGTTCATCCTGCTCAACCTGATGCTGTCCTGCATCGCCGCCATCCAGGCGCCGGTGATCATGATGAGCCAGAAGCGGCAGGAAGCAAAAGATCGGCTGCGCTCCTTCAACGACTACCGGGTGAACCTCAAGGCCGAGCTCGAAGTGCGGCACCTGCACGAAAAGCTCGACTATCTGATCTCGCGCCAATGGCAGCGGCTGGCCGAAATGCAGCAGATGCAGCTGGATGCCATGCACGAGCTGACCGGGGCGAAGAAGGTGAAGCGGGCGACAAGGGGGGTGCGGCGGCGGGTGGCTAGGAGCGAGGCTGCGGGGTGAGGAGTGTGGCGGCAAATTTGCTCGCGACGCAGAGGCAAGTTTAACTGGGGCGCAGCCTTGGCCGTCACATACGCCCTCGGGAAGCCTAACCGCTCCTGTGGCGTCAAATGCCTTGCCATCCCAATTGCCCGTTGAAGCCTTCGCCTGCTTCCGCTAAGAAGCCGTGGCTGGCCGGTTCACCGGCCGGTTCGTTTTGCCGGGAAGCACCCGTAGCTCAGCTGGATAGAGCGCTGCCCTCCGAAGGCAGAGGTCACAGGTTCGAATCCTGTCGGGTGCGCCAACGGGCATGCCCCCTATTGCCTGCGACGCCTTCCCGACGAAGCAAGGTAACCCAGCGCAAGCGTCATAACGGCGACCGCGATCCCGGCGCTGATCACACCTGCCGGTGTTATCCTGGCACTGCCTTGCAAGACAACATGCTTACCCAAACGCAGATCGAAAACCGACTTGATTTCCTCAGGATGTGCGGGGACCGCGGGGGAAGGTTTTTCCTGGACTGACATTTGAGCCTCCGGTTCGAATGTGCCGCCGCCCGCAAATCGGCCGGCGACTAGCGCGCCGACATTTGTGCCGCGGCCGAACGTGCATGCAGTGGCAAGCTTGAGAAACGACAGGCACCAAAATAATATGGCGGTGCCCAGTTTCATCTCCTGCGGCGCCCCATTTGGCAACCTACGATTTCCTCGATCACTGCGCCAAGCTCACAGCCGCCTCCCACGCCTGAAGGCAGAATGTCGTAGCGCTGCGGCCGACATAAGATGGGAATATGACGGTCGGTCCCTACCCATCACCCCCCCGCAGCCACCCCACAATCGCCTCGAACTCAACCGCCCGCGTCGTGTCCACCTCGAACACCAGCCCCCTCCTCAGCGGCTCGGCGCGTTTGATGATCGACCAGATGGCGGCATAGCTGGCGCGGCCCGGCGTGCGGTTGAACGCGCGCCGCCTCAGAGATAGGTGGAGGCCAGGCCACCGTCGATCGGCAGGTTGACGCCATTGATCCAGCGCGCCGCGTCCGAGCACAGGAAGACGACAGCCGGGGCGATCTCGTCTGCAAAGGCAGGGCGCTTCATTCTGCCGCTGTCAGCCTCGACCCGATCCTGACCAAGCATCGCGATGAAGTCGCCGAGGATTGGCGTAAAGACCGGGCCGGGCGCAACGGAATTCATGCGGATGTCACGCGAGAGGAAGAGCTGCTGCGCCCGCATGAACGTCCAGACGATCAGCGCTTCCTTGAAATATTGATAGCAGGTGTCTTGCGAAACCGGGTTCGCAGCCAACCAATCATGACCGGATTGGAAGGTCGCGGTCGTTGCCAGGTCCTTGTGGCGGGCGAGGCGTTCCGGCCATGCGGCGCCCAAAATCGAGGCGAAGTTGACGATTGCCGCGCCCGGCGAAAGCCTGCCGACCACTGTCTCGGTCAGGTGACGCAGGCCGAGATAGTTGACGCGGGCGACCGTATCCTTGTCAGCGGTGCCCGGCACGCCTGCCGCGTTGACAAGCCCATCGAATTGCGCGGGCAAGGACGAAACGGCCTCGTCGATCGTTTCCGGCTTCGAGAGATCGGCCTTCACGAAGCCATCGAGGCTAACCGTGGGATCATTGCGGTCGATGCCGATTACCCTGGCGCCATGGAAGCGGGCGAGACGGGCGACCTCGGCTCCGATCCCCGAAGACGCGCCCGTGACGACCAGAAGCTTGCTGGAGAGATTCATGGTTCGATCTTTCGTGGATTGGTCAAAATGGATAGGGCGTTGCTTGTTCCTTGACGGAAATCCACATCCACTGCGTGAATTCCTCCCAGATCGCCGGCCCTGAGACGCGGCTGCCATTGCCCGAGCGCCGCCGGCCGCCGAAAGGTGCGTGCGGCCCGGCGTTGACGGTCTGATCGTTGATGTGCAGATGGCCGACCTCCAGTCTTTCGCCAACCGACCGGGCGCGGTCGACGGAAGCCGA
Source organism: Mesorhizobium sp. M4B.F.Ca.ET.143.01.1.1 (assembly GCF_004792275.1). Classification (NCBI taxonomy): domain Bacteria; kingdom Pseudomonadati; phylum Pseudomonadota; class Alphaproteobacteria; order Hyphomicrobiales; family Phyllobacteriaceae; genus Mesorhizobium; species Mesorhizobium sp. M4B.F.Ca.ET.143.01.1.1. The sequence goes on from NZ_SRSR01000016.1 coordinate 128,802, forward strand.
AATGACGCCGGCGGCGAGGCCATATTCGGAGCTGTTGACGAGAGCGATCGCTGCCTCTTCGTCGCGGAACGGGGCAATGCAGGCGACGGGCCCGAAGATCTCTTCCTCGAACGCACGCATGCCTCGCTCAATGCCGAACAGAACCGTTGCCGGATAGAAGCGGCCGCTTGCCTTGCCTCCGGCGAGCAGCTTTGCGCCCTTGGCGACGGCATCGTCGACGATGCCCTGGATTCTGTCGACCTGGGCATCGGAAATGATGGGGCCAAGCGCCACCTGATCGGTCGAGGGATCGCCGGCAACCAGGTGTCCGGCTCTGGCGGCAAGGCGCGAAGCAATCGCATCGGCATGCTTCTCGTCGACAAGGATGAGACCGGTCGACATGCAGATCTGGCCCTGATGCAGGAAGCAGCCCCAGGCGGCATTCGACGCCGCGACGTCCGGATCGGCATCATCGAGAATGATCAGGGCGTTCTTGCCGCCGAGCTCGAGCTGAACCTTCTTCAGATGCTTGCCGGCCAGCTCGCCGACCCGGCTCCCGGCGGCCGCCGACCCCGTGAACGAGACCATCGCGATGTTCGCATCCGTGCAGAGGGCCTCGCCGGCGTCAATTCCGCCGGGGACGACATGGAGGACACCTGCGGGCAGGCCCGCTTCCTCGAACAGGCGTGCAATGATGATGCCACCGGAAATCGGCGTGCGCGGGTCCGGTTTGTGGACGACGGCGTTGCCTGTCGCCAAAGCGGCGGCAATCGCGCGGACAGAGAGGACAAGTGGAAAATTGAACGGCGAGATAATTCCGACCACGCCGTGCGGCACCCGCCGCGCATGGTTCTGGCGTCCGGCATCCATGGTGGGAAGGGCGATGCCATTCGGCTCGACAGCGGCAGCCGCGGCGTGGCGGATGAAGGCCGCCCCGTGATCGATCTCGATTTGCGCCTTCGCCCGGATGGAGCCGGATTCGCGCATTATCCAGCCGACCAGCTCTTCGCCATTGGCTTCCAGGATATCGGCCGCCTTGTTCAATATGGCCGCGCGCTCGGAGGGAAGTTTCGCCGCCCAGGCGGGCTGCGCCAGATAGGCGCCAACCGCGGCTTGCCCGATGTCTGCCGCGCCGCCGATGCCCACCGAGGCCACCAACATGGCGGTCGCCGGATTGCGCACCTCGGCGACGCCGGCAGCCGTCTCACGCCAGCCACCCAGAAATGCCTTGCCGGTCCAGCGCGCCTCGTCGATGAAGCTCCTGCTTTGGATGTTCACTCGTTGATCCTCCCTTGCAAACATTCGCAATTGCTCTGCTGCGCGCGGGGCATCTGGTCCTCCCGCTGCCAACGCCCGCAGCACGTGAATCTTGCCGGAGGCTGTTCCCGGCAACGCCTCAAGCGCACAGAATGTCTTTGGTACTTTGCAGGCTCATGGGCCTGGTGCAGTGGCTAACGAGCGCGGCGGCATCGAGGATGCCTGGCTCCATCACCAGACCGGGCCGACTTCATCCCATTACACCGCGCCCTCGGCACTGTGTGGCTCCTCCTTGCCATCATTCGCTATGTCAAATAGCATTATTGCTATGCCGCATAGCATAGTATTGCTATCTGTCATAGTCTTTTTTGAGATTCCGGAAAGCCAAGCGGCGTCAGAGCGGCGCGCTCGACACATTGGTTGGTTGCAATCTACGCCGGGCCGTATCTTCGCCGTCTCGGACGGCATCGCCGTGCTGAGACGCGGGGTGCAGCGGGCGAGCGCAAGATCGCGGAGACCAACCACGACGAGGTCGTCAGGCTGATCGGATTAGGCGAAAACGCCTCTAGCGAACAACGCCCCGGCAGGCCCAGGCGACATTGGCGAACGAGCGCGGGCCATCGGGCCGGCCGGCCTGGTAGGCATCGCGGACGGCGGCTTCGGTGCGCGTCCGCTCGGCGGCGTCGAGCGTGGACATGTATTTGCCGAGCGGCCCCTCGCCGGCGCCGATCGGCGCCCAGTAGTCGTCGAAATCCGCATAGTCCATGCGGATCATCAGCTCGGTCTCGGTGACGTCGGCCAGACCCTGCTGGACGAAGGTGCGCTTCATCTCGCCCGGCTGCATCATCGGCTGGAAGCAATAGCGGCTGCGCATCTGGCGGCCGCTTTCGCTGAGCGCGGCAACCGTGTCGATCATCATGCGCATGCCGGGCATGCCGCCGAGATGGTCCCACACAACCGCTGCGATCACGCCGCCGGGCCGCGTCACGCGGCGCATCTCGGCCACCGCCTTGCCGGCCTCCGGCACGAAATGCAGCAAGAGCAGCGCCAGCGCGCGGTCGAACGCGTCGTCCGCGAAGGGCAGCGCGGTGGCGTCGGCTTGGCTGAAGGTGATGCGCGGATCGGTGTTGCGTGCCTTGGCCGCCTCGATGAAAACGGGCGAGAAGTCGATGGCCTGGATTTCGGCGAGGCCGGCGGATTTCGCCAGCTCGAAGGTCAGGCTGCCGGTGCCGCAGCCGACGTCGAGGATTTTTTCGCCGCCGGCCAGTCCGGCGAAGTCGATGAATTTGGGCGCCAGCCTGCGGCTCCAGCGACCCATCAGCTGCTCGTAGCCGGATGCCTGGTGCACGGTGACGCTCGACGTCATCTCGCTCTCCCTTCGCTGGCCTCAGGCTAGTCCACGACGGGATCGATGCCAAGCGGTGGCAAGTCGACCTCGTCGTTCGAGCGGCCGGACGATTCAGACTTTCGAGAACAATGCCTGCACTGTCTCGACCGGCATCAGCATCACTCGCTCGCCCAGCGGAGACGGAATGAAGCCGTGCCGCTGATAGAAGCCGACGGCGTCATCGTCTATCGCATGCGCCACCACGGCGCGAACCCCGGCGATCTCCGACACGGCCAGGCAGCGACGCAGCGCATCGGCAAGCAGGTCCCCGCCAAGCCCAAGTCCCTGGAATGCCTGATCGACCGCCAGGCGGCCGATCAGCAGCAGCGGGACCTGCTCGGGCATACCCCGCCGCAGCTTCGCGCTTGGCAGCGCGATCCGTTCTTCCATCGCCGTCGAGATCGCATAGTAGCCGATGACGCGATTATTCATGTTCGCGTCACAGACCACATAGGTCCGGGCGGACAGGCCCTCGCCGGCAAGAGCGCGATTGCGCAACCAGTCATCGAGGGTGGGATGCCTGCCGTTACGAAACGCGGACACATCGTGGCCGACGGTCAGCCGTTCCGGAGGGCTGACCCGCAACCCCGGCCCTCCGCCAGCAGGCATCAGCGCTCCCAGGCGGGCTTGCGCGTCATGCGCGCGCGAAGTTCCTCGGTCGGTTTGTCGGGGGCGTCGAGCAGATCGAGCAATTTCTGATGCGCCTCGGCATCGAGAAAGAAGGCGCGCTGGTCGAGAATGGTTTCTTCAGCTTGCCTGCGGGCGCTGTCCAGCATGAACTCCGACAGTTTCTGCCCGCGCAAACCCGCGGCGCGGCTGAGAATGGCCTTCGTCCCCGCCGAAGCGCGGATCTGGATCACATCGTCCTTTCGCGCCGCATCGCGATCGCGGCCGGCATGACTGGACTGCGGCATCGAAATCCTCCTGCGTCAGGATCAGATATTTAGAAATTGTCATGACAATGTCAATACAGGCCCGCAGGATCTCACCCTGCCGCGTCCCGGACCCCGAGCCTGCCCACGCTCTCCCGCTCCACCAGCGGGCATTCCAGCTTGGTGATGGGATAGCGGCCGCGGCCCGGCGTGGGCGGCGCTTCCAGCTGCTCGATCGCCCATTGGCCCATCGCCATATGCGGCAGGATCGATGTCGTCAGCGGCGGAAACAGATGGCGGGCGATCTCCTCGTCGTCATAGCCGACGACGGAAATATCCTGCGGGATATGCAGGCCGGCCTCCTTCAGCGCCTCGTAGCAGCCAATCGCGGTGCGGTCGTTCTGGCAGAAGATGGCGGTCGGGCGCTCCTTCAGGGCGAGCAATTTGACAGTCGCGGCATAGCCGGCGCTGGCCGACCAGTCGCCCTCGACCACCAGCTCCGGATCGAAGGGGATGTCGGCGGTAGCGAGCGCGCGGCGATAGCCTTTCAGCCTATCTTGAGCCGCTTGCATCCAGGGCTCGCCGGTGATGGTGGCGATGCGGCGGTGGCCATGGCCGATGAGATGCCGCGTCGCGCTCTGGCCGCCGGCGATCTCGGAGGGCACGACGGCAGGGAAGGCATAGTCGGCGGTGTAGCAGTTGAGCAGGATGACCGGGATATCGAGGCTGTAGAGGAATTCGGGCGCCGCGATCTCGCGGGTGAAGATGGTCATGTAGATCAGCGCCGAGATGCCGCGCCTCGTCAGCGCTGAAATAGCGCGCGGCTCCATGACGGCATCGCCCATGGTCTGCGCGACAAGCAGCACGTTGCCGGCATTCCAGGAGGCCTGGCGCGCGCCCTCGATGGCGACCACCGCCTCGGGGCTGGTGGCGAGCTGGTCGACGGCGAAGCCGATGACGCCGTCCAGCCCCTCGAATGGCGTCACCGGCGGCCGCAGGGCGGAAAACACCGGCGGCGAGTAGCCCAGCGACCGCGCCGCTTCGATCACCCGGTCGCGGGTCTGCTGCGAGAGCCTGATGCCGGGCGAATTGTTGAGCACGAACGACACCGTCGCCTGCGAGCAGCCGGCGGCCCTGGCGATATCGGTCATGGTGACGCGGCCCTTGGGCCTGGCGGCGCGTCGCCTGGACGCCTCCGGGGGATCGCGCAATTCCGTCGGTTCGCTCATGGTCGTTTTCCCAAACCCGGCCAGTTGTTAAGCAAAGGCCGGCAGCAACGGCAAGATGGCTTTCGTGGAAGCGCATTTATCGAAATGCAGCTTGATTATAACTATTACCAAACGCGACGCATTCCGCGCCAGCCGCGTCGCACGCCGACGAAACGACCGGACTAGGTCAGCAAAGCTGACGATTTCCTTTAGAATTTCCTCGCGATGGCCCGCTTTGCCGCTGGCGCTCTTCTTCCTCCTTGCGCTCTGCTTTGGCTGCCAGATCTCCCGCCCGGCTGTATCGGCCATCCTCAATAACTAATACTATTTACTAATAGCTGTAAGCGTTCTACTGTCAACTCGTCGTTACCGGATCCGGGCTTCCGGCTGGTGGCGTCAAGGCGTGCGATGCGGTGCGCCATCGGGCCGGCAAGCCGCCGGAAGAGGGTCGCCGCACACTCACGAAAATGTCAGACAAATCGGACTATTTACGAACTGCGAATGAGTGTCTAGTGTCTCGGTCGCGGCTGGATTGGCGCCATTTCAAGGTTGCCGGATCTGGGGCCAAACCCTTGAGGAGAGGGGTGCCCGCGCCGCAAGCGACACATTCTGTCTGTGTTTCAAAAGGGAGGTTGAACATGAAATCTGTGATCCGAACTGCGTCCATCGCCGCCGCGGCCCTGGCGCTCGGCCTGTCGGCGAGCGCGATCGCGCGCGCCGACGACAAGCCGACGCTGGCCTTCGTCGTCAACGGCGCATCCGACTTCTGGAAGGCGGCGGAAGCCGGCGTGAAGAAGGCGCAAGGCGAGCTGCCGGACTACAATCTGGAGCTGAAATATCCGGAGCAGTCGTCCGTCGCCATCCAGCAGCGGCTGATGGATGACCTGGTGACGGCCGGCGTCAAGGGCATCATGGTCTCCGCCGTCGACCCCAAGACCTCGACCGACGGGCTGAACAAGATCGCGTCCCAGACGGCGCTGTTCACCACCGACTCGGACGCCCCGCAGACCAAGCGCGTCGCCTATATCGGCTCGTCCAACGTCGATGCCGGCAAGCAGGCGGCCGAGATCGCCAAGAAGGCGATGCCGGACGGCGGCAAGTGCCTCGGCTTCGTCGGCCTGCTCGGCGCCGACAACGCCAAGGAACGCATCCAGGGCATGAAGGACGGACTCGCCGGCACCAAGATCGAACTGGTGGACGTGCGCGGCGACGACATCGACCAGGCACGCGCCAAGAAGAACGTCGAGGACGCGCTGGTCGCCAGCCCCGACATCACCTGCATGGTCGGCTTCTATTCCTACAACACGCCGCGCATCTATGAGGCGCTGCGCGACGCCGGCAAGCTCGGCCAGATCACCGTCGTCGGCTTCGATGACGATCCGATCACGCTGGGCGGCGTCAAGGAAGGCACCGTTGCCGCCACCGTGGTGCAGCAGCCGTTCGAGTGGGCCTATCAGGGCATGAAGCTGATGGCCGCCTATCTCAAGGGCGACAAGTCGGGCATCCCGGAGGGCGGCCTGATCATCGTGCCGACCAAGATCATCGGCAAGGACGATGTCGACGCCTACGCCGCGAACCTCAAGGCGATGGCCGGCAAGTAGGACGACGCCCGTTTCGCCGGCTCAGGGATCTGCCTTGAGCCGGCGATCATATTGACGGGCCCGCGAAGGCCCGTCAGTCTGAGGCCAAAACGCCCACCGGCTGCTGTCAGGCGTGATGAATTATTCCGACGTATCCATTGCTCAATCCGCAATCGCTCCGTTCCTGAGCCTGGACGGCGTGCGCAAGACCTATCCCGGCGTGGTGGCGCTGGACGGCTTTTCCATGGAGGTGCGGCCGGGCGAGGTGATCGGCCTGGTCGGCGAAAACGGCGCCGGCAAATCGACGCTGATGAAGATCCTCGGCGGCGTGACGCGGCCGGATACCGGCACCATCACCGTCGATGGCGTCGCGCATGATGGGCTCACCGTCGAGGCCAGCATCGGTTCCGGCATTGCCTTCGTGCACCAGGAACTCAACCTGTTCGAGAACCTCGACGTCGCCGCCAACATCTTCTTCGGCCGCGAGCCGCTGAAGGCTGGGCCGCTGAAGCTCGTCGACCGCTCGAAGCTGCGCGAGATGGTGGCGCCGCTGCTGAAGCGCGTCGGCGCCAATTTCTCAGCCGACGCGCCGGTCGCCTCGCTGTCGCTCGCCCAGCAGCAGATGGTCGAGATCGCCAAGGCGCTGTCGATCAAGGCGCGGCTGGTGATCCTCGACGAGCCGACATCCAGCCTGCCGATCGCCGAGACCGAGAAGCTGCTCGACGTCATCAAGGCGCTGAAGGCGGAAGCCATCAGCGTCATCTTCATCTCGCACCGGCTGCACGAGGTCGAACGCGTCGCCGACCGCGTCGTCGTGCTGCGCGACGGCATGCTCGCCGGCACGCTGCCGAAAAACCAGATCAATCACGACCAGATGGTCAAGCTGATGATCGGCCGCATGCTGAAGGAACGCGAGCGGGTCTCGGATTCCGCGCATGCGCCGGGCGGCACGGCACTCTCGGCCAGGGCGGTGCGCACCAGCGCCTATCCGGAACGCCCGGTCGATCTGGACGTCCGCCACGGCGAAATCCTCGGTTTTGCCGGGTTGGTCGGTTCCGGCCGCACCGAGCTGGCGCGGGTGCTGTTCGGCATCGACGAGCGCTTCGGCGGCAGCGTGACGCTGGATGGCAAGACGCTGAAGCTCGGTTCGGCCGCCGACGCTGTCGCGAGCGGCATCTTCCTGGTGCCGGAGGACCGCAAGCTGACCGGCATCCTGCTCGACCTCTCGATCGCCGAGAACATCTCGCTGCCCAACCTGCCGGCGCATGCGAAGCATCAGCTGGTCTCGACCAGCGCCGAGATCGCCACCGCCGAGAAGCAGAAGAGCAATCTCGGCATCAAGGCGCCGTCGGTCGCGACCCGCACCGGCACGCTGTCGGGCGGCAACCAACAGAAGGTGGTGCTGGCCAAATGGCTGGCGATGAACCCCAAGGTGATGATCCTCGACGAACCGACGCGCGGCATCGACATCGGCGCCAAGGCCGAGATCTACGGCCTGATGCGGGCGCTGGCCGACGCCGGCGTCGCGGTGCTGATGATCTCCAGCGACATGGAAGAAGTGATCGGGGTGTCGGACCGCATCGCAGTCATGCATGAGGGGCAGATATCCGGCATCCTCGAGAAGGACGACTTCAGCCAGGAGAACGTGCTTCGGCTGGCGGTGGGCAAGAAGCCGCTGCCGGCCCAGGCGGTGGGAGGAGCGCAATGAGCAAGAAAGATCTCGGCCTGCTGGTGCTGATCCTGGTGGTCGGCGCGGTGGTGACGGCCATCAACCCGCGCTTCCTGTTGCCGATCAATCTTGCCAACACCTCCAACCTGATCGGCCTGTTCGGCATCCTGTCGATCGGCCAGGCCTTCGTCATCATCACCGGCGGCATCGAGCTCTCGGTCGGCTCGGTGGTCGCGCTGCTCGGCACGCTGTTCATCGACTTCATCGCCGTGCGCGAGCTGGACTGGCCGCTGGCCTTCGTGCTGATCATCGCGCTCGGCGCGATCATCGGCCTGGTGCATGGCTGGCTGATCACGCGGCTGAAGCTGCAGCCCTTCGTGGTGACGCTGTGCGGCTTGCTCATCTACCGCGGCGTGGCGCGCTTCTACACCGCCGACGGCACGGCCGGCTTCGCCTTCGGCCAGAATTTCCCGGACCTCGAATTCCTCACCGCCGGACGCAGCTACGGCGTGCCGAACAGCTTCATCGCGCTGATCATCATCGCCATCGTCATGTGGGTGGTGCTGCACCGCTCGGTATTCGGGCGCTATCTGTACGCCATCGGCAAGAACGAGGAAGCGGCGAAATATTCGGGCATTCGCACGGGCCGCATCGTCATGGCGGCCTACGTCATCTGCGGCGTGCTGACGGCGCTGTCGGCGATCTACTTCGCCATGTACACGCGCTCGATCTCGCCGGCGAGCCACGGCCAGTTCTACGAGCTCTATGCCATTGCCGCCGCCGTGCTCGGCGGCTTCTCGCTGCGCGGCGGCGAAGGCTCGCTGATCGGCGTCATCCTCGGCACGGTGCTGCTGCAGGAGCTGCAGAACCTCGTCAACCTGCTCGGCATCCCGTCCTCGCTGAACTTCGCCGTGATGGGCGGGGTGATCCTGATCGGCGTGCTCGTCGACCAGCAATGGGGCGTGTTCCGGGCGCGGCGGCAGATGATCGACGCGACGCGCAGGAACGTCGCCGGCGCACCGGCGGAGTAGCTTCCTTCGTTCGAGTTCGGCAGGCAGCGGGCAGTTTCAACTTCGCGTGATGCCACCCTTTTTCGGACGTTGGCGCTGCCCCTCACCTGCCTGCCGGCATCCTTGTAACTTGTCCCTTGCCGACTCTGCTATTGCAGCAGGTGCGGTGGCGGACGAGAGACCGGAGCATCTTTGGGCCTTGAAGCCCGTGGGAGAGCGAGGGTCTTCGTCCGCCGTTCCATCGACCCCG
>NZ_SRSR01000169.1:0-359 GCF_004792275.1 Mesorhizobium sp. M4B.F.Ca.ET.143.01.1.1
CTTGGTGACCTTGTCGAACTGGATGTATGGCTTGGCCTTCGGGTCGTTCCATGGCGCGAAATCCCTGCGGATGCTGCCAAGCGATTTCATGGTCCCCACTCCGTTATTCTGTTAAAAATTCCGCAAAAGAAAGCGACCCCGGCAGATGGCTGCCGGGGCCGTGTCGCAATGCTTACTGGCCGGTGACGATCTTGGTCCAGGTGCGCGTGATGACGCGCTGGGTCTTGGGATCGTATGGCGCCACGGTATAGAGCTTCTTCGTCGTCTCCGCGTCCGGATAGACCGAAGTATCTTCCAGGATCGCCTTGTCGACGAACTGCTGCGAAGCCTTGTTGCCGTTTGCGTAGAGCACATAGTTC
>NZ_SRSR01000170.1:0-359 GCF_004792275.1 Mesorhizobium sp. M4B.F.Ca.ET.143.01.1.1
CGCGGTAGAGGTCGACGGTCTTGTTGGCGCAGCTTTCCGGCACCATCCAGACCTCGCCGTCGCGCTCGAAGACGAACGGGTAGGAGAGATGATAGGGCAGGTCCAGCACCGGCTCCGGTCGGCCGATCGGACCGGTCGGGCCGAACGGAACCGCCGACAGGATCGCCTTGCCGGTCCGGTGGATATAGTCCTCGACGAACGTCCTCGCCGGCCCGGTGGACGTGGCAGCGCTATCGGCGCAGCGGAGTGCGTCGGCCATGCCAGCTTCCGACCTCGAAGCGAGAGTGGAAGCGCTGGAGCAAGAAGTCGCGGCCCAGTCGGCGGCGATCTGCACGAAGGTCTCTTCCGGCTGCATTTTG
>NZ_SRSR01000171.1:0-357 GCF_004792275.1 Mesorhizobium sp. M4B.F.Ca.ET.143.01.1.1
GATGGCTTCAGTGGCCGAAGCGGTGCACTGGGTGTAGGTGCCGCCGAAGGAACGATAGCCGCGGTTGAAGCTGGCGATGAAGCGGGCGCGGCGTTCCGGGTCAGGGTTTTCCGAATCGAGCAGTTTTTCCATCTCGTCCCGCCACTGGTCGCCTTTCTCCCCGCACAGATTGCGCAGGAAATGCAGTGACCCCAGAACTTCCGCCAGCCGCATCAGCCCGGGCTCGAACGGCGCCTCGGCGGCGAGTGCCGGCCGCGCCACCACTGCCATGCTGATGGCAAGGCATGCGGCAAGAAAGGGCGAGGCGCGGGTCATCAAAGCCTTGGCGTGAGGGGAACCAAAGCTTTGTGGCGAAAC
>NZ_SRSR01000172.1:0-357 GCF_004792275.1 Mesorhizobium sp. M4B.F.Ca.ET.143.01.1.1
GGCAAATCGCTTTGCGGCCGGTCTGAACCGGCTGCGACACGCCAGCCGATATCCTCGGGTCTGACCTCATTCAGCGCCAGCCGTCGAGCCGCGTCGCGCCAGCCGGCGAAATCGGTCTGGCTTTCAAGCCAAACTGTGTAGCGGGCGAGGTCGAGCTCCGCTGTCAGCATGGTCAAAACAGCGCCAGTTGTTCGCAGGATCGCTCTATCTGGCCGCGCAGGCCGGCCTTGTCGGTGAGCGCACCTGGCGACCAGCCTTCGGCGATGATGAAGGGCCGTAGCTTGGCGATCGAATGGCAAATCCGCCCGACATCTTCCAGCCGCATCCGCCGGTGCCGGCGGGTCTGCAGGATTTTCG
>NZ_SRSR01000173.1:0-356 GCF_004792275.1 Mesorhizobium sp. M4B.F.Ca.ET.143.01.1.1
GAGCGCGGTGTTTGATCCGAGCGCAAGAACGGCGCCCGCCGCTAAAAGATATTTCTTCATGAAAGTCCCTCTGAATTCGAAATGATCACTCGGCGTGATCGTCCATGCCGCCGCCCATGCCCTCGACGGCGAACTCGACCTTGATGCTGCCGGCCTTCTCGAAGGTCAGCGTCGCCGGGAATGTCTCGCCCTGTTTGGGCTGCCGCTTGAGGCCGACGAACATCAGGTGGTAGGCGCCTGGCTTCAGCGCGACCTTGCCGCCGGCCGGGATTTCCAACCCGCCGCTGACCGGCCGCATGGTCATGACGCCGTCCTTGACGCCCATCTCATGCAGTTCGGCCTTGTCGGAAATCTCG
>NZ_SRSR01000174.1:0-356 GCF_004792275.1 Mesorhizobium sp. M4B.F.Ca.ET.143.01.1.1
GGCGCGAAGCTCCATGGCGCGCAAGTGATGGCCACCGACCTGCGCGCTTCGGTGTCGCTGGTGCTGGCGGCGCTGGTCAGTGAAGGCGAGACAACAATCAACCGCGTCTATCACCTCGACCGCGGCTATGAGCAACTGGATCGCAAGCTGCGCCTTTGCGGCGCCGACATCGAGCGGCTGGGCGCATGAATACCGAGGCGCATTATTTCCTCGGCGTCGATGGTGGCGGCAGCGGTTGCCGCGCCCGCCTCGAGGACCCGCAAGGCGTGGTGCTGGGACAGGGCCTGTCCGGCCCGGCGACGTCGCGGCTCGGCATCGAGGCAGCCTGGGCCTTGATCGCGAAAGCCTTCGGCGCG
>NZ_SRSR01000175.1:0-356 GCF_004792275.1 Mesorhizobium sp. M4B.F.Ca.ET.143.01.1.1
GCGCAAGATCCTGGCCGAGGATCTGCCGGACGCCCAGGTCATCGTCGTTTCCAACCGCGAGCCCTATATCCACAACGAGGACAAGAACGGCGATGTCAAACTGGTCGTGCCGGCGAGCGGACTGGTCTCGGCGCTGGAGCCGATCACGCGCGCCTGCGCCGGCACATGGATCGCCTATGGCGGTGGTTCGGCCGATGCGCTTGTCGTCGATGAAAATGACCGCGTCGAGGTGCCGCCTGAAAATCCTTCCTACACGTTGCGCCGCGTCTGGCTGAGCGAGGAAGAACAGCAAGGCTATTATCTCGGCTTTGCCAATGAAGGGCTCTGGCCGCTGTGCCACATAGCCTTCACCCGGC
>NZ_SRSR01000176.1:0-355 GCF_004792275.1 Mesorhizobium sp. M4B.F.Ca.ET.143.01.1.1
ATGACGGGCTGTTGCACGGCACGAATTTCCATGTCGCCGTGGTCAGGCAAAGGCTCCAGGCCGGGAGATGACGGTGTCTGACCGCCCCTGGCCCAAACATCATCGCTACCGACAGCCAACTCCCGGGTCTATTGAACGCGCCTGACGGAGGCTGGACGCGGATGACCAAGATTTCACTTCTGGGAATTCCACACGACGACAACTCATCGTTTGCCAAGGGCGCGGCGCAGGCGCCGGCGAAAATCCGTCCCGAGCTGTTCTCCGATGCCTACAGCATGTGGAGCGAAACCGGGTTCGATTTGACGGACAGGCTTGTCGACCACGGTGACATCGATTTCAGCGCCGCCGGCGATCC
>NZ_SRSR01000177.1:0-354 GCF_004792275.1 Mesorhizobium sp. M4B.F.Ca.ET.143.01.1.1
ACATCCACCGTCCAGGCGCGCTGACGCCGTCGGTGGTGCTGTCGCTCGGGCTCGGCCTGACGCTCCTGGTGACATTGGCGCTGATCGACGGGAACCTCAGGCGGCAGATTTCCGGCAGCCTGCCGGAGCGGGCGCCGAACTTCTTCTTCGTCGACATCCAGAGCAGCGATGTCGACGCCTTCGCGAGCCTGGTGGGCAAGGAGGCGCCTCGGGGAACGCTGGTCAAGGTGCCGATGCTGCGCGGCCGCATCATGGCGCTCAACGGCGTCGACGTCGACAAGGTGAAGATCCCGGCCAACGGCGCCTGGGTGCTGCGCGGCGACCGTGGCCTGACCTATGACGCGAAACAGCCGG
>NZ_SRSR01000178.1:0-354 GCF_004792275.1 Mesorhizobium sp. M4B.F.Ca.ET.143.01.1.1
TGTGGCGCGCTGCCCGTCCGGCTACTGAGACGCCCGGGTCGATCCAAATAAAAACGGCGGGCACATGCCCGCCGTTTTTGTTTGCGAATAAGGGACCGCGATTACTCGGCGGTGGCGGCTTCGGCCGGAGCGGCGGTCGCCGCGGCGGCGGCAGCGGCCGCATCCTCCTGGGCCTTCTTCAGCAGCGCGGCGCGTTCCTGCGCCTTCTTGCCGGGCAGCGCCTTGTTCGGGTTCGAGCGGGCTTCGCGCTTGGCGAGGCCGGCCTCGATCTGCCGCCGTCCGCGATCGTCGATTCCGACTATCATTTCGCAGGCGGCCGGCTGGCGATGGAACAATTGAGGGCGCAGGCGCCGG
>NZ_SRSR01000017.1:0-135651 GCF_004792275.1 Mesorhizobium sp. M4B.F.Ca.ET.143.01.1.1
ATCTTGGCCGACACGCCGTAGACACGCGCCGCATGGGCTTTGGAGAAAGCGCCTTCTATCACCGACAGCGCCATCTCCTCTCGACGCAGCGGTGTGAGACGGGCATTCTTATGGATGTTCATTCGGACCCTCCGGTGAGTGCTGAAGCTTGGTAACTCCAGTCTCCCCGGTCCGGTCCGAATGGACAACCTCCCGAAAGCTCACAACTAGGCAACCCCGGCTTCCCCGCCTCTCCCGGATTCCTCCGCACGTAAGCTGCCTTCAGCGTCTCGGACGTATCGCGCGAGCCGTCATGGCTCCAGCCCGGCGGCTGGATGAGATAACTCAGCCGCTGCGCGAGCGTCAGGCCCGGCGCCAGCGCATCCTTGAACATGCCGATCCATTCGTGGAACGCCACTTTCAGCGGGTTGAAGGTGCCGATGTTCTTGACGATGCCAAAGCGCGGCGGGTCCTCCTCCAGCTCCTTGACGAAGGTGCCGAACATCCGGTCCCAGATGATCAGCGTGCCGGCATAATTGGCATCGAGATAGCGCGGATTGGTGGCGTGGTGGACGCGGTGATGCGAGGGCGTGTTGAAGATGAATTCGAACCAGCCCCACATCTTGCCGATCGTCTCGGTGTGGATCCAGAACTGCCAGACGAGGTTGAAGCCGAAGACGAAGGCGATCACCGCCGGATGGAAGCCGAGCAGCACCAGCGGCGCCTGCAGCACGAACATGAAGGTGAAAAGCCCGGTCCAGCTTTGCCTCAGCGCCGTCGAGAGATTGTAGTGCTGGCTGGAATGGTGATTGACATGCTCGGCCCACACCCAGCGCACCCGGTGCGCGATGCGGTGGTAGACATAGTAGCGCAAATCGTCGAGCAGGAAGGCGGCGAGGAACACCCAGACCGACAGGCCGAGATTGAAGAAGCGGAACTGCCAAAGCCACAGCAGCGCCCAGTAGGACACAACACCGAGCAGCAGCCCTGCAACGACGTTGCCGGTGCCCATCATCAGGCTGGTCAGCGTGTCGCGCGTCTCGAATGATCCCTTGGCGCGGCCTGTGCGCACCAGCCAGAGCTCGATCAGGATGGCGGCGACGAAGAACGGGATGGCGAGCTGGGTGACCTGCGGAAAATTGTAGTCGTCCATCACGCGGCCTCCCGGGTCCGATCATGGTCCTGCAATGCAGCCGCCACAGCTCTGGCGTCGGCCTCATCGGCAAAGGCGAACCGGCCGCCCTGCCAGGTGAAGTCGTTTGGCCTGATGGAGATCGAAAGCGGATCGTCGACGGTCAGGGCCAGGATGTCGCGCGGCGTGACGATGCGCGTCAGGAAGCAATCGCCGATGCTGCTGACGATACCGGCGCGCGCCGGCCCGAGTTCGAGGAATGCCGCCCGGCGGTCCGCCGTCAGACGCACCGCCGCCGGCTTTTCATCGGGAAAATCCTCGGCAAAACGCTGCAGCGCCTGATCCGTGCCGGCAAGCGTCGCGGTCGTGGTGCCGCCAGTGAAATGCACGGCCGCGACCGACAGCGCGATGCCGAACACGACAAGGGCGACCAGCACGGGCAGGCTCATGGAATGGCATCTCCTCCGGCGGCTTGCGCTTCTTCGACGCGAGTCCGACCGGCAGAACACCTAGCACGATTGACGTTTACGTCAAATGGCCGGCCAGCCTTTCGAGGCGCGACGCAGCAGCAGCCAGTGCCGGCGCAAAGCCGAAAGCCGCGCAGCGCCATCGAGCGGCGAGCGCCCTTCCATCTTGCCGAGATAGGCGCGCGTCAGCACCAGCGGCAGGAAGGCCGGGCGCAGCGAAGCCGGCAGCGCGGCGGCGCCGCGCTCGAAAGCACTGAGATGCTCGCGCGCCAGCGCGATCACCGCCGCCACCGCGCGCTGCGCGCCGGGGCCGCCGTCCGCTTTGACGAACTCTTCCGATGAAGAGCCAGCCGCCGCAAGGATATCCGCCGGCACGAAGCATTGGCCGCGTCGACGATGCAGCGGCAACAGCAGCAGAAGGCCCGTGATCGCCTGGGCGCAGCCCGCCCTCCCAGCCAATTCGGCGAAGCGCGGCGCCTCCTGGGGATCGAGCACCATTGCCGCAAGCTGTATGAGCGCAGCGGCGGTCTCGCCGCAATAGCCTTCGAGGTCGGTGCGCGACGGCATCGCGTCGTCATAGAGATCGAAGATGCGCGCTTCGAGCATGTTGTCGAAGGCCGGCTTCGGCAGGCGGTTGGCCGCTATCGTCGCCCTCAGCGCATCGGCGATCGGATGGCCGGTCTCCGCATCGTTCTCTGCCGCGATGACATCGCGCCACCATTGCAGCCGTACCTCGCCGGGCAACGGCTCGTGGATACGGTCGCGAACGGACGCGATCTCTGCATTGAAGGCATAGAGCGAAAACAGCGCGTCGCGCTTGTCGGCGGGCGCGTAGAGCGCGCTGAGATAACGGTCATGGTCGGAAGCGCGCACCGCATCCATGACGATGTTGGCGGTATCGGCCACGTCAGTCGACGGCAATCAGCGCCGCGGCCACGGCGCGGTCTTCGGCGAGCAGGACATTGTAGGTCCGCACCGCCGCGCCGGTCGACATCGGATCGGCGGCGATGCCGGCTTCCTTCAATGCCGCGCGCAGCGCCGCAGGCAGCGGCCGCAGATCCTTGCCGGTGCCGACCAGCACGATCTCGACCTTGCCGGCCTCGGCGAGCAGCTTGCTGAAGTCCGCCACCGTCAACGCCAGCGGATCGGCCGGCTCCCAGCCATGGATGCCGGACGGCAGGCAGAGCAGCGAGCCGCGATGCGACATATCGGCGAAGCGGAAGCCGCCATTGCCATAGGCCTCGATCGGCGCCCGGCCGGGGAAATGCGCCTCGCGGATGACGATGCCCTTGGCCACGGCCGCGGCGTCAGGTCGCCACGGCCTTGCCGTTCACCGGCTTCTCCTCGTCGGCGGACGTGGCCTGCGGCCGCAACTTGAACAGGATCAGCAGCGGCGCGGCGATGAAGATCGACGAATAGGTGCCGAACACCACGCCGAACAGCATCGCCATGGTGAACGAGCGGATCACCTCGCCGCCGAACAGCACCAGCGCGAGCAGCGCCAGGATCGTCGTCACCGAGGTCAGCGTCGTTCTCGACAGCGTCTCGTTGATGGCGTTGTTCAACAGCTGCGGCAGCGGCATCTTCTTGTATTTCCGAAGATCCTCGCGGACGCGGTCGTAGACGACGATGGTGTCGTTCAGCGAATATCCGATGATGGTCAGGATTGCCGCCAGCGACGACTGGTTGAATTCCAGTCCGGTGATGACGAAGAAGCCGATGGTCATCACCACGTCGTGCACGGTCGCGATGATGGCGCCGACCGCGAACTGCCATTCGAAGCGGAACCAGACATAGACCAGGATGCCGAGCAGCGCGATCAGCATGGCGATCGTGCCCTGCTTGGCGAGCTCGCCCGAAACCGTCGGTCCCACCACTTCGACGCGGCGGAAATCATACTGGTCCTGCAGCTCGCCGCGCACCTTGTCGATGACGGTCTGCTCGGCGTTCTCGCCACCCTCCTGGGTGCCGACGCGGATCAGCACGTCGTTCGGCTCGCCGAACTGCTGCACCTGCACTTCGCCGATGTTGAGTTCCGTCAGCCTGCCGCGGATGTCGGCGAGATCGGCATTGCCGCTCTTGGACTGCACCTCGATCAGCGAGCCGCCCTTGAAGTCGATGCCGTAGTTGATGTCGACGGTCATGAACAGCACGACAGACAGGATCGACAGCAGGCTGGAGAGCGCGAATGTCCAGCGGCGGATGCCCATGAACGGGATCTTCGTGCCGGGCGGAATGAAGGTCACCGGAGCGCGCGGCAGTTCCTTCGGCCGCGCGCGGCGCAGCCAGATCGACACCAGCAGCCGGGTGAAGGTGAAGGCGGTGAAGACCGTGGTCAGGATGCCGATGGCATAGGTGATGGCAAAGCCCTTCACCGGCCCGGTGCCGAGATAGAACAGCACCACGGTCGCGATCAGCGACGTCACGTTGGAATCGACGATGGTCGCCAGCGCCTTGGTAAAGCCGGTGTCGATCGCCTGGATGACCGAGCGGCCGGCCCGCCGCTCCTCTCGGATGCGCTCATAGATCAGCACGTTGGAGTCCACCGCCATGCCGATGGTCAGCACGATACCCGCGATACCAGGCAGGGTCAGCGTCGCGCCAAGCAGCGACAACAGCCCGACGATCATCGCCACATGCACCGCAAGCGCGATGTTGGCCAGGAAGCCGAGGAAGCCGTAGGCGACGAACATGAAGGCGACCACGAGGATCGAGCCGATGATGCCGGCGACCTTGCCGGCATGAATGGAGTCCTGCCCCAGGCCCGGACCCACCGTGCGCTCCTCGATCACCGTCAGCGTCGCCGGCAGCGCGCCGGCGCGCAGCAGCACGGCGAGGTCGTTGGCGCTCTGGGCGGTGAAATTGCCGGAGATCTGGCCGGTGCCGCCGAGGATCGGCTCGCGGATCTGCGGCGCCGAGATCACCTGGTTGTCGAGGATGATGGCAAACAGCTTGCCGACATTTTGCGCCGTCGCCTGGCCGAAGCGGGTGGCGCCCTTGGAATCGAAGCGGAAGGAAACGACCGGCTCGTTGTTCTGCGAATTGTAGGTCGCCTGCGCATCGACCAGGTTCTCGCCCGACACGATGACGCGGTTCTCGATCAGATAGGGTACCGGCGGATCGTCCTGCGAATAGAGGATCGAGGAGCCTGCCGGCGGACGGCCGTTGAGCGCGTCCTGGACCGGCATCGACTGGTCGACCATCTGGAACGTCAGCTTGGCGGTCTGGCCGAGGATTTCCTTCAATCTTTGCGGATCCTGCAGGCCGGGCACCTGGACCAGGATGCGGTCGTCGCCCTGCCGCTGCACGATCGGCTCGGTCGTGCCGAGCTCGTTGACGCGCCGCTCGACGACCTCGATCGACTGCGTCAGCGCCGTCGAGGTGCGGTATTTGATGCCCGCGTCGGTCACCGTGAACTTGAGCAGGCCGGGCTCGGAATCGTCCAGCGTCATCTCCTGGACGGATCCGCCGGTGAAGAGACCCGCCGCCACCGGGTCGGTCAGCGGCTTCAGCACCTTCTTGGCGGCGTCAAGCTGGCTGGGATCGGTGATGCGGACCTGCACCGTGCGGCCCGATCCGGAAAGGCCGGTGTAATTGATCTTGGGGTTGGCGTCGCGCAGCAGCGTCCTGATCTCGTCGCGCGAGGTCTCCAGCCGATCCTTGATCAGGTCGTTCTGGTTCATTTGAAGCAGGATGTGCGAACCGCCCTGCAGGTCGAGGCCGAGCGTCATCTGCCGCTTCGGCACCCAGCTGGGCAATTGCGCCAACGTGCTGGCGGGGAAGAGATTGGGCGCGGCGAGGACCACGGTGGCGGCCACGGCCAGCCAGATCAGGATCATCTTCAGGCGCGAAAAATAGAGCATTCGTTCTTATCCGTTCAGGCGTACAAGCGGCAGCGTTCCGCCTTCAATTCGGTTATTTCTTGGCGTTCTGGTTCGCCACCGGCTCGCCCTTGACGCGCACGTCCGAGATCGTCGAGCGCAGCGCCGTCACCTTGGTGCCGCCGCCGAGGTCGATCTCCAGTTCGTTGTCGTCGATCACCTTGGTCACCTTGCCGACGAAACCGCCGCCGGTCACGACCGTATCGCCACGCCGCACCGCCGAGAGCATTTCCTGGCGCTTCTTCAGCTGCGCGCGCTGCGGCCGGATGATCAGAAAATACATGATCACGAAAATCAGGACAAACGGCAAAATGCTGATGAACATGTCTGGCGAGGCGCCGACGCCCTGGGCGTATGCCGGTGTAACGAACATCAAGAAACTCCTGAATGGTGAAAAACCGCCACAAGGCGGCCCCGCGAAATTTGGCCGGAATATAGTCGGTAAAGTTGCCAATGCAACTGCGCCGCCGGGCGAATCCGCTGCTTTTCCGGCCGGTTGGCGCGTGTTAGAGCATGATCGCCGAATGCCGGGTGCGGTCCGCGGAAAAGATCATGCTCCGGCAAAAGGTTGGAAGCGGTTCTTATCCCGCCGCGAAAGAGCGGATTTCCGCCTGCCAGATCCCGAACGCCAGATCAAAAGACAAGACATGACCGACAGCACCCTCGACGCCCTGAACCAGAAGCTCGACCGCCTGATCGAAGCGGTCACCCGGCTTGCCCGGCCGCCGGTGCCGCAAACAGACCTTGCCGGGGCCGATTGCTTCGTCTGGCAGGCCGATCCCGGCTATCTGGAGCCGGTGCGCAAGGTCAACCGCGTCGACATCGGGCTGATCCGCGGCGTCGATCGCGTCCGAGACATCCTTGTCGACAACACCGAGCGCTTCGCCTCGGGCTTTGCCGCCAACAATGTGCTGTTGTGGGGTGCGCGCGGCATGGGCAAATCGTCGCTGGTCAAGGCGGTGCACGCAGCGGTCAATGCCTCCGACAAGCTCGATCGGCCGCTCAAGCTGATCGAGATCCACCGCGAGGACATCGACACGCTGCCCAAGCTGATGGGATTGCTCAAGGCCGCCCCCTTCCGCTTCATCCTGTTTTGCGACGACCTCTCCTTCGACCATGACGACACGTCCTACAAGTCGCTGAAGGCGGCACTGGAAGGCGGCGTCGAAGGCCGTCCGACCAATGTCATCTTCTACGCCACCTCGAACCGGCGGCATCTGTTGCCGCGCGACATGATCGACAATGAGCGCTCGACCGCCATCAATCCCTCTGAAGCGGTCGAGGAGAAGGTCTCGCTGTCCGACCGTTTCGGCCTCTGGCTCGGCTTCCACAAATGCTCGCAGGACGAATATCTCGACATGATCGACGGCTATGTCCGCCATCACGGCCTGGCCATCGACCCCGAGACGCTGCGCGCCGAGGCGCTGGAATGGGCGACGACGCGCGGCAGCCGCTCCGGCCGCGTCGCCTGGCAGTTCACACAGGATCTGGCGGGACGTCTCGGCAAGCCGCTGACGGACTGAGAGCTGTCATCCGAAAGCAGGCATGAGGCCTGCTGACGTTACGACCAAGCAGCGCTTGTTCTTTATTTGTTCCGATCGTTGTGTCATCTTCCTTCGGTGACTCGAAGGCCCGAAGGAGAACGCATTGGATAGCAAGGGCGCGGCGTTTCGCAGGCTTCATCAGGAACCAGGTACGTTCATCATTCCCAATCCCTGGGACATAGGCACGGCACGGATTCTGGCGGCCATGGGTTTTCGGGCCCTCGCCACCACCAGTGCCGGCATGGCGTTCTCCCTTGGCGTCGCCGAAGGACAGGTCTCGCGAGAAGATACGCTAAGTCACTGTCGGTCCATCGTGGCGGCAACGCCACTGCCCGTCTCCGCCGATCTCGAAAAGGGCTTCGGTGACAGTCCGCAAAGTGCTGCCGAGACGATCGAGGCCGCGGCCGGCATCGGCCTGGCCGGATGTTCTCTCGAAGACCATACCGGCAGGCATGACGATCCGATCTATGAATTCGCGCTGGCGGTCGAGCGGATCGAGGCGGCCGCACAGGCGCGCCGCGCCCTGCCGGATGATTTCGTCCTGACGGCGCGCTGCGAGAACTTCCTCTGGGGCCGCCCCGATCTGGATGACACCATCAGAAGGCTGCAGGCTTTCGAGAAGGCCGGCGCCGATGTGCTCTATGCGCCCGGCCTCCACGACCTCGGCATGATCCGCACCGTCTGCGGCGCCGTGACGAAACCGGTCAATGTCGTCATGGGCATGCCCGGCGCCACGTTTGGCGTGGCCGAATTGGCGGATGCTGGCGTCAAGCGGATCAGCGTCGGCTCGGCGCTGGCGCGGCTCGCCTATGGCAAGTTCGTCCACGCCGTGCGGGAGATGAAATCCGCGGGCACCTTCCGGTTTTCCGAGAAAGCGATGGGCTTCGCGGAACTGGAAGGCTTCTTCACCGGATCAACGCAAGCTTGAGTTCGCCACCCGTCTGCCGCGGCGCTGGACGTTTGCCAAAGCGGTGCCGGCAGCGACTGAAAAAGCCCGCCCCTTGCGGAGCGGGCTGAGCCGGCGGGCTGGACTGGAGGTCTCAGACGGCCCGCAATTGTTCTTCTTCTATTCGAGATAGCCCGACGGATCGACCGGGGCGGAGTTCTTGCGCACCTCGAAGTGCAGCTTCGGCGAGTCGGTGGTGCCGCTCATGCCCGACAGCGCGATCTCCTGGCCGCGCTTGACCTTCTGGCCGCGCTGCACCTCGATCGAGCTGGCATGGCCGTAGACGGTGACCAGACCGTTCTCGTGCCGCACCAGGACGGTGTTGCCGAATTCCTTCAGCCCGTCGCCGGCATAGATGACGACGCCGTTCTCGGCCGCCTTCACCGGCGTTCCCTCGGGGACCGCGATGTCGACGCCGTCCTTGCCGCCGCCAAAATTGGAGATCACGCGGCCGCGCACCGGCCAGCGCATCTTGCCGATGCCGGTGGCATCCGGCGCCACCGCGTCGTCGTCCTCGGCCTGCTGGATGACCTTGGCGTCCTTCTTCGGCGGCGTGTAGGAGGCGAGCGTCTCGGTCGGCTTCGCCGCCGGCTGCGTGGTGGCCGTCGTCACCGGGTCGACCTTGACCGGCTTCGCGGCGGCGACAGTCGCCGTGCCGCCGGCCGGAACCTTCAGCGTCTGGCCGATCTTGAGCAGGCCGTCCTGCATGCCGTTCGCCTGCTTCAGCGCCACGACGCCGACACCGGTCTTCCTGGCGATGGACGACAGCGAGTCGCCCTGCTGGACCGTGTAGGTGCCGCCGGCGCCAGTCGGCTTGGCGGAGGCGACCTGCGTCGCGGGCTTGGCGTCCTTCAATCCGCTGGCGGCGGCAGAAGCGTCGACCGGCGCGGCCGACTTGCCGTCCTTGAGCTTGGGCTGCTGCGGCAGCACGGCGATCTTCTCGGGCGCGCTGGCGGGCTTCGGCGCATTCGCGGGCTTGGTGTCGGCGAGTTTCTGCGCCGGCTCCTTGCTCGAATAGGCATAGGCGGGAATGACCAGCTTCTGGCCTGTCTTCAGGCCCTTGGTCGCACTCAGACCGTTGACCTTCATGATCACGTCGGCCGGCACCTTGTAGCGCTGCGCCAGGCCGGAGATGGTCTCGCCGTCCCGGACCACGATCTCGGTGGCGTGCGGCGTGCCGGCGGCCGCCATCTTCGAGTCGGGCTGCGCCTCCTTGAACGGCTTCGCCGCCGGGGCGACGGTGCCTGTGGTCGTCCTGTCGACATGCTTGGCGGGCGGCGCCAGGACCGGGGCCGAAGCGGTGCGCATCGGCTTCGCGGCGGGCGCCTGGGCCGGCTGTGACACCGGCGGCGGCAGCTGCTGCACGGAAACCGGCTCCAGGCTGGAGCGGCTCACCGACTGGGTGTGGCTGCCATCGACCGGCGCCGGCGCCATCGCGGTGTCGCCCGGATAGGGTTGGGCGGCGTCCTGTTTATCGATGATGGCGCGTTGATTGTTGGTCGAGGAGGTGAAGACGTCGTCGACACCGTTGAAGCGGGCGACCTGGGAGCTGCACCCCGCGGCGGCGCCTGCAATCATGAGGACGGCGCAGCCACGCGCCAGATTGCGTCCGTTTGCCTTCAAAACACTGAATTGCATCGCACTAACCCGCACAGACCCGGTACAAACTGGTCATGATTAAAGCGCGTTAATGTTACTGGCCGGTTAACCCCTTAGAATCCGGCGAAAATTTTCTTAAAATATTCGAAGAGTGTCAGATGACGGCGGCGACGCTGCGCAGGATCGGCTGCAGCCTGACGATACCGATGTCCTCGCGCTCGAAGCGGCTGCCGACTTTGGTGAGCTTTGCCAGCACCTGCTCGCCCTCCTCCGGGCCGATCGGCGCGATGACCACACCGCCGCTCGACAACTGGTCGAGCAGGAAACGCGGCAGGTTGTCGAAGGCCGCCCAGGCAACGATGCGGTCGAACGGCCCTTCATTCGGCAATCCGTTGGAGCCATCCGCCTGGCGGACGATGACATTGCCGATGCCGAGCGCCTCGAAGCGCTGTTTGGCCTGCTCGGTCAGCGTCTTGTAACGGTCGATGGTGACGATGCGCGACGCCAGCCGCGACATCACCGCCGCCGTGTAGCCAGTCCCGGTGCCGATCTCCAGCACGCGGTTGCCGGGCTCGATGCCAAGCGCCGCGAGCACCGCGGCCTGCAGGTCGGCGCCCTCGATCGCCTCGCCGCATTCGATCGGCAGCATGCCGTCCGACCAGGCGAGCGAATGGAACTGTCCGGACAGGAAGCCACGGCGCGGCGTCGCCTCGAAGGCGGCAATCAGCGGCTTCGGCGCCGACCCCCGGCCGCGCAGGCGCAGCAGGAAGGCGGCAAAACCTTCGCGGTCGTCGACTGAAATCGGCTGGTTCATGCGAGCGCCTTGGTCAGTTGGTCGCGAATTTCATGAGCTGTAAGGTCGAGCTGCAGCGGCGTCACCGACACCAGTCGGTTGCGCATGGCATGGAGATCGGTGCCCTTCTTGCCTTCGACCGGCTCGCGGCCGAAGCGCAGCCAGTAATAAGGCAGGCCGCGCCCGTCGCGGCGCTCGTCCACCCACAGGCTGTGCACCAGCTTGCCCTGCGAGGTTACGACGGTGCCCTCGATCTCGTCGGGCGCGCAATTCGGAAAATTGACGTTGAGCAGCACGCCGTCCGGCAATGGCATCGCCACCAGCTTTTTCAGCAGCACCGGCGCCAGCGCCTCGGTGGTCTCGTAGGGAACGACGCGGTCCTCGCCGGCATAGGAATAGGCCTGGCTGACCGCGATCGAGCGCACGCCGAGCAATGCGCCCTCCATGGCGCCGGCGACCGTGCCGGAATAGGTGACGTCGTCGGCGATGTTGGCGCCGGAATTGACGCCGGACAGGATGAGGTCGGGCATGCCCGGCAGGATCTTCTTGACACCCATGATGACGCAATCGGTCGGCGTGCCGCGCACGGCGTAGTGCTTGTCGCCGATCTTGCGCAGCCGCAGCGGCTCGGAGATCGACAGCGAATGCGCGTAGCCGGATTGATCCTGCTCCGGCGCCACCACCCAGACGTCGTCCGACAGCGTGCGCGCGATGCGTTCGAGCGACGCCAGGCCCTCGGCATGGATGCCGTCGTCATTGGTCAAGAGAATGCGCATTACTTCGATTCGATCTTGGTCAGACCACCCATGTAAGGCCGAAGCGCTTCAGGAATGGTTACGCTGCCATCCTCATTCTGGTAGTTTTCGATGACGGCGATGAGAGCGCGGCCGACAGCGGTGCCCGAACCGTTCAGCGTGTGGACGAAACGGTTGCCCTTGCCGTCCTTGTCCTTGTAGCGGGCATCCATGCGCCTTGCCTGGAAATCGCCGCAGACCGAACAGGACGAAATCTCGCGATAGGCGTTCTGGCCGGGCAGCCAGACCTCGATGTCATAGGTCTTGCGCGCGCCGAAGCCCATGTCGCCGGTGCACAGCGTCATGGTGCGGAACGGCAGCTCCAGCCGCTTCAGCACCTCTTCGGCGCAGGCCGTCATCCGTTCGTGCTCGGCAATCGAGCTTTCCTGGTCGGTGATCGAGACCAGTTCCACCTTGTAGAACTGGTGCTGGCGCAGCATGCCGCGCGTGTCGCGCCCGGCCGAGCCCGCTTCCGAGCGGAAGCACGGCGTCAGCGCCGTGTAGCGCAGCGGCAGCTTTTCATGCGCGGTGATTTCTTCGCGCACCAGGTTGGTGAGCGGCACCTCAGCGGTCGGGATCAAGCCCAGCCTGCCGTCGCCATGCGGCGTGAAAAACAGGTCGAGCTCGAACTTCGGCAATTGGTTGGTGCCGAAGAGGACATCGTCCTTGACCATCAGCGGCGGGATGATTTCCTCATAGCCATGCTCGGTCGTGTGCAGATCGAGCATGAACTGGCCGAGCGCGCGCTCCATCCGCGCCAGCTGGCTCTTAAGCACCGTGAAGCGCGAGCCCGACAGCTTCGCCGCCCGCTCGAAATCCATCATGCCCAGCGCTTCGCCGACCTCGAAATGCTCCTTCACCCAGTTCGGGCGCGCAGGCACCTCGCCGACAATGCGCTTCACCACATTGTCGTGCTCGTCCTTGCCGACCGGAACCTCATCCAGCGGCACGTTGGGCAGCACCGCCAGCGCATCGTTCAGCGCCTTGTCGAGCTCGCGCTCGCGCGCCTCGCCGTTCTGGATGAAGGCCTTGATCTCGCCGACTTCGGCCTTGAGCTTCTCGGCCAGGGCTGCATCGCCCGAACGCATGGCGTTGCCGATCTCCTTCGAGGCGGCGTTGCGGCGTTCCTGCTTGACCTGCAGTTCGGTCAGATGCTCGCGCCGCGCCTCGTCGCTGGCGATCAGGCCGTCGACGGTGGACTGCGCCTCGGCCGCCGACCACGAGCGCTTGACCAGCGCCTCGGCAAGGGCCTTCGGGTTGTCGCGAATCCATTTGATGTCAAGCATGGTCTGAACGCTCCTGAGCTAAGGCTCGAGGGCGTAAACCGCATCCACGATCGATGCAAGATGGGCCGGGCGGCGGTTACGGTTTTCCGCCACCGCCGCGTTACGATGCCGCCGGCGCCGAGGGCTCGTCGGGCGTCTTGTCGGCCACGGTCTCGTCTGCCTCCTGCTTCTCGCGCGCCAGACGGTCCCGCTCCTGGCTGCGTTCGATCAGCCGGGCCGACCAGATGGCGACCTCGTAGAGCAGGATGGTCGGGATGGCCAGGCCGATCTGGCTCATCGGATCTGGCGGCGTCAGCACGGCGGCAACGACGAAGGCGATGACGATCGCCCATTTGCGCTTCTCGGCCAGCGCCTTCGACGACAGCATGCCGACCCTGGTCATCAGGCTGGTCACCACCGGCAGCTGGAACACCAGGCCGAAGGAGAAGATCAGCGTCATGATCAGGCTGAGATATTCCGAGACTTTCGGCAGCAGCGAGATCTGCACCTGGTCGTTGGTGCCGGTCTGCTGCATGGCGAGGAAGAACCACATCACCATCGGCGTAAAGAAGAAATAGACCAGCGAGGCGCCCATCAGGAACAGGATCGGCGAGGCGATCAGGAACGGCAGGAAGGCGTTGCGCTCGTTCTTGTAGAGGCCGGGCGCGATGAATTTGTAGATCTGCGTGGCGATCAGCGGGAAGGCGATGACCATGCCGCCGAACATGGCGAGCTTGACCTGCGTGAAGAAGAACTCCTGCGGCGCCGTATAGATCAGCTCGACCTTGTGCGGGTCGAGCCCGGCCCACTGCGTCGCCCATTTGAACGGCACGACCAGGAGGTTGAACAGCCGCTTGGCGAAGAAGAAGCAGACGAGGAAAGCGACGAAGAAGCCGCCCAGCGACCAGATCAGCCGCCGGCGCAGCTCGATCAGATGCTCGATCAATGGCGCCGACGATTTCTCGATTTCGTCTCGTTCCTGATCCGTGACGCTCACTTGGCGGCTCCCGCCGTCTTCTTAGGCGCGGGCTTCGTCGCCGGCGCGGACTTCGTCGCCGGCGCCGTCTTCTTGGGCGAGGGCTTCGCCGTCGCCGGCTTCGTCACTGGCGCCGCCTTCACTTCAGACTTATTCGCCGCCTTGCTAGCTGCCGGCTTCGATGTCTTTGCTGGTGCGGCTGGCTTGGCGGCTTTCACTGGCGTCGGCTTTGCCTGCGCCTTTGCAGCCTTCGCCACGGTTGCGGGTGCCTTGGCAGTCTTCGCCGCGGCCGGCTTCTTGGCGTCCACCTTCTGCGGCGCCGCCGTTGCAGCGGCAACTGCCGGCGCCACAACGGCATCGTCGGTCATCGCCGGGAAGATGGGCACCGCCGGCGTCGCTTCCGGTGCCTCGACGCCAGGCAATACCGTCGCGCCGTTCTTCAGCGGCTCGCTGGCCTGCGGCGTCGAAGCGGCCGGCGTGGCCGGATCGACGGCAGGCTTCGGCTTCATCGCGGCATCGACGCCGGAGCGGACATCGGCCGCCGCCTGTTCGAACGGATTGAGCTGCTTGCGGATCTCGGCGACCGGGCTGAGGCCCCTGAGCTCGTCCACCGACTTCTTGACGTCGTCGAGTTCGGCTTCCTTCAGCGCCTCGTTGAACTGCTTCTGGAAGTCGCCGGCCATGGCACGCAGCTTTGCCGTCGTGCGGCCGAAGGTGCGCAGCATATTGGGCAAATCCTTCGGCCCGACGACCACGATCATGACGACCGCGATCACCAGCATCTCGGTCCAGCCGACTTCAAACATGGCAATCTGTTCCGACTAGAACCTCGGGCTCAGCTCTTGCTGGCCTTTTCCTTCACCGTCGAAACGGTCTCGTCCGCGCGATGCTCGACGGTGCGCTTGTCGTCGGCGGTGTCGTCGTCGGCCATGCCCTTCTTGAAGCTCTTGATGCCCTTGGCCATGTCGCCCATCAGCTCCGGAATCTTGCCGCGGCCGAACACCAGCAGCACGATCACCAGGACGATCATCCAGTGCCAAATCGAAAACGAACCCATAGCTACTCTCTCTCGAATGTTTTCCCTGGCGATGATCTATGCGCTTTCGCGTTGGGATTCAAACACAACCGCGACAAAGTTTATGACAGCGCGGCGGATGTCACGCATTTTCGGTAATGCCGCCCGCTACCAATCGGCGCATCTACCCTCGCAACGCTGCTTTTGACAGCGGCAGGCGGGTCAATCTTCCGTGACGCGCGGCGTTAGAAGACCGAGTTCCTCGAGGTCGATGTCGGTCAATGCATCCTCGTCCTCGGCCAGCGCGTCGGGGTCGGCCGGCGGCAGCGGCACCGAGAAATTCGACGGCATGCGGGTCGAAAGCAGCCCGGCGCCTTTCAGTTCCTCCATGCCTGGAAGATCACGGATCTCCTCCAGCGCGAAATGGTCGAGGAAGGCGTCCGTCGTACCGTAGGTGACGGGGCGGCCGGGCGTGCGGCGACGGCCGCGCATCCTGATCCATTCCGTCTCCATCAGCGTGTCGAGCGTGCCCTTCGAGGTTTCGACGCCCCTGATGTCCTCGATTTCGGCACGCGTCACCGGCTGGTGGTAGGCGATGATCGCCAGAACCTCGAGCGCCGCGCGGGACAGCTTCCTTTGCTGGACTGTGTCGCGGCTCATCAGGAACGCCAGGTCGCCGGCGGTGCGGAAGGCCCAGGCATCGCCGACACGCACCAGATTGACGCCGCGCCTGGCATAGATCTGCTGCAGGTCGGCCATCGCAGCGGCGATGTTGATGCCGTCGGGCAGACGCGCGGCAAGCTGCTTTTCGCTGACCGGCTCGGCGCTGGCGAAGACGATCGCCTCGGCCATGCGTACGGCTTCCGCCAGAGCGAGCCGCTCGGCCGGATTCTCGACCGAAGCCTGCTCGACCGCAGTTTCCTCGGCCTCGTCCTCGACCTTGAACGGAATGACCGAAGCGTTGGCGCGTTCGCTCATGCTACCACCTCGACTGCCTTTATGCCTTGGGCGCGGCCGCGCAGATAGATCGGCGCGAACACCTGCTCCTGCCGCAAGTCCAATTTGCCTTCACGCACCAGTTCGAGCGTCGCGGCAAAGGAGCTGGCGACCGCCGTGCGCCGCTCTTCCGGAGCGGCGAGATACTCGATCAGGAAACTGTCCAGCGCCGTCCAGTCGCTGAGCGTGCCGACCAGCCTGTTCAGGATGTCGCGCGCATCCTTGAGCGACCACACGCCACGCCTGGCGATCGTCACATTGTTGATCGCCTGCTTCTGGCGCTGCTGCGCATAGGCGGTGAGCAGATCGTAGAGCGAGGCGGAGTACGCGTTGCGCTTCTCGATGATGACCATTTCCGGCATGCCGCGCGCGAACACGTCGCGGCCGAGCCGGTTGCGGTTGACCAGCCTGGCGGATGCATCGCGCATCGCCTCCAGCCGCTTCAGCCGGAACTGCAGCACCGCAGCCAGTTCCTCGCCGCTCTCGCCCTCTTCGCCCGGCTGCTTCGGGATCAGAAGCTTCGACTTCAGGAAGGCCAACCACGCCGCCATCACCAGATAGTCGGCGGCAAGCTCCAGCCTCAGCGCCCTCACCTGCTCGACGAAGGTCAGATACTGCTCGGCCAGCGCTAGGATCGATATGCGCGCCAGATCGACCTTCTGGTTGCGCGCCAGATGCAGGAGCAGATCGAGCGGCCCCTCGAAGCCGGCGACGTCGACGACCAGCGAGGGGTCGCCGGTAACGCGCGAATCGTCGTTCTCGGCCCACAGACGGTCCATCGGTGCGGCCTTCGCGGCCTTGCTGTCCAATGTTTCCGCCACTGCCTCTGTCTCTTTCCTCTGTCAGGCCACCGCGTCGAAATAGGTGGCAAACTCGGCGCGTATCTCGGTTTCGTTCGCGCGGTCGCGATCCTTTATATAGGTCAGCGCCCGCTCGGCGCGCTCGAGTGGCTTGCCGGTAAGCGCCGTGGTGCGTGACGCGATGCCCGACATTTCCTCGAAAACCCCGTTGCAGTGAAGGACCAGATCGCAGCCCGCCGCAAGGATCGCCGCCGCCTTTGCCGGGAAATCCCCAGAAAGTGCCTTCATCGAGGTGTCGTCGCTCATCAACAGCCCGTCGAAGCCGATCTCGCTGCGGATAATGTCGTTGACCACCTTTGCCGAGGTCGTCGCCGGGTTGTTCGGATCGACGGCGCTGTAGACGACATGCGCCGTCATCGCCATCGGCAATTGGTTGAGCGCCTTGAACGGAGCGAAATCATGGCTGCGCAGCTCGCTGAGCGGCGTATCGACCGTCGGCAGTTCGAAATGTGTGTCGGCGAAGGCCCGCCCGTGCCCCGGAATGTGCTTCATCACCGGCAGCACGCCGCCCGACATCAGTCCCTCGGCGGCGGCGCGACCAAGCTCGATGACGGGGCCCGGCTCCTTGCCGTAGGCGCGCGCGCCGATGACGTCGCTGGCGCCTTCCACCGGCACGTCGAGCACCGGCAGGCAATCGGCGGTGATGCCATGGCGAAGCAGGTCGAAGGCATGCAGCCGCGCCATCAGCCATGCGGCGCGGCGGCCAGCCTCGCGGTCGTTGCGCCACAGCGCGCCGAGCGCGCCGCCCGCGGGATAGTTCGGCGCCAATGGCGGCCGCAGGCGTTGCACCCGGCCGCCTTCCTG
The DNA here is from genome assembly GCF_004792275.1 of Mesorhizobium sp. M4B.F.Ca.ET.143.01.1.1. Lineage (NCBI taxonomy): Bacteria > Pseudomonadati > Pseudomonadota > Alphaproteobacteria > Hyphomicrobiales > Phyllobacteriaceae > Mesorhizobium > Mesorhizobium sp. M4B.F.Ca.ET.143.01.1.1. Next base: position 17,052 of record NZ_SRSR01000017.1, read on the forward strand.
GTCGATGAACACCGGCGCGTCCGCGCGCCCGACGGCGTCGCGCATCGAGGCGACCAGATCGCGGATCTGCTCGGTCTCGCCGACATTGCGGGCAAACAGGATGAACCCCCACGGTCGTTCGCCGCGATAGAAACGGATTTCCTCGGGGGTGAGCGATTTCCCGGCGCAGCCGAGGATCATGGATTTTGATTCGGTCATACGTGGAAGCTTAGGGCTTCGCGCGGACAAAGGGAATCTCCCCGCCCAACATGCGGCTGAAGGCCCGATCCCGGTCCACAAAAAACCGGCGCAGCCCTGCGGCCGCGCCGGTTTGATTGATTGCAGCCAGGCTCAGCGCGACACGAAGCAGTTGCCGCCGGCCGCCTTGTAGCTGGTGCACAGGGCGATCGCGTCGTTGCGCGACTGCGCCGGCACGCGGACGCGGTAGAAGGTGCCCTTGCCCGCGATCTCGGCCTTGACGATGTTGGCGGTGCGACCCGACAGCACGCTGCCGTAGCGGCGCTGCAGGTCCTGGTAGGTGGACTGCGCGCTTTCAACCGTCGGCTGCGAGGCGATCTGCATCGACCACGAACCGCCGCCCGCCGCTGCCGCGCTCGGCGATATCGAGGCGACCTGGTCGGGCTTCACCTCGCCGACGACGTCGACCGGCTGGTCGGACGGACGCTGCGGCGCCACCGGAACAGTGGCCGGCGTGTCGGCCGACTGCCTGTGGGTGGTCTGCGTCTTGGCTTCAGCCTTGGCCTCGGGCTTCGGCGCCGCCGGCTTGAGCGGCTGAGCGGCATCGGACTGGTCGGCGCTGGCGACCTCGTCGGTCGGCTGATCGCTTGCCTGATCGGTCGCCGGCGCCACGGTGCCGGTCTGCTCGGCACCGGCCTGCGCCGCGGGGGCGACATGCTGAGGCGCCGGATCGGCCGGTTCGGCGGCAGCGACCTGCGGAGCAGCCTCGGGTGCAGGATCCTCTCGCGCAACCAGCGAGCCATCGGGCTTGACCATCATGGTCCTGACCTTGCGCGGCGCGACAGCGACGACTTCCGGGTTGGTCCCTTTGTCGGCTTCCTGCAGGACCTGGGCTATGCGATCCTCGGATTTCGGCGCCGGCGCCGCATCCGCGCCGGCCTGCGCATCCACGCCCGGCATCGCGGTCGCGGCGGCATTGCCCACATCGTCCATGCCCGGCGCAGCATCGGCGGGCGAAAGATCGACGACGCGGCTCTCCGGCTCCTTGGCTTTCACATCGACCGGCTCTTCGGTGTTGGTGACCAGCTTTTCCTGCACCGGCTCGGCCGGCTTGGTACCCTTGACCACCGCGTCATAGACCTTGTTGTCCTGGTTCGGCACCACCGTGCCGCCCGGATTCTCCGGCTTGACCTTGATCGGCGCGTTGTCGGCCTTGACGATAACCGGCGCCTCGCTGCCGCCCTTGCCGCCAAACGACAAGGCAAAGGCGCCAAGACCACCGGCCAGGGCCACGGCGCCGACGACGGCGGCGATCAGCACGCCACGGCCGCGCGGCCTGGCGGCCTCACGCTCGGCAAGGCCCGGCACCGCCATCTCTTGGTCCAGTTCGGGGTCGTAGTCGAGCTCATCGACCGCGAAATCGTCGGCCTGCGCGAGCGGCCGGCTGCCCGGCAGATCGTCAATGTCGAAGCCGCCCGTCGCGGCGGCCTGGGAAACCGGCGCTGAGGCAGCCGGCATTTCAGCCGGCTTCGCCGCCGCATAGGCGCGCGCGTCGCCGTGATCGTGGCCCGGCTTGAACCCGGCGCCGTAGCTGTCGTCCTCATAGGCGGCGGCGCGTGCGGGCGCAGGCGCCACATCGACCGCGTTCATGTCGTTCAGCAGGCCGGCGAACTCCGCGTCGAGATCGTCAAAAGCTGGCGCCGCCGGCTTTTCTTCCTCGAAGTTGAGCTCGGGAATATCGAGATCGTCGGCAAGCGCCACCACACGCTCCGGCACGTCGATGGTTTCGACGTCGGGCATCTCGTCATAGGCTTGCGGCTGGTCCTGCGGCGCGGGCTCTGGCTCGGCATAGGCCGGAACCTCCTCCACGACCGGCTCCTGCCGGTATGACGGCTCGGCCGAGACCGGCGCCGCCGATGCCGTCGGCTGGGCCGCGAACGTCGCCTGCGCGGCCGCTGCCACCGGTGTCACGCGGCTCCAGGAACGCGCCGGCTCAGGCGGTGCCGAGCGCAGCCAGTCCTGCGAAGGGGAAGCCGACGCCACGGGATGGCTCGGCTCCTGATCGCCCCCGATACCCCTGGCAAAGGCGGCATCGAACGCGTCGTCGTCGAAATCAATGTCGGCGGAGGGCGCTGCATCCTCGCCGGACGCTGGCTCCTGCCCGTCGAGATTCCAATCGAGGTCATCAGCCAGTTGCTGGGGAGCGGGAGGCTCGATCACCGGCTGACGCACGGGCTCGGCTTCCCTGGCGACGGGAACCGGCCGCGCGCTCATGGCGCCGAGGAGAGCGTTGAGTTCGTCCTCGAGGCTCCGCTCTTCGGCGGCGGGCTTCGGCGGCTCGACCGCGACGACGGCGGGCGCAATCGGAGCGATTTCCTCGGCAGCGGCTTCGGCTGCCGGCTGTTGATCCTCGGCGGTCGGCGCATCGTCGATATCAAGCTCGAAATTGTCGTCGAACGCTTCCTGCGCGACGAATTCGGGAGCATCGTCATTGGCATCGGTGACGTAAGCGGCCTCGGCAGGCGCTTCGGCAGCCACCGGCTCGTCGACCGGCGCGTGATCGATTTCGAATTCGTCCTCAAAAGCCCGCAGATCGGCATCGTCAGCGGCATAGGCGGCCTCGGCGAGGGCTTCGACGGCCGGCATCTCATCGGCTTCAGCCGGCTCTTCGGCCTGCGTGGCTTCAGCCGGCTCTTCGGCCTGCGCTTCGAAATCCGTGTCGACATCGGCCATCGCCTCGTCGAAATGACCGGAAAAGTCCTCCTCGGGGATCGCCTGGTCGGCAGCCGCCTGCACAGGCGCTGCATATTCGGCAGCAACGGCCGGCGCGGCATGATCCTCCGCAGGGCCATGTCCGTCTAGCGTCAGCTCGTCCTCGAGCGACAGAGAAACCGAATGTTCGAGATCGTCATCGAAAGCGGCTTCGGCCACTGGCGCGGCAGCTTCGACGACGTTGTGGTCGACCGCCTCCACCGCCTCATTGGCGCCCGGGAATTCGCGATCGAGCGACGCGGCAAGCTCGTCGTCCATCGGCAGATCGTCATCGAGCGGCGAGACGTCTTCGAGCGAACTGGCGACCGCCTGGCCGAAATCATCGTCGAAGGCCGCTTCGAATTGCGACTCCGCTTCGACCTGGAGCTCCGCATCGGCCTGCGGCTCGGCGGCCGCTTGCGCCGGGGCGCCGAAGTGATGGTCCGCGATATCGTCGAACACGAAGTCCTGGTCGAGCGACGCCGCAAGCTCGTCGTCCAGCGCAACGGAGGCTGCGGTTTCGAAAGCCGGCTCTGGCGGCTGCGCGACGGCGGCACTTTCCTCGGCGCCGAACTCGCCCATCAGCTCCTTCTCGAGGTCGATGTCGAAATCGCTGCCCGCGGCAGGCTGATTGGCGGGCGCAGCCTTCTGGACAGGCACCTGCGGCTTTACCGGCTGGCGCGGGTCGAAACCCATGATCCTGGTCAGTTCCGCAAACGGATCGTCGTCAGCGATGTCGTTGTGATCGGCTACTTTCAGCGGGGTTCTGTCTGCCATTATTGTTCCCGAACTCGCACACAGTCGGACGCCATGGACGTCGCGCAGGGTTGGCCCTTACCAGCGCAATGTGGGCAAAAGGTGACAGGCTTTTTAGTCAAACCTAACGCATCTCGGTGGGCGCTTCGGCCCCAATCAGCGTCAGGCCGGACGTCAAAACGTCCGAAACAGCCTGCACCAGCCCCAGTCTGGCATACGTCAATTGTCGGTCGTTAACCTTAACAAAACGTAAGTCAGGATTATCCGTCCCCCGGTTCCAGTGCCCATGGAAGCTGGAAGCCAGATCGTAGAGGTAGAATGCCAGCCTGTGCGGCTCCAATGCAAGGGCCGCGGACTCAATCAGCCTTGGATATTCAGCCAGCTTCCGGATCAGGCCGATTTCGCCCTCGTCGGAGAGCGAAGCCACCGACGCCGTCAGCCGATTGCGGTCGAAATTGGCCTCGCCCAACTGCTCGCTCGCCTGCCGGAACACCGAGTGGCAGCGCGCCGAGGCGTATTGCACGTAGAACACCGGATTGTCCTTCGACTGCTCGGTCACCTTGGCGAAGTCGAAATCGAGCGGCGCGTCGTTCTTGCGGTAAAGCATCATGAAGCGGATCGGGTCGCGGCCAACCTCTTCGACGACCTCGCGCAGCGTGACGAAATCGCCGGACCGTTTCGACATGCGGACCGGCTCGCCGTCGCGGAACAGCTTGACCAACTGGCAGAGCAGGACGGTGAGCTTCACCTCGTCGCCCGCGACCGCGCGCGCCAGCGCCTCAAGCCGCTTGACGTAGCCGCCATGGTCGGCTCCCAGGACATAGATCAGGTCGACGAAGCCGCGGTCGACCTTGTCCTTGAGATAGGCGACATCAGCGGCGAAATAGGTGAAGGAGCCGTCCGACTTGACCAGCGCCCGGTCCATGTCGTCGCCGACGGCGGTCGAGCGGAACAAGGTCTGCTCGCGATCTTCCCAGTCGTCCGGCTTCTCGCCCTTGGGCGGCGGCAGCTTGCCCTTGTAGATATGCCCCTTCAGCGTCAGGTCGGCGATTGCCGAGCGGATCTTCCTGGCATTGTCGGCATGCAGCGTGCGCTCGGAGAAGAACACGTCGTGGTGCACGTTGAGCAGCGCCAGATCCTCGCGGATCATCGCCATCATGGCATCGATGGTGCGGTTCTTGACGATGGCGAGCGCCTCGTCTTCCGGCATCTGCAAAAGCTTGCCGCCAAACTCCTTTACCAGCGCCTGGCCGACCGGAATGAGATAGTCGCCCGGATAGAGCCCGGCCGGTATCTCGCCGATCGCCTCGCCGAGCGCCTCGCGGTAGCGGAGCAAAGCCGAGCGGCCGAGCACGTCGATCTGCGAGCCGGCGTCGTTGATGACATATTCCTTGGTCACGTCGTAGCCGGCGAAGGCCATCAGATTGGCGAGCGTGTCGCCCACCACCGCGCCCCGGCAATGGCCGACATGCATCGGGCCGGTCGGGTTGGCCGAAACATATTCGACATTGGCCTTGCGGCCGCCGCCGATGGTCGAGCGGCCATAGTTGCGGCCCTCGCCGAGCAGCGCCGCCAGGTGCGCCTGCCAGAACCCGTCATGCAGCCTGAGATTGACGAAGCCCGGACCGGCGACATCGGCCGCCGCGACGTCGGCGTCGCCACGCAACGCCTCGGCCAGCCTTTCGGCAAGCGCGCGCGGGTTCTGCCCGGTCGGCTTGGCAAGCACCATCGCGGCGTTGGTGGCGAGATCGCCATGGCTGGCATCGCGCGGTGGCTCGACGGCGATGCGCGACAGGTCGAGCGGCGCGCCGTCCTTGTCTTTCAGGTCAAGCGCTTCTACGGCTTTTATGACTCGCGCGTTGAAATCGGCGAAGATGTTCATTGGGTCTGGCTCTGGCGGCTGTGCTAGGGAATCCGGCTCGTTGGCCGGCAAAATCGCGCTCGCCCTAGCTCAAATCGGGCGTGTGGTCAAACAAGCGACGGTGTTCCTTCAGGGCGTAGGTATCGGTCATGCCCGCCAGGAAATCGGCGACGCTGCGCGCCTTGATGCGATCCTGCGCCCTATCGAGGCCTTCGCGCCAGCCGTCGGGCATGGCGCGCGGATCGGCGAAATAGGCATCGAACAGATCCCTGACGATCCCTTCGGCGTCGGCACGCACGCGCATGACCTCGCTGTGCCGGTAAAGATGCTTGTAGAGGAAGGCCTTCAATTCCTTCTCGGTCGCGGCCATGCCGGCGGAGAAGGTCACCATCGTCTCGCCCGCCGCCCGCACGTCGTCGGCGCTTGCCGGCTTCAGGCGCTCGAGATTGGCGTGGGTGGAGGCAATCACGTCCTCGACCATCATGGTGATCTGGCGGCGCATCAGTTCATGGCCGGTGCGCACGGCGTCGAGCGCCGGATAGCGCTCCCGCACGCTCGCCAGGATCGAGCCCGGCAAGGTGACGTCCTCCAGCATGTCCAGCGTCAGGAAGCCCGACCGCAGACCGTCATCGATGTCATGGGTGTTGTAGGCGATATCGTCGGCGATCGCCGCGCACTGCGCCTCGATGCCGGCAAACCGGTCGAGTTCGAGATCATGCAGCTCCGAATAGTCGCGGATCGCCTGCGGCACCGGGCCCTTCAGCCCCTGCCCTTTGGCATCCGTCAGCGGCCCATTGTGCTTGACCAGCCCCTCCAGCGTTTCCCAGGTGAGGTTCAGCCCGTCGAACTCGGCATAACGCCGCTCAAGCCGCGTCACCACGCGCAGCGACTGCGCATTGTGGTCGAAGCCACCCCAGGCAGCCATCTTCTCATTCAACGCCTCCTCGCCGGTATGGCCGAAGGGCGTGTGGCCGAAGTCGTGCACCAGGGCCACGGCTTCGGCCAGATCCTCGTCGCCGCGCAGCGCCCGCGCCAGAGCGCGCGCAATCTGCGCAACCTCGATCGAATGCGTCAGCCTGGTGCGGTAGTGGTCGCCCTCATGCGCGACGAACACCTGCGTCTTGTGCTTCAGGCGGCGGAAGGCAGTCGAATGGATGATGCGGTCGCGATCGCGCTGGAACGGCGTACGGGTCGGGCTTTCGGCCTCCTCGAACAGCCGCCCGCGCGAGCGCGCGGGATCGCTGGCATAGGCGGCGCGCGGCCGGTAGCCGAACCCTATGTCGCCGAGAGCATCCTTGCCCTGCCGCTCGTCCATTCACCCACCAGTTGACTTGGCCCCGCCCGCTTCATACCTATCATATGAAACCGAAAGCAAGGTGACGCCATGGGCGCCGATGCCAAGACTGCCATGAAGGTCGAGATGACCGACGCCGCCGCCAAGCGGATCGCCAGGATCGTGTCCGGCGAGCCAGGCAAGACGGCGCTGCGCGTCTCGGTCGAAGGCGGCGGCTGCTCCGGCTTTTCCTACAAGTTCGACCTCGTCGACACACGCAACGACGACGACGTCGCCATCGAGAAGGACGGCGCCACCGTGCTGATCGACGACCTGTCGCTGGTCTATATGGGCGGCTCGGTGATCGACTTCGTCGACGACCTGATGGGCCAGTCGTTCCAGATCAGGAATCCGAACGCCGTCGCCTCCTGCGGCTGCGGCACCAGTTTTTCTGTTTAGCTGAAATCGGATGCCTGCCGTCGGGGCGGTTCGTCAGGTCGCGCTCTCGGCCGGCCGCGATCTCGACATCACGCTCGCCTTCTGGCGTGACGTGCTCGGCATGGGCGTGCATGCGCGCTACGATCCGCCGGGCATCGCCTTCATCATGGCCGGCGACGTGCGCCTGTTCTTCACCGATGGCGTGCCGGCGGGCATCGTCTATCTCGACATTACCGGCCTCGAAGCCTTCCATGCGCAGGCGAAGGCCGCGGGCATTCCCTTCACCGCGCCGCCGGCACTAGTCCATCGCGACACCGAAGGCCAGTTCGGTCCGGCGGGGGAAAGCGAGTGGATGGCCTTCCTAAAGGACCCGGCAGGCAATACGATCGGCCTCGTCGAACGCCTCCCGTCCGAAGATCCCAAGGGCAATCCATGAAAATCGTCACCTGGAATATCAACGGCGTTCGCGCCCGCATCGGCAACCTCACCCACTGGCTGACCGAAAGCGCGCCCGACATCGTCTGCCTGCAGGAGATCAAATCGGTCGACGAACAGTTCCCGCGCGCCGAGGTCGAGGCGCTCGGCTACAATGTCGAGACCCATGGCCAGAAGGGCTTCAACGGCGTCGCCCTCCTGTCGAAACTGCGCTTCGATGAAGTTATCAAGGGCTTGCCCGGTGATGACGAGGACGAGCAGGCGCGCTTCATCGAGGGCGTGTTCTCGACCGACAGGGGCGCGCTGCGCGTCGCCTCGCTCTATCTGCCGAACGGCAATCCGATCGACGACGAGAAGAAGTTCTCCTACAAGCTGTCGTGGATGGCGCGGCTGGAGAGGTGGGCGCAGGAGCGGCTGCGGCTCGAAGAGGCGCTGGTGCTGGCCGGCGACTACAACGTCATCCCCGAAGCCGCCGACGCCCGGTTCCCGGAGAACTGGCTGCGCGACGCGCTGTTCCAGCCGCAGACGCGGCAGGCCTTCCGCCGGCTGAAGAACCTCGGCTTCACCGAAGCGGTGCGCGCCGTCACCGATTCGTCCGATGTCTACACGTTCTGGGACTATCAGGCCGGCGCCTGGCAGAAGAACAACGGCATCCGCATCGACCACCTGCTTTTGTCGCCCGAAGCCGCCAACCGTTTTTCCTCGGCCTCGGTCGAAAAGCATGTCCGCGCCTGGGAGAAGCCATCCGACCACGTGCCGGTGGCGATCGAGCTGGCGCTGCAGCCCGCCTGAGGGCTACTCACGCAAATCTCCGCAAAACCCTGATATCGCCACAAATTGCGCGTTTGATGCGACTTGCTGCGGGGGTTCGATGGCGATCCGGTTTGTTCTTTGCTCGGCTGGCCTTGTGTTGGCGTTGATCGCGCCGGCACCGGTGCTTGCCGCCCAGGCATGCCTTGCCAACGGCAAATCGTTCAAGATTGGTGAGACCGCCTGCCTGACGATTGCCGGCGAAAGCCACCTTGCCCGCTGCGACATGGTGCTCAACAACACCTCGTGGACCAAGATCCATGACGACTGCCCGGGCACGACCCCGCCGGTCATGACCACGCCGATCTCGACGCCCGCGCCAAGCATGGTGCCGACGGAACCGACCGAGAACTGATTTACCTGGAGTGACTTGGCAGCGGCGCGGCTTACTGGTCGCCGCCGCCCTTCGTCAGGATGTCGTCGGCGAGCGAGATGGCCGTGCGGCGGTCGGCTTCGCCGGCGGCGGCGAAGGCCTCTTCCTGCATGCTGCGGATCCACGGCTGGTCGGCCGGTGCGGCACGTTCGAGTGCGGCCGTCATCATCGCCAGGCCGCGCACCACCTTGCCGCTCTGGAACAGGAGGTTGCCGAGCGTCGCCTGCGCGCCGGCATGGCCCTTCTCGGCCGCCAGTTGGAGCCAGCGCCCGGCCTGCTTGACGCTTGCCTTGACGCCGCCCTCGCCCTTCAGGAACATCTGCCCGATCTCGAACTGGGCGTTCGGATTGCGGTAGTTGGCGGCGGCGCGCATGTAGTATTCCTGCGCGGCCACCTCGTTCTCGGTGACCGGGCTGCCGGGTATACCCTTGCGCAGATAGTCGCCGAGCGCCACCAGCGCGTCGGAGACATAGCTCTCCTCCGGCGATCCCGGCTCGACGTCCTGATCGACGATCTCCGAAAAGAACTTGAAGGCCGCGTAGTCGTCGCGCGCCACGCCGTCGCCTTCGGCATACATGCGCGCAAGCTTCCAGGTAGCGCCGATCTGGCCGTTCTCGGCGGCATATTTGTAGGCCTCGACCGCCTGGTCCTTGTGGCCGTTCTTGTAGGCGGAAAAGCCGAACTGGAACACCGCCCACGGGCTGGATTGGGGCTTCACGCCGGTCTTGTCGTCGAACACCTTGTCGTCGAAGGCCACGGCCTGGCCCACGGCGCCGAAGGTCGCGCCAAAAGTGGCGAACACGACCAGTGCCGAAAAGACAGACGACCTCAACACCTCAGATATCCGCATAGCAATGTGTTTCTTTCGCACCGCCCGGATGCGTCACCGCGCCGTCGCGGGCCGATCCGACCGTCTGCGCATATTTCCAGATCGCGCCCGACTGATAGTCGGTCTTGCGCGCCTTCCACGTCTTCTTCCTCGCCGCCAGTTCGGCGTCGGACAGCGCCACCTCGATCGTGCCGTTGACCGCATCGATCGAGATCACGTCACCGCCCCTGATGAGCCCGATCGGGCCGCCGACAGCCGCCTCCGGCCCGACATGGCCGATGCAGAAGCCGCGCGTCGCGCCTGAGAACCGTCCGTCGGTGATCAGCGCCACCTTGCCGCCCATGCCCTGGCCGTAGAGAGCCGCCGTCGTCGACAGCATTTCCCGCATGCCCGGACCGCCGCGCGGACCCTCGTAGCGGATGACGAGAACCTCGCCTTCCTTGTAATTGCGCTGCGTGACCGCTTCGAAGCACTCCTCTTCCGAATCGAAGCAACGCGCCGGACCCGAGAATTTCAGTTCCGACATGCCCGCGACCTTCACGATCGCGCCTTCGGGGGCAAGGTTGCCCTTCAAACCCACCACACCGCCTGTCTTGGTGATTGGCCGGTTGGCGGGACGGACCACATCCTGGCTGTCATTCCAGGCAACATGCTGCATGTTTTCGGCCAAAGTACGGCCGGTCACCGTCATGCAATCGCCGTGCAGATAGCCATGGTCGAGCAGCGTCTTCATCAGCAGCGGAATGCCGCCGGCCTCGAACATGTCCTTGGCGACATATTTGCCGCCGGGCTTGAGATCGGCGATGTAAGGCGTCTTCTCGAAGATCGCGGCGACGTCGAAGAGGTCGAACTTGATCCCGGCCTCATGCGCGATCGCCGGCAGGTGCAGCGCGGCATTGGTCGAGCCGCCGGTGGCGGACACCACGGTCGCGGCGTTCTCCAGCGACTTCAGCGTGACGATGTCGCGCGGCCGGATGTTCTTCGCGATCAGCTCCATGACCTTTTCGCCGGAGGCGTAGTTGAAGCGGTCGCGCATCTCGTATGGTGCCGGCGCGCCGCAGGAATAGGGCAGCGCCAGGCCGATCGCCTCGGCGACGGTGGCCATCGTGTTGGCGGTGAACTGGGCGCCGCACGAGCCGGCCGACGGACAGGCCGCCTGTTCGATCTCGAGCAGTTCGGCGTCGGAGATCGTGCCGACCGAATGCTGGCCGACCGCCTCGAACACATCCTGCACGGTGATCTGCCGGCCGCGATAGCTGCCGGGAAGGATCGAGCCCCCATAGATGAAGATCGACGGCACGTTGAGGCGCACCATGGCCATCATCATGCCGGGCAGCGACTTGTCGCAGCCGGCAAGACCGACCAGCGCGTCGTAGCAATGGCCGCGCATGGTGAGTTCGACGGAATCGGCGATCACCTCGCGCGACACAAGCGACGATTTCATGCCCTGGTGGCCCATGGCGATGCCGTCGGTGACGGTGATGGTGCAGAACTCGCGCGGCGTGCCGTTGGCGGCGGCGACGCCCTTCTTGACCACCTGCGCCTGGCGCATCAGCGAGATGTTGCAAGGTGCCGCCTCGTTCCAGCAGCTGGCGACGCCGACCAGCGGCTGCGCGATCTCGGCCGCAGACAATCCCATGGCGTAGAGGTACGAGCGATGCGGCGCGCGCGCCGGACCCACGGTCACGTAGCGGCTGGGCAGCTTGGCCTTGGAGATAGCTCTGGCGTCCATACTCGTCCTTGCCGCGGGCGGTGCGGCCTGCCCCATCGCCGAGCCTTTTGGCGCGTGTCCCGAGACCATTTCGAGGTGCGCCGGGTTTATGGCGGGAAATGGGCAATCCCCCTGGCCGGAACTGTAGCGCCGGGGTTGTTCATAAAGTGTTGCTAAAACGTCACAATTGTGAGGGGCGCGGGATGTGCGGCGAATCTGCACCGCGGCGAGATTGGTGCGGTTACGGCGACGCCCGCACGCCTGAGGGCATCAACAAAAAAGGCCGGGCAACGCCCGGCCTTTTTGTGTCCAGTCTGAATGGCTTACCACTTCACCTTAAACGAGGTGGAGAGGGCGGAAACAAGGTCGTTGCCGAAGTCGGCGGTATAGTCGGTGCCGTAGGTGACGCCGTCGCTGCCGACGACCGGATGTATCGACCCGCTGGTGAGCACACCCAACGCGCCACCGAAACGGAGCTCGATGTTCTGGGTCGGCGTGTACGCCACGCCGCCGCTGATAGTCCAGGTGTCGGTCTGGGCGCTGAGGCCGGTGGTGGTACCACGATCCCAGGTAAGAACTGCCGCACCGCTCCACTGATCGTTGAACTTGTGGCCGATACCGCCGGAGACCGTCCATCCGTCCCTGTAGAGCAGATCCAATGACGTCGCGCGAACCACGCTGGTGGTGGTGCAGGCAAACGCGCCCTTCGTCGCAGTCGGGCAGAACGGGATGCTCTGCAATTGGCTCCAGTTCATCCACTTGACGGAGCCGAAGGCGAGCCATCCTGGCGCGATACCAGACTGCAGCTTCAGTTCCACCGAGTCCGGCACTTCAGAGGAGCCATAGACATTGGTTACGGTACCCAGCAGCGGATTTGTCGGATCGATGATGCTGGAAACCTGGGTCAGGTCGAGCGTTCCGGCGAGATTGTCGAGCTTCACCGCCGAATTGTAGACCAGGCTGGCGCGCAGAGCGATTTCCGGAATCTCATAGGCAACACCGGCACGCCATCCCCAGCCATCTCCCTCGAGATCGAGGCGTCCTACGCCCGTGCCCAAGAATGCCGGGAGAGGAGCAACCAACTGCTCCTTGAAGCCCGAAACATCCTCGTGAAATACGCCGCCAAGAACCCGAAACTGACCTTTTCCAAGGTCCATCTTGTACGAGCAGGTTGCGCCCAGCGCTTCGCTCTTTACCTTGGTTATGATATTGCCGTTCGCACCGGCCCAATTGGCGCCGGGATTGCTGAACGCTCCGATCGGTTGGCCGTAGTCGCCGAGGCAATCGACAGGGCCCATGCCGATCTTGATGCCGGCGCTTGGCACCCAATAGCTTTCGGTATCGCGGGCGGAGTTGGGCGCGCCCAACAAATTAAGCGGACCATTTGTCGGGTCGATATCCACCACATTCTTCAGGTCTCGTTGCGGCATCACATAGGTGGCGGAAGCCTCGCCGGTGACCTGCGCTGGATCGAACAGCAGGTCGATGTCGTAACCGCCGCGTTCCAGGCCGCCGGCAGGCGCGGAACCGATCGCGGCCAGCGAAAAGCACCCCGCCCCCAGCAGTGCTTTCAAACGCAAATTGATCATGGATGTCCTCCCCGAAATACTAGTGGATCAAGCTAGAACCAATTCGGGTTAACGGCGCAACAATGAATTCGGAAGGCGTACATGTACACCTTGGCCGACCGCCTTTCGGGCTTATCGGCGCATGCCGCCGCCTAGCCGAAAAATGGCTTTGCCAAGGCAACTCGGCGGAAAAAATCTGTGAAACCTGTCACAAAAAGCTCAAAAACAAGGTCTTTCGGGGCCATTTGGCCCCATTGTTACATTATGGCAACAATGGGGCTAAAACTTTCCGTTTACGTCAAAATTAACCCAACGGCATGGCCATTTTCGAGGCAATTGAGCTACCGGAAACCTGCCTCCAAGTAGAGGCGAATCTTGACTTCAGCCGGCGTCGCGGACCCGCGTCAACGCCACCGAAAGCTTCTCCTGCGCCTCGCGGTATTCGGCCAGTTTTTCGCGTTCGGCCTCGACCACTTCTTCCGGCGCATTGGCGACGAATTTCTCGTTCGACAGCTTCTTGTGCAGGCGGGCGATCTCCTCGGTCACCTTGGCCAGTTCCTTCTGCAGCCGCGCCGCTTCCGCCGCGAGGTCGATCAGGCTGCCGAGCGGCAGGCACACCGTCGCCTCGTTGAGCACCATCTGCGCCGAGCCCTTCGGCGGCGCGTCGACCAGCGCGATGTCGCCGACGCGCGCCAGCCGCTTGATGGCCTGGGCGTGGCGCTCCAGCCGCTCTTGCGTCGGCGTGTTGGCGCCGATCACCATCAACGGCGCGATCGCCGCCGGCGGCACGTTCATTTCCGAGCGCACCGAGCGGATGCCGGAGACGAGATCGACCAGCCAGTTGATGTCGGCGGCCGCGTCCGCGTCCTCGAAGTCCGGCGACGGCCAGGCGGCGTGGCAAAGCAGCGAAGCGCGCTCCTGGCTCTCGCCGGCGGTCTGCGCCCACAGCTCCTCGGTCATGAACGGCATCATCGGATGCAGGAGCTTGTAGATCTCGTCGAGCACGAAGGCGACGCAGGCGCGGCTCTCGGCCTTGGCCGCCTCGTCCGTGCCCATGAATACAGGCTTCAGGAGTTCCAGGTACCAGTCGCAGAACAGGTTCCAGACGAACCGGTAGGCGGCACCCGCCGCCTCGTTGAAGCGGTATGTGGAAATGCCGTCGGTGATGTCGCGCGCCGCCCGCGTCAGCTCGGTGAGGATCCAGCGGTTGACCGCGAGCTTGGCGTCGTTCAGCCAGAAATCGTCATTGCGGGCCACCTCGTTCATCTCGGCGAAGCGCGTCGCGTTCCAGAGCTTGGTGCCGAAATTGCGGTAGCCGGCGATGCGCGCCGGATCGAGCTTCACGTCGCGCCCCTGCGCGGCCATCACGGCAAGCGTGAAGCGCAGCGCATCGGCGCCGTATTCGTCGATGAGCTCGAGCGGATCGATGACGTTGCCTTTCGACTTCGACATCTTCTGCCCGTTCTTGTCGCGCACCAGCGCATGGACATAGACCGTGTGGAACGGCTCCTCGTCCATGAAGTGCAGGCCCATCATCATCATCCGGGCGACCCAGAAGAAGATGATGTCGAAGCCGGTCACCAGCACGTCGGTCTGGTAGTAGGTCTTGAGCTCCGGCGTCTGGTCCGGCCAGCCCAGCGTCGAGAACGGCCACAGCGCGGAAGAGAACCAGGTGTCGAGCACGTCCTCGTCGCGGGTCAGGATCTCGCCCGGCTTGAAATTCTCCAGCTTGTCCTCGACCCATGCCTTCCACGGCCCCTCCAGCGCCAGGTAGTATTCGATCGCCGCGGCCAGCGCCTCTTCCTCGGTCTTCTCGACGAAGACGCGTCCATCCGGCCCGTACCACGCCGGGATCTGGTGGCCCCACCAGAGCTGGCGCGAGATGCACCAGGGCTGGATGTTTTCCATCCAGTCGAAGTAGGTCTTTTCCCAGTTCTTCGGCACGAAGTTGATGCGGCCCTCGCGCACCGAGGCGATCGCCGGCTTCGCCAGTTCGATCGTGTTGACATACCACTGGTCGGTCAGGAACGGCTCGATCGGCACGCCGCCGCGGTCGCCATGCGGCACCGTATGGCGATGCGCCTCGATCTTGTCGAGGAAGCCGCCGGCCTCCATCAGCTCGACGATCCTCTTGCGCGCGGCGAAGCGGTCGAGGCCATTGAGCTCGTCCCAGACGGCCTGGCGTTCCGGCGTCACTTCGAGGCCGGCGAGGAAATCCTCATTGTCCTTGAGGGTGATCGCCGCCTCGACGGTGAGGATGTTGATCGCCGGCAGCTTGTGGCGCTTGCCGACCTCGAAGTCGTTGAAGTCGTGCGCCGGCGTGATCTTGACCGCGCCCGAGCCCTTTTCCGGATCGGAATATTCGTCCGCCACGACGGGGATCCTGCGGCCGACGATCGGCAGGATGACGTTCTTGCCGACCAGATGACGGAAGCGTTCGTCGTCCGGGTGCACCGCCACCGCCGTATCGCCAAGCATCGTCTCGGGACGCGTCGTGGCGACCGTGATGAACGTCTTGGGGTCTTCCGGATCGAAGACAGCCCCCTCGACCGGATAGCGGAAGTGCCAGAGATTGCCGTTGACCTCGTGTTGCTCGACCTCCAGGTCGGAGATCGCGGTGAGGAGCTTCGGGTCCCAGTTCACAAGGCGCTTGTCCTTGTAGATCAGCCCTTCCTTGTAGAGCGTCACGAACACTTCCAGCACCGCCCTGGACAGGCCCTCGTCCATGGTGAAGCGCTCTCGGCTCCAGTCGGCCGAGGCGCCGAGCCGCTTCAGCTGATTGAAGATCGCGCCGCCGGATTGGGCCTTCCACTCCCAGACCTTCTCGATGAAGTCCTCGCGCGAAAGATCGCGGCGGTGGATCTGCTTTTCCATCAGCTGGCGCTCGACCACCATCTGCGTGGCGATGCCGGCATGGTCCATGCCCGGTTGCCACAGCACGTTCTTGCCGCGCATGCGCTCGAAGCGCACCAGTATGTCCTGCAGCGTGTTGTTGAGCGCATGGCCCATATGCAGCGAGCCGGTGACGTTCGGCGGCGGGATGACGATAGTGAAGGCCTCCGCCCCCTCCTCCGCGCCCGCGCCGGCGCGGAAGGCATCGGCCTCTTCCCAGATTTTGGCGATCTTCGGCTCGACGGTTTTGGCGTCGTAGGTTTTTTCGAGCATGGGGAGCGGTCCGGGCTGTCGGGATTTGTTGGGTCCGGTGTAAATCGGAAGGCTGTGGGCAAGTCAACCGCAGGCGCGTGGCCGACGGCACTGCTGCTAGATAGTGGCAGGACAGATCAAGGCAACTCCCGGAGCCGAGCAGCGGCGTGGCTCTTGGGTCCCGGACGGCACCCCCCCGTAGCTTGGCCACGCTGCTGTAGGCGCATCGGCTGTTGCCCGGAGGGGCATTGCCCGCCTACGCCATCTCAACCCCGTAGTGCGCCCATGCCAACGCTCGAACACCACAAGATACGCGATCAAGCCGTTGTTTTCTTGAATACCAGGCGCCAGATTTCATCAGACGCTGCGGACGGAGCCATGGGGTGCCCGCACGTTCATCGTCAGCGATCCCGACGGCAACCTGATCTGCTTCGCCACCGGCTGAGCAACGGCAAAAAAGCGCCGCCCGAAGGCGGCGCTTTCATTTTGTTTGACCTGATCTACGAAAGCTACTGCGCGCCGCGCGCCACGCGCTCAATTTCCTCGCGCACCAGGCGCTCGACCAGCGTCGGCAGGTTGTTGTCCAGCCAATCCTGCAGCATCGGCCGCAACATGTCCTCGGCCATCTCGTCGAAGCTTTTCTTGCTGCGGCTGGCAAAGGCATCGGAGAGCTCGCCAAAGGCAGCGGCGACCTGGCGGCCGACATGCTCGGAAAGGATCGCCGTGCGTGCGGGCGGCGCTTCGGCCGCGGGCTGCGGCGCCGTCGCAACATGTGCGGCGGCCGGCTCGAAACTGGCTTCGTCCGCCAGCTCGTCCTCTTCTATCTCGAGCTCAGGTTCAACTGCCGGCGCGCGCGGCTCGACCCGCTCCGGCCGGCTCACAGCCTTCGCCGTCTCGCCGACGGCGGCGATCTCGCGCCGCCAGTCGGCAACGATCGTATCGCTGGTTTCGACAACTTTCTCCGAGGCGGCTGGGCCCGGCTCGGCTGCGATCCTGGCGCTCACCTCCGCGAGCGTCACCGGCGCCTTCAGCTCGACCGCCGGAGCGGCATCCACGCGCGTATGCGTTTCCATGCGGGCGATGACCGGTTCGGCCGCCAGTTGCGCCTGCACCTCCGCCAGCGAGACCGGCTTGCGGGCTTCGGTCCCGGCATTGAGTTCGGCACGGAAGGCATCCACATCCGGAGCCGGCACGACCGCCGCCGGCGCGGGCTGGAGATCCTGGCGCAATTCGTTCGCGTCACCCGGCTGCTTGCGCCCGGTGTCGCTGTCTTCGATGATCCTCCTGATGGAAGCCAGTATCTCTTCCATGGAAGGTTCGCGCTGCGCGCTGCTTGCCGTCGCCATTGTCACATCCGCCGCCCTTGTGACCCATTCCAGATTTTCGCCCCGGCAAAAGCCGGATCCGAATCATGGCAACAGGGTAGCCGACGGATCGCCGTCCGAGAATCCCCATTCTGGGGAGATGTTGGATTTCAACAGATTAGCTTATGCCTCAGGCTCTCGGACGGCCGCGGCAGAGGCGGAAGGAGCATCGGGCCCGACAATGCCAAACGCCGCGCATCCTTTGGACACGCGGCGTCTTGTCGAGCCGAACCTTGATTGCAGCGGACGCTTTAGCGCCCGTCGGGCGTGCGCAGCCCGTACCACTTGTCCTTGACGGCGTTGTAGTGCTCTTCCGGCTTGTACTTCGTCACGTTGAGCGCGAGGCGATCGACCGACAGCCGGCCGGTCGCCGACAGGATGGCATAGCTCGCCACCACCACGTCGCGCTCCGAACTGGCAAGGTTGATCTTGGCGCTGATGACGGCGTTCTGCGCGTTCAGCACGTCGAGCGTGGTGCGCTGGCCGACATTGCGCTCCTCGATGACGCCGTTAAGCGCCAGTTGGGCTGCGGCGATGACCTGCCTGTTGGCGGCGACGCTTTGCTGCGCAGCTGTGTACTGCGTCCACGCCGAGGTCACGGCCTGGCGCACCTGATCGCGGCTGACATCGACCTCGATTCGGGCCTGGCTCAGCGATTCCTTCTTCTGTCGCACCAGTGCCGAGGTGCGGCCGCCCGAATAGATCGGGATGGTCAGCGTCGCGCCGATGCTGGCCGAATTGGTGGTGCCGTCCGACGTGCTCAGGGCACCGGGCACGGTGTTGCGATAGGCGCTGGAAACGCCGGCATTGGCGGAAAGCTGCGGCAGCAGCGCGCCTTCCTGCGACTTCACCGCGAACGCCGCCGCGTCGACCAGGTGCGCGGTGGCAAGGATAGCCGGATGCTCGGCCGAGGCGATGACGATCGCCGCGTCGAGGCTGGACGGCAAAAGCCTGGCCAGCGGCGCCGCGGCCTTGAGCTTGCCGGGCTCGTCGCCGACGATCTGGTGATAGGTCGCCGCACTGGCCAGCGCCTGGGCGCGGGCGGCGCTGAGCTGCGCCACGGCGGTCGAGCGCGAGGCATCGGCCTGGGCTACGTCGGTGCGCGTGCCTTCGCCGACCTCGAAGCGCGAGCGCGCGGCGCGCGCCTGCTCGGTCAGGAACTGCAGGTTCTGTTCGGTGAGCACCGCCACCTGGCGGTCGCGGATGACATCCATATAGGCGCTTGCCGCGTTGAACAGGATGTTTTCCTCGGTGTTGCGCAGGCTTTCGACCGAGGCCCGGACCTGGGCTTCCGCGGCCGCGACGTTGTTCCTGGTCTGGAACCCGTCGAACAGCGTCTGGTCGATCTGCACGCCGAAATTGCCGGTGGTCAGGCGCACACTCTGGTTGGTGCCGTTCAGATGGCTGCTCGAATAGTCGATGCTGCCGGAACCGGTAACGGTCGGGCGCCAGCCGGACTTGGCGATGGCCACGCCCTCGTCGGTGACGCGCACACCGGCGCGGGCGGAATTCAGCTGCGAATTGTTCTGGTAGGCCTTGGCAAGCGCGCCGGTGATGGTTTCCGCCGAGGCGGCCAGCGGCGAAAGCGCTGTCGCGGAAACCAGGATGGCGGCTAGAACAGTCTTGCGTACGGACGGCACGTAATATCCCTCATTCGTTTGCATGGGAACCGCGCCACGACAGTCGCTCATCCATGAGCAGCCGGCGCCGCGCTTCTATCGTTCCCCCGCTGACTGCCCCCGAGAATACATGGTTATGCGATCAGCAACGATTGTTCAAATGCAAGCGATCACGACAGCGCGTTCACTGCAAGGCAAAAACGCTCAGAATTCAAATGCGTGGGTACGTTCAAAGCCAGGTAGTGGCTTAATTGCCGCATTAAACGCGCGTCTGCCCGTTACAACCCCCCCTGCTTTGAAAAAGAGCCTGGCCACGCCCGAATTGCCCTGCCCTTCCACGGCGACGAGACGGCCTTCCTCCGCAAGCTGGTCGAGCAGCGCGGCCGGCACTTCCTCGACGCTGCCGCCGACGAAGATCGCATTGTAGGGCGCCTTGGCGGCATGCCCCTGCGCCAACGGCCCGGTGACCACGGTCACGTTGTCGCAGGCCAGCGACGAGAGCGTCGATCCGGCGATTTCCGCCAGCGCCGAATCGCTTTCCAGCGCAATCACGGAGCGGGCCAGCCGCGACAGAAGAGCGGCCGAATAGCCGGTGCCGCAGCCGACATCGAGCACCGAATCGCCGGCGCCGATCTCGGCCAGTTGCAAGAGCTTGGCCAGCGGCGAAGGCTCCATCAGATAGCGCGCGCCGCTGCCGTTGGCGCCGCTGGAGATGCGAATGTCCTCATCGATATAGGCAAGATCGCGCTGGCCGGCGCCGACAAAGCTCTCGCGCGGCACCGAAAGCATGGCATCGATCAACGGCGCGCTGGTCACGTCGGTGGTGCGGACCTGGCCATCGACCATCTTGACGCGGCGTTCGGAGAAATCAGCGCTCATCGTTCCAACCAATCCGCCCAACAAGGCCCGCCTGCCGCGCCACGACCGCGGTCCAATCCGACCGGAACGCCTGCTCCCCTAGGGAGCCCAGGCAACTGGAGGCCTCGCCCGGAATCGAACCGGGGTGCAAGGATTTGCAGTCCTCTGCGTAACCACTCCGCCACGAGGCCTCGTTGCTCCCGGCGTTCCGAGCGGACTCAATATGTTGGCGGTGAAAGGCCGTCAAGCGCCCGCGCGCCATTCCCGGCGCTTTCCTCATGCGAGCAGCGGACACCGTTTCCGATCGGTTTTCATGAGCGCGCAGCCTTCGCCTGTGACGGAGCCACCCGGCTTGCGCCGCGGCGGCGTGAAGCGCCGCAACGCTTTTTCACGCCAGGTCCGATTCCGGGCGAGGCCTCCAGGGGATCTGCGAAAGGCCGGCAAAGCGCCCGGCCAAATCAATCCGGACGGCGCCGGCGTTCCCACCATACGACGAAGCGGCGCCGGTGGCGGCGCACCATGGCGAATTCGTAGGAAAGCACGAGCAATCCGATTGGAATCATCCAGAAGCCCAGGATGGGCAAGAAGCCGAGAATGCCGCCGAGAATCAGCACGACGCCGATGGCGATCCTGAGCCCGCGCGAGCGCGGCATGGTGAACTCACGGCCGAAGACCGTGATTTTCCGTGCCGGTGCGTCGTCGCCTGCTGCAGTCATTCGATCTCGGTTCCCATCGATTAAGACATCGGCCGCCCAAGGCCGCAACGCCTTTCGCCGCCCTACGTTCCTTGCGGAACCGCTCATATGAGGAGCCCGGCCGTCGATTGCCAGAAAGCGCCATGCACAAAATGGCGGAAAAAAATGTGAAATGCTTCTTTGCAAAGCCGAAACGGGTTTGCTATAGGCTGCGCCACTCACACAAGAGCCTCTGTTCCCCGGTAGCTCAGTGGTAGAGCAACCGGCTGTTAACCGGTTGGTCGCTGGTTCGAATCCGGCCCGGGGAGCCAAGTTTTTTCAAAGACTTAGGCGAAAGCTGCGCAGCCAGTCCGGCTAGGCAGCCACGGATGCGTCCATATCCAAAGGCCGCAACCGCTCCAGCCGTTCATCGCCTGGTCCGGTCAACCATTCTTGTTCCCGTTTGGATTTGGTGACGGTGCCTCACGCACATCTCGCGGCGGTGGGTCGACATGATCGGGCTCGGGCGATGATGAATCCTTGTGGCGGGGATGCACCGGTGGCTTCTTGTGGTCGGGTTTCGGCGGGGGCCGCTCTTTGGTTTGATCTGGCATCAGGTTTCTCTCCCTCACCCGAAACCAGACAGACGCGCTCTTTGTTCCGATGGCTCCGACCGAAAGCGCCGGCCACTCTGAGCCGCCGGGCGTGAGGGGCCTACGGACTGGCGACGCCGCCGCCTGGCGGCTCGATGGTGGGGACGGGCTCAACGACTTCGAATTCCTAGTGCCGATCGACACCAGCAACCGGCCGGAACATGTCGCGTCGCCCGAAGGCACGGCCGGAAAAGCAGAAACCTCGCCGCTCCATTCGCGGAGCGGCGAGGCCCCCAAACGCCCCTATTGCCGGTCCCAACAACCCGGCATTGCTGGCAGTGCAATTGTGGTGCCAGCAGCAAATGACCCATTCCGAGACGCCGGCGTGCGTCGGCCCAGGCGGCAAATCGTGCGCCGGGCAAGGGTGGCACGGTTCTTGCTGCCACAATTTCAGTCATGCCGGCCGAAAAGACCTGTTCCATATCGACACCGGCATCTGAGGTTGGGACAATGATGTCGCACAAACTTATGTTCGGCCCTCTTGCGGTGCTCTCGGTCACCGCCCTTGGGCTAGCCCTCATTCGGTTGGCATCGGCTTTTCGCGAGTTCGTTCATCCGCGCTACCGGCCGGAGCTCCACTATATGCGCGGTCCCGGGCCGGCCACCGCGCGCCGGGCGAGCGCGCGCTAAGCGGGTTCGGCCTGCGGCGGAGATGCGCCTCCCGGCGCCTTCTGTGGCTTGCTGCCTAGAACAAAAGGGGGATTCACATAACCGAGGATATGATTTAGGCTTACCCTGAAAAGATCGCAGGGTGGCAACCGTGGAAGCGACTTTCGATGACCTGACAAGGGCTGTGGCACAGCCCCATAGTGATGTGCGCGCCAACGTCCGCGCCATCGCCCTCAATCTCGCCGGCAAGCTCCTGATGGGCATTGCCATCGGGTTGGGCATTGCCATTGGCTTGGCCATCATTGGCTAGCGCGGCCAGCTGATCATCACCAAGTCGCGGCGCCACCGAGAGGCGTACACGCCAAGCGCTGGCAACCATATATTAGCAATCTCTTGTATTTCGCCTGAAGCAGGCTCATCATACAGCCGCTTTGTCGGGAACTTCTTGAGGGAGATTTTCCGATGCGACCGGTACTCATTGTCATCGCCTTGGCGGTCTGCTTTGTCCTGTGGGACAGGCTTCAGAATGAAGGCCGTTATACAACACGGATAGAAGACAGTTTCCGCCAGGCCGCCGCCGACCTGCCGAGCGGCTCGTACGGCCACGAGGTCAGGTTCAGCCGTGACCTCATGAAGCGTTGAAAGGGCTCATCAGAATGAGCCGAAGCGGCGGCTGAGCGGCCTTCCCGCATTTCTCGCACTCCTCACCGCTGCGGCCGCAACAGGCTGTGCTGGCCCTCTCACTGATAAGGCCGCCGATGGCAACGAATCTTGCGCCCGCACGCCCGCCGCGCCATGGTCCGGCAAACCCTGAGGAGGAACCATGCGAATCGTCCTGGCATCGGCGCTGCTGCTAACCGTCGCGCTGTCCGCAACCGCCGCCAACGCTCTGGACAGCGGCGCAAACCCTGTCGTCGTGACGCCGCTCGCCGATCGCACGCAAACGGCGTCCGGCCAGCCCATCACGCTGCCGCAGAAGAATGTCGAGGTCATCGTCTCGAGCTTCGAGATCGCCGTGGGCGCGACCTTGCCGATCCACAAGCACCCGTTTCCCCGCTACGCCTATGTCGAGGCCGGAACGCTCAAGGTGACGAATGTCGAAACCGGCAACAGCAATACCTACAAGACCGGCGATTTCATCGTTGAGATGATCGGCCAGTGGCACCAGGCCACCAATCTCGGCGACGGCCCGGTGAAACTGCTGGTCATCGACCAGGTCGAGCAGGGCGCCAAGAACACGGTGCTGCGCCAGTAATCGCCCTCATCCCCAGGCGCCGACAGGTTGCTCGGTGGCGGCGTTGAGGCGGTTGAAAGCGTTGATCAGGGCGATCTGCACCACCAGTGCGGCCAGTTGCTTTTCGTCATAATGCCGGGCGGCTTCGTCCCAGATCGGGTCCGGCACCGGGTCGGCCCGATCGCTCAGCCGCGTCGTGGCTTCGGCCAGCGCAAGCGCGGCGCGTTCCGGCTCCGTGAAATAAGGCGTTTGCCGCCAGGCCGACACGGCAAAGATGCGCTCGTCCTTCTCGCCGGCCTTCTTCAACTCGCGCGCATGCATGTCGACGCAGACGCTGCAGCCGTTGATCTGGCTGGCGCGCAGGTGGACAAGCTTGCGCGTCACATAAGGCACGTCGGCCGCCTCGGTCGACTTGTCCAGCGCCAGCAGCGCCTGCAACGCGCCGGGGATGAGCATTACGGGGTTCTTCAGTCGTGCTTGCACAATGGCCTCCTTCGGTCGTGTCCTTACAAGCCCCGGGCGCTCAGCTTCCGGAGGTCCTGGCTTCCCCAGGGCTTTTTGGTTCGCCGACACCGCCGCAGGCTGGACGGCCTTTGGGCCACATCGCCTGTCTCGATCTATAACCCGTCGGCTATGAATTAACTCATAACTCGCTAGTTATTGAATTGTCAAGCACGCCTTGGCGAATGCCGGTCGCCCGTCGCCCGCTGGACCGATCATTGCCGCTTTCACGGCAGCAGACCCGATGCTAGGGCTGTCGCCGAAAAATCATGGACGGACCGCACCTTGAGCAAGAATCCTCAGCCACCCCTGATCGAACTCTGTGTCGAAGGCATTGACGGGCTGCTTGCCGCGCAGGCCGCCGGCGCCGACCGGGTCGAACTCTGCGCCAGCCTGGTCGAAGGCGGCATCACGCCGAGCCTCGGCACGGTGCGCGCGGCGCTTGAGCTCGCCACCGTTCCGTTCCACGTCATCGTCAGGCCGCGCGGCGGCGATTTCCTCTACGGCGAGGCCGAGTACCGCTCGATGCTTGCCGATGTCAGCGCGCTTGCCGGTCTCGGCGTCGCCGGCGTCGTCGTCGGCTGCCTGAATGCCGACGGCACCATCGACGAGGCCCGCATGGGCGAATTGGTGCGCGCGGCTGGCCCGCTCAACGTCACCTGCCATCGCGCCTTCGACATGACGCGCGACCCGGCCGAGGCGCTCGAGGCGCTGGTCCGCTGCGGGGTCGGCCGCGTGCTGACCAGCGGCCAGCGCGACACCGCTCTGGAGGGCGCCGAGCTTCTGGCCGCGCTCGTCCAACAGTCCGGCGAGCGCATCATCATCCTCGGCTGCGGCGGGCTCGATCCCGACAATATCGCCGAGGTGCTCGCCAGGACCGGGCTGAAGGAAATGCATTTCGCGGCCCTTGCCGATGTGCCGAGCGCCATGCGCTACCGCAACCCGCGCGTCGGCATGGGCGGCAGCGACCTCGACCGCGAGTACCGCACCACGGTGACCGACGGGGCATTGGTGGCGGCGACCATCGCGGCCGTCAGGGCCTGATTCCTGGGAAGATGCGATGACCGAAGGACGCTCGCCGATCGACCGCGTTTCGCCCGGGGACGAGCCCGCCATCCTCGCGCTCAACAACGAGCATGCGGCGGAACTGTCCTGGCTGGAAGCCGAGCGGCTCTCCTTCCTGCTCGGCGAGGCCTTCTATGCGCGCCGCATTGGCGCGCTCGAGGCCTTCATCATGACCTTCGACCAGGACGCCGACTACGACAGCCCGAACTTCCTCTGGTTCCGCGAACGCTACCAGCGCTTCATCTATGTCGACCGGGTTGTCGTCGCGGCAGCCGCGCGCGGCCGTGGCCATGCTCGCCGGCTCTACGAGGATCTGTTCGAGCACGTCGCGCGCTCCGGCCAGGCGATCGTCACCTGCGAGGTGAATGCCGATCCTCCCAATCCGGCATCGGACGCCTTCCATGCGGCGCTGGGATTCGCCGAGGTCGGCGACGCGGTCATCCATGGCGGCAAGAAGGCCGTGCGCTACTACCTCAGGCAACTTGCCTGAGCGCCGGCGCGCGGCACTGGCGCAACAAACAAGCCGTCGCTAAAGTGGCCGTCTGCGCCACCGGGGGCGAACCGCCATGCCGAGCAACGTCTTCCGCTTCGACGAGAGCTGGGACATTCCAGAGGCGACGCCGCAAGAGGTGTGGGATGTGCTCTCCGACGCCGAACTGCTGCCGCTCTGGTGGGGCGACGTCTACAAGCAGGTCGTGCCGCTCGACAAGAAGGGCAAGGGCGTGGTCGGCTCGCGGGCAAAGGCCCGGGCGCGCGGCGCCCTGCCCTACGAACTGAACTTCATCATCGCGGCGGCCGAACTCGAACCCGGCCGGCTCGTGGTGGTCAAGACCTTCGGCGATTTCGACGGCCTGTGGCGGGCGGAACTGTCGCCATCGGGAAATGGCACTCGGGTCAACCTGATCTGGCAGGTCACGGTGCTGAGGCCGATCCTGAAGTTTCTGGCGCCGCTGCTCAGGCAGGCCTTTGCCTGGAACCACCGCTGGACGACGCCGCGCGGCGAAGCCGGCCTGCGCCGTTACCTGTCCGAACGGAAAAATCGCCAGGCGGCCTGATCAGGCGGTAGCGAAAAAAGGGGCCATAACGGCCCCTTCTCTCTTCATGCGAACTGCAAGCGTCAGCCGGCGGCGGCGACTGCACGCTTGGCCATGACCGCGATCAGATTGGCCCGGTAATCCGCCGAGGCGTGGATGTCGCTCATCAGGTTCTTCGCCGGCACCTTCACGCCGTCGAGGGCCGACGCCGCGAAATTTTTCGCCAACGCCGCCTCGATCTCCTTAGAGCGAAAGACGCCATCGTCGCCGGCACCGGTCACGGCGGCGCGGACCCCGTCCTTGCCCTTGGTGACGAACACGCCGACGATCGCATAGCGCGACGCCGGATTGCGGAACTTTTCGTAGGCCGCCTTGGCCGGCGCGGTGAAGCTGACGGCCGTGATGATCTCGCCATCCTTCAGCGCCGTCTCGAACAGGCCCTTGAAGAACTTATCGGCTGATATCTCGCGCTTGTTGGTGACGATCGTCGCCCCCAGCGCCAGCAGTGCCGCCGGATAGTCGGCCGCCGGATCGTTGTTGGCGATCGACCCGCCGATCGTGCCCTTGTGGCGCACCGCCGGGTCGCCGATCAGCGAGGCCATATGGGCCAGCGCCGGGCAGGCCTTCCTCAGCTTCTGGTCATTGGCGACGTCGTGGTGCGTGGTGGCGGCGCCGATGGTCACTGTCTTGCCCGACACCTTGACGCCTTGCAGTTCCTTCAGCCGGGACACGTCGACGAGGTCCGAGGGCGCGGCCAGCCGCGTCTTCATGGCGGGGATCAGCGTCATGCCGCCCGACAGGAGCTTCGCTTCGCCGCTTTTCAAAAGCTTGGCGGCCTCGGCAACCGAGGCGGCACGGTGGTAGTTGACCGAATACATGCTTGCTCCCTCCCTCAGTGCTTGGTCTTCGCGCGGATCGCGGTCCACACCGTGGACGGCGATGCCGGCATGGCGATGTCGGCAATGCCGATGGCATCGGTGATGGCGTTGATCACCGCCGGCGGCGAACCGATGGCGCCGGCCTCGCCGCAGCCCTTGATGCCGAGCGGATTGCTCGGGCATGGCGTGTTCGAGGTCGAGACCTTGAACGACGGCAGGTCGCCCGCGCGGGGCATCGTATAATCCATGTAGCTTGCCGTCAGCAATTGGCCGCTGGCGTCGTAATAGGCGCCTTCCAGCAGCGCCTGGCCGACGCCCTGGGCGATGCCGCCATGCACCTGCCCCTCGACGATCATCGGGTTGATGATGTTGCCGAAATCGTCGGCGGCGACGAACTGGATGATCTCGGTCGAGCCGGTCTCCGGATCGATCTCGACCTCGCAGATGTAGCAGCCGGCCGGGAAGGTGAAGTTGGCCGGATCGTAGAACGCCGTCTCCTTCAGGCCCGGCTCCATGCCGGCCGGCAGATTGTGGGCGGTGTAGGCCGCCAGAGCCATCTGGAACCACGGCACGTTCTTGTCGGTGCCGGCAACCTTCAGGGCGCCGTTCTCGATGACGATGTCGCTCTCGTCGGCCTCGAGCAGATGCGCGGCGATCTTCTTGGCCTTGGCCTCGACCTTGTCGAGCGCCTTGGAGATCGCCGACATACCGACCGCGCCCGAGCGCGAGCCGTAGGTGCCCATGCCCATCTGCACCTTGTCGGTGTCGCCATGCACGATCGACACGCTGTCGATCGGCACGCCGAAGCGCTGGTTGACCAGTTGCGCGAAGGTCGTCTCGTGGCCCTGGCCATGGCTGTGCGAACCGGTCAGCACCTCGATCGTGCCGACGGCGTTGACGCGTACCTCGGCCGATTCCCAAAGGCCGACGCCGGCGCCGAGCGAGCCGACCGCCGCCGACGGCGCGATGCCGCAGGCCTCGATGTAGCAGCTCATGCCGATGCCGCGGAGCTTGCCTTGCTTTGAGGCGGCGGCCTTGCGCTTGGCAAAGCCGGCGTAGTCCGATGCCTTCATCGCCGCGTCGAGCGAGGCGCCATAGTCGCCGGCGTCATAGTTCATGATGACCGGCGTCTGGTGCGGGAACGACTTGATGAAGTTCGTCCGCCGAAGCTCCGCCGGCGACACGCCGAGCTCGCGCGCGGCGGTCTCCATCGTGCGCTCCAGCAGATAGGTCGCTTCCGGCCGCCCTGCCCCGCGATAGGCATCGACGGGCGCGGTGTTGGTGTAGACGGTGCGAACGTTGGCGTGGATCGCCGGCATGTCGTATTGGCCCGACAGCAGCGTGGCGTAGAGATAGGTCGGCACGCAGGACGAGAACAGCGACATGTAGGCGCCGAGATTGGCGATCGTGTCGACCTTCAGCCCGGTGATCCGGTTGTTGCTGTCGAAGGCCATCTCCACCGTCGAGACATGGTCGCGGCCATGCGCATCCGAAAGGAAGCTCTCGGTGCGGTCGGCGACCCATTTCACCGGCACGCCGGTCTTCTTCGAGGCCCACAGGCAGACGATCTCTTCCGGATAGATGTAGATCTTCGAGCCGAAACCGCCGCCGACATCGGGCGCGATGACGCGCAGCTTGTTCTCCGGCGCGATGTTGTAGAAGGCGCTCATCACCAGCCGCGCGACATGCGGGTTCTGCGATGTCGTCCAGCAGGTGTAATGATCCTCGGCCTTGTCGTAGTGGCCAAGCGCTGCCCTGGGCTCCATCGCGTTGGGCACCAGCCGGTTGTTGACGATCTTCATCCGGGTGACGTGCGCCGCGCCCTTGATCGCCGCGTCGACCGCCTTGGCGTCGCCGATCTCCCAGTCGAAGATCAGGTTGTTCTCGGCTTCGGCATGGATCTGCGGCGCGCCCTTCTCCAGCGCCTTGGTCGCGTCGACCACCGCCTTCAGTTCCTTGTAGGTGATCTCGACAGCCTCGGCTGCGTCGCGCGCCTGGCCCTTGGTTTCGGCAACCACGATTACGACCGCGTCGCCGACATAGCGGACCTTGTCGACGGCCAGCGGCGACCATGCGCCCATCTTCATCGGCGAGCCGTCCTTGGAATGGATCATCCAGCCGCAGATCAGATTGCCGATGCCGTCGGCCTTGAGCTCCTTGCCGGTCAGCACACCGATGACGCCAGGCATGGCCTGTGCCTTCTTGACGTCGATCTTCCTGATCTGCGCATGCGCGTGCGGGCTGCGCACGAACGCTGCATGCTTCATGCCAGGAACCACCATGTCGTCGACATAGCGGCCGGCGCCGGTGAGGAACCGCTTGTCCTCCTTGCGCGCCACGCGGGCGCCAACACCTTCAATGCCCATATGAAATTCCTCCGGAATTTAGGGGAATAGGTCAGTAGGGAAGTAAGGGACTAGGGAATTAAGAGCCAATTGGCTTATTCCCTTACTCCCCTATTCCCTTACTCCCCTATCAAGCAGCCCGTTTCGTCTTGCCCTTCGACCCCTTCGCCATCGCCTTCGAGGCGGCGAGGATCGCCTTCACGATGTTGTGGTAGCCGGTGCAGCGGCAGATATTGCCTTCGAGCTCGGCCCGCACCGTCGCCTCGTCGAGGCCTTCCGGATGACGCGCGATCATGTCGGTCGCGGTCATGATCATGCCCGGCGTGCAGAAGCCGCATTGCAGCCCGTGATGCTCCTTGAACGCGGCCTGCACCGGATGCAGGTCGGCGCCGTTGGCGAGCCCTTCGATGGTCACCACGCTGGACCCTGAGGCCTGCGCCGCCAGCATCGTGCAGGACTTCACCGCCTTGCCGTCGACGTGCACGACGCAAGCGCCGCATTGCGAGGTGTCGCAGCCGACATGCGTCCCGGTGAGGCCGAGATTCTCGCGCAAGAAGTGAACCAGAAGCGTACGGTCCTCGGCGGCGCCACTGACGCGCCTGCCGTTCACCGTCAACGATATGTCCGACATGAAACCTCCCTGGGTATTTTACCTTGGTCGTCCTGGCGCCGTTTTCCTCCCGGCGCCTGGCTGTTCGCCCGTTCACGTGCCGCACAAAAGCGGGAAAAAAATAGCTTGGGCCCTCCACGGGGCGAGAATGCAGTTCGCCCGAAAAGTCGCATATTGTACTTTCGGTCACGCCGTATGGGGGCGGACCATTGCCAAAGCGCCGCCGTGAAGACAACAATGCCTTCAACGCCGCTCGCCCGACGCGCACAAGACAACGTCGGAGGAAATGCAGGAGAAGGCAGCTGGCCAGTTCGCGGACGCGCTATGCATGCGGCCTCTCGGCGCTCACCACGGATGAGCCCGACGCCAATGCCTTCGCCCGGGCAATCGCGGCGGAAGCGGCGGCGATCGACGCTGGTTTCGCGCTGCTGTTCTTCTCCCAAAGTCTGGTCGATGCGGCGGCGCTGTCGCAAGCGCTGACCGAGCACGCGCCGGCGCTTGCCTATGCCGGCTGCTCGACCGCCGGCGAAATCACGCCGCAGGGGCTCGAGGACGGCCACATCCTTGCCCTGCTCCTGCCGTCCGCCTCGTTCGCCACGGCCAGCATCATGGTCGACAATCTCTCCTCGTCGGGCATGGACAGGATCACCGGCGAGGTCGCGGCGCTCAGGCGCTCGCTGCGCGGCCGCGTCGGACATGGACGGGCCAAGGATACCTTCGCGCTGTGCTTCATCGACGGGCTGTCCTATGCCGAGGAGGCCGTGACGTCGGCCATCCATTGGGGGCTGGATGACATTCCGCTGATTGGCGGCTCGGCCGGCGACGACCTCAAATTCGAGACCACCACGCTGATCTCGAACGGCAAGGTCGCCTCCGACAGCGCCATCATCATGCTGATCGCCACCGAAATCCCCTTCCACGTCTTCAAGACCGACAATTTCATTCCCACCGACGAGAAGCTGGTGGTGACCGCTTCCGATCCCGATCACCGCATCGTGCGCGAATTCAACGCCGTCAACGCCGCCGAGGAATATGCCGCCTCGGTCGGGATCCTGCCGCATACGCTGACGCCGCTGAGCTTTGCCTCGCATCCGGTGGTGGTGAAGGTGGGCGGCGAATATTACTGCCGCTCGATCCAGAGGATGCATGCCGACGGCTCGCTCTCCTTCTTCTGCGCCATCGACGACGGCGTCGTGCTCTCGATCGCCCAGCCGAAGAACATGGTGGAGGCGACACGCGCCGCGCTCAGCGATGTCCGGGAGCGGCTGGGCGGCATCGACATGATCCTCGGTTTCGACTGCGTGCTGCGGCGGCTCGACGCGCGCAACCGCCAAGTCTTCCGGGATATTTCGGAGCTCTACCGGGTCAACAACGTCATCGGCTTCGGCACCTATGGCGAACAGTATCGCTCGATGCATCTCAACCAGACCTTCACCGGCATCGCCTTCGGCGATCGCCTGGCGGCCGAATAGCGCGGGCCGCCCCATGCCGCTCCGGGATATCAACGACCTCGAAAAGCTGAAGAAGATCAACGCCGCGCTGGTCAGCCGTGTCGAGCGCTCGATGGACCAGCAGGGCAATGCCTTCTCGCTGTTCCAGACCGCGATCTCGCTGGAGAACCGGGTGCGCACGCGCACCGACGAACTGCACTCGACCCTGCGCCGGCTCGAGCAGACCAACATCGACCTGATCGCGGCCAAGGAAACCGCCGAACTGGCGAACCTTTCCAAGACCAGGTTCCTGGCGGCCGCCAGCCACGACGTGCTGCAGCCGCTGAACGCCGCCCACCTCTCCGTCTCGGCGCTGGCCGAGGTGCAGACCAGCGAGGAAGGCAAGAAGCTGGTGCGCCAGGTCGAGCGTTCGCTGGAGACGATGGAGGACCTGCTGCGCACGCTGCTCGACATCTCCAAGCTCGACGCCGGAGTGGTGCAGCCCGAGATCGGCGATGTCAGCCTGGAGGCGCTGTTCTCCTCGCTGCGTTCGGACTTCCTGCCGGTGGCCGAGCTGAAGGGGCTGACGCTGAAGTTCCGGCCGGTGAACGCGCTGGTGCGCTCCGACCGCACGCTACTGCGCCGCATCCTGCAGAACATCCTGTCCAACGCGCTGCGCTACACCCGCTCCGGCGGCGTGCTCGTCGGCACCAGGCATCGCGGCGATATTATCCGCATCGATGTCGCCGACACCGGCTGCGGCATTGCCGACGATCAGCGCGAGGCGGTGTTCGAGGAATTCCATCGTGGCAGCACGGCGCTCACCGACACCGGGCTGTCCGGCGGCGGGCTGGGACTGGGCCTCGCCATCGTGCGCCGCATGGCCGCCGCCCTTGGCCATCCGGTGACGTTCTCGTCGAAGCTCGGCCGCGGCACCATCTTCCACATCGACGTTCCGGTCGGCATCGGCGCCGCGGCCGATACGACCGCCAGCACCGCCGATCTGGAGCGGCCGCGCGGCTACGGCCTGTTCGGCACCAAGGTGCTGCTGGTCGAAAACGATGCCGACGTACTGCAGGCGATGACCTTCCTGCTCGAGCGCTGGCAATGCCAGGTGCGCGCCGCGACCTCGACCGACGATGCGCTGGATATGCTTGGCGACACCGACTGGGTGCCCGACATCGTCATTGCCGACCAGCATCTCGACGGCGGCGACCTCGGCACCGCGACCATCGCCGAAGTCCGCGACTATCTCGGCCGCCCGGTGCCGGCGCTGATCGTTACCGCCGACGGGTCGGACGTCGTCGCCAAGGCCGCCCGCGCCGACGGCATCGAACTGATGCGCAAACCGCTGAAGCCGGCGCAACTGCGGGCTCTGCTGGCGCATCTGCTGGCTTGAAGCTGGTGCTGATGCATCTCACCCAGACCATCTCGTACAGGAACCGTACCGACAGTCCGATCCGGATCGTCGTGGAACCTTGGGCACATCAGTATCTGATCGATCCATCAACAGAAGCGGAGTTTCGATTCTTCGGCGAACCCGCTTTCGCGGGCCGGAACGAAATCGAAGAAGCCGGAACCCATCTTTGCCTTTGGCCCCCTGATGGGGGATTTGTTCGGCTTTTTGTCGACGGCCGCGAGCTTAAGCAGGTAGGTCAGGAGTGATCCAGAAATCGCAATGATAGTACAATTCCATGGCATCACATTCGACCTGGCTGCCGGATGGGAAGACATAACCGACGACGTTCCTGGAGCGTGGCCCCCTACCTTAGCCAAGGCATCGGGTGTCGGCGCTCTTCAATTCTCTATCGCCAAATATCGGAGCGGGGAAAAACCTAACGCGGGTTTCGAGGTTCTTAGATCGTTCATGATCGAATTTTGCCACAACAACCTCATAGACACCAATCATATTTCGGAGGAGAAATTCGCAAATACAATGAGTGTTGGCGTATTGTCTCAGAAAGCGGATGAAACGTTGTCTGCTTGGTACTTGTCGAATGGGAACGATTTTGCTTTCGTGACCTATGTCGGCCTTGGTGAAGAAAGCGAGATTATGAATGAAGAACTATGAAGTGAGAGCAGTCGTTTCGTCGATATCGTTTTAGGGGCTGTTGGTCTGTCGGAAATGAATTACGGTGACGGTGCACTTTTTCGTGCTCGCTCGGCGTCATCACCTGCAGGGTGATTGCAAACCTCAAAACCCCGCCTGATCCCGAAACAGCTCCGCATTATCGAGCTTCGACACCTCGATCACCGCTTGCGTGCGGCTGTAGACGTTCAGCTTGCGCAGGATCTCCGAGACATGCGCCTTGACCGTGGTCTCGCCGACCTGCAGCTCATAAGCGATCTGCTTGTTGAGCATGCCCTGGCGCAGCATCTGCAGCACCCTCAGTTGCTGCGGCGTCAGCCGCGCCAGCCGCTGCACCATGTCGGCGCGGTCGATGCTGTCGGCGTCGGGCGGCTGGATCTCGTAGGTCTCCGGCACATAGATCGCGCCGTCCATCACCGAGCGGATGGCGGCGGCGAGGTCGCTCTTGCGCGCCGATTTCGGGATGAAGCCGGCCGCGCCGTAGGACAGCGCCTCGGAAATGATGCGCGGCTCCTCATAGCCGGAGACGATCACCACCGGCAGGCGCGGATGGCGGGTCCTGAGCTGCAGCAACCCGTCGAACCCGTGAACGTCGGGCATGCTGAGGTCGAGCAGCGCGAGGTCGAACGGCTTCGGGCCGGCCAGCAGGTCGAGCGCCTCGGCGATCGAGCGCGCCTCGACCGTATCGACATCCGGATAGGCCATCTGCACGGCGCTGTGCAGCGCCTCGCGGAACAGCGGATGGTCGTCGATGATCAGAAACCGGGCGCGATCGTTGACTGCGGTCATGATGAGGTCGCTTCACTTGCGCCCAGAATAGGATAATCCCGCAACCATGGCCAGATTATTGGCAAACAATACATCGCCATTCTTGCCGTCGATTGCAGTGCCCAGGTGACGCCATAACCGGAAACGAAAGTAAACGACATGCCGCCGAATGGCCCACAGCGCTGTTTCTTTTGGCCGCGACGGTTTTTTGAACGTCGGCGCGGCCTTGTTCCGCTGAAATTCAGCCGGCAAGCGCCGGTATGACCAGCGCCTTGCCATCGCGCATCCCTTGCCGGGTCGCGCAAATCGGCCGAATGTGCCGACCAGAGATACGATTGAGAGAAACGCATGACGGAATTCGTCCTTCCTTTGCCCGCGACCCCGTCCGTTGCCGTCGGGGGCTCGCAAGAACGCTTCGCGGTGCGCCGCATCTTCTGCGTCGGCCGCAACTATGCGGCGCATGCAAGGGAACTCGGCAATGACGAGCGCGATCCGCCCTTCTTCTTCACCAAGCCGGCCGACGCGGTGGTCGACAGCGGCGCCACCATCCCCTACCCGCCGCTGACCGCGAACCTGCATCACGAGATCGAGCTGGTCGCGGCGATCGGCAAGGCAGGATTCCGCATTCCCCGCGACGAGGCGCTTGCTCATGTCTGGGGCTATGCCGTCGGCATCGACCTCACCCGGCGCGACCTGCAGGACCAGGCCAAGAAGGCGGCGCGGCCCTGGGACTGGTCGAAGGCCTTCGACCGTTCCGCCCCGTGCGGCGCGCTGGTCCCGGCGCAGAAGTCCGGCCACCCCGCGAAGGGCCGCATCTGGCTCGCCGTCGACGGCAAGGTCCGGCAGGATGCCGACCTTGCCGAGCTGATCTGGCCGCTCGCAGACATCGTCTCGATCTGCAGCGAGGCGGTCGAACTGGAACCGGGCGACCTGATCTTCACCGGCACGCCGGCCGGCGTCGGCGCGGTCGGGCCGGGCGAAACGATGACCGGCGGCGTCGACGGCATCGGCGCCATCGAAATCACCATCGGCCAGCCGGCAGCGTGATGCGATGAGCGACCTGATCCTCCACAATTACTACCGCTCCTCCACCTCCTACCGGGTGCGCATCGCGCTGGAGATGAAGGGCCTCACCTACGATTACGTGCCGCATCATCTGCGCCATGGCGAGCACCTCGAAGCCGCCTACCGCGCGGTCAATCCGCAAGGGCTGGTGCCGGCGCTGGTTCTCGCCGGCGGCCGGCTTTTGACGCAGTCGCTGGCGATCATCGAATATCTCGACGAGACCGTGCCCGAGCCGCCGCTGTTGCCTGCGGATGCGCTTGGGCGAGCTCGCGCGAGAATGCTGGCGCAGATGATCGCCTGCGACATCCATCCGGTGAACAATCTGCGCGTGCTCACCTCGCTGCGCACGCTGTTCGGCGCCGGCGACCAGGATGTCGTCAACTGGTTCCGGCACTGGGTGAACGAAGGGTTCCAGCCGCTTGAGACGATTCTCGCTTCATCGCCCGAGACCGGCACCTTCTGTCACGGCGACACGCCCGGCCTTGCCGACATCTGTCTCGCCGCCCAGGTCACCAACAACGCCCGCTTCGGCGTCGACATGGCGCCCTATCCGGTGATCTCGCGCATCCACGCCGCCTGCATGGCGCTGCCGGCTTTCCGCAAGGCGGCGCCGGAGAATCAGGCAGACGCGGAGTAGCCGCACAATTCCGGGTAGAGCATGGGGAGTTGCCGATGAAAGCTGTCGTGTTCGAGAAGTTCGGCGAGGCGCCGACGATCCAGACCGTCCCCGACCCGAAGCCGGCGCCGGAAGGCGTCGTCATCAAGGTCGAGGCGACCGGGCTTTGCCGCAGCGACTGGCATGGCTGGATGGGCCATGATGACGGCATCACGCTGCCGCATGTGCCCGGCCACGAACTCGCCGGCATCGTCGTCGCCGCAGGCAAGCGGGTGACCCGCTGGAAGGCCGGCGACCGCGTCACCGTGCCGTTCGCCGTTGGCTGCGGCCGATGCTTCGAATGCACGTCGGGCAACCACCAGGTCTGCGAGCACCAGACGCAGCCAGGCTTCAGTGGCTGGGGCTCGTTCGCCGAATATGTCGCTATCGACCATGCCGACACCAATCTCGTGCGCCTGCCCGATGAGATGGACTTCGCCACCGCCGCCAGCCTCGGCTGCCGTTTCGTCACCTCCTTCCGCGCCATCGTCGACCAGGGTCGGGTCAAGCCGGGCGAATGGGTGGCCGTGCATGGCTGCGGCGGCGTCGGCCTGTCGGCGATTATGATCGCCAGCTCGATGGGCGCCAACGTCATCGCCATCGACCTCACCGACGAGAAGCTGGACTTCGCAAGGAAGATCGGCGCCGTGGCGACGATCAACGCCTCGAACACCCCCAACGTGGTCAAGGCGGTCAAGCAGATCACCAATGGCGGCGCGCATATGTCGATGGACGCGCTCGGCCACCCGACCACCTCGTTCAATTCGATCGCCAATCTGCGCCGCCGCGGCCGCCACGTTCAGGTCGGCCTGATGCTGGCCGAGCATGCCAAGCCGCAGGTGCCGATGGACAAGGTGATCGCCTTCGAGCTCGAGATATTCGGCAGCCACGGCATGCAGGCCTACCGCTATCCGGCGATGATGGAGATGATCCGCACCGGCAAGCTGAAGCCGGAACTTCTGGTCGGCAAGAAGATCAGCCTCGAGGAGGCGCCTGCGGCCTTGATGGCGATGGGCGGCTTCGAGGGCATCGGCATCGGCGTGGTGACGAAGTTCTAGGCGCGGATGCCGGCGTCACGCCGAAGCCGCGCGTCTCGGCAACTCCTGCTTGGCGAATCTCTTGGCGCCGACGACGCAAAGCACCACGGCGACGGTGACGGCGATCATCAGCGGGCTGACCTGCTCGTGCAGCAGCGTCGCCGCCAGCGCCAGGCCGAAGAAGGGCTGCAGAAGCTGCAGCTGGCCGACGGCGGCGATGCCGCCTTGGGCCAGGCCGCGATACCAGAACACGAAGCCGATCAGCATGCTGAACAGCGAGACATAGGCGAGGCCGGCCCAGGCGCCGGAGCCGATGCCGACGAAGGACGGGGGCAGCGTTACAAAGGTCAGCACCAGCATGATCGGCAGCGAGATCGCCAGCGCCCAGCAGATCACCTGCCAGCCGCCAAGCCTGCGCGACAGCGCGGCGCCCTCGGCGTAGCCAAGTCCGCAGACGACGATGGCGGCCAGCATCAGTGCGTCGCCGACCGGCGAGGCGGTGACGCCCTGCGTCAAGGCAAAACTCCCAACGAGCGCACTGCCGAGGCAGGAGAACAGCCAGAAGGCCGGGCGTGGACGCTCGCCGCCGCGCAGCACGCCGAAGATTGCTGTCGCCAGCGGCAGCAGACCGACGAAGATGATGGAATGGGCCGAGGTGACGTGCTTGAGCGCCAGCGCCGTCAGCAAGGGGAAGCCGACGACCACGCCCAGCGCAACGATCGCCAGCGACAGCAGATCCCCGCGCTCCGGACGTTTCTGCCGGAACAGGATGAGCATCGCCAGGCCAAGCAGTCCGGCAATCGCCGCGCGGGCCGAGGTCAGGAATGTCGGATCGAATTCCGCCACCGCCACGCGCGTCGCCGGCAGCGAGCCGCTGAAGATCAACACCCCGACGAATCCATTCACCCAGCCGCTCGCGGTCTTGTCCATTCCAGGCCTCATTTCTTTCGCCCTGTATCGGGCAGACCCCTATGGTGCAGCCAGAGACAATGCGGTACAATTCTGCAAAACTGTAATGGCCGATTGAGCAATACAGATGACCGCACTCGTTCTGGAAACCGACGCTGCGCGCACACTTGCCGCGACCACCCTTGTCGAAACTGTCATGGCGACCATCCGCCAGCGGATCGCCGCGCGCAGCCTGACGCCGGGCGCGCGGCTGCCCTCGATCCGCGCCTTCGCCAAATCCATGCGGGTTTCGAAATCCACCGTCGTCGAGGCCTACGAACGGCTCGCCGCCGAAGGCACGATCCGCTCGCGCCCGGGCTCGGGCTTCTACGCCGCCGGTCAGTTGGCGCCTTTGTCGCTGGCCGAAATCGGCCCCCGGCTCGACCGCGAGGTCGATCCGCTCTGGGTCTCGCGCCAGTCTCTGGAAGCCGGCGATGAGGTGCTGAAACCTGGCTGCGGCTGGTTGCCGGCCGCATGGATGCCGCAGGCCGCCTTGCGCCGGGCGCTGCGCACGGCGGCGCGCGCCGATGATGTCGCGCTTGCCGATTACGGCACGCCGCTCGGCCTAGCACCACTGCGACAGTTGCTGGCGCGGCGCATGGCAGGGCATGGGATCGAAGCCGCGCCCGAACAGATCATGCTGACGGAATCGGGCACCCAGGCCATCGATCTCCTGTGCCGCTTCCTGATCGAGCCCGGCGACACCGTTCTGGTCGACGACCCCTGCTATTTCAATTTTCACGCGCTTCTGCGCGCCCACCGCGCCAAGGTGGTCAGCGTGCCCTACACGCCATCTGGGCCGGACATCGACTTGTTCGCCGCGGCGCTGGCCGAGCACCGGCCGCGCCTCTACATCACCAACTCCGGCATCCACAATCCGACAGGCGCGATCCTGTCGCCGGTCACCGCCCACCGGCTGCTCAAGCTCGCCGACCAGGCTGACCTCACCATCGTCGAGGACGACATCTTCGCCGATTTCGAGCACAGCCCCGCCCCGCGCCTGGCGGCGTTCGATGGCCTCAACCGCGTCGTCCAGATCGGCAGCTTCTCCAAGACGCTGTCGGCCTCGGTGCGATGCGGCTTCATCGCGGCGCCCCGCGACTGGATCGAGCAGCTCATCGACCTCAAGATCGCCACGACCTTCGGCGGCGGCAGGCTGGCGGCTGAACTGGTGCTGACCCTGCTGAAGGACGGCAGCTACCGCAAGCATGTCGAGGCGTTGCGCATCCGGCTTGCGCGCGCCATGGCCGAAACGAGTGCCCGCCTGAAGCCGATCGGCATCACGCCGTGGATCGAGCAGCCGGCCGGCCTGTTCCTGTGGTGCAGCCTGCCGGAGGGCCTGGATGCGGCGGAGGTCGCTCGCCGCGCACTGGCCGACAGTGTAGTGCTGGCACCCGGCAATGCGTTCAGCCTGTCCGGAACAGCCAGCCGCTTCCTGCGCTTCAATGTCGCCCAGTCGGCTGACGAACGCATCTTCAAGGCGCTCGAAGCGGCGATGTCAGCGTAATTCCGCTCAGCCGGAAGCGGCGCAGACCGCGCGCACGCAATCGCGCAGCCAGCGTTGCGCCGGATCGGCGTCGAGGCGCGGATGCCAGAGCATGGAGATCGTCACCTCCGCTGTCGCGACCGGCAAGGGAAAGCTGAACATGCCGGCGCGCGCGCCTTCCGTATGCCGCTCGGGCACGCTGGCGATCAGGTCGGACGCGCGGGCCATGGCGAGTGTCGCCGAGAAGCTGGACACCATGCACACCACAGTCCGGCGCAGTCCAAGCTGTTCCAGGGCCTCGTCGATCGGCCCTCTCTCGCGGCCGCGCCGGGAAACGCTGATGTGGCGCCCGGCCGCGAAGCGCGCCGGCGTGACAGGCCCCTGGCTTAGCGGATGGCCGGACCGCGCCGCACCGACGAAGCGGTCGCGAAAGAGCGTCTGAATGCGGACCTCGGGTCCGGTCTCGCCGGCTACGCCGATCTCCAGATCGATGGTCGCGTCGCGCAGCGACGCTACGTCCTTGTCGGACTTCGGCGCGAAGCGCAGCCGCACATTGGCAGCCTCCGCTCCGGCGCGGGCGACAAGCCGCGGCCCGAACTCCTCGACGAAGCTTTCGTTGGTGCGCAGCGTAAACGTCCGGTCGAGGCCTTGCAGGTCGAGGAGCCTGGCCGGGCGCAGCAGCGCTTCCCCGTCTTCGACCACGCGGCCCACCTGCAGCCGCAATTCCTGCGCGCGCGGCGTCGGCACAAGGCCCCGGCCGGCGCGGACCAGCAGCGGATCGCCCGTCGCCTCGCGCAGGCGCGCCAGCGTGCGGCTCATCGCCGACGGGCTGAGGCCCAGCCTTTGCGCGGCGCGCGCCACGCTGCCTTCGTTGAGCAGGACATCCAGGGCGGCCAGCAGGTTGAGATCGGGTGACGGCATCGCCGGATCATAGCACGGATATATGGCGTCGAATGCATGAATAAGATGCAAATGCTGCGTCTTCCGCCATGTCAGCGAGGGGCGTATGACCAGGCCGAAGCAAAGGAGCAAGCCATGGCGAACGTCGCGGAAAAAGTTGGAACCGAAAGCAATTGGATTGACGGCGCTGCGACGCCCACGCGGTCCGTTCGCTGGGCGCTGGCCAGCCTGTCGCTTGCCACGCTGTTGTCCTCTCTCGGCGCCAGCATCGCCGGCGTCGGCCTGCCATCGCTGATGCAGGCGTTCGGCGCCTCGTTCCAGTCCGTGCAATGGGTGGTGCTGGCCTATCTGCTTGCCATCACCACTATGATCGTCAGCGCCGGGCGGCTGGCCGACATTGTCGGCCGCCGCCCGCTGCTGCTCGCCGGCATCGCCCTGTTCACGATCGCCTCGGCGCTCTGCGCGCTGGCGCCGACGCTTGGGCTGTTGATCGCAGCGCGGGCCGCGCAAGGCCTTGGCGCGGCCGTGATGATGGCGCTGACGCTGGCCTTCGTCGCCGGCACCGTCCCTAAGGCCAGGACCGGCAGTGCCATGGGCCTGCTCGGCGCCATGTCGTCGATCGGCACCATGCTTGGCCCCTCGCTGGGCGGACTGCTGATCGCCGGCGCCGGCTGGCGGGCGATGTTTCTGGTCAATGTGCCGCTCGGCTTGCTGGCTTTCGCGCTTGTCTGGCGCGCGCTGCCCAAGGACGGCAGGTCCGGGCCGGGACGAAGCGCTTTCGATACGCTCGGGACGGTTCTGCTCGGCCTGACGCTGGCCGCCTACGCGCTGGCCATGACACTGGGCAAGGGCAGCGTTGGTCTGCTCAATCTCGCCCTGCTTGTCGTTGCCGCCCTTGGCATCGCCTTGTTCATCGTGACGGAATTGAAGGTCGAAACGCCGCTCGTCCGCCTGGCTGCATTCGGCGACCGCATGCTGACCGCAAGCCTCGCCATGAGCGTCGTCGTCTCGACCGTGGTGATGGGCCAGTTGGTGGTCGCGCCGTTCTACCTCTCCAGAGCGCTGGGCCTCGACCCCGCCACCGTCGGGCTGGTAATGTCCACGGCACCGTTGGTCGCGACGCTGGCTGCGGTGCCGGCGGGGCGGCTGGTCGACCGCTTCGGTGCCCAGCCGACGATGATAGCCGGCCTGGCCTCGCTCGTTCTCGGCACGTTTGCCCTCTCGTCGATCCGGATCGCGTTCGGCATTCCCGGCTACGTCGTCCCGGTCCTGGCGCTGAGCGGCGGCTACGCCCTGTTCCAGACCGCGAATAACGCCGCGGTGATGGGGGCCGCGATCGCCGACCAGCGCGGTGTCGTCTCCGGCCTCGTCAACCTGTCGCGCAATCTCGGCCTGATCACCGGCGCATCGCTGATGGGCGCCATATTCGCCGCGGCATCTGCTGGAGCAGATTCAGCGACACCATCGGCAACCCTGCTCGGAATGCAGGTCACGTTCCGGGTCGCGATGGCGCTTGCGCTGTTTGCGCTCGGCCTTGCCGTGTTCTGCCGGCGGGCGGCTGCGAGAAGCAAGGAGCGGGCCGAGGCCTAGAGCTGTTTCGAACTTCGCTCTGGCGAACCATATGGTGGTGGCTTCGAGAACCGGAGCGCAACGGACGTTTGGGTCTGTGACCACCGGAAGCGCACAAAACGCCATCAGATGGCCGCCAGAGTAGAATTCCAAACAGCTCTAGGCCCCTGCCCGCTTGCGGCGCTCGTACAGCATAACCAGTGTCTCGGCGGTCAAGGCCGGCT
Source organism: Mesorhizobium sp. M4B.F.Ca.ET.143.01.1.1 (assembly GCF_004792275.1). Taxonomy (NCBI): domain Bacteria; kingdom Pseudomonadati; phylum Pseudomonadota; class Alphaproteobacteria; order Hyphomicrobiales; family Phyllobacteriaceae; genus Mesorhizobium; species Mesorhizobium sp. M4B.F.Ca.ET.143.01.1.1. Next base: position 58,793 of record NZ_SRSR01000017.1, read on the forward strand.
TCTGCTCGCCTTCGATTTCGACCGTATTGGCGGCCTTCATCAGATACTGGCCGGGGCCCCTGTCCTCCATGGACAGCAGCGTCGTGCGCAACCTGATGCGCGAGCCGACCCGGACCGGCGCCAGGAAACGCACCTTGTCGAAGCCGTAATTGAAGGCGGCCTGGGTGTTTTCGGGCACGATGCCCATGTCGAGCGCCAACGCGCCGATGATCGACAGCGTCAGATAGCCATGCGCGATCGTGGTGCGGAACGGACTCTGCCGTTTTGCCCTTTCAGGGTCGACATGGATCCATTGATGGTCGCCAGTGCATTCGGCGAACTGGTCGATGCGATGCTGGTCGACCGTCGTCCACTCCGACACGCCGACTTCCTGCCCGGCCATCGTCCTCAACTGCTCGAAGGTCGGCGGCGTCCTCGGCCGTGTTTCCGTCATTCCTGCTTTCCCGATCGCTTTGCCTGTCTCCCGATCACGAAGCGGAGCCCACTGTCAATTCGCCGCCTGGCAATTCGGTTCCGACAGGCAGCGTTTTGCTGCCATGGGTGGCAGTTCGTCCACAATGCCGCCGGAAGGCAGCATTGCCCCTCAACGCCCGCGACCTAGCCGCTCCCGGAAGCGCGAGGGTACCTGGCAGGCAGCACCAGCGACGCCGGTGGGAAGCGTCACTTCTTGTCGTAGCCGGCGCGGATCTCCGCCATCGCGTCCTTGATCCGCTCGCGCAGGATCTCGATGGATTCGGTGCCGGATTTCCTGGCCATTTCAGCCACCTCGCCGGCATTCTTCAGCGCCGTCTCGAAGGATTTGCGCGCGAACTCCGCTTGCCTCGCCATCAACTCCTGCGGATTGCCGGGCGCCCGATAATTCTGCGCCAGATCGGTGATCTCGCGCAGCGCGTCCTGCATCATCTCGCGTTGCCGGCTGAGCAACGAGGACGCGCCGGCCGCGCCGGCCCTGGCCGATTTTTCGAGTGCTTCCAGATTCTTGCGGTGGTGGCTGATTATCGCCTCGACATCGACATTCGGCACCTTCAGGTCGCGGCCGAATCTGCTGAACATGTCCAGGAACGAGTCGGATTCCGGTTGCTTCGCCATATCTCTGCTCCCCAATCTACTCCCGCCAGGAAGAATAGAGCACGCTACGCTTGCGTCAATTGACGAGGAACAACCGCTCGGCCGTGTAGAGCACGATGCCGGCAAGGCCGCCGATGACCATGCCGTTGAAGCGGATATATTGCAGGTCCCTGCCGATGTTCATCTCGATCAGCCGGGTGAGCTGGCCGAGATCCCAGCGCTTGACCTGGTCGGCGATGAATTTCGACACGCCGCTCTTCTGGCTTTCGACGAAGGACGACAGCGCCACCACGAACCCCTGGTTCATGTCGGCCCTGATCCGCGCGTCGCTGGCCAGATGGCGGCCGACCTCGACGAACATGTTGGCCAAGTGGGCGCGGATCAGGGAGTTCTCCGCCTGAGCGTCCTGCTCGATGAACTGCCGCAGGCTTTCCCACATGCCGCCGGCCAGCGCCTTCATCTCCGGCTGCTCCAGGAAATCGCGCTTCAACTGCTCGGCCCGCCTGGCATATTGCTTCGACGTCCTGAGCCGTTCGATGAAAGTCCTCGCGAAACGGTCGAACTCTGCCCGCATCGGGTGGTCGGGATCGGCCCGCACCTCCTCGAGCAGCGTGCCTGCCGAGGCCACGATCTTCTTCAGGAGATAGGCGTCGGCGCGAAACAGGTTGAACAGCGACGGCAATTCCTCGCGGATCTTCTCGCGCATGGCGGAGAGCGCCTCCTCGTCGTTGAGGAACCGGCCGATCACCCTGGTGAACTCGTCGAACAGTTTCTGGTGGCGGCGGTCGTCGGTGAGCGCCGACAGGAGCTCGGCGGCAAGCGGCGCCAGCGGCACCTTCTCGACCTCATCCATCATGCGGCTGGTGACGAAGCCGCGCAGGCCGGATTGTTCGACGGCGGCAAGCGTCTGCGGCACCAGGCGGGCGACAAAGCGCGACAGGCCGGCGGCGCGCTCCGCATCGGCCAGCCAGTCGGCGACCAAGGCGGAGAAATCGACCTCGGCCAGCTTTTCGCGCACCGGCTCCGGCGCCAGGAAATTGACCTCGATAAAGCGGCCGAGATTGTCGGCGATGCGGTTCTGGTTTTCCGGGATGATGGCCGTGTGCGGGATCGGCAGGCCGAGCGGGCGCCTGAACAGCGCCACCACCGCATACCAGTCGGCCAGCCCGCCGATGGTCGCCGCCTCGGCGAAGGCGGCGACGAAGCCGAGCCACGGATAGGTGCCCTCGAACGACTTGGCGAGCGCAAAGACCAGAACGCAGAGCGCCAGCGCCGCGGTCGCCACGAACTTGGTTCGCCTCAGCGCCGCAAGCTTGGCAGCGGCGTCGGTGTCGAATCGGACATGGTTCATGGCCGGGGCCGCTTGTGACATTGTGAGCCGCTCCTGATCGATGTTGCGACTTATCTAGGGACGCTGAAGGCCAAATGCCCGCGGCACGCTACCCACGCTCACGATTTGCGCCACCATGCACATAAAGTTGACGCGTTTATTCATCTATCGTGCGCTGCCAGTCTGGAATTGTTCCAAGGTATAGGCCATATTGAGCCCAAGCTACTGGTTCAAGAGGACGAAATGCGGCTGACGCGCCAGACCAACTATGCCATGCGCATCCTGATGTATTGCGCCGCCAATACCGAACGGCTGAGTCGCATCCCCGAGATCGCCGCCGCCTATTCGGTGTCGGAGCTGTTCCTGTTCAAAATCCTGCAGCCGCTGGTGGAGAACGGCCTGGTCGAGACGGTGCGTGGCAGGAATGGCGGCGTCAGGCTCGGCCGTCCGGCCGAACAGATCAGCCTGTTCGACGTCGTGCGGGTGACCGAAGAGAGCTTCGCCATGGCCGAATGCTTCGAGAACGACGCGGTCGAATGCCCGCTGGTTGACAGCTGCGCGCTGAACTCAGCGCTGCGCGAGGCGCTCAACGCCTTCTTTGCCGTGCTGTCGCGCTACACGATCGCCGACCTTGTTGCGGCGCGCCCGAATGTGCGCCATCTGCTCGGCATCGACATGCTGGAGCAGCGGGCCCCGGCCGCCTGATTGCAGCCGGCGGCTAGGCCGCCGATTGCGGCAAAACGAACGGCATATTGGCTGCCGGCAGCACGCCAACTTTCAACCGGCAATCGAACACCTTCTCGATCAGTTCGTCGGTCAGCACGTGCTGCGGCGCGCCCGCGGCGGCGAGCCGGCCGCGATGCATGACGTGGATGCGGTCGGCATACATGGCGGTCAGGTTGAGATCGTGCAGGATGGCGACGACGCCGCCGCCGCGCCTGGCGAAGTCGCGGGCAATGTCCATGATGATCAGTTGGTGCTTGACGTCGAGGCTGGACACCGGCTCGTCGAGGAACAGGTAGCGTGGCTTGCCGTCGAGCACCGGCGCCCAGACCTGGCAGAGCACGCGGGCAAGCTGCACGCGCTGCTGCTCGCCGCCTGAAAGCTCCTGGTAGAATCGTCCGGCAAAGCCGTCGAGATCGACGCGCGCCAGCGCCCGCTCAGGCAGCCGCGCGTTCTCGCCGGGCAGCACGCCGGAGCGTCCGCCGACAAGGCCGAGCCTGACGATCTCGCGCACCGTGAACGGAAAGGACAATGTCGTCGCTTGCGGCAGCACGGCGCGATAGGTCGCCGCCTCAACCGGCTTCATCGCCTTGAGGTCGCAGCCGTTCAGCGCAATGCCGCCCGTATAGGCAAGCTCGCCCGACAGCGCCTTGAGGAATGTCGTCTTGCCCGAACCGTTGGGTCCGACAATGGCCGCGATCTCGCCCGGCCGCGCGGCGAAATCGACGTGGGTGACGATGCGCTTGCCGCAGATCGCCACCGAAACATCGCGCGCTTCGATCATGCCAGCCTCACAGGTCGATCACGCCGCGCTTGCGCAGCAGGATCCACAGGAAGAACGGCGCGCCGGCGACCGCCGTAACGATGCCGATCGGCAGTTCGGCGGGCGCGACGATGGTGCGGGCGACCGCATCGGCCAGCAGCAAGAGCGAGCCGCCGAGCAAGGCCGACGCCGGCAGCAGATAGCGGTTGTCCGGGCCGATCAGCAGGCGCAGCAGATGCGGTACGACGATGCCGACGAAGCCGATGCCGCCGCTGACGGCGACGGAGGCACCAACCGCCGCCGAGACACCGACGATCGCCGTGTATTTCAGCCGCTGCACCGGAATGCCCAAATGGCCCGCCGTCGCTTCGCCCAGCGCCAGCGCGTTGAGGCCGCGCGCCAGGAACGGCATCGCCGAGAGGGCCAGAACGATGACCGGCCCGACGGAGCCGATCTTCTGCCAGGTCGCGCCGGCGAGCGAGCCGAGCTGCCAGAAGGTCAGGTCGCGCAACTGCCGATCGTCGGCCATGAAGATCAGGATCCCGGTCAGCGCCATGGCAAGCGCAGCGAGCGCAAGGCCGGCGAGCAGCATGGTGGCGACCGAGGTGCGGCCATGCCTGGTCGCAACGCGATAGAGCAGCAGCGTCACCGCCAGCCCGCCAGTGAAGGCCGCCAGCGGCAGCGCCAGCGTGCCGAGGGCCGAGGTGAGCGGCGCCAGCCACGTCGAGCCAAGCACGATGACGGCGACGGCGCCAAGGCTGGAACCGGCCGAGACGCCGATCAGGCCGGGGTCGGCGAGCGGATTGCGGAACAATCCCTGCATCACCGCCCCCGACACGGCGAGTGCGGCGCCGATCAGCACGCCGAGCAGGGCGCGCGGCAAGCGGATGTCGTAGACGATCAGCCGGTCGCGGGCGCTCAATACCGCGTCGCCGGGCACCGCACCGGTGAGCCAGTCACGAACGACGCCGACGGCCGAGGCGTCGGAGGCGCCCGATGTCAGCGACAGCAGCACCGAGACGGCAAGCGCCAGGCACAGAGAGAGTATGACGAGACGAGCGCGCGCCGAACGGTCGCCCTCGGCCACCGTCATCCTGCCCGCCGCGCCGGCGATCGATTGACCCGCCATGATCAGTCCGTGACCTGGCCGCCATAGAGCGAAACGGCAAGGTCGTGGATGGCTTCTGCCGTGCGCGGTCCGAAGCCGAGCAGATAGCCGCCATCCATGCGGATGACCTTGCGGGCGAGGCCGGCCGGCGTCGAGGCAATCGACGGATTCGAGAACAGCTCGTCGTCGGACACCGCCGGTCCGGCATTGTCCATCATCAGGATGACGTCCGGCTTGGCGGTGACGATCGCCTCGTCCGACAGCTGTTTGTAGCCGGAGAAGCGCTCGACCGCGTTGACGCCGCCGGCCAGCCTGACGATGCCGTCGGCGGCGGTGTCGCTGCCGGCGGCAAGGATCTTGCCGCCCTGTGTCGACAGCACGAACAGGATGCGTTTGCGCTCCTTGATCGAGGCCGTCTGCTTCTCGGCGGCCTTCAGTCCGGCGTCGACCTTGGCCGCCAGCCTGTCCGCCTTGGCATCGACGCCGAGCGCCTTGCCGACGAGGCGGATTTTTTCGAGGATTCCGTCATGGGTGTAGTGCTCGGGCAGCTCGATGAAGGGAACGCTCGACTTCCTCAGAACGTCGACCGCTTCCTTCGGGCCGCTGCCGTGCAGGGCCAATATCCCCGACGGATTGACCGACAGCACGCCTTCCGGCGACAGCTGGCGCATATAGCCGACGTCCGGCAGCTTGAGTGCGGCTTCCGGATAGCGGCTGGTCGAGTCGCGCGCGACGAGGTGGTCCTCTTCGCCGAGCGCGTAGACGATCTCGGTGATCGAGCCGCCGATGGCGACGATCTTCGACGTGTCGGCGAAGACGGTCGCGGCTTCCTCGGCTCGAACCGGCAGGACGGCAAGAAGAAGCGAAAGTCCGATTGCCGGAGCAAGGTTCGGTCGCGACAGACTGGGGAAGGAAACCATGGTTCATCCTCCTCAGGCAGCGGTCGGGCTTGGGATGCGCGGCAGGTTCTCGGCGAGGAACCGCCAGTCGTCGCGCTCGCCCTCGCCTTCGTGGCGCTTGCCGAAGAACTGGATGATCATCTTGCCGTCGGCGCCATAGGCTTCGAGCGAGGTGACATGGCCGTCCTTGGTCGGCTTGCGCACGGCCCAGACCTCATGGATGTGGTCGTTCCTGAAGTGCAGGTGGAACGTCTCGTCCAGCACGTTGATCCACGGCCCCATCGGCTTGACCGCCTTGATCGGACCGGAATGGATCTGGATGCAGCCGCGGTTTCCGACGAAGCACATGATCGGCATCGCGCCTTCGGCGGCGTGATGGAACATGGCGGCTACGGCATCCTTGTCGAGCAGCCAGGCATAATCCTGGCCGACCATGCGCACCGCCTGGCGGCGGCTGAGCTTCAGCGTCTTCAGCATGCCGAAGAACTGATGCACGTCGGTGAGCCTGCTCCACCGGTCGCGCAGGTCGTCGATGCTGGCCGCCTGCCCCTCGACTTCCGGCTCCTCCTCGCTCGCGCTTGCCGACACGGAAACGATCGGCTCCTGGTTCGACGATTCCAGTTCCGCCACCAGCTTCTGGTAGGCGTAGAGGTTCGAGGCGGGCCTCAGATGCACCTTGTGCACCGCCTCGCCCGAAGCATCGAAGAACTGCAGGCTGCGGCGGATGTCGCCGCCGTCGCGCTTCTCGACGGCAAAGCCATGCGCCCAGACTTTCGGGAAGATGCGCAGGTCGATGTTCTCGCCGAGCACCATGGCGTTGTGATTGCCGGTGACGACCTTGTCGTAGACGCCGATCTTCTCGTGAACGGCGCTCTCGTTGCGGGTCAGCGCCATCACCTCGCCGACAGCTTCGAGGCCGGTCAGCAAATCGTTGACGCGCGGCTCGACCCGCACGACGCCCTGCCCGCTATGGGCCGCGACGAGCTCAGCTTCCGAGATGCCGAGCTCGGCGGCAAGGTCGCGCTCGCGCGCTTTCGGATTGTCTTCCCGCGCCCGCCGGATTTCATGCGGTGTGGGTTTCACGCGCTGGTCCATGTCTGCCCCTGCCTTCAGCCTGTCGTCGGTTGCTGCTCACTTGTTGAGGATCAGCTTGCCCTGGCGGGTGATCTTCAACCGATAGAGCGCGCCATGGTGCTCGATGCCGATCTCGTGCTCGCCTTGGAAAAGCGTGTTGCTGGAGAGCGTCCTCACCGCCAGCGGAACGCTGTCGAAACGGGTGGCAACGTCTTCGGAACGACGGACGCGATAGCGGAAATCGTTTGCGTTGTGCGTGTTCATCTGGGTCGGTCCTTTCCCTGTGCCGGCCACCTGGCCGGACGTCTGCATAAAATGCCGATTCATTTCTTGACTCGAATAATCATGTTTTATACCAGTGCAATACCGGAGTAAATGAGTCAACATTTAACGCGCCGGATGTGATGAAAAATGCCAGCGAGCCCTCGGGCCAGCCAGCAGCGAACCTGTAATCTGGAGTTGGGGCATGGGGTTGGCGAATTGGCAAAGGCTGGGTCTGGCGGATGAGAACGCGGGCTCGGCGCAACGGTCTATGGCAAGGGGAATGGCCGCGCTTCTGGCCGGCGCGGCGGCGATCGCGATCCTGACTCCGCCGGCAAGCGCGCAGCAGACAGCCCAGGCTGCAAGCGACCAGCAGGCCGATCCTGCAAAGAAGACGGAAGAGACGAAGCCGGCCGAGGCGACGCTGCTCGACAAGATCCTGGTGCTCAGCCGCACCGGCGAGACGGCGATCCAGTCGCTCGCCTCGGCCAGCCATGTCGACCGCGAGCAGCTCGACCGCCGCATGGCGACGACGCCGAACGAGATGCTGCTCGGCGTGCCGGGGGTGACCGTGCAGGCCGACGCGCGCCGCGTCAGCTCCAGCATCAACATCCGCGGCCTGCAGGATTTCGGCCGCGTCGCGGTCATCATCGACGGCGCCAGGCAGGATTTCCAGCGCTCCGATCATGGCACGCAGTCGACCTTCTACGTCGACCCTGAACTCATCAAATCCGTCGACGTGATCCGCGGTCCGGTCGCCAACACCTATGGCTCCGGCGCCATCGGCGGCGTCGTCTTCTTCGACACCAAGGATGCCGAGGATTTCCTCAAGCCGGAGGAAAGCTGGGCTAGCGCGCTCACCGGCCGTTATGAAAGCAACGGCAAGGGCTGGACCACCAGCGCCACCGGCGCCTACCGCTTCAGCGAGAACTGGGATGTGCTCGGCAACATCGTCTACCGCGACTATGACGACTACAAGAATGGCGGCGGCGACACTGTCGGCGGCACCGGCTTCGACGTGCTGAGCGGCCTGCTCAAGACCACGATCCGCCCGACCGAGAACAGCGAGTTGAAACTCGGCTGGGTCGGCTCCAGCGACGGCTGGACGGAGACCAGCAGCGGCGTGCCGGCCAACGATGTCGACCTGAAGTCGAACACTTTTACAGCCCGCTACAACATCACCGACGACTCCAGGAGCTGGCTCGATCTCCACATCAACGCCTCCTACAACAAGACCAACCTCGATCTGACCAGCCTTGTCGCGCAAAACCGGTTCGATCCGGAAACCGGTCTTCCCGTCGTGTTGCCTGCGGGGTCGACCTCGACCTTCGATGTCGGCACAACCGGCATCGATATCTGGAACACGTCGCGCTTCGAGACCGCCGGCGTCGCGCACGAGCTGACCTATGGCGGCGACTGGGTCGGCGACAATGTCGAGACGGGCGGTACCGCCGGCGGCGACAGCTTCTACACGCCGTCCGGCAAGCGCAACGTCTCCGGCGCCTACATCCAGGACAAACTGACCTGGGAGTGGCTCGAGGTGATCACCGGCCTGCGTTACGACAGCTACAGGCTGAAGGATTCGGATAACGAGACATCCGGCGACAGGCTGTCGCCGCGCATCACCGTCGGCGTCTCGCCCTTCGAAAGCGCCAGCCTGTCTGGCCTGCAGTTCTATGGCACCTACGCCGAAGGCTACCGCTCGCCCTCGCTGACGGAGACGCTGATCAGCGGCAACCATCCGGCCGGCGTCAGCTTCCCGTTCCTGCCCAACCCCAACCTGCGGCCCGAAACCGGCAAGACGGTCGAATTCGGCGTCAACTTCAAGCAGAACGACATCTTCGAAGCCGGCGACGCGCTGCGGCTCAAGGCCGCCTATTTCAACAACAATGTCGACGACTACATTGACGGCGTCGTGCTGTCGGCATTCGACCCGACCAGCGGCTGCCCGTTCGGCCCGGGCATCCCGATCTGCTTCCAGTACCAGAACTTCGCCAAGGCCAAAATCAACGGCTTCGAGCTGGAAAGCGTCTACGACGCCGGTTGGGGTTATGCCGGGCTCTCGGCCTCTGTCATCGACGGCCACACGATTTCCTACAAGGGCGTGCGTGCCGACCTTGCCACCATCCCCTCCTCCCAGGTCACCGCGCAGCTCGGCCTTCGCTTCCTCGAAGACAAGCTGACCGTCGGCGGCGAGGTGCAGTACAACGGCAAGCCCAAGGGCAACTCCGTGGCCAAGGACTATACGCTGGTCAACGCCTTCGCCAGCTACCAGGCGACCGACAATCTCAAGGTCGACTTCCGCGCCGACAACCTGTTCGACGTCAAATACACCAACCCGCTGAACGGCGGCACGACGGCTGTCCTCTACGAACCCGGCATCACGCTGAAGCTGGGGGCGACCATGCGCTTTGGGGGCTGACGACCATGACAAGCTTGACGGCATCGCTTCGTCTGCTGGCCTCGACGCTGGCGATGTCGCTTGCGGCGGCGCCGGCGTGGGCCCAGTCCGCACCGGCCCCTCAACTCAGCCTCGAGCTTAATGCCGCGCAGCCCTCCGATAAGGGCTGCCGGCTGACTTTCGTGGTCAACAACGCGCTCGGCGCCGACCTGTCGAAGGCCGCCTTCGAGATCGCTCTGTTCAACGAGGCCGGCGTCGTCGACCGCTTGACCGTGCTTGACTTCAAGGACCTGCCAGCGGGCAAGACCAAGGTGACGCGCTTCGATCTTGCCGGCACCGACTGCGCCAAGGTCAGCCGCGTGCTGATCAACAGCGCGGCCGAATGCGCCGGCGCTGGCGTCAAGCCGGCCGGCTGCATGCGCGGCCTGAAGACCTCGACCAAGACCGGCATCGCTTTCGGAGTCTGATGCAACGGTGGGAATAGAGCCGTCACTCGCGCGAGACGCCCTTGCCTGGCCTCGGCCGGCATCGGCTTCGCGCCGCTCGCGGCAAGCGATCTTGATTTGACAATGCCGGACTGGTCGCGGCAGCTTCCGTACCGCGCCATGCAGGACATCAGTGAAATTTCCGACCTCAGCAGCGAGTTGACGGCAACACCAGGCGAGCCGCTTGCGGGCGCGCGGCCGCCGGAAAGGAACCTCAATTGGATCGCGACGATCGGCGCGTCCGGCACCCTTCATGCGGCGCTGGCGGCGGCCTTGATGATTGCGCCGGCGACAACCCTTAGTTTTCAGGACGCCATGCAGGCGGAGGGCGCCGATCAATCAGGCGCCAACGTCGTCGGCAGCGCCTCGGATGGACAAATGCCGGGCGCGGTCAACGTCGCGCTGGTGCCAACCCCGAAACCACCGACGACGCCGGCAGTGAAGCCGGCGCCAACTCCGGCTCCCCAGGCACAACGAGAGTCGGCAGCGCCAGCACCTGCGAAGGAAACCGTCGAAAAGCCAGACCCGGCACCTGACATTTTGATCGCCGGAACGCCGCGAGACAACCTTCACAGCCCGGCGCAGGCGGATGAGCAGCCGGTGACTTCCGCGATCCAGGACGAAAGCTCCGAGCCTGAACCGGCTTTTTCCGGGCAGCCGCCCGTCCCGACCCCGAGGCCGAGCCCTGCCGACGGTTCGGGCGCTGTAAGCAAGATGGCCGACGCGCGCGGCACGGCGGACGGGCAAGAGATCAAGGCGTCGATCGCCAGCAAGGGCAAGGCCAAGGCAGCGAACGGCGAAGCGGCGAGATCGCGCTACAGTGGCGAGATCGCCAGCAAGCTGGCGAAAGCCAATCGTCTTGTTTCAAAGTCGGCGCAGGCCAAGGCTCTCAACAATGCCACGGTGAGCTTTGTGGTGTTGGCGAATGGCCGCGTCACGGACCTTGAGCTCGCCAAAAGTTCAGGTTCACGCGAACTCGATCAGTTCGCGTTGAACCTGGTGCGCCAGCAGTCACCCTTCCCTCCCATTCCGCCGGAGATCGGAATTTCGAGCTGGCGGTTCAGAGCCCCAATCGGTCCGTACTGATCGGCTTCGAAACCACCCACCATACATCGCCAAAGGAATAGCCAATGTACATCGCCATGAACCGCTTCAAGGTCCAGAACGGCTCGGAAGACGCCTTCGAGGATGTCTGGAAGAACCGCGATTCCAGCCTCTCCGACATGAAAGGCTTCAGGGAATTCCACCTGCTGCGCGGTCCGGTCAACGAGAACGAGGGCTACACGCTGTTCGCCTCGCACACGGTTTGGGCCAGCCACGAGGATTTCGTCGCCTGGACGAAGTCGGAAAACTTCCGCGCCGCCCATCGCAACGCCGGCACCTCGAAGGTTCACTATCTCGGTCATCCCCAGTTCGAAGGGTTCTCGGTTGTCGAGGGGGCGTAGCCGCTGGCGCGCGGTCAATCTCGGTTGACGGTAAGGGTGTGTCGAGATTCAGGTCAGGCCGAGTTGAAAATGGTGGCTTCCGACAACCGGAGCGGAGCGTACTTGAAGCACGTGAGCACCGGAGGCGCAGGAAGCCGCCATTTGCAGGCCGGCCTCACCTGAATATCAACACACCCTAGGCAGCAGCCAGCAGGCTGGCGTTTCCGCCCGCCGCCGTGGTGTCGACGCAGACGGCGCGCTCATGCGCGTAGGCCGCCGGGTTGAGCACCTCGCTGACCAACGGCACGATCGGGCCGGCGCGCTCGGCGATGACCTTGCGCACGACGCGTGCCGCCTCCGGCGTGCCGGAGAAGGCGACGACGTCGACCCGCAGCGCGCGCGCCTCGACCGGGTCGGGCCTTCCGTCTATGGCCGCGATCGGCAGGCCCTTGCCGGTCAGCGCCGACAGCGCCGCCGGCGCGCCCGGCGCCACCGCGAGCACGGCGTTGCCGGCGGCGAGCGCCTGGATCGCCTGCGCCAGCAGCGTGTCGGTATCCGGTCCAAGGCAAAGCACGCGACCGCGCGGCGCCAACGACAGCGTGTTGGCCTCCCCCGTCGGGCCTGGCAGATCGACCTGACCAAAATCGATACTTGCCGCCGCGCCGATGGCCGCCGCGCCCTTGCCGCGCAGATGCTTCCGCAGGATTGCCACGCGGTCGGGCCGCGTCGACCAGCCGCCGAGCGTCGGATCGGGCAGATTGTCGGCAAGTTCGGTTGCCGTCACCTTGTGGCCCTCGGCGACATGCGTGCCCGCCTCCGGCCCCTTACGGAAGCGCCGCAGGTAATGCGGCCCGCCGGCCTTCGGTCCCGTGCCCGAAAGCCCCTCGCCGCCGAACGGCTGCGACCCGACCACGGCACCGATCTGGTTGCGGTTGACATAGATGTTGCCGGCATGGATGCCGTCGACGAAATGCTGGACGCGGCCTTCGATGCGCGTGTGCAGGCCGAAGGTCAGGCCATAGCCCTTGCGGTTGATGGCGGCGATGACGGTGTCGATCTCGTCGGCGTCGAAGCTGGCGACATGCAGCACCGGGCCGAACACCTCGCGCTCCATCTCCTCGATGCCCTTGACGCGGAAGACATGCGGCGCGACGAAGCGGCCGCTCTTCGGCGCCTCGAGCTTGGCAATCAGCCGGCCCTGCAGGCCCATCTTGGTGCAATAGTCGCGGATCGACGCTTGCGCCTCGTCATCGATGACCGGGCCGACATCGGTCGAGATCAGCCAGGGATCGCCGAGGTGGAGCGCCTCCATCGCGCCCTTCAGCATCTCCAGCATCTTCTTCTCGACGTCCTTCTGCACGTAGAGCACGCGCAGCGCCGAGCAGCGCTGGCCGGCGCTCTGGAAGGCGGAGGCGAGGATGTCGCGCACCGCCTGCTCGGGCAGCGCGGTGGAATCGACGATCATGGCGTTGAGCCCGCCGGTCTCGGCGATCAGCATGGCGTCGGGTGCGGCGGTCTCGGCCAGTTGCTTCTCGATCAGCTTGGCGACCTCGGTCGAGCCGGTGAAGCAGACACCGGCAATGCGCGGGTCGGCCGTCAGCGGCGCCCCGACCGAGGGACCGTCGCCGGGCAGAAGCTGGATAATGTCTTCCGGCACGCCCGCCTCGCGCAGCATCTCGACGGCGCGGAAGGCGATCAGCGGCGTCTGTTCTGCCGGCTTGGCTATGACCGAATTGCCGGTGACGAGGGCTGCCGCGATCTGGCCGGTGAAGATGGCGAGGGGGAAATTCCACGGCGAGATGCAGACGATCGCGCCGCGCGCCTCGGTGCCCGTTTCCGCATTGGCGGCCTCGGCGGCGTAGTAGCGCAGGAAATCGACCGCCTCGCGCACCTCGGCGACGCCGTCGGCCAGCGACTTGCCGGCCTCGCGGGTGGCGAGCGCAAAGAACTCGGCCGCGTTGGCCTCATAGAGGTCGGCGGCGCGGTTCAGGATCGCCGCGCGCTCGGCGACCGGGCGTTTGGCCCAGGCCGGCTGCGCTTCGACGGCGATGCGCACGGCAGTGGCGACCTGCTTGGCGGCCGCCTCGTGGATGGTGCCGACAACCTCGTCGGGCTTCGCCGGATTGACCACCGGGCGTTCCTTGCCGTAGCCGGCGGCGCGCGTGATCGGCTTGGCGTGCCAGCGGTTCGATCCGGCGAACTCGGCCTTGGCCTTGTCGATCGCCGCCAGCGTCACCGGATCTGTGATGTCGACGCCCCTGGAATTGCGGCGGCCGGCGCCGAAGATCCCGGCGGGACGGGCGATCGCCGGATTGGCGGCGGGCCCCTGCGTCTCGACCGTTTCCAGCGGGTCGCGGGCGATGTCTTCCGGCTCGACCTCCTCGTCGGTGAGCTGGTGCACGAAGGACGAGTTGGCGCCGTTTTCCAGCAGACGGCGCACCAGATAGGCGAGCAGGTCGGAATGGGCGCCGACCGGCGCATAGATGCGGCAGCGCGCGCCTTCGGCCTGGCGCACCGTCTCGTGCAGCGCCTCGCCCATGCCGTGCAGGCGCTGGAACTCGAAGGAATCGCGATCCTTGGCCATCGACAGGATGGCGGCAACCGTATGGGCGTTGTGGGTGGCGAACTGCGGATAGATGCGGTCGGTCATCGACAGCAGCTTCTTCGCGCAGGCCATGTAGGAGACGTCAGTGTTGACCTTGCGGGTGAAGACCGGATAGCCGGCGAGCCCCAGCGTCTGCGCCCGCTTGATCTCGGTGTCCCAATAGGCGCCCTTGACCAGCCGCACCATGATGGTGCGGTCGTACTTTTTGGCCAGATGGTAGAGCCAGTCGATGACGAAGGCCGCGCGTGGCCCATACGCTTGCACCACCACGCCGAAACCGTTCCAGCCGGCAAGCTCCGGCTCGGCCAGCACGCGCTCGATGACGTCGAGCGACAGATCGAGGCGATCCGCCTCCTCGGCGTCGATGTTGAGCCCCATGCGCGAATGCCGCGCCGCCAGCGCCAGCGACAGCAGGCGCTCGGCCATCACCGGCAGCATCGTCTCCTTCTGCGCCACTTCGTAGCGCGGATGCAGCGCCGAAAGCTTGACCGAAATGCCGTGGTTGTTGCGGATGTCCGGCCCGTTGGAACCGGAATCGAGTGAGGAGATCGCGTCGGCATAGGCCTTGTGGTAGCGCAGCGCGTCGGCCTCGGTGCGGGCCGCCTCGCCCAGCATGTCGAAGGAATAGAGATAGCCCTTTTGCGTCATCGGCCGGCCGCGCTCGACGGCCTCGGCGATGGTGCGGCCGAGCACGAACTGCTCGCCCATTTCGCGCATGGCGGCTGCCACCGCCTTGCGGATCACGGGTTCGCCCAGCCGGCGCACCATGGCCCGCAGCGTGCCCTCGATGCCGCCCTCGCCCTCGTCCAGCACGCGCCCGGTCAGCATCAGCGCCCAGGTCGAGGCATTGACGAAGATCGAGCTCGAGCCGCCCGAATGCGCGGACCAGTCGTGCGGCGCGATCTTGTCGGCGATGAGATCGTCCATCGTCTCGGTGTCGGGCACGCGCAGCAGCGCCTCGGCAAGGCACATCAGCGCGACACCTTCCTTGGTCGACAGGCCGTAGGCGGAGAGGAAAACCTCCATCAGCCTCGGATCGGTCGAGCCGCGCACCGCGCGCACCAGATCGGCCGCGCGGGCCGAGATCGCCTTGCGGTCATCCGCCGAAAGCCCCGCTCCATCGGCGAGCCGCTTCACCGCGGCGTCTTCGTCGGGCAAATAGTTGGCGCGGATCTGCTGGCGGATGGCATCGAGCGCGGGCATGGCTGTCCTATCGAGCGAGCTTGAGGGAGCGGGCCGGCGGTCACCGGACCGAATGGCGCAAGCTAGCACAATTGCCGTTTTCAGTCGGTCCAAAGAAATCGACATGCCGTTTCGATTGGACTATGATTTGCGCAATATTCTCGCCAACTCGACTGCCAATTTGATGACAGAAGACCAATTGGACCGCATCGACCGCAACATCCTGTCGGCGCTGGCGCGCGACGGGCGGCTTTCCATGTCTGAGCTGGCCGGCAAGGTCGGCCTGTCGAAGACGCCGGTGCAGGCGCGCGTCAAGCGCCTGGAGAAGGATGGTTACATCAGGGGTTACCAGGCGATCATCGATCGCGAGCGCATGGGAGAAGGCCACGTCGCGTTCGTCCAGGTGAAATTGTCGGACACCCGCTCGGCCGCGCTCGACGCCTTCAATCGATCCGTGCAGGCAGTCCCCGAGATCGAGCAATGCCATATGATGGCGTCGAGCTTCGACTATCTGTTGAAGGTCCGCACCACCGACATCGCCGCCTATCGCCGGGTGCTGGGCGAGCGCATTTCGGCTCTCCCCCATGTTGCCCAGACTTCCACCTTCGTGGCGATGGAGACGGTCAAGGACCGCTAGCTCATTCCGACAGCGTCTTCAGGAACGCCACCAGCGCCGCGCGCTCGCGGTCTGAAAGCTCGACCGGGTGGACCTCAGAAACACCTTCGACGCTCGCCGGCGCCTTCGAATAGTGCTCGACCACCTCTTCGAGCGACGAAAACTGCCCGGCATGCATGTAGGGCGCGCGGGCAGCCGCACCTCGGAGCGACGGCGTCTTGTAGGCGCGCACCAGGTCCGGCCCGCCCTTCACCATGAAGCGCAGCTCACGGCACGCGTTGTCGTCGCCGTCGCGGAACTTGCCTAAGCAGTTGAACGGGTCGGCCTCGACCTGCACTACGGCATCGATGCGGCCGCGATCCGGCGGCAGGTCCTTGACCGGCGGCACGCCGGTGTTGTGGAAAGAGTTGTCGGTGAAACGCGGGCCATTGTGGCAGGTCACGCAATTGGCCTTGCCGATGAACAGTTTCAGCCCAAGCATCTCCTCGGGCGACAAGGCGTCGTCCCCCTGTGGCTCGGCGCCCGATGCCAGATCGATGGCGAAACGGTCGAAGCGCGTCTGCGGCGGCTCGATCGACCGCTCGAAAGCGCCGATCGCCTTGCCGATATTGGCAAAGACGCGGTTGACGTCCTCGGCCTGGCTGACGGGCATGGCGGCCCAGGCCGCCTTCTCGGCATCTGTGCCGAGCGGGCTGGCATTGGCGGGCACGGTGGAGAGATCGGGCAGCGGCCCGAAGATGCGCTCGTAGCGCTCGCCGAAGCGTTTCTTGATGTAATGCGCGAAGGCGGCGCGGTTTCCGCCATGCTCGAGCGGGTTTTCGAGCGGCGTCAACGCCTGCGCCCACAGGCTGTCGCGCCGCCCGTCCCAGAAGAACCAGGGATCGCGCGCCACGCCGGCCAGCGGCATTGTGCGCCGGTTGGTGCGGCCGATGCCGACCGCTTGCGGCAGGTCGTCCTGGAACTGGCGGTCGATCTTGTGGCAGGTCGAACAGGACACGTTGCCGTCGCGGCTCATGCCCTGGTCGAAGAACAGCGTCGAGCCCAGGGCCGCGGCCGCTGGCACCTCGGCGAAGCGATTGGTGGTGTCGGGCTTCAGCGGCGGCAGCGTGTTCAGCGCCAGCGATGCGATGACTTTCTTCTCGGCATCGGAAAACTGCGGCTTGCCGCAGCCGGCAAGCAACGCCATGGCGACCAGTGCGACGAGAGGCAGGACCAGCAGGAGGCGCCTCATCGACCGCTCACAGCACGATGTTGAAGACGACCGTATCGGACCCGGCCGCCGCGGAAATGGCAAAGCGCAGCTGCCACCAGCCGCTCATCGTGAATTTCAGCCCATCGATGCGATAGCGCCCTTCGCCCAGATAGTCGGTCGCCTGCGGGCTGGTCGGCAGGCCGTGATTGTGCTGCGGCATGCCGCCGGAAACGGCAATCGCCGCTCCCTCCACCGGATCGCCCTTGACTGTCTTCAGCGTCAGCAGCCAGGACTGCAATTCGCCTTGCCGGACCCCGCCCCGCTCCGGCTGGAAACTGGCGACGAACAGCCCGTTTGCCGTCGTCTTCGAGCGCGACGTGTCGGGGCCCGGCGTCGTTTGCGGAGCGGTCAGGTACACGATCGCAAGAACGCCAGCCAGCAAGGCGGCCAGACCAAGACCCGCGAGAAGATAGCGCCATAGGGATGCCAAACCGGTTCCTTCTCCAAAGACAACGTTCCAGCGGGCGCATCGCATCCCGCCGCGACTGTGGGAAACCGCTTCTGACGCAAAAAACCGCAGCCGCCAAGCATGGCGTTGCCCATCGCAAAAAGCTACAGCAGCACCTCGTTGGTTTGTGCATGTCGTCATCCCCAAAACGCTAGACACTTTTGCGCGACATGCACCGGGAGACAGGTAGATGGCTGCAAATGGCGTCGCCTCGATCGGCGAGTGCATGCTCGAACTGTCGGGCCAGGCGGGACCGAACTGGCGCATGGGCTTTGCCGGCGACACGTTCAACATGCTGTGGGCGCTGCATGCGCTGAGCGGCGAGCGGCCGGCGACTTATGTCTCGGCCTTCGGCGACGACCCGTTCTCGCAAGGGCAGATCGCCTTCTTCGCCGAAAACGGCATCGGCATTGGCCAAAGCCCTGTCATTCCAGGCGCCCGGCCAGGCCTTTACGCCATCACGCTGACCGGCGCCGAACGCGCCTTCACCTACTGGCGCGCCGACGCCGCCGCCAGGCAACTGGCTTCGGATCCGGACGCATTGGCCAAAAACCTTGAAAACCAGGCGCTTGTCTATTTTTCCGGAATCACTTTGGGAATCCTGGAGGACGCCGGACGCCAGACGTTGCTGAAGGCGGTGGCCAAGGCGCGCGCGGCTGGTTCGCGCGTCGCCTTCGATCCCAACTACCGGCCGCGGCTGTGGCGCAGCCGCGAGGAGGCGCAGGCGGCAACCACCGAAGCGTTGGCTGTAACCGATATCGCGCTGCCAACCTTTCCCGACGAGCAGATGCTGTTTGGCGACGCGACGCCGCAGGCGACTGCCGACCGGCTTGGCCGATTGGTCGGCGAAATCGTCGTCAAGAATGGCGAGGACGCGGCGCTGATCGCCGTCGACGGCGCCCGCAAGCCGATACCGGCCGTGCATGTCGCCACCCCGGTCGATACCACCGGCGCCGGCGATTCCTTCAACGGCGGCTATCTCGCAGCTCGGCTGGCCGGCCATGGCCCGGCTGAGGCAGCCGAGCGTGCGCACCGCGTCGCCGCCGCGGTCGTGCAGGTGCGCGGCGCGCTGGCGCCATTTGAAACGCTGAGAGCGGCGTTCGGCAACTAGCTAAGGTGTATTGAGATTCAGGTAGGCCGAGTCGGAGTCGAAGACTGCGCGAAGCGACCAAAACGGTGGTTTTCGAGAACCGGAGCGGAGCGTACTTCAGTACGTGAGCACCGGAAGCGCAGAAACCAGCGTTCGCAAGGCCGGCTTCACCTGAATATCAATGCACCTTCAAGGCAGTCGGAACCGGTACTCGGTGGCCTGATGATAGATCTGCCCCGGCCACAACGTGGCCTGCGGGAAATAGGGCCGGTTCGGCGCGTCCGGCCAGACCTGCGCCTCCAGGCAGAGACCCGAAAAGGCCTTGTACTGGCGCCCGTCCAAGCCTGCCGATGACGGCTGCAGGTACTGGCCGGTATAGAGCTGCAGGCCGGGCTCGGTGGTCCAGACCTCCATTTCGACGCCCGATGAAGCGCCTTGCGCCCAGGCAGCCTGCCGCAACGGCCCGCGAGCCGAGGCCAGGCAGAAATTGAGATCGTAGGGAAGCTGCTCGCCCTCGCTCTCCATGCGCAACGGACGCGCCTGGCGGAAGTCGAAAGGTGTGCCGTCGACCGGCTTGACCACGCCTGTCGGGATCATCTCGCCGTCGACCGGCGTGTAGGCGCCGGCGTTCAGCATCAGCCGATGGTCGAGGATATCGCCGGCGCCGCCGTCGTCGAGGTTGAAATAGGAGTGCTGCGCGAGATTGCACAGCGTCGGCTCCTCGGAGGTCGTGGCGGTCAGTTCGACGCTGAGCGTGCCGGGGATCTTGAGCCGGTAGGTGCAGGTCACGTCGAGCGCGCCGGGAAAGCCCATCGTGCCGTCCGGGTCATGCAAGGTCAGCGTGACGAAATCCCGGCCATGCAGCGAGACCGTCCACGGCCGGTGGAAATAGCCTTCCGAGCCGCCATGCAGAGTGTGCTTGTCGAGGAAGTTTCGTTCCGTCTGATAGCGCTTGCCCGCGATGGTGAAACGGCCGTCGCCAATGCGGTTGGCAAAGCGGCCGACGACGGCGCCGAAGAAGGCGCGGTCCGTCTCATACGGCTCAAAACGGTCGTAGCCCAGCACCAGCGGCGCGTCGTGGCCGGCGAGCCGCAGGTCCTGGATGATCGCGCCAAGCCCGATGATGTTGGCGGAGAGGCCGCCGCCACGAATGGTGAAACGGCGCACGGGTTCGCCCGCCTGTGTCGTGCCGAAGACCTCGCCGTCCTTCATCGTCATGCCCGAAAGTCAGTTCGTTGATCTATAGACCCGGCCGGTCCCGGCCGGGTTTGCAATACAAGAAAGGCAGGCTTTGCGCCTGCCCTTCCGCTTGGTTGTCAGAGGCCGAGGCCGCCGATGCAGACATATTTGGTGTCGAGATAGTCCTCGATGCCCTGATGTCCGCCTTCCTTGCCGAGGCCGGATTCCTTGACGCCGCCGAAGGGCGCTTCCGGCGTGGTGATCAGGCCCTCATTGACGCCGACCATGCCGTATTTCAGCCCTTCCATGACCCGGAAGGCGCGGCCGAGATCGCCGGTGTAGAAATAGCAGGCGAGGCCGAATTCGGTGTCGTTGGCGAGCGCGATCGCCTCTTCCTCGGTGTCGAACTTGAACACCGGAGCGACCGGGCCGAAGATCTCCTCCTTCATGAAGCGCATCTTCGGCGTCGCATCGGCGATCACCGTCGGCTGGAAGAACGAGCCGCCAAGCGCGTGCCGCTTGCCGCCGGCCACAACCTTGCCGCCCTTCGACGTCGCGTCGGCGATCAGCTCCTCGACCTTCTCGACCGCCTTGTCGTCGATCAGCGGTCCCTGCTGCACGCCCTCTTCGAGGCCGGACCCGACCTTCAGATTGT
Source organism: Mesorhizobium sp. M4B.F.Ca.ET.143.01.1.1 (assembly GCF_004792275.1). Classification (NCBI taxonomy): domain Bacteria; kingdom Pseudomonadati; phylum Pseudomonadota; class Alphaproteobacteria; order Hyphomicrobiales; family Phyllobacteriaceae; genus Mesorhizobium; species Mesorhizobium sp. M4B.F.Ca.ET.143.01.1.1. The sequence goes on from NZ_SRSR01000017.1 coordinate 79,356, forward strand.
TGCTGGCGACGACCAGCTTCTCGACGAACTTGTCGTAGACGCCGGCCTGCACCAGGAAGCGGTTGGTGCAGACGCAGGTCTGGCCGGAATTGCGATATTTGGCGGTGATGGCGCCGGCCACGGCGCGGTCGATGTCGGCGTCGTCGAAGACGATGAACGGCGCATTGCCGCCGAGCTCCATCGACACTTTCTTGACCGTCACCGACGACTTCTGGATGAGAAGTTTACCGATCTCGGTCGAGCCGGTGAAGGTGATCTTCTTGACCAGCGGATTGGCGCAGATCTCGTCGCCGATCTCGGCCGCCGAACCGGTCAGGATGTTGATGACGCCCTTGGGGAAGCCGACTTCCTCGGCGAGCGCGCCCCAGGCGAGGCCGGAATACGGCGTCTGCGAGGCTGGCTTGACCACGGCGGTGCAGCCGGCGGCCAGCGCCGGCCCGAGCTTGCGGGCGAGCATCGAGGACGGGAAATTCCAGGGCGTGATGGCGGCGATGACGCCGACGGCCTCCTTGGTCACCAGGATGCGGCGGTCGCCCCAGGGCGACGGCACGATGTCGCCATACGTGCGGCGGCCCTCCTCGGCGAACCAAAGGATGTAGGCGGCGGCCGAGCCGATCTCGCCCTTCGATTCAAACAGCGACTTGCCCTGCTCGATGGTCAACAGCTCGGCGAGCACGTCCTGATTGTCCATCATGGCGTCGTGCAGCTTGCGCAAGAGCTTCGAGCGCTCGAGCGCGGTGGTCTTGCGCCAGGACTTGAAGGCTTCCTCGGCGGCCTCGATGGCGCGGCGCGTCTCGGCCTTGCCGGCCTTCGGCACGGTGCCGATCTTCAAGCCCGTGGCGGGGTTGTTGACGTCGACCGTCTGGCCGCTGTCGGCCTGCACCCATTCGCCATTGATGAGATTGGCCTGGCGCATGAAATGGCTGGTTTTCTGAAGCATGGTCTGGCCTCCGTTCGGCGCGCTGATCGGCCGTTTTTCTGGATATTCGTTGGGCGTGCTGTGGCCGCACGCTGGCGCATTGCTCTTACCTAGGGAAAGGCCGGCAAGCAATCGCAAGATGGCATATAGGGGTTGGACCAGCAAAGGCGAGAGTTGGCCGCGCGGCCGCTCCCCTATCCGAAGACGTGGAGAACCACCGTCAGCCAGAAGGACGTGGTCACCACCGCGCTCGCCGTCGCGATGGTTATCTGGTTCGACGCCAGCGCCTGGCCGGTGTTGAACTGGACGGCGATCAGGTAGGAATTGATGCCCGAGGGTAGCGCCGCCGCCACCACCGCTACCTTGGCCGTCAGCGGCGGCAGGCCAAGCAGCCAGACCAGGCCAAGCACCAGCCCCGGCATCAGGAACAGTTTCAGCGCCGACAGCGCCAGCGCCGGCCGGATGTTGCCGGAGATGCCGAAGCGGCGCAGGCTGAGCCCCATGGCGAACAGCGCCACCGGCCCGGCGGTATTCGCCAGAGCATCGACCACACGCGAGACGAGCTCCGGCAGCGGCGCGCCGCTCAGGCGGAAGGCAAGTCCGGCGAGTATGCCGATGATCAGCGGATTGAGGAACAGCCGCCTGAGGAAGCTGGTGACGACGCGCAGCGGATGCGCGGGCTCGCCGGCGCCGCGGCCGAACATCTCGAACAGGACGATCGAGGCCATCATCGTGACCGGCAGGTGGACGGAGACCAGCAGCGACAGGACCTCGAAGCCGCTCGGTCCGAATATGCCGAGGATGAAGGGCGCGCCGAGCAGGACGATGTTGGAATAGCCAGACGACACGCCGCCGACGATGCCCGTGCGCGAATCCCTGCCGAAGACCCGCGTGGTGACGAGATGCCCCACCGCCCAGGTGATGGCCACTGCCGTAAAATAGGCGCCCCACAGCGACCACGGCGCCACGCCGTGGAAGTCGGACTTCACCATCGTTTGGAACAGAAGCAGCGGCATCGCCACGTTGATGGCGAATTCGGAGATGCCCTCGCCGCTCGCCGGCTTCAGATAGCCGGTGAAGCCGGCAAGGTAGCCGAGCGCGACGAGGCTGAAGACGAAGAGGACGGTTTCGGTGAGCGGAGACATTTTTCCCGTGATAGGCGAGCCCCGTTTGCAACGCAATCGCGCCGGCCGAGGAAGGCCCACCCCGCTTCCTGCCCCCGCCCGAATTGATCAAGGTCGGCTGGCAGCGTTATAGAGGCTTGGGATCGTCAGGGGGATACGCGGCGAATGGGTTTGCTCAAAACCCCGAACCATCACCTTTCGGCAAGGGCGTGGCTGACGGTTTTCGTCACCGGCTTGCTCTGTCTCGTCGCGACGCTGGCCAACGGCGCGGAGAACCTCAAGGGCGTCGCTCTCATCGTCGGCCAATCGGCCTACGAGCACATCGCCACCCTGCCAAACCCGGCCAACGACGCCCGCGACATGGCCAAGATGCTGACCGATCTCGGCTTCGATGCCCGCAGCGCCACCGATCGCGATGCCGCGAAACTGAAGCGCGACCTCGAGCGCTTCGTCGAGGACGCCGAGGGCGCCGATGTCGCCTTCATCTATTATTCCGGCCACGGCATCGAGGCCGGCGGCGAGAACTACCTGGTCCCGGTCGATGCCGATATGTCCTCGCTGAAGGATGCCGACAACGCCCTGGTGCCGATCTCCGCCGTCATGGAGGAGCTGAAGAAGACGGTGCCGGTGACGATCATGCTGCTCGATGCCTGCCGCACCAATCCGTTTCCGCCTGACGCGGAGTTGCGCCGCGCGCCGACCGCCTCGGCCTCGCCGATCGGCGCCGGCGGACTGGAACCGGTGCGCGGCGCCAAGGCGCTCGGCAGCGCGCCGGCGACGGAAAACCTCGGAACCGTGGTCGGCTTCGCCGCCGAGCCCGGACGCCCGGCGCTCGATGGCGCCGCCGGCGAGAACAGTCCCTATGCGGCGGCGCTTCTGCGCCACCTCGCCGCGATGAAGGGCACCGAATTCGGCTCGGTCATGCGCATGGTGACCGAGGAGGTCTATCTCGACACCAAGGCCAGGCAACGGCCATGGGTCAACGAAAGCCTGCGCCGGCTGCTCTATTTCGGCGTCGCGCCGCCGGAGCCGGCCGGCGATGACGGGCTGATCACCGGCGAGCGGCGGCAGCTGCTTTTGACCATCGCCGACCTGCCCGATCCGAAGCGCTCGCAAGTGGAACTGGCTTCGCAGCAGGACGGCGTGCCGCTCGACGCGCTCTATGGCGTGCTCAGGGCACTGGGCACGGAGAAGATACCCGAGGACCCAACGGACCTGGAAAAGCTCCTCGATGCCCAGGCCGAGCGGCTGAAGAAGATGCTGTCAGAGCGCGACGCGCTCAGCACCGACGACCCCGAGATCAAGCGCCTCGTAGCCTCGGCCGACAAGGCGATCGGCCAGGGCGCGATAGTCACCGCGCACAAGTTCCTCGACGAAGCGGTGAGCCGGGTCGAGCAGACCCGCGGCGCCGTCGACCAGGCGGAGGAACTGGTCCGGCAGAAGCGCCTTGCCGATGCCGCCATCTATGCCAGGCGAGCCGATGCCTCGGCGCTGGTCTTCGACTACAGCGCCGCCGCCAGTGACTACGGCAAGGCGTTCTCGCTGGTCGAGAAGTGGGACGACAAGCTGCGCTGGAATTACAAGAACCAGGAGGCCGAGGCGCTGAACGCGCATGGCGATGCCACCGGCGACAGGAAGGCGCTCGAGCAGGCGATCGATGCCTATCAGGTCATCCTCGGCTTTATTCCCAATGGCCAACAGAACCGCGACTGGGCGATCACCCGCAACAACATGGCGGTGGTGCTGCAGACCATTGGCGAGCGCGAAACCGACACGGCCAGGCTCGATGAAGCGGCACGGATCTTCCGGGACTCGCTGGTCGTCTTCGAGCGCGAGAAGGACGACCTCAACTGGGCCGCAGCCCAGAACAATCTCGCCAATGTCCTGTTGAAGATCGGCGAACGGGAGAGCGACCCCAAGCGCGTGAACGAGGCGGTTGCCGCCATGCGCGCGACGCTGGAAAAGCGGCCGCGCGACAAGGTTCCGCTCGACTGGGCCGCCTCGCAGAACAATCTCGGCCTGGCGCTTTACGCGCTCTCGGAACGCGAGCCCGGCGGCGAGCGCCTTGTTGACGCCGAGGCCGCCTATCGGCTGGCGCTGCAGGAGTACACGCGCGAGAAGGCGCCGGTGCAGTGGGCAATGGTTGAGAACAATCTCGGCAACACGCTGGTGTCGCTGGGCACGCAGCTCAACGATCAGGCGAAGATCACCGAGGCGGCCGCGGCCTTCCGCGCCGCGCTCGAGATCCGCACGCGCGAGACCTTCCCGGTTTCCTGGGCGACCAGCCGGCTCAATCTCGGCAACGCGCTGAGCAGCGCCGCCCGCTTCGATCTCGGCACCGGCGAGCTCGAAGAAGCGGCGACGGCCTATGGCGATGCGCTGACTGTCTTCACCCGCAAGCGTTTCCCGATGGACTGGGCTTCCACCCAGAACAATCTCGGCTCGGTCTACCAGACGCTCGGCCAGCGCGCCCGCGATCCGGCGAGACTGGAGCAGTCGGTTGCCGCCTTCCGGGCGGCGCGGCGCATCTACACCAGGCGCGCCTTTCCGCTCGACTGGGCGATGACCGCCTACAATCTCGGCAACACGCTGCAATTGCTCGGCGGCCTGTCCGACAAGCCGGAACACTACAAGGATGCGGTGACGGCCTATCGGGACGCGTTGCGAGAATACAAGCGCGAGACGACGCCGCGGCAATGGGCGCTGGCCCAGGCCGGCCTCGGCTCGGCGCTGCATTGGCTGAGCATGGCCGAAGGCGATACCACGTCCCTGGCCGAGTCGGTCGCCGCGCGCCGGGCCGCGCTCGAGGTGCTGACCTTGGAAGCGGCACCCGTCGATTGGGCGAACGCCCAGAACGGCATCGGCATGAGCCTGCTTAATCTCGGCACGCTCGAACGCAGCGGCAAATATCTGGACGAGGCCGAAGCGGCCTTCCAGGCGACGCTCAAAGTGTTCACCCGCGACAGCCAGCCGCTGCAGTGGGCCTTCGCGCAGAACAACCTCGGCGATGTCTATTGGAACCGCGCCAGCCAGGGCGGAGGCGACGCCGATTATTTGAAAGCGATCGAGTTCTTCGAAAATGCCAAGGAGGGTTTTGTCGAAGCCGGCTACACCATCCCGATCCCGCTCACCGACAAGAAGATCGAGCTGGTGAAGCAGCAACTGGCGAAGAAATAGCCCGAGCTTGTCTTTCAGCCGGCTTTGCGGTCCCTATATGGCGCTCACCGCCGTCGCTGCCGGTGGATGCAAGAAGGATGGCTGATGGTTCGATTTCTCCTGGCGCTGATGCTGCTCCTCGCTTCTGCCACGGCGCATGCGACGGATGCCGGCTGGGCGCTGCTGCGCGACGGCGGCCATATCGTGCTTTTGCGCCATGCCATGGTCACCGGCGCTGCCGATCCGGCCAATTTCGACATCGCCAAATGCCCGACCCAGCTCAATTTGTCGGCGCGCGGCCAGCAGCAGGCGAGCCGGATCGGCGCCCTGTTCGCCGCCCGCGCAGCACCCATCGAGCGCGTGCTCTCCAGCCGCTACTGCCGCTGCCTCGACACCGCCCGCATCGCCTTCGAGGCCGAGCCCGAGCCTTTCGCGCCGCTCGACCTCCTGAAGACCGATCCCGCCGAGAAGGCCGCACAGCTTGAGGCGACGCTCAAGGAGATTCGCGGCTATTCCGGTTCCGACAATCTGGTGCTGGTCACCCATCTGGAGAACATCATGGCGCTGACCGGCGTCGCGCCGCGCGAAGGCGAAGCGGTGGTGGTCGAGCCACAGGGCGACGGCCTAAGGGTGCTTGGCCGCGTCACTTTCTGACGGGCGCGAGCCTGATACAGGCGATGGTTGCAACTGTTGCCGAAATGCCACTGCCGAAAGAAGCCGCAAAGCCGCCGCGACAATGCCGCTTGCGACAACCCGTCGCAGGGTCTATAGGCGCGCTCCCGGTCACGAAAACCGAAGCGAGCACAGCGGTTGGAGCTTTCGTCTCCGCCCGCGCAGGCGGCACTGCCGCCCTGTGTACGGCGCCGTTTCGGAGGTTGGGATCGCGGATGTAGCTCAGGGGGAGAGCGCCGGATTTGGATCCGGAGGTCGCAGGTTCGAATCCTGCTGTCTGCACCACGGATAGCTCAGTTGGGTAGAGCATCAGATCACGAATCTGACGGTCGAAGGTTCGAATCCTTCTCCATTGGCCTTCCAAGCCAAGCCACCCTGTCACGGTGTTATTCGGAAAATCGGTCCGGGGACCGGAATGCGAAAGAGCTGACGGACGGCCGAAGCCTTCGGGCCAAGGCCGTACCGGCAGATCCAACGCCATCGGCTCGCGGCCAGGCCCGCGGTGACGATCAAGGCGCAGTGTCGCCGGCTAGGGAGGCCAAGGCCTCCGGCGCCCGCTTCGCTGCCTCGCGATCCGCTCCCGAAAGCCCGCTGCTTGGCGATGCCACCGGTCTCCGGATCATTCGTGCCGGGAAAAGGGAAACGAGAAACGAAAAGGATGATCGACGCATGAGTTGACGCCTCGCATGGGGCCATGCCCGACAGGAGTGAAGACAATGACCATTCTCGATAAGGTTCTGGGGCGCGAGCGCGTCCTTGTTAAGGAAAACGAACGGGCCGTCACCCTCTACAAGGGGGAGATCAAGGCTGTCCTGATGCCGGGCGAGCATTGGCTTGCCAACCGGCGCGGACGCCTTGAAGTGTCCCGGCACGACCTGAAGAACCCGGAATTCGTTTCGGCCTACGAGAAGGCGTTGTTCGACAAGCTGCCGGAGGTGGCGGCGCGTCATTTCACCGTCGTTCGCACCGGGCGTACGGATGTCGCCGTCATCGAGCGTGACGGCAACCTCCATGCCGTCCTGGCGCCGGATCGCAAGCTCGTGCTGTGGACCGATGCCGGCCCGTGGAAGGTGACGCTGGTCGACACCTCGGCCGATCTTGCGATCGATCCGGCTCTCATGCGCCGGCTCGGCCAGGCCCGCAAGACGGAACTGATGTCCGTTCACCCGGTGGTCGACGGTCAGGCCGGACTGCTGTTCGTCGACGGGGCGCTGGCGCGGACGCTTGCCGCGGGCGTGCACGCCTTCTGGAACGTCGGGCGCATGGTGCAGATCAAGGTCGTCGACCTCAAGCGCCAGTCGCTCGACGTCGCCGGGCAGGAAGTGCTGACCAAGGATCGCGTGACGATCCGCGTCAACATCGCCGCCGAATACCGGGTCCTCGATCCGGTCAAGGCGGTGAGCGCGGTGAAGGACTTCTCTGAAGCCCTCTACCGCGCCCTGCAGTACGCCTTCCGCAAGACGCTTGGCGCGCTCACGCTCGACCAGATCCTTGAAAAGAAGGTGACGGTCGACGAGGAGGCGGCGGCCAAGGTCCGCGCCGACATGGCCGAGATCGGGGTCGAGGTCAGCGACATCGCGCTCAAGGATGTGATCCTGCCGGGCGAGATGCGCGAGATCCTCAACCAGGTGGTTTCGGCCGAGAAGCAGGCCGAGGCCAACGTCATCCGCCGGCGCGAGGAGACGAACGCGACGCGTTCGCTCCTCAACACGGCCAAGGTGATGGCCGAGAACCCGGTGATGCTGCGGCTGAAGGAGCTCGAGGCTCTGGAAGCCATCGCCGGCAAGGTCGAGCGGCTGACCGTCCATAACGGGACGGGCGGACTGCTGAACGACCTGGTTAAGCTCCGTGAAAACTGAGCTGACGTCACGTCAAATGGGAAGGGCTGCCGGCAATCCGGCGGCCCTTCTTGCGTTTCGAAAGCCAGCATCCCATCTGCACCGGGCTTATCAGCCCTTTTCCTGCCCGGAAAAACCGATTAGACAGCGCCCAAACAAGATGCGGACAGATTCCGCCCGCAACCGAAGGAAGAGCCCTTGTCCACCACGTTCGACAAAGTCGCCAAGATCATTGCCGACACCAGCGAGATCGATATCGAGACGATCACGCCCGAAAGCCACACCATCGACGATCTCGGCATCGACAGCCTCGATTTCCTCGACATCGTCTTTGCCATCGACAAGGAATTCGGCATCAAGGTGCCGCTGGAGAAGTGGACGCAGGAGGTCAACGACGGCAAGGCCTCGACCGACGACTATTTCGTCATGAAGAACCTGTGCGCCAAGATCGACGCGCTGGTCGCGGCCAAGAACGCCTGAGGCGGTTCGGGCGCGAACTTGACGCGCCCGGCCACGTGACCCACAAAGCCGCCCATGAGCAGCCCCCACGACGTCGTCATCACCGGTATCGGCCTTGTCTCCTCGCTGGGAGAGGGTCCGGATGCTCACTGGCAGAAGCTCGCCCAGCCCGGCCTTGAGCCGGTGCTCGATGCCGCGCGCTTTGCGCCCTATACCATCCACCCGCTGCCGGAGATCGACTGGAACCTGCAGATCGCCAAGCGCGGCGACCAGCGGCAGATGGAGACCTGGCAGCGGCTCGGTACCTATGCCGCGGGTCTGGCGCTGGACGATGCCGGCATCAAGGGCAATGACGAGCTCTGCGCGACCATGGACATGGTGGTGGCAGCCGGCGGAGGCGAGCGCGACGAGGCGGTCGATGCCGCCATCCTCGCCGCATCCGAAAGCCGCAACGACCGCGACGTGCTGCTCAACGAGAAGCTGACCACTGAACTGCGCCCGACGCTGTTCCTCGCCCAGCTCTCCAATCTGCTCGCTGGCAACATCTCGATCGTCCACAAGGTCACCGGGTCGTCCCGCACCTTCATGGGCGAGGAAGGCGCTGGCGTCGCCGCCGTCGAGACGGCGGCCGCGCGCATCCGCTCGGGACAGTCGACGCATGTGCTGGTCGGCGGCGCCTTCCAGACCGAACATTCCGACATGCTGCTCGGCTACGAGTTGGCCGGCTACCTGCATCGTGGCGCCTGGAAGCCTGTCTGGCAAAGGCAGGGCGGCGAAGGCGGCGGCGTGGTGACCGGATCTGGCGGCGCTTTCCTGGTGCTGGAGCAGCGCGAGCACGCGACGAGCCGCCGGCGCAAGATCTACGCCGAGCTCGGCCCTATCGTGTCCGGCCGCGCCAAGCGGCGGAACGGCGGGCTCGATGCCGAGATCGCGACCTTGCTCGATCAGACGGCGCTGCCGAATGGCGAATTGCTGGCGATCTCCGGCGCCTCCGGCGCCCACACCGCCACAGCGGCCGAAAGAGCCGCGTTCGCCGCCCACCCGGCGATCGCGGCGCGTGCCTTTTCGACGCTGACCGGCCATATGAAGGAGGCGCAGTTCCCCTTCGCCGTGGCGCTCGCGGCACTCGCCGTCGAGCGCAAGGCCGCCTATCCCGCTTTCGATGCCGCGACCGAGAAGCCGTTCGCCGGCATTCCCACGACCGTGCTTGCAACGGCGATCGGCTATCACCAATTCGAGGGCATGGGGCTGATCAAGGCGGCCTGAGTGACCACCAGGGACAAAACATGGCCAATCTGAACGACCACATGGGCAGGCCGATCGTCGCCGTCACCGGCATCGGCGTGGTGACGTCGCTGGGCGTCGGCAAGGCCGACAATTGGGCGGCGCTCACCTCCGGCAAGTCCGGCATCCACCCGATCACCCGCTTTCCGGTCGATCATCTGAACACCCGCATCTCCGGCATGGTCGACTTCCTGCCGTCAAGCTCCAAGGGCGCCAGCCCCCTCACCTACGAGCTGGCCGAGACCGCCGCGCGGGAGGCGGTGGCGGAAGCCGGCCTCGACAGCGGCGATTTCAGCGGACCGCTCTTCCTTGCCTCGCCACCGGTCGAGCTCGACTGGGCCGACCGTTTTTCGCTCTACAATTCGGACAAGCAGGATGCCGGCGCCGAGAGGCTGCTGCGCGTGGCGCGCGCGTTGAAGGAACTCGACATCTTCGAGACCACCCAGTTCGGTTCGATCGCCGACCGGCTGGCCGACCGTTTCGGCACGCGCGGCCTGCCGATCACGCTGTCGACTGCCTGCGCTTCCGGCGCCACCGCCATCCAGCTCGGCGTCGAGGCGATCCGCCGCGGCGAATGCGACAAGGCGCTGTCGATCGGCGCCGACGGCTCGGCGACCGCCGAGGCGCTGATCCGCTTCTCGCTGCTTTCGGCGCTCTCCACTCACAACGACATCCCGGAAAAGGCGTCGAAGCCTTTTTCCAAGGATCGCGACGGCTTTGTGCTGGCCGAGGGATCCGGCGCGCTGGTGCTGGAATCGCTGGAGGCGGCCCTTGCCCGTGGCGCCCCTATCCTCGGCATCATGCGCGGCTGCGGCGAAAAGGCCGACGATTTCCACCGCACCCGCTCCAAGCCCGATGGTTCGCCGGCGATCGCTGCGGTGCGTGCCGCCCTTGCCGATGCCGGCCTGAGCGAGGACGAGATCGACTACGTCAACGCGCATGGCACCTCGACGCCGGAAAACGACAAGATGGAGCATCTGTCGCTGTCGACCGTGTTCGGCGAGCGGATCGGCTCGATGCCGATCTCGTCCAACAAGTCGATGATCGGCCACACGCTGTCGGCAGCCGGCGCGGTCGAGGCCGCTTTCTCGCTGATGACCATGCGCGAAAGCGTCATTCCGCCGACCATCAACTACGACAATCCCGACCCGGCGATCGTGCTCGACGTGGTGCCCAACAAGAAGCGCAACGCCGAGGTCGGCACCGTTTTGTCGAACTCCTTCGGCTTCGGCGGCCAGAACACCTGCCTTGTCATGGCGAGGGAACCGGTCTAAGCGGACGTTTTCCCGCTTTTGACGAACTGACAGGCCCAATGCGCGCATTGCAACTTATCGAGGACCGCCGTCTTGAAACGGTGGACCTGCCGCCTCCCCCGCCGCCTTCGCTCGGCGAAGTGACGCTTCGCATCAAGGCGGTGGCGTTGAACCATATCGACGTCTGGGGCTGGCGCGGCATGGCCTTCGCCAAGCGCAAGCTGCCGCTTGTCGTCGGCGCCGAGGCGTCGGGCGAGGTCGACGCCGTCGGCCCCGGCGTCTCCAGCCTTCTGCCGGGACAGCTGGTGTCGATCTATGGCGCGCGCACCTGTGGCCTTTGCCGGGCCTGCCGCGAAGGCCGCGACAATCTCTGCGAGCACGTCTCCGGCGTTCATGGCTTCCACCTCGACGGCTTCGCGCAAGAGAAGATCAACCTGCCGGCCCGCCTGCTGGTCCCCGCCCCGCCCGGCGTCAGCGAGATCGGCGCGGCGGTCGCGCCCGTTACCTTCGGCACGGTCGAGCACATGCTGTTCGACAACGCAAAGCTCGAACCCGGCGAGACCATTCTCGTCCATGCCGGCGGTTCCGGCATCGGCACCGCCGCGATCCAGCTGGCGAAGAAGATGGGCTGCACCGTCATCACCACCGTCGGCTCCAACGACAAGATCGACAAGGCCAAGGCGCTCGGCGCCGACCATGTCATCAACTACCGCGAGGACCGTTTCGAAGGCGTCGTGCGCAAGCTGACCAAGAAGAAGGGCGTCGACGTCGTGTTCGAGCATGTCGGCGCCGACACCTTCGCCGGCTCGATGCTGTGCCTCAAGCGCGGCGGCCGCCTTGTCACTTGCGGCTCGACCTCCGGCGTGTCGACGCAGGTCAATCTTATGCAGCTCTTCCAGCAGCAGCTGAAGCTGCTCGGCTCCTTCGGCTGCCGCATGGAGAACATGGCCGATGCCATGCAGAAGATGGCGGCCGGCCTCGTCGCTCCCGTCATCGACACCGAAGTCGGCTTCGACGACATCGACGCGGCGCTGAAGCGCATGGAAGGCCGCGACGTGTTCGGCAAGATCATCCTGCGCGTCTAGGGCAATGGTCGGCAAGGTGCTCAAGAAAGCCCGCCGGGACTTCATGTTCCGCTACGGCCGGCGGCTGCGCCAGATGGAGCACTGGCTGGTGGCGCGCCTGGCCATGGCGATGATCTCGCTGCTGCGGCTCCTGCCGCCGGACAAGGCGCTCAACTTCGCCGACCGCGTCGCCCGCCGCATTGGCCCGCTGGTCGGACGTCACCGCGTTGCGGTCAACAATCTGCGCCTTGCCTATCCCGAAAAGAGCGACGCCGAGATCGAGGCCATCGCGCTCGACATGTGGGGCAACATGGCCCGGCTGGCGGCCGAGTACATCTTCCTCGACGCCCTCTTCGATTATGATCCGAAAGCGACAAAGCCCGGCCGCGTCGACGTCCGTGGCGTCGAGCATTTCGTCGAGATCGCCGGCGAGAAGAAGCCGCATATCCTGTTCACCGGCCATCTCGGCAATTTCGAATTGCTGCCGGTGGCCGCCGCCACCTTCGGCATGAACATCACCGCGCTGTTTCGCCCGCCCAACAATCCCTATCTCGCCGACTACATCCACTCGACGCGCCGCTCGACCATGGGGGGCTTGCTGCCCTCCTCGACCGGCGCGTCCTTCGCGCTTGCCGCCATCCTGGAGAACGGCGGCAATATCGGCGTGCTTGTCGACCAGAAATTCTCCAGCGGACTGGAGACGACCTTTTTCGGCCGTCCGTGCCAGAGCAATCCGGTGCTTGGCATGCTCGCCCGCCACTACGACTGCGACGTCTATCCCGCCCGCTGCGTCCGGCTGCCGGGCAACCGGTTCCGCCTGGACATCGAGGACAAGCTGACCTTGCCGCGCACCGAAAGCGGTAGCGTCGACGTCCACGCCACCACCCAGCTTCTTGCCGACGTCGTCGAGCGCTGGGTGCGCGAGGATCCCGGCCAGTGGATGTGGTTCCACAAGCGTTGGGAGATGAGCGGCCGCCGGCGCAAGCGGCGTGGGCAGGCCGAGGAGCGGCCGGCTGACCCGGTGCCCGGCCCGAATTGACCATTGACGCCGCACCAAGCGAAAGTCGCGAAGAGACCCTTCGCGGCTTCGTTGTTTGTTCATCGGTTGCGCTTGGGGGAAATTCTGACTGAAGGACCGGGCGCCGAAGCCTTTTCCATTCCGCTCGGTGCATCTGCCATCGCGTGCGCAGATTGGACGCGGCAAAGAAAAACCGCGAAGATTGCTCTTCGCGGTCTTCGCCATAAATCTCTTGTTTCCCGCCGATACTACAGTAACGAAGGCAGGATGAGGTTCGGCCGGCCGGTATCCATCGTGGCGCCGTTGCGATCCTCATCAAGCAATGTGTCCGAACCGAAGCTCGCCCGCACGCCAATCACATATTTGTGGATGTTCTCGGTTACGTCGAACGCAGATATGGACGCGCGTTCGAACTGATAGCGGCCGAACACCGAAAACGCCGTTCCGGAAAACCGGTACGCAGCCTGCAGCGCCCCGGTGAAGGTGTTGGTGTCGAAGGGGCCCACAGATGTCGTCGAATAGCCCAGTTCACCATCGAAGCGGAGATTGTCCTGGGCGAAATAGCGCACCACCCCGCGACCGCCCCAGGTGTCGATATGCTCGGACGAGCCGCTGGCCCGCAACTGGCCATAGTAAACCTGGCCGTACACGGTCACATTACCCATGTAGACTTGGCCTTCCGGTCCAACCGAGAAACTGTAGAGATCGTCGTCGAACCCGTCGCCGCCATAGCCGGTGACGGAGGCGAACGCGCCAAGCGCAAAGGCGCTGGGATCGCGCCAGTAGCCGTGAACCGCGCCGCCATAGCCGTAAATGTTGGTGCCCTCGGCCCACAGCGAATCGACGAACGCGTCTGTCTGGACGTTCCAGCGGGAATCGATCGGGAAATTGACCCGGCCCGTGCCGCCTGCGGTCGTGCCATCCGCGTGCTCGCCAGCGGCCGTCACATACAGCCCGCCGAGATAGGCCTCGACGTAGCCCGAAACATGCGGCTGGGCGAGTTCCTGATCCATAACGATCGGAGCGACGGCATCGGCGGCAAAAGCCGACGTGGCCGTTGCGGCAAGTGCCGCACCAAGGAGAAGTCGATACATCGTGAAGTCCCTCAAATGTCTGACTTATCCGGCATTTACCATCGCTGCCCGTTCACGCAAGCGTGAACAGCCTCAAACCCGGGCGTACAAGCCGGGTTCTGAAGCCCTGCGACATTACTGCAACGCTTTGGCCTTGATCTGCCCAAATACTGTGCAGCGTTCATGAGCACTTGCAGTATTCATAAGCACTGGCAGGAGCCGGATTGTCTTTTCTCCAACACTCCATCTGATCCGTGACGGCGATGCGCGTTGGCAGATGAGCGGCCGTCGGCGCAAGCGGCGGCTCCGATTGCCCCGCTCCGATGCGCAACAAAAAAGCCGCGAGGAGTACTCCTCGCGGCTCTGGATTAAGCTCCCTCAGAGCGGAGCAGGGATGGTGAAGTTCGGCCGGAATGTATCCATGGTGGCGCCGTTGCGATCTTCGGAGAGCAACGTGTCCGAACCGAAGCTTGCCCGCAGGCCGATCAGATATTTGTGGATGTTCACGCTGCCCGAAGCCTCCGAGAAGCTCAGGTGATCCAGCTGATAGCGGCCAAACACTGACCAAGGGGTGCCCGAGAACCGATAGTTGGCCTGCAATGCCGCCGAGACGGTATCGAAATGCCCGCCAAAACCGGACAGCCGCGAGAAGCCGAGTTCGCCGTCGAAGCGCAGATCGTCCTGCGCGAAATACCGCACGACGCCGCGGCCGCCCCAATTGTCGAGGTGTTCGGATTCGCCGCTGACCCGCAGCTGTCCGTAGTAGACCTGCCCGTAAACCGTCACGTTGCCGAAATAAGCCTGTGCCTCGGGACCGACGGTGAAAGTGTAGATGCCTGCGTCACCGAGGCCCTCGTCGCCGCCATATCCGTTGATCGTGGCAAAGGCGCCCAGGGCATACGAGCTCGGATCGCGCCAGTAACCATGGATGGCGCCGCCGTAGCTGTAGATGTTCGTACCTTCGACCCACAGCGAATCGATCACCGCGTCGGTCTGGATGTTCCAACGGGCGTCGATCGGAAAATTGACCCGGGCGGCGCCGCCGGCGGTCGTGCCGTCTGCATCGTCCCCGGGGGTCGCGAAGTAGAGACCGCCGAGATATACCTCGCCGTAGCCTGAAACATGCGGCTGGGCGAGTTCCTGGTCCAGGACGACGGGCGCGTCGGCAGCGAAGGCGGAAGTAGCGGTTACGGCAATCGCCGCGCTCAAAACAAGTCGATACATTGTAGTCCCCAAGCATCAAAAAGTAACGTCGCGATACCTACCACCGCCGAAGATTCACGCAATCGACGTCGGCACCGGAAACCATGCGTCGACGCGAGTTCCGGTTGCAGTGCGGCATTGCTGCAACGCTTTTGGCACCGAAAGCCAATCGCGCGAGGTCAGTCGGTGACCACGATGCGCGTGTTGCCGTAGCCCGCTTCGCGCACCATCGAATAGAAGGTCGCGGCGTTGGCGGTGTGCAGGCGCACGCAGCCATGCGAGGCCGGACGCCCGAGATATTTCACCGCACCGGTGCCGTGGATGGCGTAGCCGCCACGGAAGAACACTGAGTATGGCATCGGCGACATCTCGTATTTGCGCGAATACCACATCCGGGCCGTCCACTGCGGGCGGTAGCTGCCGCGCGGCGTGAAGTAACCTTTGCGGGCGGTGGACACGCTCCAGCGGTACAGCACCTGGCCGTATTTGCTGACGGTCATCGTTTGTGAGGATACGTCGATATTGGCCACCAGTGCGGCAGCCTTGCCTGCGACCGAGGTGCCGAACAGCGCGGTCGCCAGTATCGTTGCCATGAGAACAGTCTTTTTCATGCGATCAAACCCCTTTGATTGCCCCTTGCATGCCTGCCATCACGCGATTTTTCAGCATTTTAACGGCAGGTGAATGAAGTAACACACACTCGTTGATGAATTCGCCAATCCAAAGCAGCGAATTTGAACGATTTTCCCGCCATAGTTGCCGCCGCGACACGTAGTTTCAAAGACTTCGCCGTCGCGCTTGCCAGTCGCCCGCTTCACTGCTCAACTTCAGGAATGACCGAACGACTCCTTAAGGCCGTCGACGCGCGGATCGACGACCTCGTTGCGCTGACCGCGGACCTGATCCGCTTCCCGACCGTCAATCCGCCAGGCGAGGCCTATCGCCCCTGCGCCGAATATGTCGGCGAGCGCCTGAGGAAGCGCGGCTTCGAAACCGAGTTCATCCGCGCCGAAGGCACCCCCGGCGACACCGACCGCTACCCGCGCGTCAACGTCGTTGCCCGCTTCGACGGCAGATCGGCCGGCGCCTGCGTGCATTTCAACTCGCATATCGACGTCGTCGAGGCCGGCGAAGGCTGGACCGTCGATCCGTTCGCCGGGCTGGTGAAGGACGGCAGGGTCTACGGCCGTGGCGCCTGCGACATGAAGGGCGGGCTGGCGGCCTCGATCATCGCCGCCGAGGCATTCATGGAGGTGTTCCCGGACTTCCCGGGCGCCATCGAGATCTCGGGTACGGTCGACGAGGAGTCCGGCGGCTTC
This sequence comes from Mesorhizobium sp. M4B.F.Ca.ET.143.01.1.1, assembly GCF_004792275.1. Taxonomy (NCBI): domain Bacteria; kingdom Pseudomonadati; phylum Pseudomonadota; class Alphaproteobacteria; order Hyphomicrobiales; family Phyllobacteriaceae; genus Mesorhizobium; species Mesorhizobium sp. M4B.F.Ca.ET.143.01.1.1. Next base: position 95,738 of record NZ_SRSR01000017.1, read on the forward strand.
GGCGGGGTCGCCCATCTTGCCAGGCTCGGCTATTTCTCGAAGCCGAAAGTCGACCACGTCATCATTCCGGAACCGCTGAACAAGGATCGCATCTGCCTTGGCCATCGCGGCGTCTGGTGGGCGGAGATCGAGACCAAGGGCGAGATCGCGCATGGCTCGATGCCGTTCCTCGGCGACAATGCGGTGCGCCACATGGGCGCCGTGCTGCAGGCCTTCGAGGATGAATTGTTCCCGGCGCTTGACCGCAAGGTGACGCGCATGCCGGTGGTGCCTGAAGGCGCCAAGCGCTCGACCATGAACATCAATTCCATCCATGGCGGCCAGACCGAGGATTTTCGTCCCGGCCTGCCCTCCCCCAACGTGCCCGATTCCTGCCGGCTGACCATCGACCGGCGCTTCCTGCTCGAGGAGGACCTCGCCACGGTGAGGAGCGAGGTGACGGATATCCTGGAGCGGTTGAAGCGCGAGCGGAAGAAGTTCGACTACGAGATCCGCGATCTGATGGAAGTGCTGCCGCTGATGACCGAGCGCGACGCTCCGGTGGTGAAAGCTGTGGCGCAAGGCATCATGGCGATATTCGACCGCGAGCCCGACTATGTGATTTCGCCCGGTACCTACGACCAGAAGCACGTCGCCCGTATCGGCCACATCTATGACTGCATCGCCTATGGGCCGGGCATTCTCGACCTCGCCCACCGGCCCGACGAATGGGTCGGCATCGCCGACATGGTGGAATCGGCCAAGGTGATGGCAATCGGCCTCAACGTGCTGTTGCGGGGCACCGTCGCCGACTGATCCCTACGAAAACAGGCAAGTGAAGGTCGGCCAGTCCGCCTGTTTCGGGAAAAACATTCCGCCCGGCGCTGTCCGACAGCACGAAACGCAATTTACTCGACCTCGAAATCACGCTTCTATCCACCCGGTTGAGCAGATGGGAGTTGCCCGATGAAATTGTGGAAGACCGTTCTCGCCGCCGCCGCTCTGGCGCTCGCCACCGCGACCTCGGCTTTTGCCGCGCGCACCGATCTCGTCATCGGCATTCCGCTCGAACCCCCGCATCTCGACCCGACCGCGGGTGCTGCCGCGGCGATCGACGAAGTGCTCTACGCCAACGTGTTCGAAGGCCTGACCCGGATCGGCCCGAACGGCGAGGTGCTGCCCGATCTCGCCGAAAGCTGGAGCATTTCCGACGACGGCAAGACCTACACGTTCAAGCTGCATACCGGCGTCAAATTCCATGACGGCGCCGACTTCAGCGCCGACGACGTCAAGTTCTCGCTCGACCGCGCCCGCGCCGACAATTCGGTCAACGCGCAGAAGGGCCTGTTCGCGGCGATCGACAAGGTCGATGTCGTCGATCCGGCCACCGTCAAGGTGACGCTGAAGAACCCGCAGGGCTCCTTCCTCTACAATATGGGCTGGGGCGACGCGGTGATCGTGTCGCCGAAATCGGCCGACACCAACAAGGAGAAGCCGATCGGCACCGGCCCGTTCAAATTCCAGGACTGGGTCAAGGGCTCGTCGATCACGCTGGTGAAATCGGACGCATACTGGGGCGCTCCGGTCTCGCTCGACAAGGCCGAGTTCCGCATCGTCCCCGATGCCGCCGCCGCCGTTCCGGCTCTGCTTTCCGGCGACATCCAGGCCTTTCCCTTCTTCGACCCCGACAGCGTCGCCCAGGTCAAGGACGATCCGCGCTTCCATGTCGTGATCGGTTCGACCGAGGGCGAGACCATCCTGTCGATCAACAACAAGAAGCCGCCTTTCGACAAGCTCGAGGTTAGGCAGGCTATCTCCTACGCGCTCGACCGCAAGGCGATCATCGATGGCGCCTCGGCGGGGCTCGGCCAGCCGATCGGCTCGCACATGTCGCCGGCCAACAAGGACTATGTCGACCTCACCGGCCGCTATCCGCATGATGTCGCCAAGGCCAAGGAACTGCTCAAGCAAGCCGGCCTCGAGAGCGGCTTAAAGGCGACGCTGAAGCTGCCGCCGCCCTCCTATGCGCGGCTCGGCGGCGAGATCATCGCCTCGGAGTTGCGCGACGTCGGCATCGATCTCGAGATCGTGCCGGTGGAATGGGCGCAGTGGCTGGACCAGGTGTTCACCAAGAAGGACTACGACCTCACCATCGTCTCCCACACCGAGCCCAACGACATCGATATCTATTCGCGCAAGGACTATTACTTCAACTACGACAACCCGGCTTTCGACAAGGTCATCGCCGATCTGAACCTCACCTCCGACGAGGCCAAGCGCAAGGAACTGCTCGGTGAGGCGCAGAAGATCCTCGCCGACGACGCCGTGGTCGGCTTCCTCTACGAACTGCCGAAGGTCGGCGTTTGGGACGCCAAGCTGCAAGGCCTGTGGGAGAACGCGCCGATTCAGGCCAATGATCTGACCAAGGTGAAGTGGTCGGATTGACCTCGAGAGATATGCAACGCCCCGGTGGCGAAAGCCGCTTCCGGGGCCTTTGCTTTTCCGGCAGGTTGTGCCGATGAGTGCCTACCTCCTGAAGCGTCTGATCATCGCCGCCGCCACGCTTGTGCTGGCCTCCATGGTGGTGTTCGCGGTGCTCGAGATCATCCCCGGTGACCCCGCGCGGCTGATGCTGGGCATGAACGCGAGCGCCGAGCAGGTCGAGGTGCTGCGCAACCAGATGGGGCTCAACGCGCCGCTGGCCTTGCGTTACCTGCATTGGGCGGGCGGGCTGCTGAGCCTCGATTTCGGCCGCTCCTACACCTATTCGGTGCCGGTCATCGATCTCGTGCGCGAACGCGTCGTCGTCTCGCTGCCGCTGGCGCTGATCGCGCTGGCGCTGTCCACGGCCATCGCCATTCCGGTTGGCCTGTTTTCCGCCAGCCGGCGCGGTCGCGCTGGCGACGCGATCGCCATGGGCGCCGCCCAGTTCGGCGTCGCCGTGCCGAACTTCTGGTTCGCGCTGATGCTGATCTATCTTTTTGCCGTCTGGCTCAGGCTGGTACCGGCCGGCGGCTTCCCCGGCTGGGGCGCCGGCGCCTGGCCGGCGCTGAAATCGCTGCTTTTGCCGGCGGTCGCCCTTGCCTTGCCGCAAGCCGCGATCCTGGCACGCGTCGCCCGCTCGGCGCTGATCGAGGTTCTGAACGAGGACTATATCCGCACCGCCCGCGCCAAGGGCATGCCCTACCGCGCCGTGCTTTGGCGGCACGCGCTGCGCAACGCCATGATCCCGGTGCTCACCATCCTCGGGCTGCAGTTCGCTTTCCTGCTCGCCGGCACCATCATCATCGAGAACGTCTTCTACCTGCCCGGCCTAGGAAGGCTGGTATTCCAGGCGATCACCCAACGCGACCTCATCGTCGTCGAAAGCGTCGTCATGTTGCTGGTCGCCGCCGTCATCGCCGTCAACCTCCTCGTCGACCTCTCCTACGCGGTCGTCGATCCGCGCCTGAGAAGCCGGCAATGACACTGCATGTCGACATCCCAGAGGAGACCCTGGCCGGCATTCTGGCCAAGGCGTTCCGCAACCGATCCTTCCTTCTCGGTTTCGTCATCACCGCGCTGGTGGCGGCGGTGGCGGTCCTCTCCTACGCCTGGACACCATACGACGTCACCCGGCTGGTGATCTCGGACAAGACCCTGCCGCCCTCATGGGCGCACTGGTTCGGCACCGACCATTTCGGCCGCGACATCCTGTCGATGATCATGGTCGGCGCCCGCAACTCGATCGCCGTGGCGCTGGTCGCGGTCGGCATCGGCATGGGCGTCGGCGTTCCGCTCGGCGCCTTTGCCGCGGCTCGCGGCGGCCTCGCCGACGAAGCGCTGATGCGACTGAACGACCTCGTCTTCGCCTTCCCTGCCCTACTTTCGGCGATCATGATCACCGCCATCTTCGGGCCGGGCGCCATCAACGCCATCATCGCCATCGGCATCTTCAACATTCCGGTGTTCGCGCGCGTCGCCCGCGCCGGCGCGCTGGCCATCTGGCCGCGCGAGTTCATTCTCGCCGCCCGCGCCGCCGGCAAGGGCCCGACGCTGATCACCATCGAGCACATCCTGCCCAACATCGCGACGCTGCTTCTGGTGCAAGGCACCATCCAGTTCGCGCTGGGCATCCTTGCCGAAGCGGGCCTCTCCTATGTCGGCCTCGGCGCGCAGCCGCCGATGCCGAGCTGGGGCCGCATGCTGTTCGACGCGCAGACGCGCATGGTGGTTGCGCCGTGGATGGCGATCTTCCCGGGCATGGCGATCGCCGTCACCGTGCTCGGCCTCAACCTGCTCGGCGACGGCATCGCCGACATCCTCGACCCGAAATCGCGGCGGCAGCGATGAGCCTGCTCGAGATCGAGAACCTGTCGCTGTCGATCGGCCACACGCCGATCCTGAAGGGCGTCGAGCTTGCGGTGGCGCCCGGCGAGGTCATGGGGCTGGTCGGCGAATCCGGCTCCGGCAAGTCGATGACGGCCCTCACCGTGATGCGGCTCCTGCCCTTCGCGGCACGTGCCAGCGGACGCGTCACTTTCGACGGCATCGATATCCTCGCGGCGAGCGAGGACCAGATGTGCGCGTTGCGCGGCGACGACATCGGCATGGTGTTCCAGGAGCCGATGACGGCGCTGAACCCGGTCAAGACCATCGGCGAGCAGGTGGCGGAGGGCATTCGCTGGCACACCAAGGCGAGCCGCGCCGAGGCCGAGGAGCGGGCGCGCAGAATACTCGACCGCGTCGGCCTGCCCCCGGCGAAATTCCCGCTGTCGCGCTATCCGCACGAACTGTCGGGCGGCCAACGCCAGCGCGTCGTCATTGCGATCGCCTGCGCGCTGAAACCCAAGCTCCTGATCGCCGACGAGCCGACCACGGCGCTCGACGTGGTGCTGCAGGCGCAGATCCTCGATTTGCTGCGCGATCTCGTGGCGGAAAACCGCATGGGTTTGCTTCTGATCTCGCACGACCTCGCGGTGGTGACCGAGATGGCCGACAAGATCACCATCATGCGCCATGGCGAGGTGATGGAAGCCGGCGACACCGCACGCACGCTGTCTGCGCAACTCCATCCCTATACGCGTCAGCTGGCGCAGGCCTCCATGCATGTGCCGGCCCGCCCTCGCCCCCACACCGCCGGCTCGGCCAGGCCCTTGCTGCAGGTCGATGGCGTGACGCGCGACTATCCGGGACGACGCAGCTCGCTGTTCCGGCGTGCCGCTCCCATCCGCGCCGTCGACGACGTCTCGCTGTCGATAGAGCCCGGCCAGTCGGTGGCGCTGGTCGGTCGCTCCGGCTGCGGCAAGTCCACGCTTGCCCGCATGATCCTGGCGCTGGACAAATCGACCTCGGGGACGATCCGCTTCAGCGGAGAGACCATCACCGGCAGGAGCGAGGCGGAGCTGAAGCCGGCGCGGCGAGACATGCAGGTCGTGTTCCAGGACCCCTACGGCTCCTTCGATCCGCGCCAGAAGGTCGAGAAGCTGGTCGCCGAGCCGCTGCACGTGCTGGACAAGACACCGGCCAATGCCGAGCGGCGCGAGCTGGTGGCGCATGCGCTGCACGAGGTGGGCCTCGGGCCGCGCGACATGGACAAATATCCGCATGAATTCTCGGGCGGCCAGCGCCAGCGCCTGTCGATCGCGCGCGCCATCATCACCCGCCCCAAGCTGGTCGTCGCCGACGAGCCGGTCTCGGCGCTCGACGTCTCGATCCGGGCCCAGATCCTCGACCTGTTCGCCGAGCTCAACCAGAAGCTCGGCATCGCCTATCTGTTCATCACCCACGATCTGACCGTCGCCCGCGCCATCACGGACGAGGTGCTGGTCATGCATGAAGGCAGGATCGTCGAGCGCGGCAAGACCGGCGCGGTGCTCGATCATCCGCAATCCGAGGCGGCCAGGGCGCTGGTGAGAGCCGCGCCCGATCTGCACCGGGCGATCGCACGGAGACTACAGGAACAAGGGTAAGCAGCGAGCCTGCCGGCCGCTATCGAAACCGGCTATTCCTGCGGCTTCACAACATCGACCGGGCTGATGTCGAGCAGGTCGAGCGTGCGGCGCAGCAGCCTGACCTCGTTTTCGGCCAGCTTCGAATCGGCCTTGGCGATCTCGGCCATGTGCTGGGCGAGCAGCTTGCGCCGCTCGACGTCGAGGTCGCGGAACAGCGCAATGGCCTGCGAACCGTTGGTCTCGTAGCCGAAGTCGTTGAGATATTCGATGACGCTGTCGATGCTCGTCTCGGGAATGCCGAACGCCTCCTTGCAGATGCGCCGGAAGGCGACCATCTCGCTCTCCGAGACGGACCCGTCGGCCAGGATCATGCGGAACAGCATCAACAGTTCCGCCGACAGGACCGGATCGTCCGCGACCTTGCGCACGCCGGGATCGCCGTCGAAGATCGAGCGTATCTGATCGAGCAGTGCCATCGCCATCGGCCTCCCCTTTGCGATTCCGTCGCAGATAGTTAGCGCGGAATCGGCCTTGCGCAAACGGGGTTGCCGTGGTCGAAGCGCGCATATCGTCCCGCCGCAAGACCCATAGCCCCGATGATCGATCTTAGCATACAGACTGTTGCCGTGTTGGCCTTCGCCGCGTTTGCCGCCGGCTTCGTCGATTCCATCGCCGGCGGCGGCGGCCTGATCACCATTCCGGCGCTGCTGTTGGCGGGCTTCTCGCCGACCGCCGCGCTCGGCACCAACAAGCTGCAAGGCATGTTCGGCTCCGGGTCGGCCACCATCCACTATGCGGCGAACGGCCATGTCGAGCTGCGCCGGCAGTTGCCGTCCGCCCTGCTGGCGCTAATCGGCAGCGCCGTCGGCGCCTTGCTGGCTACAATCGTGCCCGGTGATTTTCTGCGCGCCTTGCTGCCACTGCTTTTGATCGCCATCGCGCTCTATTTCGCGCTCAAGCCCAACATGAACGATGTAGACCGCGCCGAGCGCCTGTCGCCCTTCCTGTTCGGTCTGATCGTTCCACCTCTTGTCGGCTTCTATGACGGCCTTTTCGGACCTGGTGCAGGCTCTTTCTACATGTTGGCCTTCGTCAGCCTTGCCGGCTACGGCGTACTCAAGGCGACGGCGCACACCAAGCTGCTCAACTTCGCCTCCAACATTGGCGGTTTCGCCATCTTCGCCGCCGTCGGCGTCGTTTACTGGAAGATCGGCCTGATGATGGGCGTCGCCCAGTTCTTCGGTGCCCGCCTCGGCGCCAGCCTCGCCATCCGCATCGGCGCCCGGCTGATCAAGCCGCTGCTGGTTGTCGTCTGCGTGGCGCTGGCGGTGAAGCTTCTCGCCGACCCGGCGAACCCGCTGCGCCAGCTAATTGGTGTGTGACGGCCCGGCTGATACAATGCCGGCGTACGAATCATGTTGGAGGAGCCACACATGAATCTCAGTGCGCCTACTCAGCTTATTTTCATTATCTCCCTTGTCATCGCCATCATCGGCGTTCTCGCCGCTCTTGGCGTTCTTGCGTTCATTCCTCTTGCCGCAGTGTGGATTGTTCTCATCGGCTACATCGTGCTTGCCGCCGGCTGCATGATGCGCGGCGCTTAAGTCAGGCACATTCAGATCTCAGGTAACCGAAGCGCCCGGCCACAAGCCGGGCGCTTTTGATTTCGGAATGTGGTCTGCTAGATTTGGCGGGCGAGGATTGCCGATGTCGATCGAGACAGAGCGCCGTCATGAACAGGACCATTCTTTAGCCGCGAGGTTCGAGATGGTGCGGCGAGCGGCTGACGCTTCGCTTGCCGGCGCAGTCACCGACCTTTGCGGCTATCGCGAGATGCTGCCCGTCCGCTCCCGCAATGTCGAATATGCTTCGCTGACCGTGCCGCTGGTGATCAGCTTCGCCGAGCCCTTCGCCATCGGGCTTGGGCGCGATCCCGGCGACAACGATCGCTTCGCCAGCTTTGCCGCCGGCCTCTTTGCCGGGCCGGTGGTGATCCAATCCTTCGGCGGCGCCTGCTGCGTCCAGATCAACTTCACCCCGCTCGGCGCCCGCCGCTTCTTCGGCCTGCCGATGAGCGAGTTGACCGACCGCATGGTCGGGCTCGACGACGTGCTTGGCCTCGAAGGCATCGCGCTGCGCGAAAGGCTCGGCGAGGCGCGGGATTGGGACACGCGTTTCGCGATTGCCGAGAGCTTCGTCGCAGCAAGGCTGGCGGAGGCGAAGCGGATGTCAGCCGAGATCGCCTGGGCCTACCGGCAAGTCATTGGCTCTGGCGGACGCACGCGGGTCTCGTTGCTTGCCGATGAGCTCGGCTGGAGCCGCAAGCATCTCGCGGCGAAATTTTCCGACGCGATCGGCATCGGGCCGAAAACGCTGTCGCGCATCGTGCGCTTCAACCGGGCGCTCTCGCTGTCCAAGCATCAGCTCGACGACTGGGCGGGGATCGCCGCCGATTGCGGCTATGCTGACCAGGCGCATCTGGTGCGCGAATTCCGCGATCTCGCCGGCGAGACGCCAACCGCGCTCGCATAGTCTCTTTCTCCACCGAGGTAACATTTCTTCAAGACGCCGCGGCGGCCTTCGCCGAGACTGGATACCATCAACCGACACCAGGGAGATTGCCATGTCGACCGCGAACGAAGCACCTCGTCTCTACCCCGCTCTGCGCTACAGGAATGCCGCCGGAATGATCGACTGGCTGTGCGACGCCTTCGGCTTCACCGTGCGCGCCCGCTATGGCGAGGGCGACGTCGTGCATCATGCCGAGCTCGTCTTCGGCGCCTCGATGATCATGCTTGGCACCGCGCGTGACGACGACTACGGCAAGATGGTCGGCGAGCCGGGCGCCGGCGGCGGCAAGTCGATCTATGTCGCGGTGGGAGACGCCGATGCCGCCTACGCCAAAGCAAAAAAGGCCGGCGCCACGATCCTGCAGGAACTGACCGACCGCGACTATGGCAGCCGCGAGTTCATCTGCCGCGACCCGGAAGGCAATGTCTGGTCGTTTGGTACCTATTGGCCGAAGGCAGGAGAAGCCGCCAGCTAACGGGCCAGGCCAAAAATCGCGTCGCAGTCGAGATGGGTTTCCAGTTCGGCCGCGACCTCGTCCAGCGCCCGCTCGACATCGGCGCGATAGTCGATACCGCCGCCTTTGACGCCGAGGCTTTCCAGGAACCTTGCCCGGAAGGCGTCTGCGGAAAACAGCCCGTGCAGATAGGTGCCGACCACCTTGCCGTCGGCGGAGATCGCGCCGTCATCGATGCCGTTGATGATGGCGGACGGCCGCGCCAAATCCGGACCGATGGTGCGGCCGAGATGGATCTCGTAGCCTTCCAGCGGCAGATCGAACTGGACCGAGCGGGCGCTGACATTGCGAACCGTCTTCTCCGGCTCCATGACCGTTTCGATGTCGAGCAGGCCGAGCCCCTCCGCCTCGGTCACGCTGCCCTCGATGCCGGCGGGATCGCTGACCTTGCGGCCGAGCATCTGGAAGCCGCCGCAGATGCCGACGACATGGCCGCCCCGCTTGCGATGGGCGAGGAGATCGCGGTCCCAGCCATTCTCCCGGAACTTCAAGAGATCGCCGATCGTCGACTTCGAGCCGGGAATGACCACCAATCCCGCATCCGCGGGCAGCGGCTTGCCGGGCGGCACGAACACTACCTCGACCTGCGGTTCGGCCTTCAATGGATCGAGATCGTCGAAATTGGCGATGCGCGAAAGCATCGGCACCGCGACCTTCAGCGCCCGCTTCTCGCCGGATGCCAGCCGTTCCAGCACCACCGAATCCTCGGAAGGCAGCCTCGCCGCCGCCTTCAGCCACGGCACCACACCGAAGCAAGGCCAGCCGGTGAACTTTCCGATCGCCCTGATGCCGTCGTCGAACAGCGAGACGTCGCCGCGGAACTTGTTGATGAGGTAGCCGACGATCATGCGCCGGTCCTCCTCCGGCAGGATGAGATGAGTGCCGGCGACGGAAGCGATGACGCCGCCGCGATCGATGTCGCCGACCAGCACCACCGGCACATTGGCCCGCGTCGCAAAGCCCATATTGGCGATGTCGCGGCTCCTGAGATTGATCTCGGCCGGCGAGCCGGCGCCTTCGACGATGACGAGATCGGCGCCCTCGCCGACCTTCGCCCAGGAGTAGAGCACGGCATCCATGAGCCGGCCTTTCATCGCCTGGTAGTCGCGCGCCCTGGCCTCGCCGAACACCTTGCCCTGCACCACCACCTGCGAGCCGACATCGCTTTGCGGCTTGAGCAGCACCGGGTTCATGTGAACGGTCGGCGCCACGCCGCAGGCGATCGCCTGCAGCCATTGCGCGCGGCCGATCTCGCCGCCGCCGGCCTTGTTGTCGCCGGGAATGTCGGCGACGGCGGCATTGTTCGACATGTTCTGCGGCTTGAACGGCCGCACCTTCAGCCCGCGCATCTTCGCCGCGCGGCAGAGCCCCGCCACCAGCACGCTCTTGCCGACATCGGAGCCGGTGCCTTGCAGCATGATCGCTTTTGCAGCCATCAACCCCTGCCCTGCGCCACGGTGCCCGGGATTGTCGACTTCTGCGCCAGCGGCCCGCCACGCCAGATGTAGAGCGCCAGCAGCGGCTCCTTGCCCGTGTGCATGGCATGGCTGACATTCGAAGGGTGATGGATCACCTCGCCCGCCTCGCGAACATGGAAACCACTTTCGCCCTTGTGCCACTCCGTACCGCCGGTCAGCGGAATGTAGATCTCCTCGGCAATGTGATGGTGGTCGGGATAGACGATCCCGGGCCCGAGGATCAGCAGGCCGGCCGCGACCTCGTCATTGATGAAATGGCCGCGCGTGCCGAAAACCTCCAGCCAGCCGTAATTGTCCAGGAACGCCTGGCCGAAATCCGAGACGCTGTAGGTCTGGCCCCAGCGCAGATCGCCGCGATGTTCCGCCACGAATCGCGTGAGGGGCCGGATGTCCGATGGCGAAAGTTCGGCGATGCGGTCGAGATGGCGCAGGCAGGCGAGCGGATGCGGCTCAAGCGGACGCACCGGCATGTCCCAATCGATGCGGGCGACGGCGTCGCTGACCAGAGCGCTGTCCACGGTCCTGAGATAGGCGTGGAAACGGTCGAGCAGTTCATCGAAGACTGTCGTCACACCATGCTCCGTTGGTCGATCCATGCACAGCCGCTCCGCGGCCGGGCGGGTTGCGCGGCGGCATCATTGGTCTAGATTGAATGGCGCGCAAAGCCAAAAACGACAGGCCAGAAGGCCTAAAACGACAGGGAGCACGCCATGGACGCCGCGGTCGATGCGAGCACCAGCCAATTCGAACTCACCGAGGAGCAGCGCGCCATCCAGGAGATGGCCGAGGCCTTCGCCGCCGACCGCGTCGCGCCGAACGCGCTCGACTGGGACCGTGCGAAACATTTCCCGGCCGATGTGATTCGCGAAACCGGGCCGCTCGGCCTCGGCGGCATCTATGTCCGCGACGACGTCGGCGGCTCGGCGCTGGGCCGGCTGGATGCGGTGCTGATCTTCGAGGCGCTCGCACGCGCTGATCCGGCATTTTCCTCCTTTATCTCGATCCACAACATGGCGGCATCGATGATCGACCGCTTCGGCAGCGAGGAGCAGCGCCAGCGCTTCCTGCCCAGGCTGACCTCGATGGAATGGCTGGCGAGCTACTGCCTGACCGAGCCCGGGTCCGGCTCTGACGCCGCGGCGCTGAAGACGCGCGCGGTGAAAGACGGCGGCGACTATGTGTTGAACGGCGCCAAGCAGTTCATCTCCGGCGCTGGCGACAGCGACCTCTATGTCGTCATGGCGCGTACCGGCGCCGACGGACCGAAAGGCATCTCCACCTTCGTCGTGCCCAGGGATGCGCCCGGCCTCTCCTTCGGCGCCAACGAGCACAAGATGGGCTGGCACATGCAGTCCACCCGCCAGGTCATCTTCGAGGATTGCAAGGTGCCGGCCGAGAACCTGCTGGCCACGGAAGGCGCAGGCTTCGGTATCGCCATGGCCGGCCTCGACGGCGGCCGGCTGAACATCGCCGCCTGCTCGCTCGGCGGCGCGCAATCGGCCCTCGACAAGGCTTTGTCCTATACAGGCGAGCGCAAGGCCTTCGGCTCGAAGATCAACCAGTTCCAGGCGCTGCAGTTCAGGCTGGCAGACATGGAGACCGAGCTGCAGGCGGCGCGCATCTTCCTCTACGCCGCCGCTTCGAAGCTCGATCGCAAGGCGCCGGACGCCGGCAAATGGTCGGCGATGGCCAAGCGCTTCGTCACCGACGTCGGCTTCGATGTCGCCAACGAGGCGCTGCAGCTGCATGGCGGCTATGGCTATCTGCACGATTACGGTGTCGAGAAGCTGGTGCGCGACCTGCGCGTCCACCAGATCCTCGAAGGCACCAACGAGATCATGCGCGTCATCATCGCACGCGCGCTGATCGGCCGGTAGGCAGTAGGCAGTAGGCAGTAGGCAGTAGGCAGTAGGCAGTAGGCGAAGGATGACCGGCAAGATCAATTCGTACAAGGATCTTATCGTGTGGCAGCAGGCCATGGATCTGGCCGTCGCTACCTACTCCTTGACCAAGGCATGGCCAAAGGAGGAATTGTACGGGCTGACCAGCCAAATCCGCCGCTCAGCCACATCTATCCCTGCAAACATCGCGGAAGGTTACGGCCGCGATAACACGGGCTCTTATCAGCAGTTTCTCAGGATAGCCCAAGGCTCTCTAAAGGAGCTCGAGACACACCTCCAGATCGCTGAACGCATCGGCTTGGCCACTCGTAATGAGGTTCGTCATATGCTCTCAGCCACAGAAGCCATCGGAAAGATGCTTCGCCAGCTTATTATCAAGCTGGCACCTGAATAGATCCCCTACTGCCTACTGCCTACTGCCTACTGCCTACTGCCTAACCCTGGGAGCACCGCTATGAAAACCATCGCCTTCATCGGATTGGGCAATATGGGCAATCCCATGGCCGCCAACCTGGTCAAGGCCGGGCATTCTGTGCACGGCTTCGACCTGGTGCCGGAGAACCTCACAGTCGCCAAGGAGCATGGCGTGGTCGTCATGGCCAACGCCGTAGCGGCGGCGAAGGACGCCGATGTCGTCATAACCATGCTGCCGGCCGGCAAGCATGTGCTGTCGGTCTACGAGGACATTGCGCCGAAGGCCAAGGAAGGCGCGCTGTTCATCGATTCCTCGACCATTGACGTCGAATCGGCCCGCAAGGCCCATGCCGTCGCCAGCAAAAACGGCCTGCTGTCGATCGACGCTCCGGTCTCGGGCGGCACTGGCGGCGCCACCGCCGGCACGCTGACCTTCATGGCCGGCGGCTCGAAGGACGCCTTCGCCAAGGCCGAGCCTATCCTAAAGCCGATGGCCGGCCGCATCGTCCATTGCGGCGACGACGGCGCCGGACAGGCGGCCAAGATATGCAACAACATGATTCTCGGCATCTCGATGATCGGCGTCGCCGAAGCCTTCGTGCTGGCGGAAAAGCTCGGCCTGTCGCATCAGGCGTTGTTCGACGTCGCCTCGACCTCCTCGGGCCAGTGCTGGTCGCTGACCACCTACTGTCCGGTGCCCGGCCCGGTGCCGGCCTCGCCGGCCAACCGCGACTACAAGCCCGGCTTTGCCGCCGCCCTCATGCTGAAGGACCTGAAGCTGTCGCAGGAGGCGGCGCAAAGTGCCGGCGCGGTGACGCCGCTCGGCGCCGAGGCGACGCAGCTCTACGCGCTGTTCAACGCACAGGGCAATGCCGGGGTCGATTTCTCCGGCATTATTAATTTCCTCCGCGGCCAACTCGCGTAAATCTCTGCTTTCAAAGGCTTATTAGAAGATTATTTGGCCGGAAACCGGCAAATTTAGATTTGCTTAAGGTCTCGATAACCGGCCGGTAACGATGTGCCTATAAAACGGACTGCGAGGCGGACATATCGCATCCGCCCGGCGCTCCGGATCAGGTCTCGCGTACCGGAGCCCGTAAGTTTCGCAAGTCGCTTGTAGCGAAACGCCATGCGTATCTGGCAAAGCCGCGTTCCCGACGGGACGCGGTTTTTGCGTTTTGCCGTTTCGTTGCCGCATTCGGCGATTGGCGTGCGGTCTTCATTGCTTGTTCCGAGAATTGTGCCCGGGCGTTTCACATGCGCCCACGCGTGCCTTCCGGATCGTAGGGCGAGTCGGCGATCACCTTTGCCCGACGCCGCTCGCCGAGGACTGAAACTTCCAGTTCGGTACCGGGCGACAGCAGTTCCAGGGGCAGCAGCGCGAGTGCGATGTCGTGACCAAAAGTATAGGAGTAGCCTGCCGACGTGACGTGGCCGACAAGCTCACCGTCGCGGTAAACGCCCTCGAAGGCGAACGCGCTCGCGCCGTCCGTATCGATCGACAGCGTTGCGATCCGGCGCGCCGTCCCCTGCTCCTGTTTAGCGACCAGTGCCGCCCGGCCGACGAAGTCGCCCTTGTCGAGGCTGACGAAGCGGTCGAGGCCGCTTTCCCAGGCTGACAATTCGACATTCATGTCGCGATACATGGCCCGGTAGGACTTATCGAAACGCAGGGACTCCAGTGCCTGAAGTCCAACCAATCTCATCCCCTGCGCCTCGCCCGACGCCAAAAGCGCGTCCAGCAAATGCCGCTGATAACAGAGCGGATGATAGAGCTCCCATCCCAGTTCGCCCGAGTAGTTGACGCGCAGCAGACGCACATCGCTGGCCAGGCCGACGGTTCCGGACCGCACGCTGAACCATGGGAAGGCCTCGTTTGAGAGATCCACTTCCGTCAGTGGCTGCAATACCTCCCGCGCCTTCGGTCCAACGATTGTGAAGCTGCCGCGATTATCGGTGACATTGCGAAGCTGCACGTTGCCGCCCTTTGGCAGCAGCCGACTCAAGTCGTCAAAATTCCAGCGCTCGGCGCGCGGCGTCGATATGAGATAGAACAGATCGTTCTTTAGCCGCGCCACGACATACTCGGCCTGCACGCCACCGGCCGGCGTCAGGTGATGGGCAAGGGCGACACGACCGGGACGAGGCAGCTTGTTGGCAAGGATTCCGTCGAGCCAGTCCTCGGCGCCCGGCCCGCTGACCTCGAACTTGGTCATCGGCGTCATCTCGATGAGCCCCACGGCCTGGCGGACGGCATGGACCTCCTCGGCGACGTGGTTGCCTTTGGAGGTCCAGCGCCAGCTATAGATGTTGCGCGCTTCGACACCCGCGGGCGCAAACCAGCTCGGCATCTCCCAGCCGTTCAGCACGTCCCAAACCGCGCCGAGCTGGCTTAGGCGGTCGTAGGACGGCGCCGTTTTCTGCGGTCGCGCCGCCGGCATGTCCTGGCCTGGATAGTGCTGCACGGCGTGGGTGCCCCAGGCTTCCCTGACTTTTTCCCGGGTCCAGTTCTTGTTGGCATACTCGCCGAACCGGCGGGGATCGAGTTCGGCCGTGTCGATGCTGTTGCCGCCCTCCACGATCCGCTCGGAAAGATAGTAGCCGATCGCTCCGCCCCAAAGGATGCCGCCCGGCACGCCCTCCGCGAGCCAGACGTTCTCAAGACCCCAGGCCTGCCCCATCAGCGGCAGTTCATCGGCGGTCATCTGGAAAGGCCCGCGCACATTGCGCTTTATGCCGGCGCGCCCGAGCGCCGGGACCAGTTCGCTCGCGCGCTCCCAATTCCAGGAGACGGCATCGAAATCCTCGTCGAGCAGATCGGCGCCGAACCATCCCGGGACGCCGTTTTCGGCGAACAGCTTGAGCTGTTCGGTCCGCTCATAGGGACCGAACAGCAGCCCGTCCCCCTCTTCGCGCAGATAGCCCTCGTAACCCTCGTCCCTGAGGATCGGCATCTCCGGCAGGCCCAGCCGTTTGCGTTCGACAACTTCCGGAACCGCCTCGGTGATCCAGTACTGATGCACGATCGGGATCGCGGGAATGTCCAGCCCCAGCATGGCGCCGGTCTGGCGCGCATAGTTGCCGGTTGCGAGGATGACATGCTCGCACAGGATGTCGCCGCGCGAGGTCTTGACTTTCCACTCGCCGCCCGGCATCCGCTCGAACCCGACAACTTCGGTGTCGAGATGGACCTTCGCGCCGAGGTCGCGTGCGCCCTTGGCCATCGCCTGGGTAACGTCCGCCGGGGCAATGTGACCATCGTCGGGATGGTAGAGGGCGCCCAGCATGTCCTTGTTGTCGAGCAGCGGCCAGATCTCGCGCGCCTCCGCCGGCGACACGATCCGGGCCCGCACGCCCTGGACCTCCGCGACATCCATATAGCTCTTGTACTCGTCGAGCCGGTCGCGCGTGTTGGCGATGCGCAGTTGGCCGCATTTGTGCCAGCCGACCTTCTGGCCGGTCTCGGCCTCCAGGCCCTCATAGATCTCAATCGACCTGGCGATCATGCGGCCGACGTTGCGGCTGCGCGCATAGGACGGAATGAGCCCTGCGGCATGCCATGTCGAGCCGGCGGTAAGCTGCGTCCTCTCCAGCAATGCCACATCGGTCCAGCCGCGCTTTGCCAGGCCATAGAGAATGCCGGCACCGACGCAGCCGCCACCGACCACGACCGCACGAAAGGAACTCACCATATGCGCCTGCCCTTGTATGAATTGCCATTGGTTCACAAGTCCGCTGGCGCATACTGTCAGACGGCATCCGGCTTTTCAGCACATTTCCTGGTCTGGGACACGGCAGCAACCGCCCGGCCGTTGGTCCACGATCATGATTGACGCCAATGGAAACGGCCGGGCGCCGTCGCGGACGCCGCCCGGCCGTCGTTCAGCGCTTGCGCAAATCCTCTTGGGCGAGATCGAGCGCCCTGGCGATGCGATCGCAAGCCATGTCGACCGTCTCGCGCGTCCAGATCAGCGGCGGCGACAGGATCATCGTGTCGCCGGTGGCGCGCAGCATCATGCCTTGCGCGATCGCGTGGTCGCGCACGACGACGGCGGCACTTCCCGACGGCAGGTAGCGCTCCTTGGTCGCCTTGTCCTTGACGATCTCGATCGCCCCCATCAGCCCGATCGAGCGCACTTCGCCGACCAGATTGTGCCCGGCGATACGCTCCTGCAGCGCCTGGGCGAAGTATGGACCGGTGTCGTTCCTGACCCGCTCGACCAGGCCTTCGCGCTCGATGATCTCGAGGTTCTTCAGCGCCACGGCGCAGGCCACAGGGTGACCGGAATAGGTGTAGCCGTGGTAGAACTCGCCGCCCTTCTCGACCAGCGTCCTGCTTATGCGGTCGCCGACCAGCAGCGCCGACAGCGGCTGGTAGCCCGATGTCAGCGCCTTGGCCGTGGTGATGGTGTCGGGCTCGATGCCGAAAGTCTGCGCCGCGAACCATTCGCCGGTGCGGCCATAGCCGGTGATCACCTCGTCCAGCATCAAGAGCACATCGTATTTGCGGCAGATGCGCTGCACTTCCGGCCAGTAGCTCAGCGGCGGGATCTTCACCCCGCCGGCGCCCATCACCGGCTCGCCGATGAAGGCGGCGACCTTGTCGGCGCCGGCCTCGAGGATGGCGTCCTCGACGGCCTTGGCCGCGCGCAGGCCGAAATCATGGTCGCTTTCGCCGGGCAGCGCGAGCTCATAGGCATAGGGCATCATCACATGGACGATGTTGGGCACGGCGCCGCCGAGCTGCTTGTGCATCGGCTCCATGCCGCCGAGCGAGGTGCCTGCAACGGTCGAGCCGTGATAGCCCATCTTGCGCGAGATGATGCGGTTCTTCTCCGGCTTGCCCTCCAGCGCCCAGTAGTGGCGCACGAGCCTGAGCGCCGTGTCATTGGCCTCCGAGCCGGAAGAGCCGTAGAACACCTGGCCGACTTGCTTCGGCGCCAGTTCCGCCAGCTTCTTCGACAACAGCACCGGTGTCGGCGTCGAGCATTTGAAGAAGGAGTTGTAGTATGGCAGCTCCTTCATCTGCGCATAGGCGGCCTCGGCCAGCTCGTTGCGGCCGTAGCCGACATTGACGCACCAGAGGCCGGCCATGCCGTCGAGGATCTCGGTGCCTTCGGCATCGTAGATGAACGGTCCGTCGGCACGGGTGATGATGCGCGAGCCCGCCTCGCGCAGCTCCTTGTGGTCGGTGAAGGGATGCAGGTGATGCGCGGCGTCGATCTGCTGAAGCTGCTTCAGCGAATAATTCTGATAGGTCATGGATTTGCTCTTTCCTCTTGAATCAATCCGGCAACGGCCGGGGCGGATTCCTCAGAGGAGGGCGGGTGGCGAATAGCCGATGCGGGCGCAAAGCCTGAGCAGCTCGGCACGAAGCGTTCGCGGTGACGGCGTCACCGCGACCCCGAAGGCGCCTGATGTCTTCGTGCAAGCCATGGCGGCACCTTAAGCCGCCTGATGCCCTGAATTCAAGCCGTACCCGCCAGCGCCCGCTGCAAGAAGACATAGCGCATCGCCGTTTGCGCCGCTTGAGGACGACGATCGCCACGCCCGCCATGGCCGCCCTCGGTTTCTTCGAAGAAGAGTGTCCGGCCGTGGCCAGCCTCCTGCAGGCGCGCCGCCATCTTGCGGGCATGGCCGGGATGGACGCGGTCGTCGGCCGTCGAGGTCATCAGCAGCACTGGCGGATAGGCGGCACCCGCCTTGACATGTTGATAGGGCGAGTAGGCGGCCAGCCACGCCGCCTCTTCCGGCTTTGCGGGATCGCCATACTCGGCGATCCACGAGGCCCCCGGCGGCAATTCGGTGTAGCGCAGCATGTCGAGCAGTGGCACGTCGATGATGACGGCACCGAACAGTTCCGGACGCTGGATCACCGACGTGCCGGTCAGCAGGCCGCCATTCGAGCCACCCTGGATGCCGAGCTGCGCCGCTGTGGTGAGACCGCGCCGGACAAGGTCCGCGGCAACCGCGGCGAAATCGTCAAAAGCCTTCTGGCGATTGCCCTTGAGCGCCGCCTGGTGCCAGGCCGGGCCGAATTCGCCGCCGCCGCGGATGTTGGCCTGCACATAGGCATTGCCCTTCTCCAGCCAAAGCCTGCCGCGCACGCCGGCATAGCCCGGCAGAAGCGGCACTTCGAAGCCGCCATAGCCGTAGAGCAGCGTCGGCACCGGTCCGCCCTGGTCGCGCCGCCTGACCACGAAATAGGGGATCATCGTGCCATCGCTCGAGCGTGCCTCGAACTGTTCGGAGATGAAGGGCGAAGCGTCGAAGCGGGCCGGCTGCGCCTTCACCGTCTGAAGCGTCTCGCCATCGTCGTCCGACCAGATGATCGAGCTCGGCGTCAGGAAATCGGTGAAGGAGAAGGAGACGCTGGCGCCGAAATGCTCGGCATGGCTGATGCCGACATTGCCGTTTTCCGGCAGGCCGACCGGCTTCAGCGACCAACCCTCGCCTGTCCGATCGCAAGCGACGACCTTGCCGCGCACATTGTCCATCAGGTTGATGAACAGCCGCTGCTCGGTGCGGGCGAGCCCGGCGATCGAGACGCGATGCGCCGGCGCGAGCACGGTTTCGACCGGCCCCAGCGTATTGGTGTCGATCCAGCGTTCGAAATCCACCGAATAAAGCCCGTCTGGCAGGCAGTGCGTGCCGTCGGGCGCCGTCCACGGGCTGCGCACGCCAAAGACGAGCTGTCCCTGGAAGATCGCCGTGTCGGTTACGTCGTCTGGAAGCGGAATGCGCCGGTTCTCGCCGGAAGCGAGCCGCAGGAAGCTGTGCGAGGAGAAGAAATCGATGGTTCGGGCCAGGAACAGGTGCCGCCTGTCGCCGTCGATCTCGACCCCGCCGCCGGCCGCGAGGTCCTGCTTTTCGCTCTCGAAGATAAGCGTGGCGTCTTCCAGCCTCGTGCCGCGCTTCCACAGCTTGACCACGCGCGGATAGCCGGACTGCGTTTTGTCGTCCTCCTCGAAGGCGGCCGAGACGATGACGGTGTCTTCGTCCAGCCAAGAAAAACCCGACTTCGAGGCGGGGGCGCGAAAGCCGCCTTCGACGAAGGACTTCGCCGCGATGTCGAACTCGCGCATCTCGCTGGCATCGCCGCCATCCGGCGACATGCTCACCAGGCAGCGGTTGAAATCGGGGTAGAGGCGGCTCGCGCCGCTGAACACCCATTTGATGCCTTCTTTCGCTGAGAGCACGTCGAAATCGACGATCGTCTCCCATTCCGGCTTGTCGGTCTTGTAGGAAGCGACCGTCGTGCGGCGCCACAGGCCGAGCACGTTGGTCTTGTCCTGCCAGAAATTGTAGACGTGGCCGTTGATCGCGGTCCCGACCGGGATGTTGTCCTCGGCCGTCATCAGGTCGAGTGCGGTTTCGAACGAAGCCTGGTAGCCGGGATCGCCCTGCAGCTCGGCAACCGTCAACTCGTTCTGGGCGTGCACCCAGTCGAGCGCCCCCTTGCCATTTCGGTCTTCCAGCCAAAGGAAGGAATCTCCAGCGGCCGGTTCAGTCTGGCCTTTTGTGATGGTTTGGGTCACGCACGGTCTCCGAAAGCTTGTCAGACGGCCTCGCCTACATCGCGTCACGGACGCTCACATTCAAGATGGCAATGACAGCTTGTCGCGACGAACGCGGCTTTTCCTTCACATCACGCGCCGGCGCAGAACGGTCGCCACCGCCAGTGCGGCACAGATCGCTCCGAGAGTGGCCGGCAGGCCGGACGCGCCGGTGATATCCATGACGCCGCCGGTGAGTGGCGGCACCAGGATGCCGCCGACGCCCCACATCAGCGAGAAGGCGGCGTTGCCGGCGACCAGCGCCGAGCCGGTGAAGCGCTCGCCGAGCTCGATGATCGACATCGTGTAGATGCCGTAGGAAACCGCGCCCCAGATGAACACGCAGGGCCAGATCAAAGGCGTCTCGATCAGCAGCGGCAGCAGCACGCAGCCGAGCACGGTCAGCGACACGCACAGGAATCGCACCAGGCGCGCCGTCAGTCTTTCGGCCAGCAGGCCGAGCGGCACCTGCATGGCGATGTTGCCGGCGATCATCGTCGACAGCAGGGCCGACATGCTGGCCTCGGCAATGCTGTAGTGAGTGCCGTAGACCGGCAGCAGCGCCAGCACCGCCTGCTCGAAGCCGGCGGCCACGACCACGGCGGCGAGCAGCAGCCATGCCTTCGGCATGAAGCCCATCACCGAAACCTGCTGTCCGGCCTCGTCGACCTTGGGCAGACGGCCAAGCACCAGCGCCAGGCAGCCGCCGCAGAAGACAAACGCGAAGATGCCGACCAGGAATGGCGGCCAGCCCTCGGTGCCGACCGCAAGCAGGCAAAGCGGACCGGCGGCGAAACCGGCCGAGATGACGGTCGAATAGACGCCCATGACGCGGCCGCGGCGCGACGGCGGCGCCAGCGCGATCACCCAGATTTCGCTGAGAACATAGAGCGGGTTGGTGACGACGCCGATCAGGAAGCGCAGCGGGAACCACAGATAGACGTTCTGCGTCCAGCCGACCAAAGCCAGTACCAGCGCGGAAAGCGCGGCGCAGGTGAGTGCCGTCCGCCCTGGCCCGAAACGGCGCGCCAGCGCCGGGATGATCGGCGAGGACAGGATGAAGCCGATCGGCGTCATCGCCGCCGAAAGCCCGATCATGGCCGGCGAGATGCCCTGGCGCTGCAGGATGAAGCTGAGCAGCGGGTAGCTCAGGCCTTGCGCGATGGCGAAGACCGAGACCGTCGCGATCACCCCGGTGATCGCCGCCCACTGTATCGTTTCGTCGCTGTTCGTTTCGGCGGCGCTCATGGCCCTTCCTCCGCCGGCAGCCTTAGCGGTTCGGCTGGAAAGCCGTAACCCCCTCACCAGCGAAAACCGCTTGCTCCAGCCAAACCCTGTCAGGAACTTCGGCGGCTGGCCGACCTGTAGAGCGCGAAGGCCACCAGCAGCGCATCGAGCCCGACGATCACCGCCGGCAGGCCGAGTGGGCCGACCGCCTCCATCAGCGCACCGGCGCCGGGCGGGCCGACAATACCGCCGGCGCCCCACATCAGTGCGAAGGCGGCGTTGCCGGCCACCAGCAGGCTTCCCTTGAAGCGGCTACCTAGCTCGACCAGCGCCATCGTGTAGACGCCGTAACCGACCGCGCCCATCACCACCAGCACCGGCCAGACCAGCGGCGTCGTGATCAGCAGGGGCAGCGACAGCGCGCAGGCGCCGGTCGCCAGCGCGCAAAAGACGATCATCGCACGGCCGCCGAAGCGCTCGGCCATCAGCCCGAGCGGGATTTGCAGCAGGATGTTGCCGGCCGACAGCGCCGTCACCAGCGCGGCGAGCTTCGCCTCCGGCAGGCCGTAGCCGGTGCCGAAGACAGGAATCAGCGAATAGGTGCTCTGCTGCACGGCCGCCGAAACCAGCACCGCCAGCAGCAGCGCCGGCGCCAGCCTGGCGAACCCGGCGATGCCGCCGGAAGCCTGGCCGTCATCCTCAAAGCCGGCGAGCTGCGAAGAGACGGCGCGCAGGATCAGCGCGCACAGGCAAAAGCCCGCTATGGCGGCGATGAACGGGGGCCAGCCGGACGCGCCGAGGGTGATCAGGATCAACGGCCCGGCGACGTAGCCGGCGCCCATCAGCGCGTTGAACACGCCCATCACCCTGCCGCGGCGCGACGGCGCCGCCAGCGACAGCGCCCAGACCTCGCCAAGCACATAGAGCGGATTGATGACCACGCCGACGAGGAAGCGCAGCGCGTACCAGGCGATCCAGTTCTGCAGATAGCCGATGCCCAGGAAGCATAGCGCGCCGATCAGCGAGCAGCCGACGGCGAGATTGCGCGCGCCGACCAGGCGCACGGCGGCCGGCACGAACGACGCCGACAGCAACAGGCCGACCGGCATCATCGCCGCGGAGAGGCCGATCAGCGCCGGCGACAGGCCCTGCCGCTGCATCAGCAAGGTGAACAGCGGATAGCTCAGCCCCTGGGCCGCGCCGAACATGGCCAGCGCCGTGGTGACGCCGGCCAGTGCCGCCCATTGCGTTCCCGCCTCGCCGTCGCTCGCCGCCGCCATCGCGCCATCCGTCTGCATCGCCCAGCCTTTGGGCGGCATGCGATCCGGCTAGCGGCTCGACACTGGAAAAGGAAGGGCCGGTGGCGAAATCTGCTTGCGCCAACGGCCATCGCGCCTCAGGGCCACGCAGACTACGGGAAGTATCGGGCGATCGCCCCCTTCTTGCCGTCGGCATAGGGTTTCAGCCACTTGTCGTCGATGGAAATCCCGTCGTCAGCCGACGGCCCCTTCCCGATCGTCCGGCGCCATGCGCGGAACTTGTAGTGGTCGAAGACGTCGAGCATGTGCACCGCATAAGCCGCGGCAAAGGTCTTGTCGCCTTCGACGATGACCAGGTTCTCGTCATTCTCGTAGGACGCCTTGTAGCCGAGGTTGTGGCTGCCGGTGATGACGGTGGCATTGTCCTCCATCGGATCGATGATGACGATCTTGTCGTGCACGATGGCGTGCCCGACGGTCAGCACCTCCGCCTGGAAATCGCGAGCGATCGTGGCGCCGGTTAGGTTCGCCGCCCTGACGATCGAGACGTTCGGCGCCTCCCAGACCTTCTCCGGATAGACGAAGGGCGACTTGCCGTCCTTGTTCGACTTGTGGGTCACCGGATCCCTGGTTGGGGCGACATAGTTGGGCATCGCGGTCTCGTCGCTGATCGCGCCCTGCACGATCAGCTTCGGATCCGCATTCGCCGCCGCGACCGCCTGGTCGACGATCGAGTTCTCGCCGAGCCGCGACGGATTGAACACGAGAAACAGCACCGCGCGCTTCGCCGCCCTGATCCGGGCGAAGACGTCCTCGAGGTCGACCGGGCGCACCGAAATGTCCTTCTTGCTGCGCTCGGGATCGTTCGGCGAAAACCACACCGTCATGCCGTCCAGCGCTGCGCTGGCGCCGTTCAGCGGGTTCGAAATGTGGTTTTCCTTGCGAAACGGCACGCCCTGCTTTTGCGCCACATGGCCGGCGGCGCTTTCGCTCGCCGGCGGCGGGAAGACGTCGGCCTTCATGCGCTCCCAATAGGCGTTGAACACTTCTGCCATCGGCGGGTCGTCGCGGACGAAGGCGTTGTTGGACTGCCCGCAAATGCCGGTCGAGGTCCAGTTGGTGCTGCCGGTCATCACTGCTTGCGGCTTGCCGTGGGCATCGCGGTAGACCGCGAACTTGTTGTGGCCGATATGGTTGTTGTTGAACAGGCGGTCCGTCACCACGACGCCGGCATCGCGCAGCCGCTTCCGGAACGGCGCGTTGCCGAAGTCCCATTCCTTCGTCTGCTCGTCCTTGCCCGAATTACAAAGGATGACTTCGACGACGTCCTTGGCGGCGACGATCGCGTCGCTCAATTCGTCGTCGCCAAGCTCGTAGAGCGCGAGCCTGACGGAGCCGCCTTGGTCCTTGGCCCGCTCCATCAGGCTGGTCAAAACCTGGGGCACATCGCCTTGCAGATAGGCGCGTATCTTGCTCGCCGGGTTCTGCAGTTCGGCCCTGATCTTGTCGCGCTGTCCGACCTTGATGCCGGCTTCCGCCAGCGCATGCGACATCCATTGCGTCGACAAGACACCGTTGGTGAAGGCGACCCGCGCCTTGCCGAACATCTGCCCCAGGAAGATCGGCGGGCTGACGGCGCCCTGGCCGAGATAGCCGAGCGGCCGGGCCGCGCCGGTATAGGCGGGTTGGCCGTCGACCACCTGCTCCGGACGCACCGGCACCGGCTCGAGGCCCGGCTTCATGTCGCCGACCGGGCGCACCCGATAGGCGATCATCTCGCCTTCCGGCCGGATCGTGAGGCTGTCGCGGCGCCGGCGCACCGTGAGGTCGCGCCAGAAGGTCTTCTGCACCGGCCACACGCCGGTGTCCTGCGGAATCCAGCGTGGATTGCGTTGCCCCTTGAACGGCACCCATGCCGCCAGGCAACGCTCCTCGCCGGTGTCGGGATAGAGGCGGACGATCTCGAAGCCGAGGCAGCCCGGGATCATCCCGTCAATATCCCAAGCCAGGAACGCGACCTCGTTGTTGGTCGCCGCACGCACTTTGATGACATCAGGCATAGCCACCCCCCTCAAGATGCTCGGCGCAAAAGTATAGCAGAAGTAAAAGACGGAACTGTAACAGGCTTCACGTTGCGAAACGCCGGGCTCTCGGTTGGCTCTTCGCCATGTCGCTTCCCTCGCCCTAGTGGTCGCCGCCTCCTCACCGGCGGCATTGGCGGCGGTCCATTATGCCGCCAACCTTCGCATCCCATGAGGCTTTTCATGACCGCTGCCCTTCACCCCGCCGAACCGGCACTGGCAACCGATCGCGCCCGCCGCGGCGGCCGCGCGGGCAAGCGCGCCGGTGGCTCGGCGGCGTTCGAGCAGCCGCCGTTCCGGCAGCTGAAGAATCCGCTCGCGCCGACCAGGCTGGTCTCGGATGACGAATTGGAATCGATCCACCTCGCCTCGCTGCGGGTGTTGAAGGAGATCGGCGTCGACGTGCTGCACGACGAAGCCCGCCGCATCATGAAGGCGCATGGCGCCGACGTGCGCGAGGGCAGCGAGCGGGTGCGCTTCGACAGCGACCTGATCCTCGAACTGATCTCGCACTGCCCGTCGGAATTCACGCTGCATGCCCGCAACCCGGCGCACAATCTGCGCTTCGGCGGCAACAACGTCATCCTCTCGATGATGGCCTCGGCGCCCAACTGCTCCGATCTCGACCGCGGCCGCCGTCCGGGCAACCAGGCCGACTATCGCAACTTCCTGCGCCTGGCGCAGATGCACAATATCCTCAACTGCACCGGCGGCTATCCGGTCGAGCCGATCGACATCCATCCCTCGGTCCGGCACCTGGAATGCATCCGCGACCTCGCCATGCTGACCGACAAGGTGTTCCACATCTATTCGCTCGGCAAGGAGCGCAACGTCGACGGCATCGAGATCACCCGCATCGCGCGCGGCATCAGCCATGAGCAGCTGCTCGAGCAGCCGTCGGTCTTCACCATCATCAACACCAACTCGCCGCTCAAGCTCGACGTGCCGATGATGGAAGGCATCATCCAGATGTCGAGCAAGGGCCAGGTCGTCATCGTCACGCCGTTCACGCTCTCGGGCGCCATGGCCCCTGTCACCATCGCCGGCGCGCTGGTGCAGCAGAACGCCGAGGCGCTGTCCGGCATCGCCTTTGCGCAGATGGTGAAGAAGGGCGCGCCTGTCGGCTATGGCGGCTTCACCTCCAATGTCGACATGAAGTCCGGCGCGCCGGCCTTCGGCACGCCCGAATACATGAAAGCGCAGCTCGTCGGCGGCCAGCTCGCGCGGCGCTACAACATCCCCTACCGCACCTCCAACACCTGCGCCGCCAACACGGTCGATGCGCAGGCGGCGTATGAGAGCGTCTTCTCGCTGTGGGGCGCCATCCAGGGCGGGGGCAATCTGATGATGCACGGCGCCGGCTGGCTCGAGGGCGGCCTGCGCTGCTCCTACGAGAAGACCATCCTCGACATCGACCTGTTGCAAATGGTGGCCGAGTTCCTGACCCCGCTCGACCTGTCGGAGGACGCGCTCGGCTTCGACGCCATCCAGTCGGTCGGCCCCGGCGGCCATTTCTTCGGCACCCAGCACACCCAGGACCGCTACAAGACCGCCTTCTATTCGCCTGTCCTTTCCGACTGGCGCAATTTCGAAAGCTGGACGGAGGCCGGTTCGCCGACGGCGCTCGAAAAGGCCAACCGGGTCTGGAAGGAGCGGCTGGCGTCCTACGAAGAACCCTATATGGACCCGGCGATCCGCGAAGAACTGAACGACTTCGTCGAGAAACGCCGCGC
This sequence comes from Mesorhizobium sp. M4B.F.Ca.ET.143.01.1.1, assembly GCF_004792275.1. Lineage (NCBI taxonomy): Bacteria > Pseudomonadati > Pseudomonadota > Alphaproteobacteria > Hyphomicrobiales > Phyllobacteriaceae > Mesorhizobium > Mesorhizobium sp. M4B.F.Ca.ET.143.01.1.1. The sequence continues at coordinate 122,384 of NZ_SRSR01000017.1, forward strand.
CGAAGGCGGCGCCCCGACCGATTTTTGATCTTCCGCGCGCCAACCGGTGCGCCGGTCAATGTCTGGCGGCGCGCCGAACCCTGATTCAAACTCTTCAAACACGGACCTATCTGTATGAAATCTCATGTCAAAGCGGTTGTCATTGGCGGCGGCGTCGTCGGCTGCTCGGTGCTCTACCATCTGGCCAAGGCCGGCTGGACCGACATCATGCTGATCGAGCGTTCGGAATTGACCTCGGGCTCCTCCTGGCATGCCGCGGGCGGCTTCCACACGCTGAACGGCGACCCCAACGTCGCCAAGCTGCAGGCCTATACGGTGCAGCTCTATAAGGAGATCGAGGAGATTTCCGGCCAGTCGTGCTCGCTGCACCTGACCGGCGGCGTGATGATGGCCGACACGCCGGAGCGCATGGACTTTCTGCGCCTTGCCCACGCCAAGGGCCGCTATCTCGGCATGGACACCGAGTTGATCACGCCGTCGGAAGCCAAGGCGATGTTCCCGCTGATGGACGAGAAGAATTTCGTCGGCGCTATGTGGGATCCGGTCGAAGGCCATCTCGACCCCTCCGGCACCACCATTGCCTATTCCAAGGCGGCGAAAAAGCTCGGCGCCGAGATCGTGCTGCGCAACCGCGTCGTCGACCTGACGCAGCAGCCGGACGGCACCTGGAATGTCGTTACCGAGCAGGGCACGGTTCACGCCGAGCATGTCGTCAACTGTGGCGGCCTGTGGGCGCGCGAGATCGGGCGCATGGTCGGTGTCGAACTGCCGGTGCTGGCGATGGAGCATATGTACCTGCTCACCGAGCCGATGCCGGAGGTCGAGGAATTCAACAAGTCGACCGGCCGCGAGATGATCGGCGTGCTCGATTTCAAGGGCGAGATCTACACCCGTCAGGAGCGCAACGGCATCCTGCTCGGCACCTATGAAAAGGCCTGCAAGCCGTGGTCGCCGGTCAACACGCCCTGGGATTTCGGCCATGAGCTCCTGCAGCCCGACATCGACCGTATCGCCCCTTCGCTGGAGATCGGCTTCAAGCATTTCCCCGGCATCGAGAAGGCCGGCATCAAGCAGATCATCAACGGGCCCTTCACCTTCGCGCTCGACGGCAATCCGCTGGTCGGCCCGGTGCAGGGCCTGACCAATTTCTGGTGCGCCTGCGCCGTCATGGCCGGCTTCAGCCAGGGCGGCGGCGTCGGCCTCGCACTGTCCAACTGGATGGTGCATGGCGATCCGGGCTTCGACGTCTGGGGCATGGATGTCGCCCGCTTCGGCGAATGGGCCGGCCTGCGCTACACCAACGCCAAGGTGCGCGAGAACTATTCGCGCCGCTTCTCGATCCGCTTCCCCAACGAGGAACTGCCGGCCGCTCGCCCGGCGCAGACGACGCCGCTCTACGACACCATGCTCGCCAACAACGCGGTCATGGGCGACTCGTGGGGTCTGGAGACCCCGCTATGGTTCGCACCGAAGGGCACCGAACCGAAGGACATCGTCTCCTTCCACCGCTCCAACGATTTCGGCCCGATCGGCGAGGAAGTGCGCGCCACGCGCGAGAAGGTCGGCGTCACCGAGATCGCCAACTTCGCCAAATACGAAGTCTCCGGACCAGCAGCCGAGGAATTCCTCAACCGGCTGATGACCAACCGCATGCCGAAGGTTGGCCGCATCGTGCTGACCCCGATGGTCAACGAGTTCGGCAAGCTGATCGGCGACTTCACCATCGCCAAGTCGGGCGAGGACCGGTTCATGATCTGGGGCTCGTCCGCCGCGCAGAAATACCACATGCGCTGGTTCGAGAAACACCTGCCGAAGGACGGTTCGGTGCGCATCCACCGTTTCGACCAGACGCTGGTCGGCCTGTCGATCGCCGGGCCGAAATCCCGCGACCTGCTGCAGAAGCTGGTCGATGTCGATGTCTCGACCAAGGCCTTCCGCTTCATGGATTTCCGCGAGATGGCGGTCGGCGGCGCGCCCTGCATGGTCAACCGCATCACCTATACCGGCGATCTTGGCTACGAGATCTGGATGGCGCCCGCCTATCAGCGCCTCGTCTATAAGGCGATCAAGGAAGCCGGCGAGGAATTCGGCCTGGTCGACTTCGGCATGCGCGCGCTTCTGTCGATGCGCCTGGAAAAGAATTTCCCGACCTGGTTCCGCGAATTGCGCCCGATCTACGGTCCGTTCGAGGGCTCGATGGATCGCTTCATCAAGCTGGAGAAGAACGACTTCATCGGCCGCGAGGCGTCCGCCAAGGAGCACGCCGAAGGCCCGAAGCTGCGCCGCGTCTCCTTCATCGTCGATGCAGCCGACGCCGATGTGATGGGCGACGAGCCGATCTGGGCCAAGGTCAGCAAGGACTACGGCACCGTGGAAAAGCCGCATGGCTATGGCGCGCCGCGCTTCGACACCACGGGCAAGGAAGTGCGCGGTTCGCAGGCTGCCGAAGGCGCCTCCGCAGTGCGCGGCATCGCCGATGGCGACTGGCGCGTGGTCGGCTGGGTCACTTCGGGCGGCTATGCGCACTACGTCCAAAAGTCGATGGCGCAGGGCTATGTGCCGGCGGCGTTGGCCGAGGACGAAAGCGCCGGCCTGTTTGAGATCGAGATCCTCGGCCACCGCCGTCCGGCCCGCATCAATGTCGAGCCGCCCTTCGACCCGAGCGGCGAGAAGATGCGCACGTAAAAGGGCGACAGCGCGTGCCGGATCGTGTAGTTGGCGTTTCGACCAAGCACGGTTCGACCGGCCGCTATCGGAAGACGACGTCCTTGCAGCATCTAGAGAAATGGACCGACTGGCTTTGCGACGACAAGGCCGGTCCATTCAACGCCGCGCTCGCCTTTGCCGTCACATACTGCCTTGTCCAGGTCGTGGTGATGACGCTGTCGTCGCACTGGGCAGGCACTGGCGTCGGCGTCGATGAATCCGAGCAATTGATGGTGATGCGGGTCCTGGCGGCTGGCTACGGCAGCTCGCAGCCACCGCTCTATACGTGGCTTGCCCACCTGACGGCCTCGCTGGTCGGAACCAGCATCCTCGCCCTCAAGATCGTGAAATACGGTCTGCTGGCCGCAGGGCTCGCAGCATACTTCACCGCGGTGCGCCGGCTCGGCTTCTCGAATCGCGCGGCCGCGGCCGCCATGTTCGGCCTGCTTCTGTTTCCACAGATCATCTGGGAAATGCAGCATGCCCTCACCCACTCGGTCGCCATATTCTGCTTTTCGTCGGTGCTGTTCCTGGCGCTGGTCGAGCTGCTGAAACGGCGATCCCTCGCCGCCTATGTGCTGTTCGGCCTGGCAACGGCCGCGGCGATGCTGTCGAAATACAACAATGTCATCTTTCTCGCCGCGCTGCTCCTGGCGGCGCTGTCGCTGCGCGAAACCCGCGCGGCGATCTTCGACCGCCGCTTCCCGATCAGCGTGGTGGTGGCCATCCTTGCCTGTCTCCCGACATTCCACTGGAGCCTCGCGCATCTCGAAGACTTGCTGTTGCACTGCGACGGCTTCGGCGTTGCCGAGGGTGGCAGCGCGGCGGCGACTGCATCGCTCGGCGTGTTCGGGTTGGGCAAGGCGATACTCAACTTCGCCGGGCTTCCGGTCGCCGTCTTCGCCGTTGCGTTTTTGGTGGCAATCAGCAGACCCGCGCCATCGTCAGAGCCTTGGCCCTGGCCCGAAAAGCTGCTCTGGCGCGCGATTGCTTTTGCTCTGCTGATTACGCTGGCGGTGGTGCTGGCGGGCGGCGTGACGCAATTTCGCGATCGTTGGATGCTTCCGGTTTTCGTTCTGCTGCCCGCTGCCCTTGCCATGCGTCTGGATGCCATGGGCGACAGGGGCAGGAAGACGCAAGCCACGATCGTCTTCGCCGGCGCTGTCCTCGCCATCCTGGTGCTGCCGGTAAGCTGGTACATGCAGGTGTACGGCGGAGACAGCCGCGGACGCATCGTGCGGATGGACTATCACTCGCTGTACGGCCAGCTCATGTCCGAAGGGCCGGTGCGCACGGTGATATCCAGCTGGTTCTGGGCCGGCAATTTGCGTCTTGTCGATTCCGATCTCGTCGTGCTCGACGACGAGATACCCGATTTTGCCGCGTCGATCCGCGAACCAGCCGTGCTTGTCCTGGCGGCTGACGACGGCGAGCCGAATTCGATCATTTTCGACAGGATCGCCAAGGCCGGCTACGCGATGGACACCATCCATCGGCAGGTTGAGGTACCTCAGTTGCTCGGCGGCACCCCTGCGACCCGCCAGCTCACGATAGCCAGACTTCACAGGATCACGGCGCCGTAGCGCGCTTCGGGAGGGATCGCATGGAGACACAACGCTTCGGCCGCCATCGCAAGATCATGCCGTTCGAACCGGAAGCGGCCGGCTCCGTTGAAGCGCTGCGTGAAGCCTCCCGCCAGAAGGCGGCTTCGCTCAACCAGCATGTGCTGGGCTACGGCGCGCAGGCCGAGGCCGAATGGCAGGCGGCCGGCATCGCCGCTCCGCACCTTGCCGCCATGCGCAAATACCGGCTCGACCGCATCCGCTCCGAATTGAGGCGCCGCGGCTATGCCGGCGCCCTGCTCTACGACCCCGTCAACATCCGCTACGCCACCGACTCGACCAACATGCAGCTCTGGGTCGCGCACAATCCGACCCGCCATTGCTTCGTTGCCGCCGAAGGGCCGGTGGTGCTGTTCGACTATTTTTCCTGCGAGCACCTGTCCGATCATTCCGGCGTCGTCGACGAGGTGCGGCCGGCGGTGTCGTGGATGTATCTCTACAGCGGCGAGTTGACGCCGTTGAAGGTCCGCCGCTGGGCCGCAGGCATCGCCGATCTGGTGGCGCAACATGGCGGCGGCAACCGCCGCATCGCCGTCGACCACATCAATCCGGAGGGCGCCGAGGAGCTTGCCCGCCTCGGCGTCAGCATCGGCAATGGCGAGGCGGTGATGGAGAGCGCGCGGCTGATCAAATCGCCGGACGAGATCCTCGCCATGCGCCGTTCGATCGTCGCCTGCGAGGCGGCGATGGGCGAGATGGAACGGGCGCTGAAGCCAGGCATTTCCGAAAACGAGCTGTGGGCGGAGCTGCATCGCGGCAACATCGCGCGCGGGGGCGAATGGATCGAGACCAGGCTGCTGTCTTCCGGTCCGCGCACCAATCCCTGGTTCCAGGAATGCTCGTCGCGCGTCATCGAGGCCGGCGATCTCGTCGCTTTCGACACCGACCTGATCGGCCCGTATGGCTTCTGCGCCGACCTCTCGCGCACCTGGCTCTGCGGCGACGGCAAACCCTCGAACGAGCAGCGCGATCTTTTCCGCATCGCCGCCGACCAGATCGCCCACAACACCGAACTGATGCGCCCGGGCATCTCCTTCCGCGAGCTTGTCGAGCGCGCCGCGGTGCCGCCCGGCGACTGTTTCCCGACCCGCTACGGCGTGCTCTACCACGGCGTCGGCCTGGCGGACGAATATCCGACGCTGCCGCATGCCAGCGACTGGACCGAGGATACGCCGGACGGCGTGCTCGAAGCCGGCATGGTGCTGTGCGTCGAAAGCTATATCGGCCGGCTGGGCGGACGCGAGGGCGTCAAGATCGAGGAGCAGATCCTCATCACCGAGACCGGCAACCAGCAGCTCTCGAGCTATCCGCTCGACGAGCGGTTGCTTGGCTGAGTCACTCGAGGCCCTCGATCGCTAGGCGCAACGCCGCTACCGTCTCTGGCGGAGTGGCGCGGGCGGTGATGAACGGCAGGCCCTTGCGCCGTCTCGTCCAGCCGACGACCTTCACGTGCCTTGCCGCCGGCTCGAAGCGATTGGCCAGAGCCCAGCTCTCGCAGTCGATCGCCGCGACATCGGCCCTGCCCTCGGCAATGGCGACGATCGATGAACGGTGGCCGCCGCTCTGTATCTGCGAAGCAAAAATGTCGAGGCTTTCGCCCATCGCGTCCAGGTCGCGCGTCAGCCCGAGCAGGCCGGACATGGAGTCCGGATTGTTGAAGGCGAAGCGCTTGCCGCGGATGAGATCGAGCGGGATCGAGGCGCTGCCATCGACCGGCGATGCGACTGACTGCCCGCCATCGGCCGGCATGACGATGGCGCTGGAATAGAGCTCGCCCTGCCCGCCCTCGACGGCATCGTAGCTCGGCTGGCCGATCACCTGGACGTGGCTCGCGAGCCCCAGTTCCATCGGTCCCCAGCAGGTCTGCCCGAACAGCAGTGCCGGATGCAGCCAGAGCCCGTGGAAATCGAGGTCGCTCGCCGGCAGCGTCGCCGGATCGGGCGCGATGACCTTGCCGGCTGCGTCGCGGATGCCGCCGGGCACCGGCGGCAGGTCGCCATTGACGCGGACAAGTATCTCCGGCGCGTCGATGCCCTTGCCCCTGATGGCTTCGCGCAGCCGCGCCCATTGCGCGTCGACCTCGCCCCTCGCCTCGGGCCAGTCATACATCGGCAAGGCCGCAACGAATTCGCTCATGCCTGGATTTGACCGCTGTTCTGGAAAATTGACAAGATCGCGGACGCGAGCCGCCCGCAGCATAGATGACGCGTGGCGGCTATACCGGGATCATTCCTTTGGCGGCTCGGCCGGAACCGGGGCGCTGCCAAGGCCATTGATGCTGCGCGCCCGGACACGCGGCTTGAATGCCCGACCCGGCTCCGGCGCGCGCCGCAGCACCGGATGGACGATCGGCTCCTTGGCCTTGAAGGCATGCGCCTTGAGCAGCGCGAAATAGTTCGGATAGGCATAGCCGTTGTTCATCCGCAGCCATTCCTCGCGGCGGTCGCGGAACAGCTTCGGCAGCCGGTACCAGGCAACCGTCGGGCTCTTGTGATGAACGAAATGCAGATTGTTGTTGAGGAACAGGAAGGACAGCGGCGAGCGCTCGATGATCACCGTGCGCCCTTCCGGATGTTCCGACCACTGATGCTCGGCATAGGTGCGGATCGAAATCATCGACTGGCCGAGCCAAACCGGCACCAGAATGTAGAGCCACAGCGGAATGCCGAAGCCGTACGTCATGATCGGCACGACCATGGCAAGGCCGGCGGCGTGCAGCAGCCATGCCTTGCGGATCGCCTTGTCGCCGGCTGCGATCTGCTTGGCGTCGTCGATGAAGAAACCGATCGACGACAGCCACGGACCGAGGATGAGGCGGCCGACCATCGTGTTGTTGATCTTCAGCAGGAGTTTCATTGCCGGCGGCAATTCCTCATGCATCCAGAGCGCCTGGTAGTAGCTCTCCGGATCGTCGAGCGGATCGGTCAGCCGCTCGTCGGCATGGTGGCGAAGATGGATCGTCTTGAAGCGGCGGAATGGCCATACCATGCCGATCGGCAGGAAGACGAAAGCTTCATTGATCCGCGCGTTGCGTGTCGGATGGCCATGCAGCACTTCGTGCATAAGCGACGATTGCAGTGCCGCTATCAATGCCAGGGCCGCGAGAGCCAGAAGTGGGTAAGATGGCCAAAGCAGGAAGCCGGTGGCAAGCCAGGCGCCGTAGCAAAAAAATGCGAGGAACACGGTCGGCCATTCGATAGCCGCTGCACTGCTACGTCTCTTAGTCATGCTTGCCATGCGATCGACCACTGCCCTCCAGTCGCCGGAACCACCTTGATTCCTGACAAGATTGTGTCAGGAGCCTGTCGTTGCCGCAACGCGACAAAGCGCACAAACTGTTGCGAGTGCGCATTTTCAGCCGCATATGTTATACATTGTAAACAAACAGCGGATTCATTTCCGCCTGAGCCACGTTCAATGCGGCTACGGCGCAAATTTTTCCTCTCCGAAGCAGGAGCAGCGTCATGGACAAGCGCGATCTGTCGACCCTCTTCCGGGACCGTTTGAAATTGCTCTTGACACGCTCGGACCTGAACCAGTCGGCTTTCGCGACAGCGGTCGGCATCGACCGTTCGGCACTCTCGCAACTGCTCTCCGGGACGTCGACCCGACTGCCCCGCGCCGAGACGCTGCTCAACATCGCTGCCGAGTTCAAAGTGTCGCTCGACTGGCTGCTGGGGCTGAGCCATGACGAAGGCGTCACCGGCGAAATCCGCGAGAGCCTGGAGATCGAGGAAGCGCCCGACGGCTTCGACCGCACGTTGCTCGCCAAATGGCACTCCGAAGCGGCGGGAACGAAAATCCGCTACGTGCCGGCTGGCATTCCGGACCTGCTGCGCACCGAGGCGTTGGTCGACTACGAGGCGAACATCACCAACAAGAGCCGCGAGGCCCAGGCGGGCGAGACCCAATACCGCATCGACTACACCAGGCGCCCTGAGACCGACATGGAGGTCTGCATGCCGCGCCACACGCTGGAGATCTTCGCGCGCGGGCTGGGCGTCTGGGACCGCTTTCCCGAGGCCGACCGCCGCCAGCAGCTTCTGCACATGGCAACGCTGCTCGACGACCTCTATCCGACCTTTCGCCTGTATCTCTATGACGGGCGCATGCGCTATTCGATCCCCTACACCATCTTCGGACCCTACCGCGCCGCGATCTATGTCGGCGACATGTATCTGGTGCTCAACGCCCCCCAGCCGATCCGCACGCTGACCAGCCATTTCGACAATCTGATCCGCGCCGCCGACATCAATGCGCATGAGGCGGCGAGCTTCGCGCAAAGGCTGGCCGAGCTGCGATTTTGATGGCTGAGGACCGGCTTTGAGATTGACGACATATAAAGAGTTCTTTATATCCTTATCTCAACAAAGAACTCAGTAAGGCGTATGTCATCATGACCAATCCGATCGAGGCACTGCTTGCCGAAAAGGGCGTGCTGCTCGCCGATGGCGCTACCGGCACCAATCTGTTCGCCATGGGCCTGGAAGCAGGCGAGGCGCCGGAGCTGCTGAACGAGACCGCGCCCGACACCATCGCCAGCCTGCACCAGAACTTCGTCGACGCCGGCGCCGACATCATCCTGACCAACTCCTTCGGCGGCACCCGCCACCGACTGAAGCTGCATCATGCGCAGGACCGCGTGCATGCGCTGAACAAGCGCGCCGCCGAGATCGCGCGCGCGGTGGCCGACAAGTCCGGCCGCAAGGTGATCGTCGCCGGCTCGGTCGGCCCGACCGGCGAATTGCTGGTGCCGCTCGGCGCCATGACCTATGACGAGGCGGTCGACGCCTTCGCCGAACAGATCGAAGGCCTCAAGGCGGGCGGCGCCGAAGTCGCGTGGATCGAGACCATGTCGGCGCCGGACGAGATCCGCGCCGCCGCCGAAGCCGCGATCCGCGTCGGACTGCCCTACACCTATACCGGCTCTTTCGACACCGCCGGCCGCACCATGATGGGCCTGCTGCCCAAGGACATCCACGGCGTCGTCGACGGGCTGTCGCAAGATCCGCTCGGCGTCGGCGCCAATTGCGGGGTCGGCGCGTCCGACATCCTTGCCTCGCTGCTCGACATGACCGAGGCCAGGCCGGAGGCGACGGTGATCGTCAAGGGCAATTGCGGCATTCCGGAATTCCGCGGCACCGAGATCCACTATTCCGGCACGCCGGAACTGATGGCCGACTATGTCCGGCTCGCCGTCGATGCCGGCGCCAAGATCGTCGGCGGCTGCTGCGGCACCTCGTTCCAGCATCTTGCCGCCATGCGCAAGGCTCTCGACGCGCACACCAAATCGAGCCGGCCGACCATCGAGACGATCGTCGAGCGCATCGGCCCGATGCGCAACAAGGTGGCTACCGCAAACACCGCCGAGACCAGCGAGGCCCGCCGCGAACGCCGTCGCGGCCGCGCCTGACCGTTTGATCGGTCGCCGTTTCGATTATTCGCTGTTTTCGGCGTAGCGCGACAGCGCCGTGTTGAAATCGGTGGCGCTGCCTGTGTCGCTGCCCATGCTCATCAAGGCGCCCGATGCGCGGGGATCGCTGATCTGCTCCAGCATGACGCGGAAGCGGTCATTGTTCAGGGCCGACTTCGCGGTGTTCCTGGCCGCCTCGACATCATTCATGATGCGCCGGGATTCCGCCGACGGCGCCTGCGAGGCGGTCGACTGAACGTCCCTTGCAGCCGGCGTTGAATTCGCAATGTCTCTGATCAGCACTTCCGGCCCCCACAAGCCCGTGTATTAGCTTTTCGTAACAAGAGGGAATTGCGATCATATTCCTGAAAAGGCTCGCAATTTAACGATCTGCCGAAAAGGGAGCCGGGTTCAGGATCTATTGAGATTCAGGTCAGGCCGAGCCAGGAAACCTCCATTTGCAGGCCGGCCTCACCCGAATATCAACAGATCCGAAAAAAGGCCGGCAAGGTTCCCCTCGCCGGCCTGCCTCACCCGCCCGTGGCCGGTTCCCCGTATCAGAACGATCCCCGTCTGAAAGGAACCGGCCGTTATTGCCACTACCGGTTACCGCCCAGCGCCGAGGCAAGGCGCACAAGCGACAGGAATTCCGACCTGTAGCCAAACGGGTCGGCTCCTCGGGCGGCGGTGGCAATCTCCATGATCTTGTCGTAGCCGAACTTCGCGGTCGCATCCTCGTCGCGCAGCTTCTGGCCGAACGCCGCGACCGCGACCGAGAAGCGCTGGTCGGTGCCGGCCTGGTCGAAGGACTGGACTTCGTTGGCCGACGTCACCGGCGTGGTGATCAGCTTCGAGGTGTCCTCGTCCGGCAGCTTGTAGCGGATCTTGACGAAGGCATATTCGTCGGCATTGGCGACGCCGCCATTGTTGACCGTTGCCTGGCCGTAGCGCAGCGGGTCGATCTGCTCGCCGCCGCTGCCCTTCGGCGTGATCTCGTAGATCGCCGTCACCGAATGGCCCGAGCCGATATCGCCGGCATCGACGCGGTCGTTGTTGAAATCCTCGCGGTTGAGCGCGCGGGTCTCATAGCCGATCAGGCGGTATTCCGAGACCCTGTTCGGATTGAACTCGACCTGGATCTTGACGTCCTTGGCGATAGTGAACAGCGTCGAGGACGCATCCTCGACCAGGACCTTCTCGGCCTCTGCGAGCGTGTCGATATAGGCGGCGGTGCCGTTGCCGTTTTGCGCGATGGTCTGCATCATCTGGTCGTTAAGATTGCCGCGCCCGAAGCCGAACACCGACAGGAAGACGCCGGTATTGCGCTCCTGCTCGATCAACCGCTTCAGGTCGTCGTCGTCTGTCTGGCCGACATTGAAGTCGCCGTCTGTGGCGAGCATCACACGGTTGACGCCATCCTTGACGAAGGATTGCTGGGCAAGCTTGTAGGCTTCCCGGATCCCCGCCTCGCCCGCCGTCGAGCCGCCAGGCTGCAGATGGTCGATGGCCGACAGGATCTTATCCTTCTCGGCAACCTTTGTCGGCATCAGCACCGTGCCGGCATCGCCCGCATAGGTGACGATCGAGACGGTGTCGTCCGGCTTCAGCTTGCTGACCAGCAGACGGAAGGCCGACTGCAGCAGCGGCAGCTTGTCCTGCTCGTTCATCGAACCCGACACGTCGATCAGGAACACCAGATTGGCCTTGGGCTGCTCGGTCGCCTTGACGTCGAACCCCTTGATGGCGACGTGCATCAGCTTGGTGTGCCCGTTCCACGGCGTCGGCATGACGCTGACGGTCGAGTTGAACGGCGTCGAGGCCGCATCCGGTCCCTTCCAGTCGTAGGGGAAGTAGTTGATCATCTCTTCGACGCGCACGGTGTCGGCCTGCGGCAGGTAGCCTTCCTTCAGCGAGCGCCGCACGAAGGAATAGGAGGCGGTGTCGACGTCGATCGAGAAGGTCGAGACCGGGTCCTCGAGCGCGGCATGCACCGGGTTGGTCTTGAAATCCTCGACGCGGTCGCGGTTTTCCTCCTGCGGCAGCAATTGGTCGGCAGGCAGCGTGGACGGCTGCGCCATCAGCTTGGATTCGGCGGCGGTGCCCGGCACCGGGCCGCCGCGTGCGACATCGGCGGGAGCCGCGGCGCCGCCATCGAGGGAGAGCTGGCCACTGACGGTCGGCGCAGGCGCCGGCTCGGTGCGCTGGAGCGCATCCTGCCGGACCAGGCCGCCGGCCTTCTCCGCTTCGGACTTCGGCGGCTGTGCCGGCGCGACCAGCACCTCGTTCAAACCGCGGCTTTCACTATCGGTGTCTTTCTTCTGCTTGTCGGCCTCGGCAACCGGCTTCAGCGTCGCCGGCACTTTAGTCGCCGGCGCGTTGGTCGCCGGCACGTTGGTTGCCTGCCCGTTGGTTGCCGGCTTGTCGGCCAGCGTCTCGGTGATCTTCTCATCGCCGCCGATCTGCGGCGGCGCCTCCCTCAGCATCTGCAAGGTGGCGTATCCGGCGATCGGCAGGGCGACGAGCCCGGCAATGGCCGGCGTGGCGATCAGTTTCTTTTGCATGATCTCTCTCCAGAGCTTTTGTACCCGCTCTGTGAGACGAAGCCCGCCGGCCGATCCTTGGGCGGCGGCGAAGATTTTTTCCTGCTCGTCGAAAGCCTGCATGGCTGCTGCCAGCGCGCGCGCCTTCGCCTCGGCGTCCGGCGTCGGTGCCGTAATGTTGCGCAGCCTCTCGAGTTCGTTGTCGTCGACCATGGTCACACTTCCCCGGCTGAACGCATCAACGTCTTCAGCCGTTTCTTCGCTTCATGGATGTGCCAGGAAACCGTCGTCTCCGAGATCGCCAGCGCCTCGGCAGCATCCGCGTGGCTGAGCCCCTCGCCATAGACGAGCAGCACCGCATCGCGCTGCTTGTCCGGCAGCTTGCGCACCGCCGCCCATAGCGCTTCGGCGGGGTCCTCGGGTTCCGCCGCCTCTCCCGCGATCAGCGCGTAGGCGCCGTAGGCCTCGGCCTTGCGGGTGTCGCGGGCGCTCTTGCGCATCATGTCGCGCGCTGCGTTCAGCGTCATGGTGTAGAGCCACGTCGTGAAGGCGCCCTTGCCATGATAGTCGCGGATCGCCCGGCCGAGCCGGACGCAGACTTCCTGGGCGATGTCCTCGGCGTCCGCCTTCCTGCCGCACCAGCGATAGGCAGCGCGATAGACGAAGCCGTAGTGCCTTTCGAGCAATTTGCCGAAAGCACCCCTGTCTCCGCCCTTCGCCCGCCCGACCAATTCGGCGTCGGAGGCTTCGCCCTCGTCCAGCATCATCGCCATCATTTGCCTGTTGGACGAAGGCTAATGGCCAATCCTTGGGGTTATGGAAAGATTTTTTTGCCGCAGCGCTTTTCCTTCTCCCCGTTCACGGGGAGAGCGACTGTCTTGGCTGTCAAGCTGTTTGCCATGGTTTTTGGTCGCGGATGATGGCGTTGAGAATGGTCAGCAGCTTTCGCATGACGGCCACGACGGCGACGATCTTCGGCTTGCCGAC
>NZ_SRSR01000179.1:0-353 GCF_004792275.1 Mesorhizobium sp. M4B.F.Ca.ET.143.01.1.1
AAAAATTGTCCTGGCTGACATGGCCGAAGGCGACGATCTCGTAATTCCGCTCTTCGATCTGGGCCGACTGCTGGAAACGCGCATATTCGCCGAACGCGAAATCAGCCGTCGGCTCCCGCTCGAACGCTGCGAGAAACCGTTCCAGCGCCGTCGGGTGCGCGACATCGTCGTCATCGAACACCCAGACGAAGTCCCCCTTGCAATGCCTCAGGGCGAAGTTCAGCGCCGTCGACTTGCCGCCATTTTCCTTGCGGTAATATTCCACCGGAGCGGGGAAAGAGGCGGCCACCGCGCTGGTGTTGTCGGTCGAGCCGTCGTCGACGATCAGAATCTGATCCGGCACCACAGTCTGC
>NZ_SRSR01000180.1:0-352 GCF_004792275.1 Mesorhizobium sp. M4B.F.Ca.ET.143.01.1.1
CCGGTCTGGGGCGGCGTCGACCATTCGAGATAGGCGGCGTGCGCCTTTTCCGCCTCGGCCGCCCAAGAAGGCCTGGCTGCCGGCTTGCGCTTGGCGAAGGCTTCAACGAAAGCAGTGGGCGAGGCATTGATGGCTATCGTCGGCCGGTAGACGCGGCCAAGCTCGCCGGCATCGGCATGGACATGCACCAGCGCCTGGTCGGGGTAGGGGCTTTTCAGCAACGTGTAGTCGGAGGACGGCATCTCGCCCAAGCGGCCGCCGATCAAAAGCACCACGTCGGCCTGCTTGATCCGCTCCGCAAGCTTTGGATTGATGCCGATGCCGACATCGCCGGCGTAATTGGGATGGAGAT
>NZ_SRSR01000181.1:0-351 GCF_004792275.1 Mesorhizobium sp. M4B.F.Ca.ET.143.01.1.1
CGGTGGTCGACAGCGGTTGGCGCGAGGCGAGCAGCGACACCAGCCAATCCCGCATCGGCAACTGGTCCGGAGCGGCGACCAGCAAGGCTTCGGCCATGGCGCCGGTTTCGTCGACAGCCGCGGCGCGATAGGCAAGCCCGCGGCGATCGGTGTACTCCAGGAGCTGATCCTGCCGCTGGACGCCGAGCAGCTTGCGCGCCAGGAGAATGCCCTGGTCCGGCGGCTCGGTTCCGGTCAGCTCGTAGACCCAGCCGCCCTCGACCGCATGCCGGCTCCAGTGGACAAAGCCCGTCGGCCTGAGATCGCGGCGGGTGATGAGCACGCCGGCCCAGCCGGTCTCTTCCCGCACGA
>NZ_SRSR01000182.1:0-351 GCF_004792275.1 Mesorhizobium sp. M4B.F.Ca.ET.143.01.1.1
GCCGCCGATGCGGGCGCCCGTCGCCGCGGACAATCCCACATGCGCGGCAAACATTTCCGCGCCCTCCGCGCCGGCAAAGGCAAGGACGCCCGTAGCTGTCCAAACCAGCATGTAGCCGGCTACGAACACCCAGGTCGACACAAAGGCCTGCCCGCGGCCTCGTTTGCCGCTCTCGACCTGGTGGAACGAGAGGATCATGGGCGCGGCCGTTGGAAACATCATGGCAATCATCATGATCAACCAGACGGCAAGAAACAGCGCCGCCGTCATGCCCATGGTGGGGGAGTAGATGCGCATGCCCGCGTCCATGCCGGTCTGCTGCCGGACAAGCAGAGCCCACGCCGCCGCTGC
>NZ_SRSR01000183.1:0-350 GCF_004792275.1 Mesorhizobium sp. M4B.F.Ca.ET.143.01.1.1
CTTTCGGTTCCCATGATGCCTGCACCGACAATCAGGCCGGCGGATCGGCGAAAGCCGGCTCGTTCGGCTCGGGGACTTCGACGTCCCGCTCCCAGCCTTCGTTTTCCAGCTTCATCGACTGGATCGCCACCGCATGGGCGTTGGCGTCGAGTTCGGGCAGCATCTGCACTTCGGACGGCCAGCAGCGATAGATCTTGTAGACCAGCGCCACCTGCCCGGCCTCGTTGAGGAACTCGAGGACGACGTCCTTGCGGAAATCCTTCAGCGACACTTCCGAGCCGAGGCCGTTCTGCAGATCCCACACTTTGTTTGCCCAGCGCTCGAATTCGAGGTCGTGAGTTACGCCGCGC
>NZ_SRSR01000184.1:0-348 GCF_004792275.1 Mesorhizobium sp. M4B.F.Ca.ET.143.01.1.1
CGGCGTTGTGACCAAGCTGTTGCTTGGCGATCCGGAGCACCTGCTGCTCGCAATCTAGCGAGTGCGCCGCTATTCGGGTGATGCCGGCCTGCGAAAGGCAGCCTCCTGCGCTTCCGGTACTCACGTACGAAAAGTACGCTCCGTTCCGGTTCTCGGAATGCACCTTTCTCGGCTCAGCCTGACCCGAATCTCGACAGACCCGGACAGCGAGTCATCTCAGATGTGAGCGCCGTTGTCGGCCGCGGCGGCGGCCTCGTCGGCGACGGTCGAGAGGACGCCGCGGACGTCGAGGGTTGAAAACGGCTTCTCCAGGATTTGCGGCCGTTGTTGCGGCGGCAGCGCTTCGAT
>NZ_SRSR01000185.1:0-346 GCF_004792275.1 Mesorhizobium sp. M4B.F.Ca.ET.143.01.1.1
GTTCATCATCGCCGCCATCGCGGCATGGGTGATCATGCACAATGGCCAGGCGCCGTTCTCATCGTCGCTGACCTTTCCCTTCGCCAAGGAATTCCTGATCAATCTCGGCTGGTTCTTCGTGCCGTTCTCCTGTTTCGTCATTGTCGGCGCGGGCAATGCGGTGAACCTGACCGACGGCCTTGACGGCCTGGCGATCGTGCCGATCATGATCGCGGCGGCGTCGTTCGGCGTCATCGCCTACCTCTCGGGCAACGCGGTGTTCGCCGAATATCTGCAGATCCATTTCGTTCCCGGCACCGGTGAGCTTGCCGTCGTGCTCGGCGCGGTGATCGGCGCCGGCCTCGGC
>NZ_SRSR01000186.1:0-345 GCF_004792275.1 Mesorhizobium sp. M4B.F.Ca.ET.143.01.1.1
CGCTGGCCGCCGGCGACAAGGCCGCGGCGGTCGAAGCCTTCAAGGCGGCCGAGCCGGAATTGATGCGCGCCGCCACCAAGGGTGTCGTTCACAAGAACACGGCCTCCCGCAAGGTTTCGCGGTTGGCGCAGCGGGTCAAGACGCTGTCGGCCTGACCGTCTTCCACTTTCACTCCATCGATACTGAACCCGGCCGTACAGGCCGGGTTTTTT
Source organism: Mesorhizobium sp. M4B.F.Ca.ET.143.01.1.1 (assembly GCF_004792275.1). NCBI lineage: Bacteria > Pseudomonadati > Pseudomonadota > Alphaproteobacteria > Hyphomicrobiales > Phyllobacteriaceae > Mesorhizobium > Mesorhizobium sp. M4B.F.Ca.ET.143.01.1.1. Next base: position 213 of record NZ_SRSR01000186.1, read on the forward strand.
CGTTTGCCGGCAAGTACTTAAAAAGTTTGCTCACAGGCTGCACTTGTTAGGCGATTCCAATGCCGCTATTGTTTTGCCGGCATATACAGCGCCGCTTATATCTGCGCGCCTCCCACGCGGCACCTGCCTGAAT
>NZ_SRSR01000187.1:0-345 GCF_004792275.1 Mesorhizobium sp. M4B.F.Ca.ET.143.01.1.1
CGCGCGGTGATCTGCATGTCGAGGCTGGTGCCCGGGAACAAGCTCGACGCCATCCGCCGCCTCGGCGCCGATGTGCGCATCGTCGGCAACAGCCAGGACGACGCCCAGCAGGAAGTCGACAGGCTGGTGGCCGAAGAGGGGCTGGTCATGCTGCCGCCCTTCGACCATCCCGACATCGTCGCCGGGCAAGGCACGCTCGGACTGGAGATCATGGAGCAGGTTCCGGACGCAGCAAGCGTGCTGGTGCCGCTCTCCGGCGGCGGGCTCGCATCCGGCGTGGCTGCGGCCGTCAAGGGTGTGAGCCCGGGCACCAAAGTCATCGGTGTCTCGATGGCGCGGGGCGCG
>NZ_SRSR01000188.1:0-344 GCF_004792275.1 Mesorhizobium sp. M4B.F.Ca.ET.143.01.1.1
TCGAACTTCTTGCCGTCCTCGAGACAGATGATGAAATCCGGCGTCACCGACTTCTTGGGGTTGACCGCCGGGACCAAAGGAGTGGCGACCGGCGCCGCCGGCTGGCTGAGACCGCTGATCGAGGTCGCGACACTGGCGATGAGATCCGCCAGGCCGGAAGCGGGCAGGCGGTTCTTCGCGACATAGGCCGATACGATGTGCGCGGTGAGCTCGAGCAGGTCGACTTCCTTACTGGTGTCCTCGTCCACGTAGTTCCTCCATTTGTGCCGCAAGGTCGCGAAAAACGCGATGTGTAATGTCAAAGCGCTGCGAGCGTTGTTTGCGAATCCGGAAAAGCGAATAGC
>NZ_SRSR01000018.1:0-133880 GCF_004792275.1 Mesorhizobium sp. M4B.F.Ca.ET.143.01.1.1
TGATGCCTGGCGACAACATCACGGTCGACGTCGAGCTGATCGTGCCGATCGCCATGGAAGAGAAGCTGCGCTTCGCCATCCGTGAAGGCGGCCGCACCGTCGGTGCCGGCATCGTCGTCACCATCAAAGAATAATTGGACTTAAACCGATCTGTCGCGGGCGCGGAAGTTGCCCGCGCCGCGCCAGAACAAGGAAGTGACGCATGAACGGACAGAATATCCGCATCCGCCTTAAGGCGTTTGATCACCGGGTGCTCGACGCCTCGACCCGGGAGATCGTGTCGACGGCCAAGCGCACCGGCGCCAACGTCCGCGGCCCCATTCCGCTGCCGACGCGGATCGAAAAGTTCACGGTCAACCGGTCGCCGCACGTCGACAAGAAGAGCCGCGAGCAGTTCGAGATGCGCACGCACAAGCGTCTGCTCGACATCGTCGATCCGACCCCGCAGACGGTCGATGCTTTGATGAAGCTCGACCTCGCCGCCGGTGTGGACGTCGAGATCAAGCTCTAAGGGAATGAGAGCGCGGTAAGGGGCGATGCCCCTGGCCCGGAACTCTAAAGGAATTGAACCGATGCGTTCAGGTGTGATTGCAAAGAAGGTGGGAATGACCCGCATCTATAACGATGCCGGGGAACATGTTCCCGTCACCGTTCTCCAGATGGAGAACTGCCAGGTCGTGGCGCAGCGCACGCAGGAGAAGAACGGCTATACGGCCGTCCAGCTCGGCGTTGGCCTTGCCAAGGTGAAGAACACGTCGAAGGCGATGCGCGGCCATTTCGCCGCCGCGTCCGTCGAGCCGAAGGCGAAGCTCGCCGAATTCCGCGTCTCCGCCGACAACATGATCGACGTCGGCGCCGAGATCACCGTCGAGCACTTCGTCGCCGGCCAGAAGGTCGATGTGACGGGCACCTCGACCGGTAAGGGTTTCCAGGGCGTGATCAAGCGGCACAACATGGGTGGCGGCCGCGCCACGCACGGTAACTCGGTGTCGCACCGCACGCACGGCTCGACCGGCCAGCGCCAGGACCCCGGCAAGGTGTTCAAGGGCAAGAAGATGGCCGGCCACATGGGCGACGCCCGCGTCACCACGCAGAACGTCGAGGTCGTCTCGACCGACGCCGACCGCGGCCTGATCCTGATCCGCGGCGCCGTTCCCGGCGTCAAGGGCGCCTGGATCCTGGTTCGCGACGCGGCCAAGGTCGCGCTCCCGGCCAATGCGCCGAAGCCTGCCGCGATCCGCGCTGGCGCCGCCAAGAATGAAGCCCCGGCCACCGAGGGAGCGGAATAATGGACCTCAAGATCACAACGCTGGGCGGCAAGGACGCCGGCAAGGTGAAACTCTCCGAGGAGATTTTCGGCCTTGATCCGCGCGAGGACATCCTGCAGCGCGTCGTGCGCTGGCAGCTGGCCAAGAAGCAGCAGGGCACGCACAAGGCCAAGGGCCGCGCCGAGATCGCGCGCACCGGCGCCAAGATGTACAAGCAGAAGGGTACGGGCCGCGCCCGTCACCATTCGGCTCGCGCTCCGCAGTTCCGCGGCGGCGGCAAGGCGCACGGCCCGGTCGTGCGCAGCCACGAGCACGACCTGCCGAAGAAGGTACGGGCGCTCGGCCTCAAGCATGCTCTCTCGGCCAAGGCCAAGAGCGCGTCGATCATCATCGTCGACGAGCTGAAGCTGACCGAGGCCAAGACCAAGGCGCTGGTGGCGAATTTCGAGACGCTCGGCCTGACCAACGCCTTGCTGATCGGCGGCGCCGAGCTCGACCAGAACTTCAAGCTGGCGGCGACCAACATTCCGAACATCGACGTGCTGCCCATCCAGGGCATCAACGTCTACGACATTCTGCGCCGCGGCACGCTGGTCCTTTCCAAGGCCGCCGTCGAGGCTCTCGAGGAGCGCTTCAAATGACCGACCTTCGTCACTACGACGTGATCGTCTCGCCGGCGATCACCGAAAAGTCGACCATGGCTTCCGAGCAGAACCAGGTCGTCTTCAACGTCGCCAAGAAGGCGTCGAAGCCGGAAATCAAGGCCGCCGTCGAAGCCCTCTTCGGTGTCAAGGTTACGGCCGTGAACACGCTTGTCCGCAAGGGCAAGATCAAGCGCTTCCGCGGCACGATCGGCCGCCAGGGCGACGTCAAGAAGGCGGTTGTGACGCTGGCCGACGGCCAGTCGATCGACGTCGCGACGGGTCTCTGAGCTAGGCCGCGAGGACAGGACAATGGCACTCAAGAAATTCAACCCGGTAACGCCGAGCACCCGCCAGCTGGTCATCGTCGACCGCTCGGGGCTCTACAAGGGCAAGCCCGTCAAGGGCCTGACCGAAGGCCTGACCAAGTCGGGCGGCCGAAATAACTACGGCCGCATCACGGCCCGCTTCATCGGCGGGGGTCACAAGCGTTCGTACCGCATCATCGACTTCAAGCGGCGCAAGTTCGACGTCGTCGGCACGGTCGAGCGGATCGAGTACGATCCGAACCGCACCGCCTTCATCGCGCTGATCAAGTATGACGATGGCGAGCTGTCCTACATCATCGCCCCGCAGCGCCTTGCTGCCGGCGACAAGATCGTGGCAGGCGAAGCCGTCGACGTGAAGCCGGGCAATGCGATGCCGCTGGCCTCGATGCCGGTCGGCACGATCGTCCACAACATCGAGCTGAAGCCGGGCAAGGGCGGCCAGGTCGCCCGTTCGGCTGGCGGTTACGCCCAGCTCGTCGGCCGCGACCAGGGCATGGCGATCCTGCGCCTCAACTCGGGCGAGCAGCGCGTCGTGCACGGCTCCTGCATGGCGACCGTCGGCGCGGTGTCGAACCCCGACCACGGCAACATCAACGACGGCAAGGCCGGCCGCACGGTGTGGCGCGGCAAGCGCCCGCACAATCGCGGCGTGGCCATGAACCCGGTCGATCACCCGCACGGCGGCGGCGAAGGCCGCACCTCGGGTGGCCGTCATCCGGTTTCGCCCTGGGGCAAGCCGACCAAGGGCAAGAAGACGCGGTCCAACAAGGCGACCGACAAGTTCATCGTGCGCTCGCGCCATCAGCGCAAGAGCTAAGAAGAGGTAACGCCAAGTGACTCGTTCGATTTGGAAAGGCCCCTTCATCGACGGCTACCTTCTCAAGAAGGTGGACAAGGTTCGTGAAGGCGGTCGCAATGAGGTGATCAAGATGTGGAGCCGCCGCTCCACCATCCTGCCGCAGTTCGTCGGCCTCACCTTCGGTGTCTACAACGGCCAGAAGCATGTTCCCGTCTCCGTGAACGAGGACATGGTCGGTCACAAGTTCGGTGAATTCGCTCCGACCCGGACCTATTACGGTCATGGCGCGGATAAGAAGGCGAAGAGGAAATAATCATGGGCAAGGCCAAAGCTCCGCGCAGGCTTGCTGACAACGAAGCGCGCGCCGTTCTGCGCACGATCCGTATCAGCCCGCAGAAGCTGAACCTGGTTGCCGCGCTGATCCGCGGCAAGAAGGTCGCGACAGCGCTTTCCGACCTCGAATTCTCGGCCAAGCGGATTTCCGGCACGGTCAAGAAGACGCTGGAATCGGCGATCGCCAACGCGGAAAACAACCACGACCTCGACGTCGACGCGCTGATCGTGGCGGAAGCCTATGTCGGCAAGTCGATCGTCATGAAGCGGTTCCACGCTCGTGGCCGTGGTCGCGCCAGCCGTATCGAAAAGCCGTTCTCGCACCTCACGATCGTCGTTCGTGAAGTCGAGGAAAAAGGGGAGGCCGCATAATGGGCCAGAAAGTCAATCCGATCGGGCTGCGTCTCGGCATCAACCGCACCTGGGATTCGCGCTGGTTCGCGAACACCGGCGAGTACGGCCAGCTGCTGCATGAGGATATCAAGATCCGCAAGTATCTTGAGAAGGAACTCAAGCAGGCCGCGATCTCCAAGGTCGTGATCGAGCGTCCGCACAAGAAGTGCCGCGTCACCATCCATGCGGCGCGTCCGGGCCTGATCATCGGCAAGAAGGGCGCCGACATCGAGAAGCTTCGCAAGAAGCTGATGGAGATGACGAAGTCCGAGACGCACCTCAACATAGTCGAGGTGCGCAAGCCGGAGATCGACGCCACGCTGGTCGCGCAGTCGATCGCGCAGCAGCTCGAGCGCCGCATCGCGTTCCGCCGCGCCATGAAGCGCGCCGTGCAGTCGGCGATGCGTCTCGGCGCCGAGGGCATCCGCATCAACTGCTCGGGCCGTCTGGGCGGTGCCGAAATCGCCCGCATGGAATGGTACCGCGAAGGCCGCGTGCCGCTGCATACGCTGCGCGCCGACGTCGACTACGGCACGGCCGAGGCGAACACCGCCTACGGTATCTGCGGCGTCAAGGTCTGGGTGTTCAAGGGCGAGATCCTCGAGCACGACCCGATGGCTTCGGAACGCCGCGCGACCGAGGGCGATCATGCGCATGGCGGTCCCGCCGGTGGCGAGCGCGAACGCGGCCGCCGTCGCGAAAACGCCTGAGACATTTGAGAATTTGGAGTTAGAACGATGCTGCAGCCAAAGCGCACAAAGTTCCGCAAGCAGTTCAAGGGCCGTATCCACGGTACCGCCAAGGGCGGCACCAACCTGGATTTCGGCGGTTTCGGGCTGAAGGCGCTTGAGCCGAACCGCGTCACCGCGCGCGAGATCGAGGCGGCCCGCCGCGCGATCACCCGCGAGATGAAGCGCGCCGGCCGCGTCTGGATCCGGGTGTTCCCGGATCTGCCGGTCACCTCGAAGCCGACCGAAGTGCGCATGGGTAAGGGCAAGGGCGCCGTCGACTATTGGGCGGCGCGCGTCAAGCCTGGCCGCATCATGTTCGAGATCGACGGCGTCAGCGAAGAGACGGCGCGCGAGGCGCTGCGTCTCGGCGCTGCCAAGCTCTCGGTCAGGACGCGCTTCGTACAGCGCATCGCAGAATAAGGACGGGCCGATCATGAAAGCCGAAGACATCCGGACCAAGACCCAGGACCAGCTGACCGACGACCTGGCCAGCCTGAAGAAGGAGCAGTTCAACCTGCGCTTCCAGAAGGCCACCGGTCAGCTCGAGAAGACCGCACGCGTGAAGCAGGTCCGCAGGGACATCGCGCGCATCAAGACCATCGCCGCGGAAAAGTCCGCGGCCAAGAAGGCTTAAGGACGAAAACCATGCCAAAGCGCATTCTGCAGGGCACCGTCGTCAGCGACAAGAACGAGAAGACGGTTGTCGTCAAGGTCGAACGGCGCTTCACGCATCCCGTGATGAAGAAGACCGTGCGCATGACCAAGAAGTACAAGGCGCACGACGAGAACAACGCCCACAAGGTCGGCGACCAGGTGTTCATCCAGGAATCGAAGCCGATTTCCAAGGACAAGCGCTGGATCGTCGTGTCTTCGGACCAGGCGTAAACAAGCGAATTTTGGACAGACCGGGGAGGGGCTTCGAGCCCGTCCCGTTAGAAAAGAAGAAGGCGGCCAGTCATGATTCAGATGCAAACAAACCTCGACGTCGCGGATAATTCCGGCGCCCGTCGTGTCATGTGCATCAAGGTGCTGGGCGGCTCGAAGCGGAAATACGCTTCCGTCGGCGACATCATCGTGGTGTCGATCAAGGAAGCCATTCCGCGCGGCCGCGTGAAGAAGGGCGATGTGATGAAGGCGGTCGTGGTTCGCACGGCCAAGGACATCCGCCGCCCGGACGGCAGCGTGATCCGTTTCGACAAGAACGCGGCCGTTCTCGTCGACAACAAGAAAGAGCCGATCGGCACGCGTATCTTCGGACCGGTTCCGCGCGAACTCCGCGCCAAGAACCACATGAAGATCATCTCGCTCGCGCCAGAAGTGCTGTAAGGAGCCGGACCAATGCAGAAGATTAGAAAAGGCGACAAGGTCGTCGTGCTGGCCGGCAAGGACAAGGGCCGTTCGGGCGAAGTCCTCTCGGTGCAGCCGAAGGACGACACCGCGCTGGTGCGTGGCGTCAACATGATCCGTCGTCACCAGAAGCAGTCCCAGTCCCAAGAGGGCGGGATCATCACCAAGGAAGCGCCGATCAACCTGTCGAACATCGCGCTGGCCGACCCCAAGGATGGCAAGCCGACCCGCGTCGGTTTCATCTTCCAGAAGGACGGCAAGAAAGTGCGCGTCGCCAAGCGCTCGGGAGAAGTCATCAATGGCTAAGGCTGAAACCAAGCAGGCGACTGCCAAAAACGAGCCGCGCCTCAAGAAGGTCTACAACGAGACCATCCGCAAGGCGCTGCAGGAGCAGTTCGGCTACGACAACGACATGCAGGTTCCGCGCCTCGACAAGATCGTGCTGAACATGGGCGTTGGCGAGGCGACCGGCGATTCGAAGAAGCCTTCGGTCGCCGCCGAGGACCTGGCGCTGATCGCCGGCCAGAAGGCCGTCGTCACCCGCGCCCGCAACTCGATCGCCGGCTTCAAGGTGCGCGAGAACATGCCGATCGGCGCCAAGGTCACGCTGCGCAAGGAACGCATGTACGAGTTCCTCGACCGCCTCGTGAACATCGCGCTGCCGCGCGTCCGCGACTTCCGCGGGCTGAATCCGAAGAGCTTTGACGGCCGTGGCAACTATGCCATGGGCATCAAGGAACACATCGTGTTCCCGGAGATCAACTACGACAAGGTTGATCAGGTCTGGGGCATGGACGTCATCGTTTGTACGACGGCGAAGACGGACGACGAAGCCAGGGCTCTGCTCAAGGCTTTCAACTTCCCCTTCCGCCAGTAACGGCAGCGAAAAAGGAAAAATCTGAAATGGCAAAGACCAGCTCAGTCGAGAAGAACAACAGGCGCCGGAAGCTTGCGGACCAGTATGCCGCCAAGCGTAACGCGCTGAAGGCCATCGTCATGGATCAGTCCAAGCCGATGGAAGAGCGTTTCCGCGCCCAGTTGAAGCTGTCGGCACTGCCGCGCAACTCGGCCAAGATCCGCATCCGCAACCGCTGCGAAGTCACCGGCCGTCCGCGCGCCTACTATCGCAAGCTCAAGGTTTCGCGTATCGCGCTTCGCGATCTTGGCAACAACGGCCAGATCCCGGGCCTGGTCAAGTCGAGCTGGTAAGGAGGACATTGAGATGTCATTGAGCGATCCTCTCGGCGATATGCTGACCCGCATCCGCAACGCCTATGGCCGCAAGAAGTCGAGCGTCTCGACTCCGGCCTCGCGTCTGCGCACCCGCGTCCTCGACGTGCTGAAGGCTGAAGGCTATATCCGCGACTACAGCCAGACCGACTTCGAAAACGGCAAGTCCGAAATCGAAATCGAGCTGAAGTATTTCGACGGCGCGCCGGTCGTGCGTGAAATCGCCCGTGTCTCGAAGCCGGGCCGCCGCGTCTATGTCTCGGCCAAGTCGATCCCGCAGGTCGCCAACGGCCTCGGCATCGCCATCCTTTCGACGCCGAAGGGCGTGATGGCCGACCACGAAGCGCGCGAGCAGAATGTCGGCGGTGAAATCCTCTGCCAGATCTTCTGATCCGGCGCGTGAGATCGAAAGCGGTATCCGGTTTTCGGGAACGCTCGAAAACTGGAACCTGAACCAAGAGAAGTGACGAGGACAACAAAATGTCTCGTATTGGAAAGAAACCCGTTTCGCTGCCGCAGGGCGTGACCGCGACCGTCAACGGCCAGACCGTGACGGCGAAGGGCCCCAAGGGCGAGCTGAAGTTCGTGGTCAACGACGAAGTGCTGGTCAAGCTGGAAGGCACCGAGATCGCCGTTCAGCCGCGCGACCAGACCAAGACCGCCCGCGCCAAGTGGGGCATGTCGCGCACGCAGATCGTCAACATCCTGCAGGGTGTCAAGGACGGCTTCGAGAAGCGGCTCGAGATCACCGGCGTCGGCTATCGCGCCGCCATGCAGGGCAAGAACCTGCAGCTGGCGCTCGGCTTCAGCCATGACGTGATCTACGAGACCCCGCAGGGCATCACGATCACGGTGCCGAAGCCGACGGAAATCACGGTCACCGGCATCGACAAGCAGCAGGTCGGCCAGGTTGCCGCCGAGATCCGCGAGTATCGCGGCCCCGAGCCCTACAAGGGCAAGGGCGTGCGCTACGCCGGCGAGAAGATCGTCCGCAAGGAAGGCAAGAAGAAGTAAGACTGCAACGCCGCGGGGAGCGGCCGCGGGAGGCTTGGCCTACCGCACAGGGTTGCCCCCGTCTACTGAAGGCAAGGAACTGACATTATGGCTAGCCCGAAAGAAACCACCCAACGCCGTGCGCAGCGCGTGCGCCGTCAGCTCAAGAAGGTCGCCGGCGAGCGTCCGCGGCTGTCGGTCCACCGCACCTCGAAGAACATCTACGTCCAGGTCATCGACGATGCCCAGGGCCGCACCCTGGCCGCCGCCTCGACGCTGGAGAAGGACCTCAAGGGTTCGCTCAAGACGGGCGCCGACACCGCTGCCGCTGCCGCGGTCGGCAAGCTGATCGCCGAGCGCGCTTCGAAGGCCGGCGTCAAGGAAGTCGTCTTCGATCGCGGCCCATACATCTATCACGGCCGCGTCAAGGCGCTGGCCGACGCTGCCCGCGAAGGTGGCCTGAGCTTCTAAGCCTGGTCCCGAAAAGTTGCAGACTTTTCGGATAGGATCATGCAAGGAAGAAAATGATTTTTCACCGCCGGCGACCCAAAAGTGGCGCCGGCATTTCAGCAACCCGTGCTTCCGGAAAAGAACAAGGAACAGGATATGGCACAGGAACGTAGGGAAGGCGGTCGCGGCCGCGAGCGTGATCGCGAAGAGCGCGATGACGGCATGGTGGACAAGCTCGTCCACATCAACCGCGTCGCCAAGGTGGTTAAGGGCGGCCGGCGTTTCGGCTTCGCCGCTCTCGTCGTCGTCGGCGACCAGAAGGGGCGCGTCGGCTTCGGCCACGGCAAGGCACGCGAAGTGCCGGAAGCGATCCGTAAGGCGACCGAGTCGGCCAAGCGCGACATGATCTTCGTGCCGCTGCGCTCGGGCCGCACGCTGCATCACGACGTCGAGGGCCGCTGGGGCGCTGGACGCGTTCTGCTGCGCGCCGCCAAGCAGGGTACCGGCATCATCGCCGGCGGCCCGATGCGCGCTGTCTTCGAGACGCTCGGCATGCATGACGTGGTCGCCAAGTCGATGGGTTCGTCGAACCCGTACAACATGGTTCGCGCCACCTTCGACGCGCTGAAGAGCCAGATGCATCCGAAGGATGTGGCTGCAGCGCGCGGCATCAAGTACTCGACCCTTCAGGCCCGCCGCGGCAATGCCGTTGCGGCTGAAGAATAGTCGACGCTGACCAGGGATCCAGACCATGGCCAAGAAAGCTACCAAGACCATCACCGTCGAGCAGATCGGCTCGCCGATCCGTCGGCCGAAGGAGCAGCGCGCTACGCTGGTCGGCCTCGGCCTCAACAAGATGCACAAGCAGCGCACGCTGGAAGACACGCCCTCCGTGCGCGGCATGATCGCTGCCGTCCAGCATCTCGTCCGCGTCGTGGACGAGGGCTGAGCACAAGCGCAGGAGAACGAAGATGAAACTCAACGATCTGCGTGACAAGGACGGCGCCACGCACTCCAAGAAGCGCCTAGGCCGCGGTATCGGCTCCGGCTCGGGCAAGACCGCCGGTCGCGGCGTCAAGGGCCAGAAGGCGCGCTCCGGTGTCGCCATCAACGGCTTCGAGGGTGGCCAGATGCCGCTCTACCGGCGCCTGCCGAAGCGCGGCTTCAACAACCTGTTTGGCAAGAGCTTCACGGTCGTGTCGCTGGCCCGCATCCAGGCTGCGGTCGACGCCAAGAAGCTCGACGCCAAGGCAACGGTGACGGCCGAGGCGCTGGTCGCGGCCGGCGTCATCCGCCGCGTCAAGGACGGCGTGCGAGTGCTCTCCGACGGCGAGCTCAAGGCGAAGCTCGCCTTCGACGTGGCGGGCGCCTCCAAGGCCGCCATCGAGAAGATCGAGAAGGCCGGCGGTTCGGTGAAGGTGCCGGAAAAGGCCGCCGCCGAGTAACGGCGATTTGAAGCGCGGTCGGCAAGAGCGGACTTCGTTTTTGCTCCCGATCGCGCTTTGATCCGATCAATATGGCGGCCGCGTCAACGCGGCCGCTTGCATGTTTACGGTCCGGAGCTTATCTCGTGAGCTTCGGTGACACGCGCCGCCTGAGCTGCGGGCATCGAGCGTGACATAGCAATCAAAGAAGTAGAGCATGATGTTGTCCGAAAACCGCTCCACACTTTTCGGCATCATGCTCTAGCGGAGAATCAGGCATGGCTTCGGCTGCTGAACAACTAGCCTCGAATCTGAATTTTTCGGCTTTCGCCAAGGCCGAGGACCTGAAGAAACGCATCTGGTTCACCATCGGCGCGCTGCTCGTCTATCGGCTCGGCACCTATATCCCGCTGCCCGGCATCAATCCGGACGCTTTCGCCCAGGCCTTCTCCTCGCAGAGCAAGGGCGTGCTCGGCATGTTCAACATGTTCGCCGGCGGCGCCGTGCAGCGCATGGCGATCTTCGCGCTGGGCATCATGCCCTACATCTCCGCCTCCATCATCATGCAGCTGATGACCTCGGTCATCCCGTCGCTGGAAGCGCTGAAGAAGGAAGGCGAGCAGGGCCGCAAGATCATCAACCAGTACACGCGCTACGGCACCGTGCTTTTGGCGCTGGTGCAGGCCTATGGCATCTCCGTCGGGCTGGAAGGCGGCAACGGCATCGTCAACGATCCCGGCATGTTCTTCCGCATCTCCACCGTGGTGACGCTGGTCGGCGGCACCATGTTCCTGATGTGGCTCGGCGAGCAGATCACCGCGCGCGGCATCGGCAATGGCATTTCGCTGATCATCTTCTCCGGCATCGTCGCCGGCCTGCCGCGCGCCATCTCCGGCACGCTGGAACTCGGCCGTACCGGCGCGCTGTCGACCGGCCTGATCCTGGCGATCATCGTTTTGGCCATCGTCGTCATTGCGCTCATCGTGTTCTTCGAGCGGGCGCAGCGCCGCCTGCTGATCCAGTACCCGAAGCGCCAGGTCGGCAACCGCATGTTCCAGGGCGATACCTCGCACCTGCCGCTGAAGCTCAACACGTCGGGCGTCATCCCGCCGATCTTCGCGTCGTCGCTGTTGCTCCTGCCGGCAACGGTCGCCGGCTTCTCGCAGACGACCAACATGCCCGCCTGGGCGAGCACGATCCTTGCCTCGCTCGGCCACGGCCAGCCGCTCTACATGGCGTTCTACGCGGCGATGATCGTGTTCTTCGCCTTCTTCTACACGGCGATCGTCTTCAACCCCAAGGACACCGCCGACCAGCTCAAGAAGCATTCCGGCTTCATTCCGGGCTACCGCCCGGGCGAGCGCACCGCCGATTACATCGACTATGTTCTCACGCGCATCACCGTCATCGGCGCCATCTACCTGGTGCTGGTGTGCCTGCTGCCCGAATTCCTGATTTCAGCGACTGGCGTACCATTCTACCTTGGTGGCACATCGCTTCTGATCGTGGTCAGTGTAACGCTCGATACGGTGGCGCAGATCCAGGGTCACCTGATCGCGCATCAGTATGAGGGCCTGATCAAGAAGTCGAAGTTGCGCGGGGGGAAGAGGACCAGATGAGGCTGATATTGCTTGGACCGCCGGGGGCGGGCAAGGGGACGCAAGCGCAAAGACTGGTGGAGAAATACCGCATACCGCAGCTCTCGACCGGCGACATGCTGCGTGCGGCCGTACAGGCCGGCACGGAAGTGGGCAAGCGGGCCAAGGCGGTGATGGATGCCGGCGAACTGGTGTCGGACGCCATCGTCAACGCCATCGTGGCCGAGCGCATCGACCAGGCCGATTGCGCAAATGGCTTCATCCTCGACGGTTACCCGCGCACGCTGGTTCAGGCCGATGCGGTTGAATCGATGCTCGCCGACCGTGGCCTCCATCTCGATGCCGTCATCGAACTCGTGGTCGACGACAAGGCGCTGGTTGGACGAATCGTCAAGCGCGCCGAGGATGCCAAGGCCGCCGGCCAGCCGGCGCGCAAGGACGACAATCCGGCTGTGTTCGAGGAGCGCCTGCGGGAGTACTACAAGAAGACCGCGCCGCTGATCGGCTACTATTACGCCAAGGGCAGGCTGAAGAGCGTCGACGGCATGGCCGACATAGACGCGGTGACGCGCGAGATCGAAACGGTGCTCAAATCCGTCACCCAGGCGGCGGCATAGAGAAAACAGTCGATTGCGCTTGACTGTAGCGGTCCGCTGGGGTATGGCGGCCCGTCTTCCATCAGGCATAGGCTTTGCTTGTCCGCAAGGGCAAGGCAGCCGCTTTGAACTGGAAACTCCCGCAAGGGCCGGCCTCCACCGGACGCGGGGCAACTTGAAGCGCCGGCGTGTCCGGCCCATATGGAGATGAGAGAAGATGGCTCGTATAGCCGGCGTCAACATTCCGACCAACAAGCGCGTCGTCATTGCGCTTCAGTACATTCACGGCATTGGCAAGAAGTTCGCCCAGGAGATCGTCGACAAGGTCGGCATCCCGGCCGAGCGCCGCGTCAACCAGCTGACCGACGCGGAAGTGCTGCAGATCCGCGAGACGATCGACCGCGACTACCAGGTCGAAGGCGACCTGCGCCGCGAAGTGTCGATGAACATCAAGCGGCTCATGGACCTCGGCTGCTACCGCGGCCTGCGTCACCGCCGCTCGCTGCCGGTCCGCGGCCAGCGCACGCATACCAATGCGCGCACCCGCAAGGGCCCGGCGAAGTCGATCGCCGGCAAGAAGAAGTAATTGGGGGAATAAGGGAGTAGGGGAGTAAGGCAGTAGGGAATAGTCCGAAAATCGGATCATTTGTTCCCTACTCCCTTACTTCCCTATTCCCCTACTCCCTTACCAAGGTGGAGCCGCTGGCATTACGGCGGTGTAGAGATCAACTGAAAGGACTACCATGGCCAAGGAAGCCGCTCGTGTTCGCCGTCGCGAACGCAAGAATATCTCGTCGGGCGTTGCCCACGTCAATTCGACCTTCAACAACACGATGATCACCATCACCGACGCGCAGGGCAATTCGATCGCCTGGTCGTCGGCCGGCGCCCAGGGCTTCAAGGGTTCGCGCAAGTCGACCCCGTTCGCCGCCCAGATGGCCGCCGAGGACGTCGCCAAGAAGGCGCAGGAACACGGCATGCGCATGCTCGAGGTCGAGGTCTGCGGGCCCGGCTCGGGTCGTGAATCGGCGCTGCGCGCGCTGCAGGCCGCCGGCTTCACCATCACCTCGATCCGTGACGTGACGCCGATCCCGCACAATGGCTGCCGCCCGCGCAAGAAGCGCCGCGTCTAAGGAACTATCGAACGCCGCGCGAACGCCAAAAAGCGTTCCTCCGCGGCATTCCAGGTCGCCCGCCACGATTGGATGGTGGCGGGGCAACGGAAGGAAAGCATCATGATCCAGAAAAACTGGCAGGAACTGATCAAGCCGAACAAGATCGAGTTCTCGTCGAAGAAGAAGACGCTGACCACGCTGGTCGCCGAGCCGCTCGAGCGCGGCTTCGGCCTCACGCTGGGCAACGCGCTGCGGCGCGTGCTTCTGTCTTCGCTGCGCGGCGCGGCCGTCACCGCGGTGCAGATCGACGGCGTCCTGCATGAATTCTCGTCCATCGCCGGCGTGCGCGAGGACGTGACCGATATCGTGCTCAACATCAAGGAAATCGCCATCCGTATGGAAGGCGACGGCCCGAAGCGCATGGTCGTTCGCAAGCAGGGCCCGGGCGCCGTGCTGGCCGGCGACATCCAGACGGTCGGCGACGTCGAGATCCTCAACCCCGACCACGTCATCTGCACGCTGGACGAGGGCGCCGAGATCCGCATGGAGTTCACCGTCGACACCGGCAAGGGCTATGTGCCGGCCGAGCGCAACCGCGCCGAGGACGCGCCGATCGGCCTGATCCCGGTCGACAGCCTCTACTCGCCGGTCAAGAAGGTCTCCTACAAGGTCGAGAACACCCGCGAGGGCCAGGTCCTCGACTATGACAAGCTGACCATGACCATCGAGACCGACGGCTCGATCTCGGGCGAGGACGCGGTGGCTTTTGCCGCTCGCATCCTGCAGGACCAGCTCGGCCTGTTCGTCAACTTCGACGAGCCGCAGAAGGAAGTCGCCGCCGAAGCCGTCACCGAGCTTGCCTTCAACCCGGCGCTGCTCAAGAAGGTCGACGAGCTGGAGCTCTCGGTGCGTTCCGCCAACTGCCTGAAGAACGACAACATCGTCTATATCGGCGACCTGATCCAGAAGACCGAAGCCGAGATGCTGCGCACCCCGAACTTCGGCCGCAAGTCGCTGAACGAGATCAAGGAAGTCTTGGCGGCGATGGGCCTGCACCTCGGCATGGAAGTGCCGGACTGGCCGCCGGAAAACATCGAAGACCTCGCAAAGCGTTACGAAGACCAATATTGAGCATGAATTCCAAGGATCGGCGGCGTGAGCCGCCAGATCCGACGGTCATGCGGAAAACCATCAGAGGCCGTGGCCTCTTGAACAACTGAAGAAGGAAAAGAGCCATGCGCCACGGTTTCAAAGGCCGTCGTTTCGCCCGCAGTGTAAGCCACCGCAAGTCGATGTTCGCCAACCTCGCAGTCTCGCTGCTCGAGCACGAGCAGATCGTCACCACTCTGCCGAAGGCTAAGGACCTGCGTCCGATCGTCGAGAAGCTGGTGACGCTCGGCAAGCGCGGCGATCTGCATGCGCGCCGTCAGGTGATCGCCCAGATCGGCAATGAGGGCGTCGTCAAGCGCCTGTTCGAGACGATCGCGCCGCGCTACGCCTCCCGCAACGGCGGCTACCTGCGCATCATGAAGGCGGGCTTCCGTCACGGCGACAATGCCGCGATGGCGGTCATCGAGTTCGTCGACCGCGACACCTCGGCCAAGGGCGCCGGCGACCGCGCCCGCATCGAAGCCGAAGGTACCGAAGAGGAAGTCGCGGCCGCCTGAGGCTGGGCTTTTCGCAAGTGTTCAAAGGGGCCCTGTGGGCCCCTTTTTACATTCTGAAATCGGCGCTTGGCGTTTCCGACAATTTCGTCGGCCGACGCCCGTGCTTTTGCGCGACAATTATCGGATTTCGGTGCATTAGCCTTTCATTCTGCACAATCGTCGGGACAATGGCGCCCGATTTGGAGGATTCGGAATGCGCATGAAACGGCTGTCCCTTGTTCTGATCTCGGCCTTGCTGGCGTTCGCGCCGGCGGCCAGGCAGGCGCTGGCCGAGGACGCCGCCAAGCCCGCCGATCCCGGCCTGTCCGACGTGCTGACCGATCTTCTCCATGGCGTCGAAGGCGAGAACGCCACCTCCGGACCCGACAAGCGCGTGCCGTTCGGCCGCGAGGAGGTGCAGCTCTCGTTCGCGCCTTTGGTCAAGCAGACGGCGCCGGCCGTGGTCAACGTGTATGCCTCGCAGACCGCCAAGGTGACGTCGCCTTTCGAGGGCGATCCCTTCTTCGAGGAATTCTTCGGCCGCGCGCAGCCGCGCGCGCAATCCTCGCTGGGCTCTGGCGTGCTGGTCGACCCGAGCGGTGTCATCGTCACCAACTACCACGTCATCAAGGATGCCGACGAGGTGAAGGTGGCGACCGCCGACGGGCGCGAGTTCACCAGCAAGGTCATGCTCAAGGATGAGACGCTCGATCTCGCCGTGCTCAAGATCTCCGCCGACAAGCCGTTCCCGGTGATCGCCATCGGCGATTCCGACGCGCTCGAGGTCGGCGATCTGGTGCTGGCGATCGGCAATCCGTTCGGTGTCGGCCAGACCACCACCAGCGGCATCGTTTCGGCGCTGGCCCGCAGCCATATCGGCGTTTCGGATTCGGGCTATTTCATCCAGACCGACGCCGCCATCAATCCCGGCAATTCCGGTGGCGCGCTGATCAACATGGGCGGCCAGCTGGTCGGCATCAACACGGCGATCTACAGCCGCAGCGGCGGCTCGATCGGCATCGGTTTCGCCATCCCCGCCAATATGGTGCGGGCGTTCGCCGACGCGGCCAAGGCCGGTCTCGATTTCTTCGAGCGGCCCTATGTCGGCGCCGAGTTCGAGGCGGTGACGCCGCAGATCGCCGAATCGCTCGGCATGGAAAAGCCGACCGGCGCGCTGGTCTCGTCGGTCGATGCTGCCGGGCCGGCGGGCAAGGCTGGGCTGAAGCCCGGCGATGTCGTGCTCTCGCTCAACGGCACGACCGTCGAAAGCATCGAGGCGCTGGATTATCGTATGGCGACGTTGTCGATCGGCACCAAGGCCAGCTTCGCCGTGCTCAGCAAGGGCCAGCAGGCGACGATGGATATCGCGCTGGAGCGCGCGCCGGAAGGCGCCAAGGCCACCGAGGTGACGCTGCATGGCCGCAGCCCGTTCGCCGGCGCCAAGGTGGCGGAGCTGTCGCCGCGGCTGGCGCAGCGGCTCGGCCTGCGCACCGACCTCAAGGGGGTCGCCGTGGTCGACATCAATCGCGATTCGCCGGCCGCCGATTTCGGCTTCCAGCCGGGCGACATCGTGCGCGAGGTGAACGGCACGACTGTCGACACGGCGGCGACGCTGGCGCAGGTAGCCCAGCAGGACACGCGCTGGTGGCGCTTTACCGTCGAGCGCGGCGGGCAGATACTGCGCCAGGTGTTGCGTTATTGAGGCGATCCAGGGATCGTCCTCCAGCTTTGAAGACCGTTCATGGCCGATTTGTTCAGCGTCGATGAACCGGAAAAGGCGCCGCCCGGCCGGCCGCTGGCCGACCGGCTGCGCCCGAAAAACCTCGGCGAGGTCGTTGGCCAGGAGCATCTGACCGGTCCGGATGGCGCGCTGACCAGGCTGATCGATTCCGGCTCGCTCGGCTCGATGATCTTCTGGGGCCCGCCAGGCACCGGCAAGACCACGGTGGCCCGGCTGCTGGCCGGCGAGACCAAGCTTGCGTTCGAGCAGATATCGGCGGTGTTTTCCGGAGTCGCCGACCTCAAGAAGGTGTTCGAGGCAGCGAAGCTGCGCCGCGGCAACGGCCGCCAGACCTTGCTATTCGTCGACGAGATCCATCGCTTCAACCGGGCTCAGCAGGACGGCTTTCTGCCGGTAATGGAAGACGGCACCGTCGTGCTGGTCGGCGCCACCACGGAAAACCCGTCCTTCGAGCTGAACGCCGCGCTTTTGTCGCGCGCGCGCGTGTTGGTCTTCCGTTCGCTCGGCGAGGACAGCATCGCCAAGCTGCTGGCGCGGGCGGAGGAGACCGAGGGCAGGGCGCTGCCGCTCGACGACGAGGCGCGGGCCATGCTGATCCGCATGAGCGACGGCGACGGCCGAGCTTCGCTGACGCTTGCCGAAGAAGTGTGGCGCGCCGCCAAGCCGGGCGAGGTGTTCGGGCCGGAGGGCCTGCAGCGCATCATCCAGCGCCGCGCGCCGATCTACGACAAGGGTCAGGACGGTCACTACAATCTGATCTCGGCGCTGCACAAATCGGTGCGCGGCTCCGATCCGGACGCGGCCCTCTACTATCTCGCCCGCATGTTCGACGCTGGCGAGGATCCGCTCTATCTCGGCCGCCGGCTGGTGCGCATGGCGGTGGAGGATATCGGGCTGGCCGACCCGCAGGCGCTGGTCATCGCCAATGCCGCGAAGGACGCCTACGACTATCTGGGTTCGCCCGAGGGCGAGCTCGCCTTCGCCGAGGCCGCCGTCTATCTCGCCACCGCGCCGAAATCCAACGCCGTCTACACCGCCTTCAAGGCGGCGACACAAGCGGCAAAGGAGCACGGCTCGCTGCTGCCGCCCAAGCACATCCTCAACGCGCCGACCAAGCTGATGAAGGAAGAGGATTACGGAGCCGGCTACCGCTACGACCACGACGAGCCCGACGCCTTTTCCGGCCAGGACTATTTCCCCGAAAAGATGGGCCGGCGCACCTTCTACGATCCGCCCGAGCGGGGCTTCGAGCGCGATATCAGGAAGCGGCTGGAATACTGGGCCAAGCTGCGCGGCGAGCGGGAAAGGTAGGCTGCTTCTCGCGGCTGGCCGTTTGCCGCGGTCCGTGCCTGGTCAGCCGGCAAGCGCCGCGCGGATCTTGCCCGCGTTTTCCGCCAGCACCTCGGGCTTTTCCATCTGTCCGCTGTGCGGCTTCAGGGGGACGCCTTCGAAGCGCGGGATGACATGGACATGCAGGTGGTAGACGGTCTGGCCCGAAGCCGGTTCGTTGAACTGCAGGATGGTGACGCCGTCGGCGCCGAAGGCTTTCTTGACCGCCTGCGCCAGCTTCTGAACGCCAATGAAGAGCGGCCCGAGCGTTGCCGTGTCGGCGTCGAGCAGATTGCGCGATGGCGCCTTCGGCACCACCAGCGTGTGGCCCTTTCCTTGCGGCATCACGTCCATGAAGGCGATGACCGCATCGTCTTCATAGACGCGGTGCGAGGGGATTTCGCCGCGCAGGATCTTCGCGAAGATGTTGCCGGGATCGTAGTCAGCCATGGCGGGCGCTCCTGATCATGGATGTCCTGCCTCGTGTAGCGAAGCCGTCATGGCGCGGCAAGGCAGGTCAGCCGAGATCGATTCATGCCCGCCTCGACCAGGGCGTGGCCTATTCGGCCAGATCCTTGCGGAACGGCGTGTGTTCCTCGAGATATTCGCCCATCCGCTCGACCTCGCGGCGCTCGCGGCGGAGATAATCGGCCACCGCGTTGCGCAGGCCCGGATGCGCGATGTAGTGCGCCGAGTGCATGGTCACGGGGCGGTAGCCACGCGCCAGCTTGTGCTCGCCCTGCGCGCCGGCTTCCACCACCTTCAGCCCGCGCTCGATGGCGAAGTCGATCGCCTGGTGGTAGCAGACCTCGAAATGCAGGAAGGGGTGGTCCTCGATGCAGCCCCAGTTGCGTCCGTAGAGCGCGTCCGAGCCGATGAAGTTGATGGCGCCGGCGATGTAGCGGCCGTTGCGCCTGGCCATCACCAGCAGGATGTCGTCGGCCATGCGCTCGCCGATCAGCGAGAAGAACTGGCGGTTCAGATAGGGCCGCCCCCATTTGCGGCTGCCGGTATCCATGTAGAAGGCGAAGAAGTCGTCCCAGGCCTTCTCGGTCAGGTCCTTGCCGGTCAGCCAGTCGATGGTGATGCCGTCCACCAGCGCCTCGCGCCGCTCCTTCTTCATCGCCTTGCGTTTGCGCGAGGCAAGCGTGGCGAGGAAGTCGTCATAGTTCGAAAAGCCTTCATTGAAGAAATGGAACTGCTGGTCGGTGCGGTGCAGGAAGCCGGCTGCCTCCAGCGTCGCGACATCGCTTTCCGGGGCGAAGGTGACATGCGCGGAAGAGACGCCCAGCCTGTCGGTCACCATCTTCAGGCCTGCGGCGAGGCCGGCCTTCACCGCGCCGTCGTCCTCGCCCTTGCTGACCAACAGGCGAGGGCCGGTGACGGGCGTGAACGGCACGGCGCTTTGCAGCTTCGGATAGTAACGGCCACCGGCGCGCTCGAACGCATCCGACCAGCCATGATCGAAGACATACTCGCCCTGGCTGTGCGATTTGAGATAGCACGGAACGGCGCCCAGCAGCCTGCCTTGGGCCGTCTCCAGCCGCAGGTGATGGCCCTGCCAGCCGGTGCGGCGCACGGCGCAGCCGGACTCTTCAAGCGCGCTCAGAAAGGCGAATGAAACGAGAGGATTATAGCCGTTTTCCTTGTCGCCGCGCGTGGTCCCGGCAAAGCCGTCCCACTCGTCGCAGGTGAAGGCGCCGATGCCGAAAGCGACGCGGATCGAAAACTCCGCATCCGCCATCTGTCCATCATCGTCATCACCCTGATCCATGAGGCTTATTTAAGCTCCATCCGGGGCCGCGCAAGCCTGGATCACGCCACCTTTACGAGATCGGGTTCGAAACCCTCGAAGGTCATCTGGTCGGCATATTTGAAGGTGAGCTCCACCGCTGGCTGGTCATGCACGGTCCAGGTGATGACCGGCATTTTCAGCCGCTGGCGCACGAAGCTGACGAATGGGTTGGGCAGGTCGCCGGCGGCATAGGAGGTGAAGGCGATGTCATGCGCCAGCATGGCGAAATGCGCCTCTATCAGCTGATTGTCCTTGCCGTAGGCGGTAAGCCCGCCAGGAATGCCGGGCGCGTCCTTCGGAAAATCGCGGATCAGCCAATGGTCGAACGACATGATCGCAACCTTGCCCTTGTAGCGCTTGAGCATCTTGCCGACGGTCGCCACAAGGCCCTGGTCGTAGCCCGGCGTGCCCTTCAGTTCGACCACCAGCGGCACGCGGCCGTCGATCAGGTCGAGCGCCTGCTGCAGCGTCGGCACATGATCGGCCGTGCCGCCGACCTTGAGCGCCGAGAGCTCCGCCGCCGTGCGCTGCCAGACGAAGCCGTCCTCACCGGTCAGCCGCTTGATGTCGCCATCATGGATGACGACGGGAACGCGGTCCGACGAGAGATGCACGTCGCATTCGATCGCGTAGCCGCGCTCGGCGGCGGCTGCGAAGGCCGACAGCGTGTTCTCCCAGCGCGTCTTGTTCATGTCGTGGAAGCCGCGGTGGGCCACGGGCCGGGCGGTCAGCCAGGAAAGATCGGTCATGATGTCAGTCCGGCTCATTCGACTTCGAAGATCGCTTCGATTTCCACCGCCGCGTTGAGCGGCAGCGAGGCGGTACCGATGGCGGAGCGGGCGTGCTTGCCGTTTTCGCCCAGTACCGCGACCAGGAAATCGGAAGCGCCGTTGGCGACCAAATGCTGCTCGACGAAGTCGGGCGCCGAGGCGACGAAGACGGTGATCTTGACCAGGCGCCGGATCTTCCCGAGATCGCCGAGCGCTGCCTTGGCCTGCGCCAGGATGTTGATGGCGCAGTATTTTGCGGCTTCCTTGCCGGCCGCCGTATCGACGTCGCGGCCGAGCAGGCCGCTCGCCTGCAGCTTGCCGTCCTCGAGCGGCAACTGCCCCGCCGTGAACAGCAGATTGCCGGTCCGGCAATAGGGCACATAGTTGGCGGCCGGCGCGGCGGCGGCCGGAATCGTGACGCCGAGATCGCTTAGCCGCTTTTCGATTGTTTCACTCATCGTATTTCCCTATTGCTTGAAGACGCAGCGCGAGCCGGGCCGAAATTGCTATTTTTGCCTCGCTTCCGCCATGACTTTTTTTAAGCTGGACCATCTTTCCCTGCGGCCTGCCATCAGCCGCGACGATCGGAGCACCATATGCGCGCAAAGCGCCTAGCATTCCCTGCCATCCTTGTGCCAGCGCTGTTCCTGGTGGCTCCCGCCTTTGCCGTTCCGGCGCTGCAGGCGCATCGCGCGGTCTACGACCTGACCCTCAACAAGGCATCCGACCGCTCCGGCATAACCGGTATTTCGGGCCGCATGGTGTACGAGTTCAATGGCTCGCCTTGCGAGGGCTACACGGTGAAATTCCGCTTCGTCACCCAGATCGTCACCAACGACAACACGCGCCTGACCGATCAGCAGACGACCACTTTCGAGGATGCCGAAGGCAAGACGTTCTCCTTCGTCACCAAGTCCTTCGTCGACCAGAACCTCGACAAGGAAGTCAAGGGCATGGCGACCAGGGAGGCCAAGGGCCTCAAGGTCGACATCGACAAGCCCGAGAAGAACAGCCTGGAGCTCGCCGCCACCCAGTTCCCGACCCAGCATCTGGTGGAACTGATCGGCAAGGCCGAGAAGGGCGAGAGCTTCTATGAAACCAACTTGTTCGACGGGTCGGAAGACGCCAACAAGGTGATGACGACGACGGTCGTCGTCGGCAAGAAGACCGACGCCGACAAGACCGACCCGGAAGCGCCGGCGCTGGCCAAGCTCGCCGCCGACAAATACTGGCCGGTCGACATCGCCTATTTCGACGAAACCGACAAAAGCGGCGAGGAGGTGCCGGAGTACCGGATCAGCTTCAAGCTGCACGAAAACGGCATCACCCGCGACCTGGTCATGGACTATGGTGACTTCTCGATGACCGGCAAGCTGGTCAACCTGTCGCTGTTCGACCAGTCGAAACCCTGTCCCGCATCGAAATAGTCGAAGGCAAATCGACTCGCAGGGCCGTTGGCGCTGAAGAGGGAAGCGGCAGGCCTGATGGCGATCTATGTCGACGCGGCGATCTGGAAATGGGCCGGCCACCGCTGGTGCCATCTGATGGCCGACGACACCGACGAACTGCATCGCTTCGCCACCGAACTCGGCCTCAAGCGTTCGTCCTACCAGGGGCCGCCCAAGACATCGGCGCCGCACTATGACATAACCGGCTTCGAGCGCGACCGGGCCGTGCGGCTTGGCGCCATCGAATGCAGCCGCGAGGAGATCGTTGCGATCTTTCGCCGCGTGCGGGTGCCGAACGGGAAGATAAGGCCATGACGCTGACGGCATTTCTGGCTTACTGCGCCGCGATCACTCTCGCCGCCGCCACGCCCGGCCCGGCAATGTTCGCGGTCATCACCAACGGCGTCTCGCGTGGCTTTGTCCGCGCCTTCATGGCCGGTGTCGGCATTGCCGCCGGCGACGCGGTGCTGGTGATCCTGGCGCTGCTCGGCCTGGTGGCGCTGGCCCAGACCTTCGAATGGGTGTTCCTCGCGCTGAAATATGCGGGCGCTGCCTATCTGGTGTTCCTCGGCATCAGGATGTGGCGCTCGGCGGCTGCTCATGCGGAGGCGGCGCAGGCACCCCAGGCAAGGCTCTCCCGCTCGTTTTTCCTTGGCGCCTCCATCGCGCTCGGCAATCCCAAGGCAATCCTGTTCCACGCCTCGATCATGCCGCTGATCCTTGACCTCGACACCATGACGTTCGCCGACGGGCTGCTGGTTGTCGCGGTCGTGATCAGCGTCAACATCGTCACCATGGGCGTCTACGCGGCACTCGCCGGGCGGGCCTCAGGCTGGTTCACGACGTCCAGGCGCATGCGGCTGATGAACAGGTTTGCCGGCGGCGCCATGATCGGCACGGGTGCGCTGATCGTCGCACGCTGATCGGCAGACGGCCGGGGCGCTTGCGTTTGTCGCGCATCCCCTCTATATGCGCGCTCATTCCACACACGGACTTTGGTGTCTGCCCGGGAGAAATCCGGCTGAAACCTCCGGTGGCGTTCGAGGACCACGGTCCGAAAATGCCTGTGTCCGTGGAGGCCAACCGGAAAGGAACTTGAGAATGGCTCTGCCTGATTTCAGCATGCGTCAGCTTTTGGAAGCTGGCATTCACTTCGGCCACCAGACCCACCGCTGGAACCCGAAGATGGCGCCCTACATCTATGGCGCCCGCAACAACATCCACATCATCGACCTGTCGCAGACGGTGCCGCTGCTGAACCAGGCGCTCAAGCAGGTGTCGGACACCGTGGCCAAGGGCGGCCGCGTGCTGTTCGTCGGCACCAAGCGCCAGGCGTCCGAAATCGTCGCCGACGCCGCGCAGCGCTCGGCCCAGTACTATGTCAACTCGCGTTGGCTCGGCGGCATGCTGACCAACTGGAAGACGATCTCGAACTCGATCCAGCGCCTGCGCAAGCTCGACGAGCTGCTGGCCGGCGAGGCCCAGGGCCTGACCAAGAAGGAACGCCTCAACCTCGACCGCGAGCGCGAGAAGCTCGACAAGGCGCTGGGCGGCATCAAGGACATGGGCTCGACGCCGGACCTGATGTTCGTCATCGACACCAACAAGGAAGCGATCGCCATCCTCGAGGCCAAGCGTCTCGGCATCCCGGTCGTCGCCATCATCGATTCGAACTGCGACCCGGACAAGATCGACTTCCCGATCCCGGGCAATGACGACGCGGCCCGCGCCATCCAGCTCTACTGCGACCTGATCGCCAAGGCTGCCATCGACGGCATCGCCCGCCAGCAGGGCGCGCTCGGCGTCGACATCGGCGCCTCGGTCGAGGCTCCGGTCGAGCCGGCGCTCGATGCTCCGGCGGCCGAGACCCCGGAAGCATAATAGCGAAGGCCGGTTCCGGCCTTCATCTTTCCAATATCTTGGCGCGCTAAGCGCTGTCGCCGGGCGCATCATCGAGAATCGATGGTGCGTCGGCGCATTTGAAACAAAGAGGCGACAATGAGCATTTCGGCTGCACAGGTCAAAGAACTCCGCGACTTGACCGGCGCGGGCATGATGGACTGCAAGGCGGCGTTGAACGAGACCAACGGCAACATGGAAGAGGCCGTCGACTGGCTGCGCAAGAAGGGCATCTCCAAGGCCGACAAGAAGGCCGGCCGCACCGCCGCCGAGGGCCTGATCGGTGTCGATTCCGGCGTGCGCGAGGCTGCGGTCGTCGAGGTCAATTCCGAGACCGATTTCGTCGCCCGTAACGCTGCCTTCCAGGAAATCGTCGCCAACGTCGCCAAGGTGGCGCTCGCCTACGGCACCACCGAAGCGGTGGCCGCCGCCAAATATCCGGGCTCCGACAAGTCGGTCACCGAGACAATCAAGGACGCGGTCGGCACCATCGGCGAGAACATGGGCTTCCGTCGTTCGGCCAAGCTCAGCGTGCCGCACGGCGCGGTGGCGACCTATGTGCACAACGCCGTCGCCGACGGCCTCGGCAAGCTCGGCGTGCTGGTGGCGATCGAGACCACCGGCAACGAGCATGCCGCCAACGCCTTCGGTCGCCAGGTCGCCATGCATGTCGCCGCCACCAACCCGATGGCTCTGACCGCCGAGCAGATCGACCCGGCGGCCGTCGAGCGCGAGAAGGCGATCTTCGCCGACCAGGCGCGCCAGACCGGCAAGCCGGAAGCGATCATCGAGAAGATGGTCGAGGGCCGTCTGCGAAAGTTCTACGAAGAGGTCGTGCTCCTCAAGCAGGCCTTCGTGCTCAATCCCGACATCACCGTCGAGAAGGCGCTGAAGGATGCCGAGAAGGAGATCGGCGCGCCGGCCAAGATCACTGCCTATCTGCGCTTCGCGCTCGGCGAAGGCATCGAGAAGGAAGAGACCGATTTCGCCGCGGAAGTCGCGGCGGCGGTCAAGAAATAGCCCGAAGCACAAGTAAGGCTACAGAGCTCAGGCAGCACGGCCGGGCGTCCGCGAGGATGCCCGGCCGATTTCTTGTGCGGTGTCGATGAAGGCCCTGAGCTTCGGCGCCATCGACGCCCGGCGCGGGAAATAGAGGAACAGGCCGGGTTCCTCGATCGCCGATTGCGGCAGGATCTGCACGAGGCGGCCGGCGGCGATGTGAGCGCGCACCAGCGGCTCGAAGACGTAGATGATGCCGACCCCGGCAAGCGCGAGGTCGATCGCGGCGAGCGAATCGGTGACGACTGCCGTGCCGTGCGTCTCCACCGAAACGTCCTTGCCGTCCTCGCTCAGGTCCCAGCGATAGAGCGCGCCGCTGCGCACGAGGCGGTAGCCGACGCAATTGTGGCTGGCGAGATCGGCTACGCTGGCGGGACGGCCGCGCCGCCCAACATAGGCCGGCGCAGCGGCCATCACGGCGCTGAATGGCGGCGTCAGCCGGACCGCCACCATGTCCTGCGCGATCATCTCGCCCAGCCTGATGCCGGCGTCGAAACCTTCGCCAACTATGTCGACGAGGCCCTGATCGGCAAACAGCTCGACGGTCACGTCCGGATAGCGTTCCGCCATTGCCGCCACCACGGGCGTCACCGCCAGGGGGATGGCGATATGGGAGACATTGATCCTGAGCAGCCCGGCCGGACGGCCGCCGATGCCGCGGATGCGGTCCATGCGTTCGGCGATGTCCTGCAGGGCAGGGGCCGCCGTCTCGATCAATGCCTTGCCGGCCTCGGTCAGCGAAACGCTGCGCGTCGTGCGGGCGAACAGCGGCTGGCCGATCCTTTCCTCGACAAGACGCACCGCATGGCTGACCGCCGACGGGCTCATGCCGAGCTCCGCCGCGGCAAGCGCGAAGCCGCCGCGCCGCGCCACGGCGACGACGACAGGCAGATGGCTGAGCAGATCGCGATCCATTGCTGAACGATATCGCATAGTCACTGCGAACAATGCAATCTTATCGATTCCGGCACATCGGCCCACATTGTGGCCAGCACCATCGGCAGCGGGCTGATGTACGAGGAGAAGATGACATGAATGCGTTGAAGCACGTCACTTTCGCGGCCGGCATTGCGCTGGCGCCGGTCGATGCCGGCGGGGCGGAATCGTCCGACTGGCGCGCGCTCGCCGATGAGCGCGCCGTCATCCGCATCGCCGACGCCATCGACCCCGCCGTCGACGCACAGGACTGGCCGCTTGCCCGCAGTTACTTCGCAGATATCGTCACTGTGGACTTCAGCAGCCTCTCCGGACAGCCGCCGGCCACCATCCCTTCCGACGAGTTGGTCGGCACATGGTCGGCGAACCTCAAGGGGAGCAAGACCAGCCTGCACCTGCGCACCAACCACAAGGTGGCATTCGACGGCAATGGCGCCACCGTGTCGTCGAACGGCTACGCCTGGAACCGGATGGAAGGCAATGGCGACCCGCTCTGGGAAGTCTGGGGCACCTACGAACACCACCTGACCCGCACGCAAACCGGCTGGAAAGTGGATGGGTTCACGTTCCGCATGACGCATGAGCGCGGCAACCCGTGGGTCAAGGCCACTCCCGGCCGCTGAAAGGCGGCGTCAACCTGGATCGGAACAACACCATGACTATGAGCTACTACACGCTCGGCCACAGCGGCCTTCGGGTAAGTCGTCTCGCACTCGGCACCATGACGTTCGGCACCGAATGGGGCTGGGGAGCCGACCGGGAAACCGCCCGCTCGATGTTCGACGCCTATGTCGAGGCAGGCGGCAATTTCTTCGATACGGCCGACCTCTACACCAATGGCACGAGCGAGACCTGGCTCGGCGAATTCGTCGCCGAGCGCGGGCTGCGCGACAAGGCCGTGATCGCCACCAAGTTCACCATGAACACCGAGCCCGGCAATCCGAACAGCGGCGGCAATGGCCGCAAGAACATCATGCGCGCGGTGGAGGCCTCGCTCAGGCGGCTCGGCACGGATTATATCGACCTCTACCTGCTTCACGTCTGGGACAGGCTGACGCCGGCCGAAGAGGTCATGCGCACGCTGGACGACCTGGTGCGCGCGGGCAAGGTGCGCCATATCGGTCTGTCGGACGTGCCGGCCTGGTATGCCGGCCGCGCCCAGGCGATTGCCGAATTGCGCGGCTACGAGCCGGTTTCGGCCTTGCAGCTCGAATATTCGCTCGTCGAACGTTCGATCGAGCATGAGTTCGTCCCCTTCGGCACGCGTCACGGGGCGGGCATCATGGTCTGGAGCCCGCTGGCCAGCGGCTTGCTCAGCGGCAAGTATCGGCCGGCGCAGGCCGGAAATGCCGGCCGGCTCGATGGGTTTCGCAACACCACCCATCCGGGGTTCCAGAAATTCACCGAGCACAACTGGAAGATCGTGGGGGAGCTCGAAAAGGTTGCCGCCGACCTCGGCCGCAGCATGCCGCAGGTGGCGCTCAACTGGGTGGCGACGCAGCCGGGGATCGCCTCGGTCATCCTCGGCGCCACGAAGCTCGGCCAGCTGCAGGACAATCTCGGCGCGCTGGATTTTTCGATTCCCGCCGATCTTCGCGGCAGGCTGGACGAGGCGAGCCGGTCCCCCGCGCCATTCCCCTATTCCTATTTCGGTTTCGAGATACAGGGCCGCGTCACTGGCGGCGCCACGACAGGCGACAAACCTGCGGGCTATGCGTCGCCGGTGCTCATCGAAGGCGAAGCCGTCAGCGTTGCCAGCGACTGATTGGCCGCAGCCGGCGGGCGGGGATTGCGCAGGGGCGCCGCGTGACATCGCGGCGCCCTTCGTGTATCGGAACTCGCATCGCGCCGCTGTTTTGGCGCGGCGCCTGCGCGAGGGCGGCCACCCCAGGCGCATCACACGCACAATGACGAGGTTCAGATGACGGCGAAGCCCCTCTACCGACGTGTCTTGCTGAAAGCGTCGGGCGAAGCGTTGATGGGCGAGCAGCATTTCGGCATCGATGTGTCGGTCGTCGACCGCATCGCCGCCGATATCGCCGAGGCGCGCGCGATGGGCATCGAGGTTGGTGTCGTCATCGGCGGCGGCAACATCTTTCGCGGCGTGGCGGTTGCGTCCAAGGGCGGCGATCGCGTCACCGGCGACCACATGGGCATGCTTGCCACCGTCATCAACTCGCTGGCGCTGCGCACCTCGCTGAATAAGATCGGCGTCGAGGCCGTGGTGCTGTCGGCAATCGCCATGCCGGAGCTTTGCGAGAGCTTCTCCCAGCGCCAGGCCACTGCCTACATGAATCAGGGCAAGGTCGTCATCTTCGCCGGCGGCACCGGCAACCCGTTCTTCACCACCGATTCGGCCGCGGCGCTGCGCGCCGCCGAAATCGGCGCCGACGCGCTGTTCAAGGGCACCCAGGTGGATGGCGTCTACTCCGCCGATCCCAAGAAGGACCCCAACGCGACCCGCTTCGAGCGCATCAGCCATGCCGAAGTGATCAAACGCGGGCTTTCGATCATGGATACGGCAGCGATTGCACTTGCGCGCGAAAACAACATTCCGATAATCGTCTATTCGATCCACGAGAAGGGTGGTTTTGGCGAGATTCTGAGGGGCGGCGGCCGCTGCACGGTCGTTGCGGACGATTGATCCGGAGCGTAATCCGAACCGGAAGCCCGCTAATGAAAGCGACAGCCGGTTTTCGGAACGAGGCTCGAGCACGGGGCCGTTGCCCTGAACAGTGAACCCGGCAAACGGGTCGAGGAGACGATGATGAGTGGTGAGTTCGACGACCTCAAGCGGCGCATGGACGGGGCGATCGCCGCGTTCCGGCATGATCTGGCCTCGCTGCGCACCGGGCGCGCGTCCAGCAACCTGCTCGACGCGATCCAGGTCCAGGCTTACGGCACCTCGATGCCGATCAACCAGGTGGCGAACGTATCCGTGCCAGAGCCGCGCATGCTTTCGGTGTCGGTCTGGGACAAGGCGATGGTCGGCGCCGTCGACCGTGCGATCCGCGAATCCAATCTCGGCTTCAACCCGATCGTCGACGGCACCAATCTCAGGATCCCGCTGCCCGAACTCAACGAGCAGCGCCGCAAGGAACTGGTCAAGATTTCGCACGGCTATGCCGAGAATGCCCGCGTCGCTGTCCGCCATGTCCGCCGTGACGGCATGGATTTCCTCAAGAAGGCCGAAAAGGACGGCAATATCGGCGAGGACGACCACCGCAAGCGTTCCGACCAGGTGCAGAAACTGACCGATGAGATGATCAGCACCATCGACCATCTGCTTTCCGATAAGGAAGCTGAAATCATGCAGGTTTAGGGTCGGTCCTTCACCGGCCCGAAAGCGAGACCATGGCAACGCCCGCGCATGTCGCGATCATCATGGATGGAAATGGACGCTGGGCCAAGGCGCGCGGCATGCCGCGGCTTGCCGGCCATCGCGCCGGCGTCGAGGCCTTGCGCAAGACGGTGCGCGCCGCGCCTGGCCTCGGTATCTCGTTCCTGACTGTCTACGCCTTCTCGTCGGAAAACTGGTCGCGGCCCAAATCCGAGGTCAGCGACCTGATGGGCCTCTTGAAGCTGTTCATCCGCCGCGACCTTGCCGAACTGCACCAGAACGGCGTGCGGGTGCGAATCGTCGGCGACCGGTCAGGACTGCAGCCCGACATCAGGGGCCTGCTGCAGGAAGCCGAATCGCTCACCGCCGGCAACGAGTCGCTGACGCTGGTCATCGCCTTCAACTATGGCGGGCGTGACGAAATCGTGCGCGCGGCGCGCAAGCTTGCAGCCGCGGCCGTGCGCGGCGAGATCGACAGCGAGGCGATCACGGCGGAGTCCTTTGCCGGCGCGCTCGACACCGACGGCATTCCCGATCCCGAACTGGTCATCCGCACCAGCGGCGAGCTCAGGTTGTCCAACTTCCTTTTGTGGCAGGCGGCTTACAGCGAGCTGGTGTTCCTGCCTTGCTACTGGCCGGACTTCAGCCGCGAGCACCTGGCCGACGCGCTGCGCGACTTCGCCAGCCGCGAGCGCCGTTTTGGCGGGCTTGCCGCCCAAGACGTCGCTTCGTGAGCGGCGGCCAGATGAGCAACCTCCAGCTGCGCGTCATCTCGGCGCTCGTGCTGGCCGCCGTCACCCTCGGGCTCACCTGGCTCGGCGGCTTGCCGTTCCGCTTTCTCTGTACCTTCATCGTCTCCACCATTTTCTATGAGTGGTCACGCATGGCGCGCCCGGCAACCGGCGGTTCCCTGGGCTTCCTGCCGGAGGCGCTGCTGCTGGCCTTCATCGGCTTCCTGATAGCCGGCGTGCCGGCATCCTGGCTGCTCTCGCTCGTCGTGGTCATAGTTGTGGTCACGGCTGCCAGCGCTCAAATGCGCGGGGCGGCGCAATGGGATGCCGCCGGGCTGGCCTATGCGTCTCTCTCCGGCCTGTCGCTGGCGATGCTGCGCGACGGCGACCATTCCGGCCTGATTGCGATCCTCTTCCTGTTCGCCGTCGTCTGGGCGACCGACATAGCGGCTTATTTCGTCGGTCGCGCCGTCGGCGGCCCCAAGCTGGCGCCGTCGATCTCGCCCGGCAAGACGCAGAGCGGGGCGCTCGGCGGCGCCATTGGCGGCGTGATCGCGGGTGTGCTTCTGGCTGCGGTGGCCGGGGTCGGCAATCTCGGCATCGTTGGCCTTGTCGCCCTGGCTTTGTCGGTCGTCTCGCAAGCCGGTGACCTTTTCGAATCCTGGGTCAAGCGTCGCCATGGGCAGAAGGACTCGGGAAACCTGATACCCGGCCATGGCGGCGTCATGGACAGGGTGGACGGGCTTGTCGCGGCGGCGTTCGCCCTGTACGTCATCGGATGGATATCGGCGGGCGCCGATCATCCGGCCCAGGGGCTGTTTCCGGTTTGAACCGCATGTCGTAGGGCGAGAGACGGGCTGCGCCACGGATTCGCCTGGATTGATGTCACAGTCGCGGCACGGCCTGCGTCGCGCACGATCTTGAGGACACGACTTGAACGAGATTCTTCACGCGTTGTTCAGCACGGAAGGCTTCGTCCTCGGCACGCTGGTGCCGTTCCTGTTCGTGCTGACCGTGGTGGTCTTCGTGCACGAAATGGGTCACTACCTCATCGGCCGCTTGTGCGGCATCGGCGTCAAGGCCTTTTCGATCGGCTTCGGCCCCGAGCTCTTCGGCTTCAACGACAGCCACGGCACGCGCTGGAAGCTCTGCGCCATACCGCTTGGCGGCTATGTGAAGTTCGTCGGCGACATGAATGCCACGTCGAGCCAGCCTAGCGCCGAGGACCTGGAAACGCTGAGCGCTGCCGAGCGCGCTGTCGCCTTCCACACCCAGCCGATCTGGAAGCGCGCAGCCACGGTGGTGGCGGGGCCGCTGTTCAATTTCCTGCTGACGATCGCCGTCTTTGCCGTGCTGTTTTCCGTCTATGGCCGCCCGGTGCTGGATCCGATGGTGGCCGAGGTTGTCGCCGGCAGCCCGGCCGAGAAAGCCGGCATCCTGCCCGGTGACCGATTCGTCAAAGTCGATGGCAGCGCGGTCGAAACCTTCGCCGACGTCCAGCGCCTGGTCCAGGGTCGCGCCGGCGACGCCATCGCCTTCACCATGCTGCGTGGCGGCAAGGAGATCACGCTCACGGCGACGCCGGAGCCGATGGAGCAGCAGGACGCGCTGGGCAACAAGATCAAGGTGGCGGTGATCGGCGTCGCCAACAGCACGGAACTCGGCCAGCCGCGCGTCATCACCTACAATCCGGTCGGCGCGGTGGGAGCGGCCGTCGAAGAGACCGGTCACGTCATTCAGCGCACCGGCCAGTTCCTGCAGCGTTTCCTCGTCGGCCGCGAGGACAAATGCCAGCTGGGCGGGCCGATCAAGATCGCGAAAATGTCGGGGCAGGCGGCAAAACTCGGCTTCGAGTGGCTTGTGCAGCTTGTTGCTTTCCTGTCAGTGGGGATAGGAATTCTCAACCTGTTGCCGATTCCCCCTCTCGACGGCGGCCACCTGTTGTTCTACGGCGTGGAGGCGGTCATCCGCCGGCCGGTGTCGGAACGGATGATGGAAATGGCCTATCGGGCCGGGCTGCTTCTGGTGCTCGGCTTCATGGGGTTCGTATTCTGGAACGATCTGTTTGGATGCTGAAATCATGAAGAAATTTGGCTTCAGCAGCCGCAATGTTGAGACGCCGTTTACCATGCACAGGGGTAAGGCGTGACGCGAAAGCCACGCACCAGGGTTAAGTAATTACAAATTAACCAGAAGCCTTGCGTGTAGGGAAAATCCGGTTAATACGGTATGGGAAAATTACCGCACGTCCGGTTTTCTCGCCGTGGGGACTACGAGAAAAGGTACAAAAGCCCGATGAAGGCAGCATCCAAGTTTCTGAGCGCCGCGTCCGCGGTGGCTTTGTCCGCCGCTCTGGTTGTGCCAGGCGCGCTCGCAGTGCAGTTCGTTGCCACATCAGCTGCCGAGGCGGCCGTTGTCTCCAGAGTCGAGGTGACGGGCAATCAGCGTGTCGACGCAGACACCATCCGCAACTACATCCAGATCAAGCCCGGCAAGGCCTTCTCCAGCTCCGACATCGACGATGCGGTCAAGGCGCTGTTCGGCACCGGACTGTTCTCGGATGTGCAGATCAACCAGGTCGGCTCCTCGCTGGTCGTCAAGGTTTCCGAATACAAGGTCGTGAACCAGGTCCTGTTCCAGGGCAACAAGAAGCTCAAGGACAATGCACTGGCAGTCGCCGTGCAGCTGAAGCCGCGCGGCACCTTCTCCCAGCAGACGCTCGATTCGGACGTCGATGCGGTGAAGGCTGCGTATCGCCGCATCGGCCGCGACGACGCCGCCGTGACGACGCAGATCATGGAACTCGGCGACAACCGCGTGAACGTGGTCTTCAACATCAATGAAGGTGGCCGCACGCAGATCGCCGCGATCAATTTCGTCGGCAACAGCGCCTATTCGAGCCGCCGCCTTTCGGACGTCATCGCCACCAAGCGTTCGTCCTGGCTTTCCTTCGTGCTGCGCGACGACGTCTATGACGAGGACAAGCTGCGCGCCGACCAGGAACTGCTGCGCCGCTTCTACTACAATCACGGCTATGCCGACTTCCAGGTCGTCTCCGCGGTCGGCGAGCTCGACGACACCACCAATAAATACACGGTCACCATCACCGTCCAGGAAGGCGATCGCTACACGTTCGGCGACGTCAGTGTCGAAAGCACCATCCCCGAGGTCGACTCGAAGGCGCTGGAATCGGTGGTCGAAACCCATAAGGGTGACGTCTACAACGCCAAGGACGTCGAGGACTCCATCATCGCGCTGACCGAGAAGGTTGCCGGTTCCGGCTATGCCTTCGCCCAGGTGACGCCGCGTGGCGACCGCAATTTCGAGAACCACACGATTTCGGTCGTCTATACGATCGACCAGGGCACCAAGGCCTATATCGAGCGCATCGAAATCCGCGGCAACGACCGCACGCGCGACTATGTCATTCGTCGCGAGTTCGATGTGAGCGAAGGCGATGCCTTCAACCAGGTGCTCATCCAGCGCGCGAAGAAGCGCCTGGAAGCGCTCAATTACTTTGACAAAGTCGACATCTCGACGGTGCCGGGCTCGCAGCCCGACCAGGTCGTGCTGGTGGTGGATGTGGTCGAAAAGTCGACCGGCGAGTTCTCGGTCGGCGCTGGCTACTCGACCGGCGGCGAGACGGCGGGGCCGTCCGTCGAAGGCTCGATCACCGAGCGCAACTTCCTCGGCCGCGGCCAGTACATCAAGATCGCGGCGGGCGGCGGCAAGAACTCGCGCGACTACAGCTTCTCCTTCACCGAGCCCTACTTCCTCGGGCGCCGCATCGCGGCCGGCTTCGACGTCTTCCAGCAGACGCGCAACTACGATCACTACGACAGTGAGACGTTGGGCGCGACCGTGCGCTTCGGCCTGCCGATCACCGACAACATCTCGACGCAGCTGGCGTACAACATCGCGCAGGAGAAGTATAAGCTCGACAGTGGTTGCGATGACACGCCGCAAGATGGGATTCCGGACGCGGATTGCGATATCTCGGCGGCGATCGTTCAGGGTATTGACGAAAGTCCGTGGATCAAGTCGTCGGTCAGCCTCGGCCTGACCTACAACACCATCGATGACATGAAGAACCCGCATGAAGGCATCTATGCCAATGTGACCACGGAAGTGGCCGGCCTCGGCGGTGATGCCAAGTTCGTCAAGGTGACGGGCCGCGGCAGTGTCTACCAGACCCTTTCCGAGCAGTTGGATCTGGTCGGCCTGATCTCCGGCGGTGCCGGCCACATCGAAGGCTATGGCGACGACGGCTTGCGTATCTTCGATCACTTCCAGAGCAGCGACCGCATGATTCGCGGCTTCGCCTATGGCGGCATCGGACCTGTTGCCACGGGCACCAGTGGCGATCACCTCGGCGGCACCACCTATTTCAATGCCTCGGCGGAAGCCCAGTTCCCGCTGCCAGTTATCCCGGAAAGCTTCGGCCTGCGCGGCGCGGTCTTTGCCGATGCGGCAACGCTCTATGGCAGCAAGGTCGATACCGCCCTGGTCGATCAGTCGACGACCGACATGAAGCTGCGCGCTTCGGTTGGTGTCGGCCTGATGTGGGCTTCGCCTTTCGGCCCGATCCGCATCGACTACGCGGTGCCGGTCAAGAAGCAACCGACCGACGACGTGCAGGAATTCAACTTCGGCATAGCGACCCGTTTCTGATCCGCGGGTAACAATGCTTCCGGGCCGCGTTGCGGTCCGGAAGAGTGATCCGACCAAGCTGGATATTGCTTCTGGAATGACCGATCCGGTGTTCTTCGCGCCATCACGCCGGTATACGGCAGGCGAAGTCGCGAATCTGACCGGCGCCCAGCTTGTCGATTCCGCCCAATCCCATATTGCCATCGAAGCCCTGGCGCCGGCCAATGAAGGCGGCAAGGACGCGCTCGTCTTCGTCGACGGCAAGCGCAATTTCGCCCTTATGCCGTCGCTCAAGGCTGCGGCGGTTCTCTGTCCGGCGGACTTCGCGAGCAAGGCTCCGGCAGGCGTCGCGGTCCTCACCCATCCGCGCCCGCAGCAGGCGTTCGCGCTGGTCGGGCGCCTGCTGTTTCCGCAAGCGGCCACACCCGGGCCCATGACCGGCGAAACCGGCATCTCCCCGCATGCCCACATAGACCCGTCGGCGCATGTCGAGGCCGGCGCCGTTGTCGAGGCCGGCGCGGTCATCGGTCCGCGCGTCTCGATCGGCAGCGGCACCATCATTGCTCCGCATGCGGTCATCGGCCATTCCTGCCAGATCGGCCGCGACGGCTATGTCGGCCCGGGCGCCAGCGTGCAGTATGCGCTGATCGGCAATCGCGTCATCATCCATGGCGGCGCCAGGATCGGCCAGGACGGCTTCGGCTTTGTCGCCGGCGCCAAAGGGCCGGAGCGCGTGCCGCAGATCGGTCGCGTCGTCATCCAGGACGATGTCGAGATCGGCTCGAACACCACCGTCGATCGCGGCGCCATGTCCGATACAATCATCGGCCAGGGCACCAAGATCGACAATCTGGTGCAGATCGCCCACAATGTCCGCATCGGCCGCAATTGCATTATAGCCGGACTTTCGGGTATTTCGGGTTCCGTCGTCGTCGGCGACGGCGTCACCATGGGCGGCGGCGTCGGCCTCGCCGATCATTTGACCATTGGGCCTGGGGCCAAGCTTGCAGCGAGAAGCGGATTCATGAGCAACGTCCCGGCGGGCGAGATCTGGGGAGGCTATCCGGCGCAGCCGATGGCCGAGGCCATGCGCGAGATCGCGATGCTGCGCAAGCTGGCCAGGACCCGCAAACAGGGCGATGGGAATGGCTGACATGGTGGCGACGCTCGAGGCGGTCGACATATTGGGGCTGATGAAGCTCCTGCCGCATCGCTATCCGTTCCTGATGATCGATCGCATTGTCGACATCGACGGCGACGATTCCGCCGTCGGCATCAAGAACGTGACCATCAATGAGCCGCATTTCCAGGGCCATTTCCCGGATCAGCCGGTGATGCCGGGCGTGTTGATCGTCGAGGCCATGGCGCAGACCGCCGGCGCCATCTGCATCCGCAGCCTCAACGCTGAAAAACCCTCGCTGGTCTATTTCCTGACCATCGACAATGCCAAGTTCCGCAAGCCGGTCGTCCCCGGCGACCAGTTGAAGATCCACGTCAAGAAAATCAAGAAGCGCGGCAACCTGCTCAAATTCGCCTGTGAAGCCCTGGTGGACGGCGCCAAGGCCGCCGAAGCCGAGATTTCGGCGATGATGGTCACCGGCTGACGATCGAAATGCTCATGACAATTCAGACATTCATCCATCCTTCCGCCGTCGTCGAAGATGGCGCCGCCATCGGCAAGGGCGCCCGCATCGGGCCGTTCTGCCATGTCGGCGCCGACGCCGTGATCGGCGACCGCGTCGAACTGGTCAGCCATGTCTCGGTGATGGGCGCGACCACCGTCGGTGCCGGTACCAAGGTCTATCCGATGGCGACGCTGGGCGCGCCGCCGCAGAACACCAAGCACAAGGGTGGCCGCACGACGCTGGTGATTGGCGAGAACTGCACGATCCGCGAAGGCGTCACCATGCATCTCGGCACCGATTCCAGCCGTGGCGAGACGACGGTAGGGGACAATGGCAATTTCCTCGCCTATGCCCACATCGCCCATGACTGCGTCGTTGGCAAGAACGCCACCTTCGCCAATGGCGCGACGCTCGGCGGCCACTGCGAGATCGGCGACAACGTCTATATTGGCGGCCTCACCGCCGTTCACCAGTTCGTCCGCATCGGCAACAACGCCTTCATCGGCGGCTGTTCGGCAGTCGTCGGCGATGTCATTCCCTATGCGATTGCCGTCGGCAACCGCGCCAGCCTTCGCGGCCTCAACATCGTCGGCCTAAAGCGCTCGGGCCTGCCGCGCGCCGAGATCCACCTGTTGCGCAAGGCCTACCGGACGATCTTCGACCGCTCGCGGACCGTCGGCGAGAACATCGAGTTCGCCAAGGCGGAATTCGCCTCCTCGCCGACGGCCATGAAAATCATCGATTTCATCGCCAGTCGCGGCAAGCGGCACTATGCCGTCCCGTCGCTCAAGGGCGGCGACGGCGACGATGCCGATGACGAAGGCTGAGGCTGCCGGAGCCAAGCTAGACCTCGCGCCGGGCTCCAGGGTCGGCATCATCGCCGGCGGCGGCAGCCTGCCGGTGGAAGTCGCGGCCAGCCTGGCAAGGCAAGGGCACCCGCCCGTCATCATCGCTGCCGAAGGCGAGGTCGACCGCAAGCAGGACCTCGCCGGCTATGAGGCCGAGCAACTCGCGCTCGAAGACTTCGGCTCGCTGGTCCCGTTGCTCAGGCGCAAGCGGATCAGCCATCTCGTGCTGGCCGGCGAGATCAGGCGCAGGCCGAAATTAAGCGCCATGCGGCCGAGCCTTGGCCTGCTGGCGGTCGTGCCGACGGTGGTGATGGGGCTGGCGCGCGGAGATGACGGCCTGCTGCGGATCCTGACGCGCTTTCTGGAAAAGCGCGGCATCAAGGTCGTCGGAGCGCATGAGATCGTGCCCGAACTGCTCGCCGGCAAGGGCCCTTTGACCCAGGCTGAGCCAAGCAAAGCCGACTGGCGTGACATCGAGGCGGCCAGGGTGGCCGCGAAGGCGATCGGCGCGCTGGATATCGGCCAGGCTGCCATTGCCATCGGCGGCCGGGCGATCGCGCTGGAAGGCATAGAGGGCACCAACGGACTGCTCGAGCGGACCAGGCAACTGCGCGACCATGGCCGGCTCGCCGGCAAGACCCGCGGCGTGCTTGTCAAATGCGCCAAGCCCGGCCAGGAATTGCGCGCCGATCTACCAACCATCGGCCCGCGGACGGTCGAGGCGGCGCAAGAGGCAGGGCTGGCAGGGATTGCCGTGGAAGCCGGCCGCTCGCTGATCCTTGAAGGTCCCGATACGATCGCGCGCGCCAATGCGCTCGGCCTTTTCATCATCGGCCTGCCCGCCGAGGAGCCGGCTCATGGCCACTAGCAAGTCGTTGAAGGTCGCCGTCGTCTGCGGCGAGGAATCGGGCGACCTGCTGGGCGCCGACATCGTCGCGGCGCTGAAGCGGACGACGGGCCGGGATGTTCAGCTTCTCGGCATCGGCGGTCGGCATTTGCAGGCGCTCGGCCTGAAATCCCTGTTCGACGGCAGCGAGATCGCGCTGATGGGGTTCAGCGCGATCCTGCGCGAGCTGCCGCGCCTGATCAGGCGGATCGGCCAGACGGCAAGCATGATCGCGGCCGAAAAACCCGACTGCCTCATCACCATCGACAGCCCGGATTTCTCGCTGCGCGTGGCGAAGAAGGTGCGTGCCGCCAACCCGTCGATTCCAATCGTCCACTATGTCTGCCCGAGTGTCTGGGCATGGCGACCGGGCAGGGCGGTGGCGATGAAGCCCTATGTCGACCATATCCTGTGCATCCTGCCTTTCGAGGTGAAGGCGCTCGCCCGCCTCGGCGGTCCGCCTGGCACCTATGTCGGGCATCGCCTGGCGCGGGATCCTGGCGTGCTTGGCGCAGCCAAGGCGCAAGGGCTCCCCCGGGACCTGGCGGGGGATCGCGTCAAGACGCTGCTGGTGCTGCCGGGTTCCCGTCGTGGCGAAGTACGCCGGCTAATCGAGCCGTTCGGCAAGACGATGTCGATCCTGCGCCAGCGTGGGCATCGCCTGCGTCTGCTCTTGCCGACCGTGCCGCACGTCGCCGAGCTGGTCAGGGCTTCGGTCGCCAGTTGGGACGACAAACCGGAGATCATCGTCGAGCCCGAACGCAAATGGCAGGCCTTCGGCAAGGCCGACGCCGCGCTGATCGCCTCGGGAACGGTATCGCTCGAACTGGCCCTGTCGGGCGTGCCGATGGTGTCGTGCTACAAGCTCGATCCCGTAGCGCGGCTGGTCATGCCTCATCTCATTTCCGTCTGGTCGGCGCTGCTGCCCAATCTGATCTCGGACCGGACCCTGGTTCCGGAGTTTTACGACCAGTATGTCCTGCCGGAGAACCTCGCCAGGCAACTGGAGACGCTGTTTTCCGACACCGGCATGCGCGCCTGGCAGAAGGACGGGTTCGCCGAGATCGCGCGGCGCATGGCGACGGACAGACCGTCAGGCGATATCGCCGCCGAGGTCGTTCTGCGACACATCAAATAAAAAGCGCCCTCGCGGGCGCTTTTTCACCTTTTCGCTCGGGCGCGATCAGCGCTTGGCGATCGGCACGTAGTCGCGTTCGGCGGCGCCCGTGTAGAGCTGACGCGGCCGGCCGATCTTCTGGTGCGGATCCTCGATCATCTCCTTCCACTGCGCGATCCAGCCGACGGTGCGGGCGACCGCGAACAGCACGGTGAACATGGTGGTGGGGAAGCCCAGCGCCTTCAGCGTGATGCCGGAATAGAAGTCGACGTTCGGATAGAGCTTCTTCTCGATGAAATAAGCGTCGGTGAGCGCGATCTTTTCCAGCTCCATGGCGATGTCGAGCAACGGGTCGTCCTTGATGCCGAGCTCGCCCAGCACCTCATGCGCGGTCTTCTGCATGATCTTGGCGCGCGGATCGTAGTTCTTGTAGACGCGATGGCCGAAGCCCATCAGCCGGAACGGATCGTTCTTGTCCTTGGCGCGGGCGATGAATTCCGGGATGTGGTCGACATGGCCGATTTCGCCCAGCATGTTGAGCGCCGCCTCGTTGGCGCCGCCATGCGCCGGGCCCCACAGGCAGGCAATGCCGGCGGCGATGCAGGCAAACGGATTGGCGCCCGATGAGCCGGCAAGACGCACCGTCGAGGTCGAGGCGTTCTGCTCGTGATCGGCGTGCAGGATGAAGATGCGCTCCATGGCGCGCGCCAGCACCGGATTGATCTTGTACTCCTCGCACGGCACCGCAAAGCACATGTGCAGGAAGTTGGCGGCGAAGTTCAGCTCGTTCTTCGGATAAATGAAGGGCTGGCCGATGTGGTACTTGTAGGCCATCGCCGCGATCGTCGGCATCTTGGCGATGAGCCGCATCGAGGCGACCATGCGCTGGTAGGGATCCGAAATGTCGGTCGAGTCGTGGTAGAAGGCCGACAGCGCGCCGACCACGCCGCACATGACAGCCATCGGATGCGCATCGCGGCGGAAGCCGGTGAAGAAGCGCGACATCTGCTCATGCACCATGGTGTGGCGCGTCACCCGGTAGTCGAAGTCGTCCTTCTGCGCCTTGGTCGGCAATTCGCCGTAGAGCAGGAGGTAGCAGACCTCGAGGAAGTCGCCATGCTCGGCGAGCTGGTCGATCGGATAGCCGC
Source organism: Mesorhizobium sp. M4B.F.Ca.ET.143.01.1.1 (assembly GCF_004792275.1). Taxonomy (NCBI): domain Bacteria; kingdom Pseudomonadati; phylum Pseudomonadota; class Alphaproteobacteria; order Hyphomicrobiales; family Phyllobacteriaceae; genus Mesorhizobium; species Mesorhizobium sp. M4B.F.Ca.ET.143.01.1.1. The sequence goes on from NZ_SRSR01000018.1 coordinate 40,216, forward strand.
GGTGCAGCAGGATGCCGGCGTCGCCGTCGATGAAGGTGATGGCCGACTCGCAGCTTGCCGTCGAGGTAAAACCGGGATCGTAGGTGAAGGCGCCGGTGGTGCTGTAGAGCGCGCCGATGTCGATGACGTCAGGCCCGACCGAACCGCTTCGCACCTTGAATTCATGCGTCTTGCCGGCGAGTTCCAGCTTGGCGGTCGACTCGCGCGGGTTGGCCCCCAAGTCCAGTTTTGTTGCAGCTTCGCTCATTAGAAACTCCTTCTTGTTTCCTCATGCCGGCAAGGCAAATTCCTGCAAAACGACACATCGAAATCACCGGAATGCGCGTACTCGCCACCGCATTTTAGGAGGTGCGTGCCAGATTGGGCCAAGGCCTAATGTTGCACTGCGAAACGCGCCTTTCAATGCCAATCTTCTTGGGCCAGTTCGCTCCTAATCGATTTGATCCGCGATGCGCGCCAGGCTTTCCTCGCGGCCGAGCACGGCAAGCACGTCGAACACGCCGGGCGACGTGCTCCTGCCGGTCAGCGCGGCTCGCAGCGGCTGCGCCACGGCGCCGAGCTTGTGGCCGCCGGCCTGCGCGAAGTCACGGATCGCGGCCTCGGCGGCAGCTGCCGTCCAGTCGCCAGAGACCGCTGTCAGCGTCGCATGGGCGCCACGCAGAACGGCGCGCGCCTCGCCGGAAAGCAGCGCCGCCGCCTTCTCGTCGACCGGCAACGGCCGCTCGGCAAACAGGAACCCCGCGCCGTCGACCAGTTCGACCAGCGTCTTGGCGCGCTCCTTGAGGCCGGGCAGGGCCGCGAGCAACTGCGCCTTCTTCTGGTCGTCGAGCCGGGCGGCGAGCGCGGGGCCGCCTTCGAGATAGGGCAGGGTGGCGACGAAGATGTCGAAAAGCGCATGATCGTCCATCTTGCGCATGTGCACGCCGTTCAGCGCCTCGAGCTTGGCGAAGTCGAAGCGGGCGGCGCCCTTGTTGACGTCGCCGATGTCGAACCAGCCGATCATGTCCTTGATCGACATGACTTCGTCATCGCCATGGCTCCAGCCGAGGCGGGCGAGATAGTTGAGCAGCGCCTCCGGCAGATAGCCCATCGAACGATAGGCCTCGACGCCGAGCGCGCCATGCCGTTTCGACAGCTTGGCGCCGTCGGCGCCATGGATCAGCGGGATGTGCGACATCGACGGCACATCCCAGCCCATGGCGTTGTAGATCACCGTCTGGCGCGCTGCGTTGGTCAGATGATCGTCGCCGCGGATGATGTGGGTGACGCCCATGTCATGATCGTCGACGACGACGGCGTGCATGTAGGTCGGGTTGCCGTCCGAGCGCAGGATGATGAAATCGTCGAGATCCTTGTTGGGAAAGCGCACCTCGCCCTGCACGCGGTCGTGCACGACGGTCTCGCCGTCGGTCGGCGCCTTGATGCGGATGGCACCCTTGAGGCCGGGAGGCGCCTCGGACGGGTCGCGTTCGCGCCACTGGCCGTTGTAGCGCGGCGGCAGGCCCTTGGCCCGCGCCGCCTCGCGCATCGCCTCAAGCTCCGCGGGTGTCTCGTAGCTGTAATAGGCCTTGCCCAGGCGTACGAGCTGCTCCGCGACCTCGCGATGGCGCGGCGCGCGCTCGAACTGCGACACGGCCTCGCCGTCCCATGACAGGCCGAGCCAGGTCAGCCCGTCCAGGATGGCAGCGGTCGCCGCCTCGGTGGAGCGCTCGCGATCGGTGTCCTCGATGCGCAGCAGCATGGTGCCGCCGGTGTGCTTCGCATAGAGCCAGTTGAACAGCGCCGTGCGCGCCCCGCCAATGTGCAGGTAGCCTGTCGGCGAGGGGGCAAAACGGGTGACGACCTTGTCGGACATGGCACTCTCAGGCTGGCACAGGAAGCGGGCGTGGTGGCGCGGACTTTCGCGTTTTCGGCGTTCATGTAGCATAGGAGGTCTGGGGCGCAAGGGGCAGACCTGATGGCTGGACGAGGCCGCGGCGCGGAGGAGGGCGAGGGGACGACAGCTGGCGTCAGCGAGCGCCTGCTGTTTGTTGACATGCTGCCTGCCGATGCCGCGCCGGTTTCGCTTCCGGAGCCGCGTCCGGCCAAAGAGATTTTGCCGCCCGATGGAGGTGGATTCCGCCCGGCCTCGCCAACGGCAACCATCACGCGGCTCCGCAGGCAGCTTGGCCGCGTCTCATGGCCGGCGTTTCACCGCAGCATCGGCAACGCGGCCACGACCGAGCTTGATCGCGGCATCGGCTTCCTGCTGGTGCCGGTGTTCCTGGCTGCCGGCGTGATCTTCTATTTCTCGCTGAACGCCGAGCCGGATCTCTACAGGCCGCTTGCGGCGGTGGCGCTGATGGCTGTCTGCGCGCTGGTTTCGCGCTCGCGGCCAAGGACGCATCTCCTCTTCATGGCGGCGTTCTTTTGCGCCCTGGGCTTTCTCGCCGCAAAGGTCGAGACCTGGCGCGCCGCGACCCCGATGCTCGGTTCCGAGATCCAGACCCGCCTGACCGGCCGCCTCGTCAGCCTGGAGGAGATGGAGAACGGCCGCGTCAGACTGACAATCGATGTGATCTCCACCGCCCACCCAAAGCTGCGCTACGCGCCGGAGCGGGTCAGGCTTTCGGCGCGGAAAGTTCCCGCCGACATGACCGCCGGCTCGCTGCTGACGGGCTATGCAAGGCTGCTGCAGCCGACCGGCCCGGTGCGGCCGGACAGCTACGACTTCTCCTTCGACAGCTATTTTTCGGGCATTGGCGCCAGCGGCTTTTTCCTCGGCAATCCAAAGACAATAGCCAGCGAAGAGGCGCCAGCGACGGCGCGCCTCGCTTCCGCGATCGAGAAGGCGCGGGAGAGCATCGCCGACCACATCCGCGGCCTGGTTGGCGGCCCGGAGGGCGAGATCGCGGCGGCGCTGATCGTCGGCGTGCGCGCAGGCATTCCCGATGAGATCAACGAGGCGATGCGGCGCACCGGCATCTACCACATCATCTCCATCTCCGGCCTGCACATGGCGCTGGTTGCCGGCACCATCATGCTTCTGCTGCGCGGCGCCTTCGCGCTGTTTCCCGACTTCGCCTCGCGCCGGCCGGTCAAGAAATATGCCGCCGCCGCCGCGCTGGTCTCGATCGCCGCTTACCTCGTCTTCTCCGGCATTGTGGTCGCCGCCGAACGCAGCTTCATCATGCTGGCGGTGATGCTTGTCGCCGTGCTGTTCGACCGGGCCGCGCTCACCATGCGCAATCTGGCGATCTCGGCCATCGCCGTCATTCTTGTGTCGCCGCACGAAGTGGTCGGCCCGAGTTTCCAGATGTCGTTCGCCGCCACCGCCGCGCTGGTCGGCGCCTATGCCGGCTGGTCGGACTATCGGGCCGACAGGACGACCGCGCCGCCGCCGAAGCGATCGTTCCTTCACTTTGCGTCGCGAAAGCTGGTGATGGGGATGGGCGGCCTTGCCATGACCTCAATCATCGCCGGCAGCGCTACGGCGCTTTTCGCGATCTGGCACTTCCAGCGCGTTTCGCCGCTCAGCCTGCTCGCCAACCTGGCCGTCATGCCGATCGTTTCGGTGGTCATGTTCCTGGGGGTCGCCAGCGCCCTGACGATGCCGTTCGGTCTCGACTGGCCATTCCTGTATCTGATGGGCAAGGGCCTGACGGCGATGATTGCGATCTCCGGGTGGATCTCCGAACGCTCGCCGGTCGATGCCGTCGGGCTGATCTCCATCCAGTCGGTGCTTTTCGTGACGATAGCGCTGGTCATCGCGACCATGGCCACGACCTGGCTGAGACTTGCGGCGATCCCCTTCGCTCTGGCCGGCCTGCTGACGGTTTCAAATACCCGCACGCCCGATGTGCTGATCTCGGAGGATGCGCATCTGGTGGCGATGCCGATCGGCGGCGGCGAACTCGCCGTCAACCGGGCGCGGTCGAACGAATTCACCACCGACAACTGGAAACGCGCGCTGGTGGCCGAGACCATCGTCGAGCCGGAGACCTTCGAGACAGGGGATGCACGCTTCGACATCGATCCGCTCGACCTGCCGCCGGGCTCGCCATTTTACTGCAGGGACGGGCTATGCCTTGCCCGGCATCCGTCAGGCGCAATCGTGGCGCTCGCGGAAAACCGCAAGACGGCGCGGCCGGCCTGCGCCTTCGCCGACCTGATCGTCATCGACGACGCCACGGCCTACAGTCCCTGCTGGAATTCGCTGGCGCTCGTCGTCACCAAACGTCAGCTCGCCCGCTCCGGCAGCGCCGCCGTCTTCTTCGATCCGCAATCGGCGACCGCGCAAGCAACAATCCGCTACGCGGTCGAAAAGCCCTACCGGCCATGGCACGAGCAGCGCAAATACTCTCGCGAGGCGAGGGGACTGCCGCCTTATCAGAGACCCGAAAAACCGGTGGTCAAACTGGCGCCGTCCGCTCAGTAGCGCCGGATCAGGCCGACCAGCTTGCCTTGCACCTTGACCCGGTCAGGGCCGAAGATGCGGGTCTCATAGGCAGGGTTGGCGGCTTCGAGCGCGATCGATGCGCCCTTGCGGCGGAAGCGCTTCAGCGTCGCCTCTTCCTCGTCGACCAGCGCCACAACGATCTCGCCGGGGCTCGCCGTGTCGGCGTTGCGGATGATGACCGTGTCGCCGTCGAAGATGCCGGCCTCGATCATCGAGTCGCCCTTCACCTCCAGCGCATAATGCTCGCCGCCCGAGATCATGTCCAGGGGCACCGAGATCGAATGCGTCTGGTGCTGGATGGCGTCGATCGGCACGCCGGCGGCGATGCGGCCCATTACCGGGATCGACACCGCCGACACAGCGTCGTCGTCATTGCTGGGGGTGCGCGACGGCGACGCCGGTTTGATCTGCCGGCCGAGATTGCCCTGTCCGAGGCTTCCCTGGATTACGCTCGGCGAAAACTTCTTCGCGGCATTGAGGCCAGGCGCGATCGAATCGGGCAGGCGCAGCACTTCCAGCGCACGCGCCCGGTTGGGCAGCCGGCGAATGAAGCCGCGCTCCTCCAGCGCCGTGATCAGCCGGTGGATGCCCGACTTCGAAGCCAGATCAAGCGCCTCCTTCATCTCGTCGAAAGAGGGCGGAATGCCGCTTTCCTTCAGCCGTTCATGGATGAACATCAAGAGTTCATGTTGTTTGCGCGTCAGCATGGCGGCCCCCACGGGTTCTGAAACCAGAATCAGAAAAACAAACCCAGAACAAACACTATCTGTTCCAGTTGTGTTCCGCAACCGTTTAAAGTTTAATGAATGCGTTGACGTTTTGTTCAGCGTAGCATCAGCACGCGGCAGGCATCGCCCACAGCGGCCGCAGGCGCGAAGGGCTCGCGCACGATCAGGCCGTTGGCGTCGGCCAGCATGCGCAGCATCGAGGAGTCCTGGATGCCGAAGGGCGTCGCGACCAGTGAGCCGGCTTCTTCGCGGACGACGGCGCGCACGTAATCCTGCCTCAGATCGTTTGCCTGCATCGGCGCGGCCAGCCGCGCCTCGCGCATATCCTGCCGGAACTCGCGGCCACCGAGCCGCGCCAGCAACGGCTTCAGGAACAGCTGCGAACAGACCAGGCTCGCGACCGGATTGCCGGGCAGGCCGATGCAGCGCGCGGGTCCCAGCCGGCCGAACATCAGCGGCTTGCCTGGGCGCATGGCGATCTTCCAGAAATCGAGCGTCATGCCTTCGCCGGTCAGCACGTCGTGAATGAGATCGTGGTCGCCGACCGAGGCGCCGCCAAGCGTCACGATGACATCGGCCTGCTGCTCGACGGCCTGCCTGACCAGCGCGGCGATCGCTTCCTTGCGGTCGGCGGCAATGCCGAGATCGAGCGCGCGGGCGCCGACCGATTGCGCAGCGGCGGCGACGCCATAGGCGTTGGACGAGATGATCTGGTCGGGACCGAGTTCGCTGCCGGGTGACAGCAGTTCGTCGCCGGTGGCGATGATGGCGACCAGCGGCCGCTTCACCACAGTGAGGCGCGGGTGGTTGGCGGATGCCGCCAGCGACAATGCCGCCGGATCGAGCAGCCGGCCCTTTTCCAGCAGCACATCGCCTTCTACGAAGTCGAGCCCGGCCCGGCGGATGTTGCGCCCTTCAGCGGTCGGCTCGGTCACTTCGATCGTGCCGCCGCCAAGGTCCTGCACATTCTCCTGGATGACGATGGTGTCGGCGCCTCGCGGCAGCGGCGCGCCGGTGAAGATGCGCACGGCTTGCGCCGTGCCGACGCTGCCTTCGAAGCCGCGACCGGCCGGCGCGATGCCGATCACCGAAAGCCGCGCCGGAACGGATGCCACGTCGGCGGCGCGCGTCGCATAGCCGTCCATGGCTGAGGCGTTGAAGGGCGGCTGCGTGCGCAGCGCCACCACAGGCTCGGCCAGAACCCGACCGGCGGCGTCGATCAGTGCGACGCTTTCGCTGGCCCGCGGCGCCGCTCCATCCAGAAGGCGCTCGAGCGCCTCGGCGACAGGAACCAGCGCCATCAGGCGCCCGCCCCGGCCGACTTGTAGTCGCCGGACTTGCCGCCGGTCTTTTCGACCAGCCTGATGCCGGAGATCACCATGGCGCGGTCGGCGGCCTTGGCCATGTCGTAGATGGTGAGGCAGGCGACAGAGGCCGCCGTCAACGCTTCCATCTCGACGCCGGTCTTGCCGGTGACACGGGCAAGCGCGGTGACCTTGAGACCGGGCAGCGACTTGTCCGGTTCGATATCGACGGAAACCTTGGTCAGGAGCAGCGGATGGCAGAGCGGGATCAGCTCATGCGCGCGCTTGGCCGCCATGATGCCGGCGATGCGCGCGGTGCCCAGCACATCGCCCTTCTTGGCGTCGCCGGCAAGGATCATCTCAAGCGTTTCGGCGCGCATCGAGACAAAGCCCTCGGCGATCGCGGTGCGCACCGTTTCGGCCTTGTCGCCGACGTCGACCATGTTGGCTTCGCCAGAGGCGCCAAGATGGGTGAGGGCGGCCGCCATCGTCAGACGGCCTCGGCCGGCGCCTTGCCTGTCAGAAGCAGGCGAGTCGCCGCCGCGACATCCTGTTGCCGCATCAGGCTCTCGCCGACAAGGAAGGTGCCGATGCCGCACTTCTCCAGCCTGCGGCAGTCCTGATGGGTGAAGATGCCACTCTCGCTGACCAGCAGCCGGTCGGCCGGCACCATCGCCGCCAGCCGCTCCGAAACGCCGAGGCTGGTCTCGAACGTCCTGAGGTCGCGGTTGTTGATGCCGATCAGCCGCGACGAGAGCCGGAGCGCCCGCTCCATCTCGGCCTCGTCATGCACTTCGACCAGCGCATCCATGCCAAGTTCGAGGGCCGTCGCCTCGAGCTCGCGCGCCATCGCGTCGTCGACACTCGCCATGATGATCAGGATGGCGTCGGCGCCCCAGGCGCGGGCCTCGAACACCTGATAGGCGTCGAACAGGAAATCCTTGCGCAGCGCGGGCAAGGCGACGGCGGCGCGCGCGGCGGTGAGGAATTCGGGCGCGCCCTGGAAGGACGGGGCGTCGGTCAGCACGGAGAGGCAGGCGGCGCCGCCATTCGCATAGGCCTTTGCGAGCGCCGGCGGATCGAAATCGGCGCGGATCAGCCCCTTGGACGGGCTCGCCTTCTTGATCTCGGCGATCAGCCCGAAGCCGCCGGCCTTGCGCCTGGCCTCGAGCGCGGCAAGAAAACCGCGCGGCGCCTCGGCGCCTTGAGCCCGCGCCTTGATCTCGGCCAGCGGCACGCGCTGCTTGGCCGCCGCGATCTCCTCGCGTTTGTAAGCTTCGATCTTGCGCAGAATGTCGGACAAGGGGCCCTACTCGTTCGAAATTTCAACCAGCCGACCGAGCACCTGGAGCGCGCGGCCGCTGTCGATGGCTTGTGCCGCGCTCGCCATGCCGTCGGCGAGCGTCGTCGCCTTGCCGGCCACCACCAGGCCGGCGCCCGCATTCATCAGCACGGTGTCGCGATAGGCGCCCGCAGCACCTGCCAGCATATCGCGCAGCGCCTTGGCGTTGTAGGCCGCGTCGCCGCCGCGCAACTCGTCCTTGGTGTGGCGCTGCAGGCCGACCGCTTCGGGGGTGAGCGCGAAGGTGCGGATCTCGCCGCCGGCAAGTTCCGCCACCTGCGTCTCGCCGGTGGTGGTGATCTCGTCATAGCCGTCGCCGTGAACGATCCAGGCGTGCTCGGTGCCCAGCGCCTTCAACGCCTCGGCAACCGGCATGATCCATTCCGGCAGGAACACGCCGACCATCTGCCTGCTGACGCCGGCCGGATTGGACAGCGGTCCGAGCAGGTTGAAGATGGTGCGCGTGCCAAGCTCGCCCCGGATCGGGCCGACGTGCTTCATCGCCGGATGGTGCGCCGGCGCGAACATGAAGCCGACGCCGGCTCCATGGATGCAACGGCCGATCGTCTCCGGTCCGATGTCGATCTTGACGCCGAGCGCGGTGAGCACATCGGCAGCGCCGGTCAATGAGGACAGGCCGCGATTGCCGTGCTTGGCCACCGGCACGCCGCTCGCTGCAATGACGAATGCCGATCCCGTCGAGATGTTGACGCTGTGCGAATTGTCGCCGCCGGTGCCGACGATATCGATGGCGCCGTGCGGAGCCTCGACGCGCAGCATCTTGGCGCGCATCGTGGCGACGGCGCCGGAAATCTCGCTCACCGACTCGCCGCGCACGCGCAGCGCCATCAGGAAGCCGCCAATCTGACCGGGCGTCGCGTCGCCCGACATGATGATGTCGAAGGCCTCGCGCGCCTCCTCAAACGAAAGAGGAGTGCCGGCGGCGACCTTGGCGATATGGGTCTTCAGCGCGCTCATCGGGCCTGCGCCTGGGAAACCGCGGCCGGATCGATGCGGACGTCGTATTGCGTCTGCAACTGCGCCACCAACTGGTCGAGCAGGTCGTCCGACATGCCGGCGGTGAAGGATTTCTGCGCGTCGTCGGGCACGGAGCTGCCATCGGCGCCGGCCGGCTCGAACACTTCGGCCACCTTGTAGAGGATCTGGCCGTCGCCGGTGGGCGAGGGGATCAGCCCGGTGCCGCCTTCGCCGACGCCGAACATTTCGGCGGCGCCTTCCTTGCCGAAATCGGCGTCATCGGCTTCGCGCTTGAGGCCGCGCTTGGTCTGCTTCTCCAGCTTCAATTCGCCGGCGATCACGTCGAGCGTGGTGCCTGCCTTGAGACGCTTTTCCAGTTCCTGCGCCTTGGCGTCGAGCCGCTTTTCCGTTTCAGCCGCCGTCCAGTCGGCCACCACCTTCTGGCGAACCTCGTCCAGCGTGCGGTCGCGCGCCGGCGTGATCGATCCGACTTCGTAGAAGACGAAGCCATTGTCGGCGGTGGTCAGGCCCTCATTCTCGGTGCCGGGCTCTGCGGCGAACACCGCCTTGATCAGGTCCGCCGATTCCGGCAGGTCCTTGACGATGGTCTCGTCGGGACGCTGGCCGGTGCGGTCGATCGCGTCGATGGTGACGACCTTGAGCTTCAGCTTGGCGGCGGCGTCGGCGAGCGAACTGCCCGAAGCGCGCGTGTCCTCGTAACTGTCGTGCACGTCGAGCAGGATGCGGCTTGCCTCGCCGAGCGCCAGGTCCTTGCGGATCTGGTCGGAGACTTCGGCCAGCGGCTTCACCACCTCCGGCTTGATCTCGGTGACGCGCAGGAGCACCGGGCCGAAAGCGCCCTGGACGACGGGGCTGACCTCATTGGCGGCGAGCTTGAAGGCCGCTTCGGCCACCGCCTTGTCGGCGATCTTGTCCTTGGCAAGCGTGCCGAGCAGCGTGTCTGCCTGGGTCTTGCCCTCGGCGGTGACCAGCTTGTCGAAGGTCGCGCCCGCCTTCAGCGAATCGAACGCGGCCTTGGCTGCATCCGACGTCTTGAACACCAGCTGCTCGATGTTGCGCATCTCCGGCGTCGTGTAGCGCCCCTTGTTCTTGTTGTAGTCGTCGCTGATCTGCTGATCGGTCACCGCGGTCGGATCCATGATGTCCTGCGGCTCGAGCCTGACATAGGAGAACTTGCGGTATTCGGGCGCGGCGTAGGTCTTCTTGTTGGCATCGAAATAGGTCTGGAGCGCGCTGTCGGCCGGCGCCTCGATCGGTTCGACCAGCGTCTTCGGCAACGTCAGATAGTCGATGGTGCGGTCCTCGCCGCGATAGAGCGCGACCGCCTTGAGGAAGGTTTGCGGCGCCTTGAGGCCGTCCGAAACCGCCTCGACGATCTGCTGGCGCACCGCCACCTGGGAGCGGTTCTTCAGATAGTCTTCGGGCCGCATGCCGACCTGACGCAGCAGATATTCGAACGTCCTGCGGTCGAACTGGCCGCTCGGGCCCTTGAAGGCCGGGTCCTCGCGCGTCAGCTCGGCAAGCCGGTCCTTGGAGAGGCCGAGGCCGAGCTTGCGGGCCTGCTCGTCGAGCACGGCGCCCGAGACGAGCTGCGCCAGCACCTGGTTGTCGATGCCGAGCGCCTTCGCCTGCTCGTGCGTGATGCGCTGGCCGAACTGCTGCGACATGACGCTGATCTGGCGGTCATAGGCGAGGCGGTACTCGTTGATCGAAACTGTCGTGCCGCCGGCGGTGATCACGGAATGATGGCCGCCCAAAGTTCCTGACAGACGCCCCGAAATACCCCACACGGCAAAGCTGATCACCAGCAAGGACAGCAACGCCTTCGCGACCCAGGTGCCCGCCGCGTTTCTCAAGATACCAAGCATGCCTACTTCCGATTTTTGCGCATTTTGCGTGCGCCCGAGTCTGAAACAAGCGCAATAGCGCCCTTCCGGCCCACTGTCGATTGCTTTGTGGCCTGATTTTGATAGTGAGGGCGGAAGCCGAATATCGCCTGGAGAAAGCAAAGCTCATGACGCCTGGAATCCGCCCGCTCGTCGCCGGCAACTGGAAAATGAACGGCACCAGCGCCTCGCTCAATGAGCTGAGGATGATCGGCAACGGCTTCATGAGTGGGCTCGACGCCGAGACCGAGGCGCTGGTCTGCGTGCCCGCGACCCTGCTGTCGCACGCGGCCGAAATCCTGTCGCGCACCCCGGTCCGGGCCGGCGGCGAGGATTGCCATCCCAAGGAGAGCGGCGCCTATACCGGGCGCATTTCAGCCGAGATGCTGAAGGACGCCGGCGCCAGCCACGTCATTGTCGGCCATTCCGAATGCCGCGCCGACCTCAGCGAGGACGACGCCACCATTCACGCCAAGGCGTCCGCGGCGTGGCGGGCCGGGCTGGTGGCCATCATCTGCATCGGCGAGACAAGGGCTGAACGCGAGGCGGGCACGACGCTCGACGTGCTGTCGCGCCAGATCGCCGGGTCGGTGCCGACCAGCGCCACGGCGGCCAACACGGTCATTGCCTACGAACCTGTCTGGGCGATCGGCACCGGCCTGACGCCGACCGCTGACGATGTCGCCGATGCGCATGCGCATATCCGCGCCAAGCTGACGGAGCTGCTCGGTGGCGCTGCGGCGAAGATGCGTATCCTCTATGGCGGCTCGGTCAAGCCGTCCAACGCTGTCGAGCTGCTCGGCGTGGCCAATGTCGACGGCGCGCTGGTCGGCGGCGCCAGCCTGAAGGCGGCGGATTTTCTGGGCATCGCCGAGGCCTATCTGAATATCTCCTAGCCGCGGGGCCGACAGGCCGGCGCGGCCGAAATCGTTGCAAAGGCCGCATTGCTCCCCATATTCCGGCCACGGGCTTGGAAATGCCATCAAAGCATTGTAAGGAGCCGCCTCCAAATCACCGGTCGTATCCGCGGCCGCGCAAGGCCTTGCCAGGATAAATTATGGAAACCGTACTGATCGTCATTCACCTTATGGTCGTGCTCGCGCTCGTCGGCGTGGTGCTGCTGCAGCGCTCCGAGGGCGGCGGTCTCGGCATCGGTGGCGGTTCCGGTTTCATGACGGCGCGTGGCGCCGCCAATGCATTGACGCGGGCAACGGCGATCCTGGCCGCGGCCTTCTTCGCCACCTCGCTCACTCTGTCGCTCGTCGCGCGCTACGGCGAAAAGCCGATCGACATCCTCGATCGTGTCCCGGCGTCGTCCAGCAACGCCGGCAAGGGCGTGCTCGACCAGCTGCCGGGCAACGCGCCGGCCGGCGCCACCGCACCGGCCGCTCCGTCGACCTCGACGGCGCCGGCGGCACCCGCCAGCGGATCGGCGACGCCGCCCTCATCGGGCAACGGCGCCGCGACGACGGCGCCTGCGCCGGCACCCGCGAATCCGGCCAGCCCGCCGGCGGCCAATGGCGTCACCTTGCCGGTCACCCCGCAGGTTCCGAACCAGTAGCCGGACAAGCTTATCCGGCCGCGATCTGTTGTCGTTTGAACACAGTCGCGGCAAATGCCGCACATTCACGAAGATTCAACCGGGCGTAGGCCGACGGCCCGCTTGAGGCGGCTCGGCCAGATCGATTATACATTGCGCGCGGCACTTTCGGCGTCCTTGGGGGACGCCGGGCGACGCCGTGGCAACAAAGCATTACACGATCGGATCTTCGCCATGCAGCTTCGCAGCTTCATTTTCATGGGATTCCTTGCCGTGCTCGGCATGGGGTCCGCAGCCTTCGCCGGCACGCCGGCAAACATAGCCGCATCGCCGTCAGTCGAGATTACCAGCGCCATCAATGTCGCCGTCAAAAGCGACGCATCGCAGCTGAAGCTTCTCAAGAAGAAGAAGAACCCGACGCCAGCCGATCTCGCTCAGATCAGCAAGCTCGAGGACAAGATCGCGGCCGACAAGGAAGCCGCCAAGACCAAGGCGCTCGAAGCCCGCAAGCTGGCGATGCGCGACGCAGCCAAGGCCAAGGCGGACGCTGCCCGGCAGGAATGGCTGGCGAAGAAGGGCCAGTCGGCCGAGACGAAAGTGGCCGATGCCAAGACTGGCAAGAAGACGGTCAAGATCATCGAGCCGATCGCCGCTGTCGAACCGATCCAGTCGGCCGAGCCGATGCCGGCCGAGGCGATGAACGTCGCGCTGACCGGCAACAATGGCGAGCTGCGCAGCGAGGCTCCTGGCCAGAAGCCGGCAAGCGGCGGCCTGTTTGCAGGCCTGTTCGGCGGTTCGTCGTCGTCATCGATCAGCTATCTGCCCGAAACGCGCGCACTTGATTCGGCTCTCGCCAAGAAGGACGCCAAGCGGCCGTTCAAGGTGAAGCCGGAGTTCGTGCCGCAGGACGTCGAGTTCAGCGGCTACCCCGCCGGCACCATCGTCATCGACACCAGCGCCCGCCGTCTCTATCTCGTCGAATCGTCGAGCACGGCGCGACGCTATGCGATCGCCGTCGGCCGCGAAGGCTTGCAGTTCAAGGGGACGGTCGCTGTCGGCGACAAGCAGGAATGGCCGCGCTGGATCCCGACGCTCGACATGCAGAAGCGCGAGCCCAAGCACTATGGCCAGTACAAGGACGGCATGCCCGGCGGCGGCGAGAATCCGCTCGGCGCGCGCGCCATCTATCTCTATGACGGCAAGAAGGACACGCATCTGCGCATCCACGGCACCATCGCGCCGCAGTCGATCGGAACCAGCGCCTCCAATGGCTGCTTCCGCATGATCAACGAGCACGTCATGGACCTCTACAGCCGGGTCAAGGTCGGCACCAGGGTTGTTATTATATAACAACCAGGCGTTATTATCTGAGGCCTCCACCCATCATGCCGAAAGGGCCGGCCCAGCCGGCCCTTTTGTTTTGACTGCAACATTTCTTGCCCTTCGGGGCGTCGCGCCTTCTTGGGAAAAAGCCTTCGCGGCGGTTTTTTCTCTGGCGGAATCAATCCGGCCGCGTTAAGCGATGACTCCCATGGCGCGATATGTATTCATCACTGGCGGCGTGGTTTCCTCACTCGGAAAAGGCATTGCCGCGGCAGCTCTTGGGGCTCTCCTGCAGGCGCGCGGCTATCGCGCGCGCATCAAAAAGCTCGATCCCTATCTCAATGTCGATCCCGGCACGATGTCGCCGTACCAGCACGGCGAGGTGTTCGTCACCGACGACGGGGCCGAAACCGACCTCGACCTTGGCCACTATGAGCGCTTCACCGGCCGCTCGGCCAACCAGCAGGACAACATCACCACCGGCCGCATCTACAAGAACATCATCGAGCGCGAGCGGCGCGGCGACTATCTCGGCGCGACCGTGCAGGTCATTCCGCACGTCACCGACGAGATCAAGCATTTCGTCCTCGAGGGCAATGACGACTACGACTTCGTGCTGTGCGAGATCGGCGGCACGGTCGGCGACATCGAGGCGATGCCGTTCCTGGAGGCGATCCGCCAGCTCGGCAACGACCTGCCGCGCAACAACGCGGTCTATGTCCATCTGACGCTGATGCCGTACATCCCGACCGCCGGCGAATTGAAGACCAAGCCGACGCAGCATTCGGTCAAGGAACTGCGCGGCATCGGCATTGCGCCCGACATCCTTCTGGTGCGCGCCGACCGACCCATTCCAAAAGAAGAGCGTCGCAAGCTGTCGCTGTTCTGCAACGTGCGCGAAAGCGCCGTTATCCAGGCGCTCGACGTGCCGCACATCTATGACGTGCCGATGGCCTATCACAGGGAGGGGCTCGATTCGGAAGTGCTTGCCGCCTTCGGCATCGACCCGGCGCCAAAGCCGCGCATGGAGCCCTGGCAGGCGCTCTCCAACCGCATCCACAATCCGGAAGGCGAGGTCACGATCGCCATCGTCGGCAAATACACCGGCCTCAAAGACGCCTACAAATCGCTGATCGAGGCGCTTTCGCATGGCGGCCTCGCCAACCGCGTCAAGGTCAAGCTCGACTGGATCGAGAGCGAGATCTTCGAAAAGGAAGACCCGACGCCCTGGCTTGAGAAGGTGCATGGCATCCTCGTTCCCGGCGGCTTCGGCGAGCGCGGTTCGGAAGGCAAGATCCTGGCGGCGAAGTTCGCGCGCGAGCGCAAGGTGCCTTATTTCGGCATCTGCTTCGGCATGCAGATGGCTTGCATCGAGGCGGCGCGTTCGCTGGCCGGCGTCGAGCATGCTTCCTCGACCGAGTTCGGCCCGACCGAGGAGCCTGTCGTTGGCCTGATGACCGAATGGCTGAAGGGCAACATGCTGGAGAAGCGCAGGGCGACCGGCGATCTCGGCGGCACGATGCGGCTCGGCGCCTATCAGGCAGAGCTGAGCAAGGGTTCCAAGATTGCCGAGATCTACGGCGACACCCAGATTTCCGAACGTCACCGGCACCGCTACGAGGTCAATATCGACTACAAGCAGCGGCTCGAGGATTGCGGCCTGGTCTTTGCCGGCATGTCGCCCGACGGCGTGTTGCCGGAAACGGTCGAATACCCCGACCATCCCTGGTTCATCGGCGTGCAGTATCATCCTGAATTGAAGAGCCGGCCGCTCGAACCGCATCCGCTGTTCGCGAGCTTCATCTCGGCCGCGGTGGACCAGTCGCGCCTCGTTTGATGCGGACCTATGTCGCGCTGCTGTACAGCATCATCCTTGGCGAGGGGCGACGCGTCGTCATGTCCGACCTCAAGGCGATGGCGGAGAGCCTCGGCCTGAAGAATGTCCGGACGCTGGTGGCGACGGGCAACCTGGTCTTCGACGCGCGGGCGGCCAAGATAGCCGATCTCGAACAACGGCTGGAAGCAGCTTTCGAAAAGACCTTCGGCCGCCATGTCGATATCATCGTGCGCCGCGCCGAGGACTGGCTGAAGCTCGCGAGCGGCAATCCGTTCCCGGCCGAGTCCGCCGATGCCGGCGATCAGGTCGCGGTGCGCGTCATGCGCAAGCCTGCGCCGGCGGACGCCGTCGCGGCGCTCGATGCCTATGCCGCCGACGATGAAAAGGTGCTTTCGGTCGGCGGCGACATCTGGCTCGTCTTTTCGCGCGAGCGACCAAGCTCACGGCTGCTGGCGGCGAGCAATCACAAGCGCATGGGCATAGGTACTTCGCGCAACTGGAACACGGTGCGCAGGCTGGCGGAGATGGTTGGGCAGTAGGCAGTAGGCAGTAGGCAGTAGGCAGTAGGCAGTAGGCAGTAGGGGTATTCTCTATTGCCTAAGCCCTACTGCCTACTGCCTTATTTCAAGCCTTCGCCGTCTTTGCCCCTGCGCCAAGCGCCATGGTGCGCAGCACGTAGTAGACGGCGCCCGCGATCGCCACACCGAAGAACCAGCCATAGACGCCCCACCAGGACGGCAGCCAGTTGGTGAAGTTGGGCAGGATCGAGGAGAAGATGGCGCCGATGCCGGCGGCGATGAAGGCGTTGACATGCCAGCCGCTTTGGAAGCGGAACTCACCGTCTTCGCGGTAGAGCGCCTCGACGTCGACCTCGCCCTTCCGGATCAGGTAGTAATCGACCATCATCACGCCGAAGATCGGTCCCATCGTCGCGCCGATGATGCCGACGAAGTGCGCGGCGCTGCCTTCCCAGGGCGCGAAGGGGTAGAGCACCAGCGCGATCACGGCCGCGATGTAGCCGCCCTTCTTGAAGTCGATCTGGCGCGGGAAGACGTTGGAGAAGTCGAAGGCCGGCGAGACGAAATTCGCCACCACATTGATGCCGAGCGTCGCCACCGCGAAGGTGAGGGCGGCAAGGGCTGCCAGGAACCAGCTGTCGAACTTGGCCGAGATCTGGTCGGGATGGAGCAGCACCTCGTGGTAGACATCGTAGGCGGCGATCGTGGTGACGCCGGCGACGAGCGAGAACAGGATCAAATTGACCGGCAGGCCCCAGATGTTGCCCTTGCGCAGCGCCGCATTGTCGGGCGCGTAGCGGGCGAAGTCGCAGAAGTTGAGATAGAGCGCCGAGAAGTAGGTGACCCAGATCGCCGCGACGCCGAAGAGCGCTGTCCAGGAGCCGGGATCGCCGGGGATGCCGGCATCGGCGGTTTTTTCGCGCAGCACATCCATCGGGATGTCGCTGGTGAAGGCGAAGCTGCCTGACTTCACGCAGAGATAGATGGCCAGGAGAAGCATCATCACCCAGACCGCGGGGCCGGCCCAGTCCTGGAAGCGGCGCACCGTTTCCATGCCTTTCTGGATGATCAAGAGCTGCAACGCCCAGATGACGACGAAGCAGATCACTTCCAGGGTGGAGTGGCCGAGAAGGTGCGAGGTCTTGTTGAACTCGTCGAACCATTGCAGGCGCGTCAGCAGCGCCACGATGGCGCCGGAGGCGGCGGCCGTCTGCGCGCCGTACCAGAAGCAGGCGACGATTGCGCGCACCAGCGCCGGAATGTTGGCGCCCCAGATGCCGAAGGAGGCGCGGGCGAGAACGGGGTAGGGCACGCCGGTCTTCACCCCGGCATAACCTACCATGTTCATCAGCGCGTAGATGATCAGCGAGCCGATGCCGATGGCGATGATGAAATTGACGAAGCCGCCGCAGAACAGGAACAGGCTGGCCGCCAGATAGTAGCCCCACAGACTGTGGACGTCGGACGTCCAGACGTTGAAGATCGAGAACGGCCCCCAGTTGCGTACTTTCGCAGGAGCGAGGTCCTCGTTGTAAAGGTCGGGCGATGCGCCTTGTATCGTCATTGCAAGTGTCCCCTTTTGCAAAACGCGCCCTCACGCGTTAATTCGGCGAGGTTAAGCCTGACGCAGGGGAACCGGCAAGCAAACCATTTGCCGGCTTTGACCTTAAAGACATTCAACGAGAATCGCGCTTATCACGCATGCGCACCGCGGCCCATCATCGACATTTCGCTCCTGAGTCGGCAAAGCGGATCTCAGTCCGGGTCACCCGTGGATCGATTGCCTGACGGTCGAAATCCCGGGCATCCGGTCCGGTTGAATTTTTTTTGCCGCGCATCCGCTTTTTTGTGGAACCAAATGGCCCACCGGGTGTTTAATGAGGTTCTGTGCACCGCGATCGCCGGGAGGAAAACGATGGATCGCTTGCATTTCTTTACGCCCGTGCGGATTCTGCCCGGGCAAGGCTACCCCGTAGAAGAAGTAGACAGCGTCGCCGAAGCGATGGTGTTTTTGCGGAAATGGCCAGCAGGTCGGCGCGGACCGGTCTATCAATGCGCCCTGAACTGCTGCTCCGCCGCCATGGCCGGCAACATGTCGGCCGAGGAGGCAAGGAAAGCTTTTACCGGCTTTGCCCGCATCACACGCCTCCTCGACGACGAGATGGCCATGCCGCTCGGCGGCGAGGCGATGGACAACGTCTACGCCTTGCGGCGCTAGCCGCTCTAACTCCAGAACTGTCGAGTTCGCGCCATAGCGGCGCGGACCGCGGCTCTGCGTCAGCTAGCGAAAGAAGAATCGGCTAGGGCCCGAACCGGCCAGACCAAGTGACTGCCGCCCCGGGCCAAAGCGGATTCACCTTCAGTCCCGTGTAGCCAACTCCACTCGGACCGGGTGCGTTGCGGCGGTTGCCGTTGTAGAGTGCGTCGGGTGACCCATCACGCGCCTCAACGGAGCACAGGCGACGCATGGAGCGGCGGCTAACTGCCATATTTGCGGCCGATGTAGTCGGCTACAGCCGGCTGATGGGCGAGGACGAGGTCGGCACGCTGGAGCGGCTCAAGGCCTGTCGCCGCGAGTTGATAGATCCATCGATCGCCCGTCATCACGGCCGTATGATCAAGCTTATGGGCGACGGTGCGCTGGTCGAATTTGGCAGCGTCGTCGATGCGGTGCAATGCGCGGCCGACATCCAGCGCAAGATGGCCGAGCGTGACAAGGGTATCGCGGACGACCGGCTCATCCGCTTTCGCATCGGTGTCAACCTCGGCGACATCATTGTCGAGGGTGAAGACATCTATGGTGACGGGGTCAACATCGCCGCGCGGCTGGAAGCGCAGGCCGAGCCCGGCGGCGTGTGCATCTCTGGCACGGCCTTCGACCACGCCGTGCACAAATGCGACGTCGGCTTCGCCAGCCTTGGCGAGCAGCGGCTGAAGAACATCGCCGACCCTGTCCGCGTCTATCGGATTCTCCTCGAACCTTCGAAGGCGGGCAAGGTTCTGAGCGGCCCGCGCCGCCCGCTGCGGCCGGCGATCCTAGCGACGGGTGCGGCGCTGCTCGTTGCCGCCGCGGTTGCCGGCACCGTGATTGCCTGGCAGTGGCTGCGGGCGCCGCAACGGCCCTCCGTCGCGGTATTGCCGTTTTCCAATTTGAGCGGCGACCCTGCGCAGGACTATCTCGCCGAGGGCATAACCGAGGACCTGATCACCGACCTCGCTAAACTTTCGGGCCTCGACGTGATCGCCGGCAACTCGGTCGCCGCTTATAAGGGCAAGCCGCCCAATCTCGCCGACGTCAGGCGCGAACTCGGCGTCGACTTCCTCGTCGAGGGCAGCGTCAGGCCGACCGGTGAGCTGATCCGGATCAACGCGCAGTTGATCGATACGGCAAACGGCGAGCATGTGTGGGCCGACCGCTTCGACCGGCGCGCGGCCGAAACGTTCGCTGTCCAGGATGAGATGCGCAAGGAAATCGTCGCCGCGCTCGACGTCGAGCCCTCGGCGATGGAAACCAAGAGGATGGAGCGCCCGCCCACCGCCAATCTCGAGGCGTATGACTACTACCTGCGCGGCGAGCACGCTGCCTTCACCGGCCGCCCGCCGGGCATGCGGGACGCACTGAACTTCTATGCAAAGGCGGTCGCGCTGGATCCTTCGTTCGCGGCGGCATTCGCCGCCGATGCGCGCACTGCTGTCTATGTCTGGCGCAATGCCTATGACGATGTGCTGCAGTCCGCCCCGGCGCGAAAGCGCGCCTATGAGAGCGCGGGGCGAGCCCTGCAGCTCAATCCCGATCTGTCGCTGCCCTACGCGATGCTTGCCATCCTGCAGAGCGTGGACCGGCGCTTCGACGAAGCGATCGAGTCGGCCCGGCGGGCCGTGGCGCTCGGACCGGGTGACGTCGAAGCGCAGGTCGCGCTCGGATACGTCTGCCTATTCGACGGCAAGTTTCCGGAAGCCGCCGCGGCTGTCGAAACGGCATTGCGGCTCGACCCCGACATGTCGCCGATCAACCGCCAGATCGCCAGCACGGTCTTTCTCTTCAACGGCGATGGCAAACGCGCGGTGGCGGCGCTGGAACGCGCTCGCGACGAAGCGCCTGGGGTCGGCAACATCCTGGTCTCGCTCGGCGCCGCCTATGCTCAGACCGGCCGCATCGCAGACGCGCGGGCGGCGGTGGCCCAGGGCCTGCGACTTCTTCCCAACAACGACTCTATCGCCGCAATCAGGATGGGATGGCATTTTCGCAATCCGCAGGATTTGGAAACCCTGATCGGCACGTTGAAGCAGGCGGGTCTGCCGGAATGGCCCTATGCCTTCAAGGGCGACGAGAGCGATCGGCTTAAGGGTGAGGACATCAGCGCCCTGGTCATCGGTCACACGCTGAAGGGCGTCGCGGAGCCGGGGCCCCGGCCGGCAATCATGCAGATCGGCAATGACGGCCAGGCGGCCTTCCGCTCTACCGCTCAATTCATTACCGAGACGATATCCGTTAAAGAGGATCTGCTTTGCGAGCAAAGCGAAAACGCATTTGGGCGACCGGATTGCGGCCCGATCTATAGGCGCCAAGGCGAGTTCGCGTTCAGCTTCGTGAACTCGCGCGTCGTTTTTCACTTCTCGCCGCTCGACTAAGCGCCCCACACTTTAGGGCGGAGACATCAAAGCGCCCGAGCGGTCGGATCAATTGATCTGGTCGCGCTCCAGCCTTGCCTTGACGGCCGGCCAAGCAGCTTCCGCTTTTGGCAAAACGTCGTCGGCGTGGGCGGCGATATTTTCCATATCAGGCTTGTCGTAGGCTAGGTAGAGCTTGCCGTCGATGATCTTGAACGCCTCGGGATCGACGTTGACCGTCACCGATTCTAGCGAAACCTCGCCCACGCAATAGCCGCCATATTGCGGAGCATATTTGACAGGCTCGCTCATGAACATCTTGCGGTGCTCGTCGCTTGCGAAATTCCACGGTGTGCCGAGCCAGTCATAAGCGATTTTCTCCGAACCTTTGACCGCCTTGCCGTCGGTGAAATAGGCGACCGGATCATAGCCCATGATGGCCACGCCGCCGAAGTAACCGGTGTTCACCGAGCCGTCGGCATGCGCGGGGGCCGCGCCGACAACCGAGAAGGCTAGTGCGCCCGCCAGGATAAGGTTGCTCAGAGATCTGCTTGCGTCTGCCACGTACATCGCGCGTCTCCCATCAATCGTGAATGTCCATGCACCGTTTGTAGTTCTCTTCTGTATCCTTGATGACTTCAGGCTTCTGGCAAGCGGCGCCGTGGCGCTTGTAGAGGCGAACGATCTCCAAGTTGCCCTTCCAGAAGGCGCGGCTGATCGGCGCGTAGCCGTGGACCTCGGGATGGGCGACGTCAGCGCCCTTGGAGATGAGGAACTCGACCACCTCCAGATGGTTTTCCTCGCCCGCCACCATCATCGGCGTGACGCCTGCCTTGTTGGCCGCGTCGTCGAGCACGGCGCCACGGTTGAGCAGGAGTTTGGCAACAGGCAGGCTGCCGGAATAGGCTGCGGCATGAAGGGGCGTGAAGCCACCGGAATTGCGCGCCATAACGTCGGCGCCCTTGGCGATCAGCAGTTCGGCGATCGCCGGCTGATCGGCAAGCGCGGCATTGATGAGGGGCGTTGCCTGGTCGCGCGCGCGACCGTCAACGGCGGCGCCGCCGGCCAAAGCCTCCTTGGCGGCGCTGGGATCTCCTGCGGCAACGGCATCGAACAACGGGTCTGCCGCAGCCGTCACAACCGCGAAAGCCAGACCGACCATTGCAAACAAGCCGCGCATCGCCTGTCCTTTAGAGGCGCCTAAAATATCATGCGGCCGTTCACCTGGGTAGCCCTTCGAGGGACGGGCGGACCGCTAACTGAGACGGAAGACAAGGGCGCTCCCACGGTTGCGACTTCCAATTTCACTCGCCGCTGGAAGCTAGCCGAAGACATGTTCCCGTTCCGCGCTCGCTCCTCCCTTGCAGCCGGCCCAGCCAGTCGGATCCGGGGGCCGGCGGCTAACCCGTAAGAACGCCATTTCGCGCTTTTGGTAACTGTAAAAGCAACCATCACGCTTCGAAATAGCGAAAGCGTTGGAAATAACTTATACGATTCCCGCGCGGAGTATCTTTAAACCTGTAGGTGCGATACCTACGTCATTTATTGTTATGTCTATCAAGGCAACACCGATGTAACATCGCTCACGGCCACGCCTCCCTTACTTGGGGACTCGGGATGCGCGGTCATTTTCCCATACAATGAGCAGCCCAAACGTTCGACAAGCCCTTGGTGCGTCGAGCGTGCCGGTGCGCGATCTCCCCGCTTCATCAATAAACACCAACCGGGTGGCCCTCGGGTGAACGAACCCGCGCGCCCCATAGGAGAGAAGAGATGGAAGCCCTACAATATCTCGAGCCGATGACATGGACGGCAATCGAGATAGCCGTGCCGGTCGTCGTGCTGGCAATCCTGTTCTGGCGGAGCGGCGTGGTCCGCTACATCCCAAACGACAGGCTCGGCATCTTGGAAAAACTATGGAGTTTTCGCGGTTCCGTCAGCAATGGCTTCATCGCGCTCAACCGTGAGGCAGGTTACCAGCCGGAAGTCGTGCGCGGTGGCCTCCATTTCTTCATGCCGTTCCAATATTCGATTCATCGCGCCAATCTTGTCACCATCCCGCAGGGTCAGATCGGCTATGTCTTTGCCCGTGATGGCAAGCCGCTGCCTCCGACGCAGACACTTGCTTCCAACACCGACGCCGACGATTTCCAGGATGTGCGCGGCTTTCTCGAAAAAGGCGGGCAGAAAGGACCGCAACGCAAGATCTTGCGTGAAGGCACCTATGCCATCAATCTCGCGCAATTCATCGTGCTGACCGCCCAGTCGATCCATGCCGTCAATCTGAGCCCGTCGGAACAAAATCTTTTTGCCAATATGTCCAGCGTGATCTCGGAGCGGGGCGGCTTTGAGCCGGTCGTCATCCACAATGCCGAGGACATGATCGGAATCGTCACCATCCATGATGGTCCGGCCCTGCCGGACGGCGAGATCATCGCACCGACCGTCGCCAACGATCCGAACGACCCGAACTTTCACAACAATTTTCAGGACCCGGAGAAGTTTCTCAATGCCGGTGGCTACCGTGGCCGGCAGTTGCAGGTGCTGGCCGACGGCAGCTACTTCCTCAATCGCATTTTCGCGACCGTCGAACTGGTCGAGAAGACAATCATCGACGTTGGCACGGTGGGTGTCGTCGTCTCCTATAACGGCCGCCACGGCGCCGATATATCCGGGCAGGCATACCGTCATGGCGAACTGGTCGAAGTCGGCGCACGCGGTGTCTGGTCGACACCGCTGCTGCCGGGCAAGTATGCGTTCAATACCTATGCCGGCAATATCGTCACCGTGCCGACCACCAACTTCGTGCTCAAATGGACGAAGGAGCAGTTTGGCGAACACAGGCTGGACGAGAACCTGTCTGAAGTCTCGTTGATCACCAAGGATGCGTTCGAGCCTGTGCTGCCGCTCTCCGTCGTCGTGCATATCGACTATATGAAGGCGCCGCTCGTGGTGCAGCGTTTCGGCGACATCAAGCGGCTGGTCGAACAGACGCTCGACCCGATGGTTTCTGCCTATTTCAAGAATATCGCCCAGACAAAGACGCTGATCCAGCTTTTGCAGGAGCGTAGCGATATCCAGCGCAAATCCGGCGAGGAGATGCGCGAAAAATTCAATTCCTACAGCCTCGAGCTGCAGGAAGTGTTGATTGGCACACCCCGTGCCGCCAATGACCAGAACAGCATAGAGCAGATCCTGATCCAGCTGCGCGACCGCCAGATCGCAGTCGAAAAGGTCGAGACTTATAAATTGCAGGAGAGGGCGGCCACTCAGGAACGCACGTTGCGAGAGAAGGAGGCGCTTGCCGAACAGCAAGCCAAGATCACGACGTCGGCACTTACCATCGAGATCAGTGAGAACGAGGGCAAGGCGCAACTCGCCCGCACCCGTCAGGAGGCGGAAACCATTCAGGTCAATGCCAAGGCAGAAGCCGAGAAGGTGCGCCTCGCCGGCCAGGGCGAGGCCGACATGATCAAGGCTGTCGCGCTTGCCGATGCCGAACGCATCAAGGCGACCGGTTTTGCGGAGGCCGAGAAGGTGCGCGCTGTCGGCCTGGCGGAGGCCGAGGCCACCGAGAAGAAGGTCGCGGCTTTCGGCGGACCGGACTATCAGCTCAACTCGCAGGTTCTCATGCGCTTCGCCGAGGCCATCGAAAATGGCAAGCTACCGCTCGTGCCGCAGATCCAGATCGGCGCTACCGGCGGCGAGAAGGGGGGCGCCAATGGCCTTGTCGAGATGATGCTTTCGATGCTCGTCGCCGACCGGGTTGGACGGCAAAACCTACCGGATGAGATCCCGGCTCCGGTTGAGGAGGATTGATTGGGAATGGGCCGGTTGTACCGCCCATTTCTGCTCTGCCGTTCGCAATCCAGAGTTCCGCGTCGAGATCGGGGCACGCTTGCTCTTCGCGGCCGGGTAGGAAATCGCTGCAAAATCGCTTATGTGAGCGCGACGCCTCGTTGACCGAGGACTCGAGAACCGCCGGATATGAAGAGCAGCGATTACAAGAAGATGCGCCTCGCCATCGCGCCCATGATGGACTGGACGGATCGGCATTGCCGGTTCTTCCACCGTCAACTGACGCGCCGGGCGCTGCTCTATACAGAGATGGTGGTGGCCGATGCGATCATCCAGGGCGCGCGCGAGCGGCTGCTCGGCTTCGACGCGGCGGAGCATCCGGTGGCGCTGCAGCTCGGCGGGTCCGATCCCGGCAAGCTTGCCGAGGCGGCGGCGGTCGGCGAGGCCTTCGGCTATGACGAGATCAACCTCAATGTCGGCTGCCCGTCGGACCGCGTCCAGTCGGGCACGTTCGGCGCCTGCCTGATGAAGACCCCGGTGCTTGTCGCCGACTGCGTCGCGGCGATGAAGGCCAGAGTGAAAATTCCCGTCACCGTCAAATGCCGCATCGGCGTCGACGAGCAGGATCCGGAGCCGGCGCTCGACGACCTGGCCGACGGGGTTTTCGCGGCCGGCGCCGACGCATTGTGGGTGCACGCCCGCAAGGCCTGGCTGGAGGGGCTTAGCCCGAAGGAAAACCGCGACATCCCGCCGCTCGACTACGGTCGGGTCTATCGTCTCAAGGTGAGAAAGCCGAATGAATTCATCGGCATCAATGGCGGCATCCAATCGCTGGACGCGGTGCGCGAGCACCTTTGCCATGTCGATGGCGCCATGCTCGGCCGCGCCGCCTACCACACGCCGGGCATCCTGGCCGGCGTCGATGCCATGTTCTACGACGAGCCGCCCGCGGCTTTCGACTATGCCGCGCTGATCGATGCCATGGCGGCCTATGCCGCGCGCCATATCGAGAAGGGCGGGCGGCTCGGCCACGTCACGCGCCACATGGTCGGCCTGTTCCACGGCCTGGCGGGCGCGCGCCGCTACCGGCAGATCCTGTCGACGGACGCGACGAGGCCGGGCGCCGGGCCGGATGTGTTGAAGACGGCCTTTGCCGCTGTCGACCTCAGCGGGACGGCGGCCGAAGCGGCCTGAGGGCATTCAGTCCCGCAGGACCATGCGGTCGCCGCGCACGTCGAAGCCCGACAGCGAGCCGATGAAGTTCATGCCGAGCAGGCTCTGGCCGAGCATGCCGGGCGCGGCGATCATCACGGCCATGTCCTTGCGCACGATGCCGCCGATCGCCACTTCGTCGGTCTTCACGGCGGCGGCGCGCGCCATGCCGTTGGCGGTCGAGACCGGTATGGTGAAGTTGAGCGTGGCCGGATTGAAGCCGGCGGCCTGGGCGTCCTCCGCGGTCAGCACGATGCTGGTTGCGCCGGTATCGACAACGGCTCGCACCGGCGCGCCGTTGATCAGGATGCGCGCCTCGAAATGGCCATTGTCGGCCTTGTCCAGGGTGACCGTGGCGTGGCCGTCCTCCACGCCCAGCGCAAGCGGGCTGCCGGGGACAAGGCCCGCCGTCACCCGGCTGGCCACGTCCTGCAGCTCATAGCGGTATTGATAGCCGGCGATCAGCGCCAGCACGATGACGGCCCAGGTGCCGAGATTGCGGGCCATGTCGCCGAGCGGCCTGCCGGAGCGCAGCAGGCCGGCGCCGATCAGCGTGCCGAACGCGCCGAGCCAGATCAGCCGGCTGAAATCGTAGTTGTCGACGCCAAACGTGCTGCCCGCCGAATCGTTTAGCATCAAAAGCAGCGCGCCGGCGCCGATCACCACCATCAGGATCCAGAACAGGCGGTTCATCGGTGTTGCCCCTTCACGACAACGCGTCGCGCTCGCGCGCCATGCGGGTGCGGCGGGTCTCCCGGCGCGGCCGCCGCTCCACCGTCTCCAGCCGTGCCGGCAACTCGGCCATGACAGCGCGGCGAACCTCCGGAGTCATCCCGATCCAGGCGGAGATCTCGTCGCGCGTGCGGCCGCAGCCGAAGCAGAAGCCGGTTTTCATGTCGATCGAACAGACCAGGATGCACGGGGATTCGATGGCCGTCATGATGTTCTCTTGCGCTACTTCCACATGGTGCAACGTCCATGCCAATGCAAGCCCCACGGAATGCGCCGCGCTTTGCTGCTTTCACGGCAAGCCCAGAAGGTTGTGCTGGCGCAGCAAGGCGGTTATGCCGCTCAAACCTTCCAGCAAACCATTGTAGGCCGCATGACCAGCGCATCGCCTTTCAACGATTTTCGCAACCTTCTGGCAAACCTGCCGCCGGCCGATCAGGCGGCCGAGGCGCGCGTGCGCGCGGTGTTTGCCAAGGTCGACAAGCCCAGGGCCTCGCTTGGCCGCGTCGAGGACATCGCTGCCTGGCTCGCTGCCTGGAGCGGGCAGGCGCCGCCGGCGGTCAGGCGGCCGCAGGTGGCGATCTTCGCCGGGAACCACGGCGTCACCCGCCATGCCGTCTCGCCGCGGCCGGTGGCGGCGACCGCCAATGCAGTGGAACTGTGCGCGGCCGGGGGAGCGGCGATCAACCAGGTCTGCATCGCCAACGACCTCGGCCTCAAGGTCTTTGACCTGGCGCTGGATGTTGCGACCGGAGACATCACCGAGGAAGCCGCGCTCGACGAACGCGGCTGCGCCGCCACCATGGCCTTCGGCATGGAAGCGGTCGCCGGCGGTGCCGATCTCCTTTGTCTCGGCGATCTCGGCGTCGGCAATTCCACCGTCGCCGCCGCTCTGTTAGCCGCGCTGTTCGGCGGCGCTGGTATCGATTGGGTCGGGCCCGGATCGGGCGCCGACGCGGCGATGATGGCGCGCAAGGCTGAAGCGGTCGATCGGGCGCTTGCCTTTCACGGCGCCGGCCTCAGCGATCCGCTCGAAGCCTTGCGCCGTGTCGGCGGCCGCGAGTTCGCGGCGATCGCCGGCGCCATCCTCGCTGCCCGCATGCAGAAGATCCCGGTGCTGCTGGACGGATTTGCGGCGACGGCGACGGCCGCTGTTCTGCACGCCGCCAACCCAGCGGCGATCGCCCACTGCCTGGTGGCCAGCCTGTCGCCGGAACCGGGACACGCCAGGGCAATCGAACGGCTTGGCTTGCGGCCGTTGCTCGATCTTGGCGTCAGCCATGGCGAAGCTGTGGGAGCAGGCCTTGCCGCCGGCCTGGTCAAGGCTGCCGCCCTCACCAGTTCCGGCATGGCGGCCGCGGCCCGGACCTAGCGCCGGCGCGCCGCGACCGTCTTGGTCGGCAGGGCCGGCAGTTCCTCCATCACCCGGCTGAGCGGGAAGATGGCGATCGCCTCGGTGCCCTCGCGCAGCTTGGAGTGAAGCTCGAATTCGCCGCCATGCATGGCGAGCAGGCCCTGCACGATCGGCAGGCCGAGGCCGGTGCCTTGCTCGGCGCTCTTGATGGCGATCGAACCCTGGCCGAAGGCTGAAAGCACGACCGGGATTTCTTCCTGCGGAATGCCCGGCCCATTGTCCTTGACCGAGATGTATTGCCCGCCGCCGGCGGTCCAGCCGACGCGCACGCGAACCTCGCCGCCGGACGGCGTGAACTTGATGGCGTTGGACAGGAGGTTGAGCGCGATCTGCCGCACCGCGCGTTCGTCGGCGAACAGGCGCGGCAAGGTGGTTTCGAAATCCTGGATGACGCGGATGTCCTTGTTGCGCGCCTTCAACTCCATCATGTGGCAGCAGTCCTCGGCGATGGTGAGCAGCATTACCGGCTCCTCGTTGAGCTGGTACCGGCCAGCCTCGATGCGCGACAGGTCGAGGATCTCGTTGATCAGGTCGAGCAGATGCTGGCCGGACTCGTGCACGTCATGAGCATAGTCGCGATAGGTGGGGTTGTTCATCGGGCCGAGCACTTCATTGGCCATCACTTCGGAAAATCCGAGAATGGCGTTGAGCGGGGTCCTGAGCTCATGGCTCATCGAGGCGAGGAAGCGCGACTTCGCCAGATTGGCATCCTCGGCCCGACGCCGCGCCTCGTCCGACATCGATTTCGCCGTTTCGACCTCGGCGATCAACGCATCCTTCTCCGAACGGAATGACATCAGCATCAGCGATGCCTGGTTGAGATTGCGCGCGACGTAGGCGAAGAAGGGCAGGGCGGTGACCAGCAGCGCGGCCATGATAACCTCGATCGGCAGCCACGTTCGTGCTCCGGCATAGGCATAGACGGCGACGGGAATCGCGAAGGTCGCCAGCAGCGCGCCGCCCAGCGAGGATGCCATCACCGCGGTGGCCGCCATGGCGACCAGAAGCACCATCGCCTTGACCACCTGGAACTGATCGATCTGGCAGGTGTCGCAACCGAACCAGGCGAACCAGGCCCAGCCAAGGCCGCACAGGAAATGCCCGATGAGGAAATCGCGCCGCGCCTGCGACGGATCGATCTGGGACGCTTCCGTCCGCTCGATGCGCCGCGCCATGAAGGCGACGATCGCGTAGCAAAGCAGGGTGAACAGCGCCCAGATGCCGATCTTCTTGTCGAGGCCGGCCAACAGGCCGGTCGCGGCGATCGCCAGCACCAGGATCGGTATGGCGGTCGCGCTGACCACCATGGTGCGGGCATGCAGCTTCAGGAGCTCGCGGTCGAAATCGAGATTGCCGGCCTGCTGCGAAAGACGGTCACGGGTTCTGCGCACCGCGCGCGCCACATCGCTGTTGCGATGCGGTTTCCTGCGGTCCACAATGAATTTGTCCGCTGTGTTCGAGCGTAGCAAAGGCATACAAACTTCAATTTCTGCGCGCAGCGATTTCAATTCGTTAAGCTACGTTCGAATGATTAAGAGACTGTTTGCCATATGAGCCGTTCCTGGTCGCCGAGGCCGCGCCGGCGATACGCTCCGCAGCCGCCTCGCAGCCTGTGGCGGCGGCTTTTCGACTATTGCCTGACCATAGTTCTGCTCGGTCTGCTGATCCTGCTCGCGGCCCGCCTCGACCGCTTCGAGACGCGCGAGGCCGCGGGCGCGGCGATCGTCAATGACGGCGATTCGATCACGCTTGGCGCCACGCGCATTCGCATGCGCGGCATCGACGCGCCGGAGTACCAGCAGACCTGCCGCAGGGGTGGCGCCGACTATGCGTGCGGCAAGCTCGCGCGGCAGTCGCTGGTGCAGCTGATAGGCGGCCGTCCCGTGTCCTGCAGCGGCTGGCAGCAGGACCGCTTTGGCCGGCTGCTTGGTGACTGCAAGGCGGGCGGCGTCGACCTCAACCGCGCCCAGGTCGAGGCCGGCTGGGCCGTCGCCTATGGCGATTTCGAGACCGAGGAGGCCGGGGCCCGCGCCGGCAAGGCGGGCATCTGGGCCGGCACCTTCGACGAGCCGCAGGACTGGCGCGATACGCACGGCCACGGACTGGTCGAAAGGAAGCACGGCACCTTGGCGTCTATCGGCGACGCCTTGCGCGAGTTTTTCCGCTTCCGGTAAGGAGATGGAGCGAGATCGGATCGGGAGGATGACAATGAAGCTGTTCGACGGCGGCCGCGCCCCCAACCCGCGCAGGGTGCGGGTTTTCCTAGCCGAGAAAGGGATCGAGGTTCCGCTGGTGCCTGTCGACATGGGCGCGCTGGAGCACAAGCAGCAGGCCGTGAGTTCGCGCAACCCGCTGCAGCGCCTGCCGGTGCTCGAGCTCGACGACGGCACCATCATCACCGAATCCGTCGCCATCTGCCGCTATTTCGAGGAGCTTAATCCGGAGCCGCCTTTGTTCGGGCAAGGCGCGCTCGGCAAGGCGAAGGTCGAGATGTGGCAAAGGCGCATCGAGCTCAATCTGCTGAGCAGCGTCGCTCAGGCCTTTCGCCACATTCATCCGGCGATGAAGGAATGGGAGGTGCCGCAGGTCCCTGAGTGGGGCGAGGCGAACAAGCCGAAGGCGGTCGAATTCCTGAAGCTGCTCGATGCCGAACTGGCGCAACGCGAATTCGCCGCCGGCGACAGCTTCTCGATCGCCGACATCACCGGGCTGATCGCCATCGACTTCATGAAGCCGGCGCGCATCAGGGTGCCGGAGGAATGCACCAACGTGCTGCGCTGGCACGCGGCGATCTCCAGCCGGCCGAGCGCGGCCGCCTGAGGCCCGGATGAGCGAAGCGCTGGAGAGACTGACGGCAAGGGTCCGCGCCTGCCGCATCTGCGTCGAGAAGCCGCTTGGCCGGCCATTGCCGCACGAGCCGCGCCCGGTGCTGCTGCCGTCATCGACAGCGCGCATCCTGCTTGCCAGCCAGGCGCCGGGCACCAAGGTCCATCTCTCGGGCATGCCGTTCACCGACGCCTCCGGCGACCGGCTGCGCAGCTGGCTTGGCGTAACCAGCGAGGAGTTCTACGACACGGACAAATTCGCAATCGTGCCGATGGGGTTCTGCTTTCCCGGCCAGGATGCCAAGGGCGCCGACCTGCCGCCGCGCCGCGAATGCGCGCCGGCGTGGCGCGCCGAACTGATGGCGCTGATGCCGCAAATCGATCTGGTGCTGACCATCGGCGGCTACGCGCAGTCCTGGCACATGGGCACGGCGCGGCAGTCCTCGTTGACGGAAACCGTCAGGAACTGGCGCGCGATATGGGATGCGCCGGCCGGCCCGAAAGTGTTGCCGCTGCCGCATCCATCGTGGCGAAACACCGGCTGGCTGAAGAAGAATCCGTGGTTTGAAATGGATTTGCTGCCCTTCCTGAGGTCGGAAATCCGCTATCGGCTTGGTTAGGCATACAGCAAGAAAACACCCGCTTTCCGCCTGTCTGGCAGAATTTCTTTCTTGTGAAAGGCCAGAATAAAAGGGATTATGGACAAACTATTCCTCAAAGCGCACGCCACGCAAGCTGGGCGACATGCACTAACGGAGCATCCGATGGACCGCCTTGACCGAAAGATTCTGCGCCTCCTGCAGGAGGATGCGACATTGGCCGTCGCCGATGTCGCCAAGAAAGTCGGCCTGTCGACGACGCCTTGCTGGCGGCGCATCCAGAAGCTCGAGGAAGAGGGCGTCATCAAGCGGCGCGTCGCTATCCTCGACCACGAGAAGGTCAATGTGCGCGTCACCGTCTTCGTGTCGATCCGCACCAATTCGCACAGCCATGAATGGCTGCGGCGCTTCTCCGAGGTGATCCAGGAATTTCCGGAAGTGGTCGAATTCTACCGCATGAGCGGCGACGTCGACTATCTGCTGCGCGTGGTGGTGCCCGACATCGCCGCCTACGACGCCTTCTACAAGCGGCTGATCGCCAAGATCGAGATCCGCGACGTCTCGTCGTCCTTCGCCATGGAGCAGATCAAGTACACGACCGAGATTCCGCTCGACTACATGGTGCTGGATAAGGAAGCCGGCGCCAACGCGGCTTGAGGTGCTGATGCGTGGCCGTTCTCCGGAAAGGTCACGCAAGCCTGCCTAGTTCTTCTTTTTGTTGAGGAAACTCCAGGGCGAGCTGACCGGCAAGGTGACCGTGTCCGGCACCGAGTTGACGCTTGCCACCTCGGCCTTGCGCACCGTGTAGCCCGACTGGATGACCGAGACGCCATCGAGGATGAAGAGTTGGCTCTTCTCCATCCCTGGCTTCAGCACGCCGGTGATGGAGACCGGCTGGTAGGCCTCTGACATCTTGTAGGGATGTGCCGGCGTCACCAGCACGATCTGGTTGGGCGGCGGCGTCGGCATATGGCTGCAGGCGCCCGTCCACGGCACCAGCAGGAACTGGTAGACGAGGTCGCCGTCGCGATCGGTCGGCAGGGCGTAGCCGGCCAATTGAATGGTCTTGTCCTGGAGGCCTAGGGACAGAGTCTCGCCGTGGTCCGGCAGTTTCGCCGCGATCATCGGCATGTTGGCGTCTTCGGCGATCGCCTGCGTCGCCGGCCGCAGGTCCTTCCAGAAGATATGCGCGGTCTCGGCCGAGGCATCGGCGGCAATGGAAATAAGCAAAGCAGCGGAGAGCGCGATGGTTGATTTGAGATGCTTGCTCACTGGCTGCTTCCTTTGCACCTGAGTAAAGACGCCGCCGTCCCCGGCGTCAACGCTCGAGCCGCATCGCATGCCGGCGCGAGCCCGCGGTGCCGATCTCGTGGAAGCCTCGCACCAGGAACATGTCGCGAAAACCCATGAAGCGGTAGCTTGGCGCTGCCTGGTCGACCGGATAGGCCTCGATCACGCGCGCGCCCCTGTCGAAGGCATGGTCAATCGCCGCGTCGAGCAGCGCCGCCGCGAACCCGCCGCCGCGCAGGGCCCTCGGCACATAGAAGCAGACGATCGACCAGACGCCCGTTTCGCTGTCGTCCTGAAGCTTTGAGAGCCTGCGATAGGTCTCGCGCGGCGCGACCGAGCACCAGCCGACCGGCTTGCCGTCGACTTCAGCGACGATGCCGACGGGCGTCCCGGCCTCAATCAGCCCCATCATCATGCGCTTCTTCTCGGCGTTCCGGACGTGCTCGCGGCTGGAATGGCGCCAGGCCATGCACCAGCAATATTTCGGCGCGCCCGGCTGTTCGAAAAGTTCCTCGAAATCCGCGCGTGTCGCGCGCGTCACCTCCGCGAAGCGGATTTCGGCGCCGTCAGCCTTTCCTGGCGGCGACCCGCTCGATCGTCTTGGCATTGGTCAGTTCCTTCACTGCGTCCTTGCCAATCCAGCGCGCCGTCTTGTCGGTCGACTGCGCCAGTCGTTCGGCGACAGCAAGGGCAGCGCCGTGCATTTCCATCGATCGTTTGCCGATCGATCGAAGAGCCCAGTTCACCGCCTTCTTCACGAAGTTTCGGCCGTCGGTGGCATGGGCCTCAATGACCGGCAGGAAGTCGAGGAAGGTCGCCACCGGCTCCTTCTTACGGTGCACGACCGACCAGGCCATCATGGCAAAGGCCGTGCGTCGAACGAACTCGCGTTCGTCGGCGGCGAACTCGTTGATCAGTTCCCTCCAGGACTCTGTGTCGACGAAGAGATCGGAGACACCGTCGACGATATCCCACGAATCGAAAGACGCCGCCCATTGCCTCGCATCCGCGGCTGAAAACCGCTTCGGGTCGGCGGTGACGGAAGCGATGAACTGCGCTTCCATGATACCGGTTTGCCAGAGTTCGAAGGCGCGTTCATGGTTGCGCTTGATCTTCCTGGCGATCTGCCGCTGCACGCCATGCGGAATGCCGAGCGCGCGCTCGATCTTGATGCCGTAGCGCAGCATGCCGTGGCGATTTTCCTCCGAGCCGATCGAGCGCAGATACGCGACGATTTCGTCGGCGCTCGATTGGGGCGAAAGCTCGGCCATCGCGTTCTCTATTTTTCCAGGCGAGCGAGCAGCGAGGAGGTGTCCCAACGCCGGCCCCCCATCGCCTGCACATCCTTGTAGAACTGGTCGACGAGCGCGGTCACCGGCAGCCTGGCGCCGTTGCGGTCGGCCTCCGCCAGGCAGATGCCGAGGTCCTTGCGCATCCAGTCGACGGCGAAGCCGAAATCGTAGTTGCCGGCATTCATCGTCTTGTGGCGGTTCTCCATCTGCCAGGAACCGGCAGCGCCCTTGGAGATCACCTCGATCACCTTCTCGATGTCGAGCCCGGCCTTCTTGCCGAAATGGATGCCCTCGGCCAGTCCTTGGACGAGACCGGCGATGGTGATCTGGTTGATCATCTTGGTGAGTTGGCCGGCGCCCGCCGGTCCCATCAGCCCGACCATGCGGGCGAAAGCCTCGATGACGGGTTTCGCTTTGTCGAAAGCTGCCTGCTCGCCGCCCACCATGACGGTGAGCACGCCGTTCTCGGCGCCGGCCTGGCCGCCAGAGACCGGCGCGTCGAGGAAGGAGAAGCCGCCCGTTCGGGCGGCTTCATCCAGCTCGCGCGCGACCTCGGCCGATGCGGTGGTGTTGTCGATGAAGACGGAGCCCTTCTTCATCGAGGCGAAGGCGCCTTTGGCGCCGGTCGTCACCGAGCGCAGGTCGTCATCATTGCCGACGCAGGAGAAAACAAAATCCCTGCCGTCGGCCGCTTCGGCCGGCGTCAGCGCCAGCTTGCCGCCGTGCTGGGCAACCCATTGCTCGGCCTTGGCCGTGGTGCGGTTGTAGACGGTGACGTCGTGGCCACCCTTGTTCCTGAGGTGCCCGGCCATCGGATAGCCCATGACGCCAAGACCGAGAAATGCCACCGATGCCATGAGCTTGCCTTCCAAAACGGGAACCAGATTTTGCTGGCGCAAGCTCTAGGCCATGCGGTGAATTCGTCAAGGCGCGGAGCGCTCGATCGACTGGTGCAGAAAGGCGGTTTCGATCAGCGCTTGAGGTGAATGGTGATCCGACGTTCGATCCATTCGATCGCGTGGCGCAGCACCTCGACAATCACCAGATACACGACGGCGACCCAGATATAGGCCTGGATATCGAAGGTGCGCGCGTAGGTAAGTTTTGCCATGCCCATCAGGTCGTACACGGTGATAATGGCGACGATCGCGGACGCTTTGATCATCAGGATAAGCTCGTTGCCATACGGCCGCAGCGCGACGACCAATGCTTGCGGCAGGATGATCTTCCACAACGTCTGCAATTTGTGCAGGCCGAGCGAAGCGGCACCCTCCCATTGGCCCCTTGGCACGCTTTCGATGGCGCCGCGCAGGATTTCAGCCTGATAGGCAGCCGTGTTCAGGGCAAAGGCAAAGACGCCGCAGTTGAACGCCTCACGGAAGAAGCCCCACAGCCCAACCATTTCGAGTTGCGGCTTGAACGAGCCGACCCCGTAATAGACCAGAAAAGTCTGGACGAGCAGCGGCGTTCCGCGAAAGAAATAGACGTAACAATAGGCAAGACCTGACAAGACCCGGTTCTTCGACATGCGTGCATAGGCGACTGGAAGTGACAGTATGGCGCCAAGGACAATCGAAATGCCAACCAGCGAAAGCGTGACGCCGAGCCCTTGCAGGTAGCTCGGGCCGTACTTGGCAAAGAGTTCGCTGTTCCAGGCGAAAGCCAGATAGGCGACAATGCCGCCGCCAGCGGCAACCCAGACGCCTATCAGCACGTAGCCGACAATTCGGGAACGCGGCCAGCCGCGTGCTCGCGGGGGCGGCCGTTCCACAACGTTTTTGGCGTCGGCCGCAACGCTCATCGCCGCGCGTCCCGCTGGGCGAGCGAGCGCTGTATGGCGCGGGTGGCAAAGGATGAAATAACCGCCAAGATAAGAAATACCGCGGCGGCCACACTGAAGAACAGGAATGTGTGTTTGGTGACGCGTGCGGCCACGCCAGCCTGACGGAGCGTTTCAGCCAAACCGACCACCGACACCAGCGACGTGTCCTTGAGCAGGCTCAGCCAGCAATTCTCCAGGCCCGGAAAGGCGATGCGAACCAATTGCGGCAAAATTACTTTGCGCATCGTTTGCCCGTATGAAAGGCCAACTGCATAGCCGCCCTCATATTGGCCCTTTGGGATGGCCCGGAACGCTGAAAGGAATACCTCGCTAGCATAAGCCGAAAAGATGATGGCAAGCACGATCATGCCGGCGACGAAGGCGTTAACGTCGATGGTCGCCTCGGGTCTTACCAGTCTGATGAGATATTGCAGGATCAGCGGGCCGCCGAAAAAAAACAGAAACAGTGTTACCAGTTCGGGCAATCCACGGAAGATCGTCGTGTAGATGTTGGCGGCGATGCGCAGCGAGGGTTCCTCGGATTGTTTTCCCAGCGCTACGAAAAAGCCAATCGTCAAACCGATTGGAAGAGTTGCGAGAGCCAGAAGAACCGTGACAGCAGCACCTGAGGCGATGTCGTCGAGCCAACCATCAGGCCCCCAACTGAGAAGCGTCCATACGCTCTGCTGCATCCGCCTGCCTGTCCCCACTTGCCTGAAGACCGTGCATCACTCCTGATGCGCGGCATCCTCGTGAGAACGGCGGGAACATCCCCGCCGTCCCTGTCGTCAATCCCGGCGGATCAGGAATCGCCGCCGTAGACGTCGAACTTGAAGTACTTGTCGTTGATTTCCTTGTATTTTCCGTTGGCGCGGATGGCGTCGATCGCGGCATTGAACTGGTTGACCAGATCGGTCTCGCCCTTGCGTACGGCAATGCCGGCGCCCGGACCGTGGATCTCGACGACCGGCTTGATCGCCCCGATCAGCTTGCAGCAAGCGCCGTCGGGCGAATCCAGCCACTGCTGTAGCACGACGATGTCGTCATTGGCGGCGTCGAGGCGGCCATTGGCGAGGTCGAGCTGATATTCCTGCGCGGTTGGATAGGGCTTCACCGTGCTGTCGGTGTAGGTCTTGGTCGAATAGTTGAAATGCGTCGTCGAAGCCTGCACGCCGATCGTCTTGCCGGCCAGGTCTTCCTTGGTCACACCTTTGATGTCGCTGTCCTTCGGCGCGACGATCGCCGGCGGCGTGTTGTAGTATTTGTGGGTGAAGTCGACCTTCTCGGCGCGTTCCGGCGTGATCGACATCGAGGCGATGATGGCGTCGAACTTGCCGGCCTGCAGCGCCGGGATGATGCCGTCCCAATCCTGGGCGACGAAGGTGCACTTCACCTTCATCTCGTCGCAGAGCGCCTTGGCGATGTCGACGTCGAAGCCCACGAGCTGGCCGTCGGCGGTCAGGTTGTTGAAGGGCGGATAGGCTCCCTCCGTACCGATCCGCAATGTCTTTTCCTGAGCCTGGGCAACGCCAAGTGTCAGCAGGGCGGCCGATGCGGCGAGCGCGATACGCAGTGCAATACGCATGTTAGTCCTCTCATATTGTCCGGCCGCTGTTCCGTGCGGCTCTGTGAGCGGTGCTGTTGACCGCCCGCTGGTGGCGATACTCCCACTCTTTCCCCGAAAAAAGCAACTGCAAAACAGTAGGCTGCAGGCTTGGCAGTTGCGGCCGAAGATGACGCTAGGTTAGAGGCCGGGAACAAGTTTAGCGGCGGCTGAAAGTTATTTCGCCGACGCGCTCAGCGCCGCAGGCCCGAGACGCCTTCGACGAAGTCCGCTATCGATGCAACGTCGTCGAGATCGAAGACCGGCAGGCTCCCGCCTTCGGCGGCGAAGTCCGCGGCAATGGCGACGATGTTGGGATCGCTGGCCGACAGCGGCGTCCTGTCCTTGGCGTCGAGCCGCCGCGTCTCGATCTTCTTGTGCGCCTCGCGCTTGTAGCCTTCGACCAGCACGATATCCGACGGCGCCAGCCGCGCCAGGATCGCCTCCAGCGTCGGCTCCTCCTCATTGCGCAACTCGTGCATCAGCGCCCAGCGCCGACCGGACACGACCGCGACCTCGGTGGCGCCGGCCTGGCGGTGGCGGAAGGAGTCCGCGCCAGGCTTGTCGATGTCGAAATCATGATGGGCGTGCTTCACGGTCGAGACCGTCCAGCCGCGCCGTGCCAGCTCGGCGACCAGCTTCTCGGTCAGTGTGGTCTTGCCGG
The DNA here is from genome assembly GCF_004792275.1 of Mesorhizobium sp. M4B.F.Ca.ET.143.01.1.1. NCBI lineage: Bacteria > Pseudomonadati > Pseudomonadota > Alphaproteobacteria > Hyphomicrobiales > Phyllobacteriaceae > Mesorhizobium > Mesorhizobium sp. M4B.F.Ca.ET.143.01.1.1. The sequence goes on from NZ_SRSR01000018.1 coordinate 77,990, forward strand.
AATTCTTCCAGCCGGTGATGCCAAAAACGCGCCTGTTCATTGCTCGATGCTCTGCAACAGTCGCTCGGCGATCGCAAGATCGTCCGGCGTGTTGATGTTGAAGAAGGGATCGATCGCATGCCCGTCGGATGCCGGCATTGGAAACTCCACCTCGACGACGCCGTGGCGGTCGATGAAGGCAGAGACCCGCCGGTTGTCCTCGTCGACCAGGAACCGGCGCAAGGAATCATGAACGTCGAGCGGCCAGAGCGCGAATGTCGGGTGCCGCCTGCCGCCTGAGCTGGCGACAGCGATCGATCCGGGCTTTGAGCCGGCGGCCGCAGCCAGTCGCTCGACCAGATTTTTGGGGAAAAAGGGCGTGTCGCCGGCGACCGTGACCACGGCATCGCAGCCGATCGATGCCCACTCGATGCCGGTCAGGATGCCGGCCAGCGGTCCCGCATGACCCTCCACCGAATCGGCAAGCACCGGCAGCCCGAAGCTGGCGAAGCGCGTCGGGTCGCCATTGGCGCTCAGCGCCAGCGGTCCGGCCTGCGGAGCAAGACGCTTGACGACATGGTCGAGCAGGCTGCGGCCGCCAAGCTCAAGCAGGGTCTTGTCGCCGCCGCCCATGCGCCGCGACTGGCCGCCGGCCAGAATGATGCCCGCTATGTTGCGATCCATTGTCCGCTGTCTCTTGCCGCCCGGAATTGCCGCCAGCAGGCGCTTCCCCAAGGCTTGGTCCTATATGCCGTCCGGCGCCATGTCAGGTCCAGCGCTTTCGGCGGCGGTCTGCCGCCGGCCGACGATGCGTTCGCGATAGAGGGCGTAGAGGCCCGAGCCGACGATGATGGTGGCGCCGATGATCATCGGCAGGTCCGGAATGTCGCCGAAGATGACGAGGCCGAGCAGGATCGACCAGAGCAGGGCGGTGTAGCGGAACGGCGCGATGAAGGAGATGTCGCCGGAGCGCATCGCCATGATGATGAACTGGTAGCCGATGAGCACAAGCACCGCGGCGAGCGCCAGGAGCGCGGTGGCCTTGCCGCTCATCGGCGTCCAGCCGCCCATCGGGGCGAGCAGCGCCGCACCCAGCACCGTCATGGCCAACGCCGTGGCGGTCGATACCAGAAGCGTCGGGATCGCTTGCGGGATGCGCCTGGTGGAGAGATCGCGCACCGCGCAGCAGGCGACACTCGCCAGCGCCAGCAGCGAATAGATGCTGAAGCCTTCGAAGCCCGGCCGCACGATGACCAGCACCCCGGCGAAGCCGACGGCAATCGCCAGCCAGCGCCGCCAGCCGACACCTTCGCCGAAGAAAAGCGCCGCGCCCATGGTCACCGCCAGCGGCAGCGCCTGCAGCACCGCCGAGACGTTGGCGATCGGCAGGTGCGCCAGCGCGACCAGGAACGAGACCGTTGCGCCGGCTTCGCCGGCCACGCGCATCGCCACCATCGGCTGCAGCATGGACCGTGGCGCTGCCAGCGCGCCGCGCTGCCAGGCAAGCAGGCCGACGAACAGCGAGGCGAAGGCGCCCCGGATCAGCATGACCTGCGCCATGTTCATCGATTCGGAGGAGAATTTGGTGATCGCGTCGTTGAGGGTGAAGCCGACCATGGCCACCATCATGAACAGCGCGCCGCGCAGGTTTGGCGAAAGAGGCAAGGGCGTCACCGGTTGTGCTTTGGATCAGCCTCTATCAGCCGGCCGCAAAACAGCAACGCCAAAGCACTGGGCCACGGTTTGTCGCCGTGGCCCGCAAAGATCGGCGCGAAGGCTAAAGGGCTTATTTCGGCGTCAGCACTTCGGTGCCGCTGCCTTCCTTGCCGGCGATGGTCCAGAGGCCGTGCAGCGAGCCGTCTTCCTCGACCTTGTAGACGACGAGGCCGATCTCCTTGCCCATCACATAGCCGGCGGAGAAAGCATTGTCGTTGCGCATGCAGATGCCGTCGGACGACGAACCGCCGGTTTCCCAATGGATGGTGCAGGTCGTCTCGCTGGTCAGCGTGATGGTCGCCTCGCCACCATAGGCGGAGCCGTCGAAATTGGTGCCCGCGACCGTATAGTTGCCGCCGATCGACTGCGCTGCCGCCGGTGCCGCCGCAAAGCCGAGCATGGCAAGAGCAAGAATGAATTTGCGCATGTTGCATTCCCCCTGTGGTGAAAAAATCACGTCCACTGGAAGGCTAGGCTGGAACATCGAGTCGGTAAATCGGCCGCCCTTCGGCGGGCGAGGATTATTTCGCGGTGTGGCGCAAAATGCTCACGGCCCCTTGAGGCTTCCGGCAATGACGCCAACAAGCGGATCGTATTTCGATTTCAGAGCTTGCGGATACTCGATCCAGACCGTGCGGATGACGCCGTCCTTTCCGAACAGGCGTCGCTCATAGAAGATCTTGCCGTCCTTGATGCCGGACAGCACCGCCCAATCCTTGCCGGCCTTGCTGTAGGTGATCTTGTAGCCTGGCTCGGCGCTGGCCTTCTCGGAGGAGACAAAGCTTTTCGGCGTGTCGTCATCGACGTTGAGGATGCCAGAGCAGATCAGGCTGGCTCCGTCGGGCGCGCTCCATTGCTGCCCGTCGCCATTCTCCGGCTCGGGCTCGCGAATGCTGAAGATCTCGTCCGGAAAGGTGCAGACGGTGCCAAAGCGCTGATTGGTGTAGGTGAACGGCGCGGCGCTGGCTGCGGCTGCGATGCTCAACGCTGCGATGGCCAGGGTCGGGAAAAGGTGCTTCAAGCCAGTCTCCAGCCAATGACGGAGGCGATCCTTGCCCCAAATGACGGAAAGATCAGCCGCCGGTGACGCTCATATGCCGGGACACCGCCGGCCGGCTGGTGCGGCGGTCGATGATGAAGTCATGGCCCTTGGGCTTGCGCCCGATCGCCTCGTCTATTGCCGCAGAGACCAGTTCGTTGCCTTCGGACGCACGCAACGGCGCGCGCAAGTCGGCGGCGTCTTCCTGGCCGAGGCACATATAGAGGGTGCCGGTGCAGGTCAGCCTGACGCGGTTGCAGCTTTCGCAGAAATTATGCGTCATCGGCGTGATGAAGCCTAGCCTGCCGCCGGTCTCGGCGACTTGGACGTAACGGGCCGGGCCGCCGGTCTTGTAAGGGATGTCGCTTAGCGTGAACTGGCGCTCGAGCTGGGCCCTGAGCAGCGACAGCGGCAGGTACTGATCGGTGCGGTCGGCGTCGATCTCGCCCATCGGCATGGTTTCGATGACGGTGAGGTCCATGCCGCGGCCATGCGCCCAGCGCATCATCTCGGGCAGTTCCGCGTCGTTGAAGTCTTTCAGCGCCACCGCGTTGAGCTTGACCTTCAGCCCGGCCGCCTGGGCGGCGTCGATGCCTTCCATGACCTTGCCGAGATGGCCCCAGCGGGTGATCTGGTGGAATTTGTCGGCGTCGAGCGTGTCCAGCGAGACGTTGATGCGCTCGACCCCGCAATCGGCGAGCTCCGCGGCGAAGCGCGACAGCTGCGAGCCGTTGGTGGTCAGCGTCAGCTCTTCCAGCGCGCCGCTCTGCAGATGCCGCGACAGCTGGCGCACGAGGTGCATGATGTTCTTGCGCACCAGCGGCTCGCCGCCGGTGAGGCGCAGTTTCCGCACGCCCTTTTCGATGAAGACGGTGCAGAGCCGGTCGAGCTCTTCAAGCGACAGGAGATCCTTCTTGGGCAGGAAGGTCATGTCCTCGGCCATGCAATAGGTGCAGCGGAAATCGCAGCGGTCAGTGACCGACACGCGCAGGTAGCTGATCGTTCGACCGAAAGGATCGATCATGTCCATGCTTTGCGTTTCCCGTGGCCGCGAACGGCGCCGTTATATACCGCTATGTGATACGATACGGCCTTTCATTCAAGATAGCCTGTCTTGATCTTTGGTAACATTCCCCCGACCGACATCGCGTGTCGGCCGCCCTGCAATGGCCTTTTCGCCTGCGGCGAAGCAGCGTAGGGAAGGTGGAAATGACGCAGGAACGATCCGCATGACAGCGCCGAAGGAACTCCGGGTCTCGAAGGACCGCAAGCTGCTTACCGTCACCTTTCCGGACCATCATCCGTTCGAATTGCCGGCCGAGCTGCTGCGCGTGCTGTCGCCCTCGGCGGAAGTGCAGGGCCATTCGCCGGAGCAGCGGGTCACCGTGCCCGGCAAGCGCAATGTCGCCATCCTCAAGATCGAGCCGGTCGGCAATTATGCGGTGCGCATCACCTTCGACGATTTCCACGACACCGGGATTTATACGTGGAACTACCTGCATGCGCTTGGTCACGAGAAGGAGGCGCGCTGGAATGCCTATCTCGCCGAATTGACCGAGAAAGGCCTCGGTCGCGACCGTTAGGTCTTGCCATCCGCCTTGTCGTCAAGGCGTCATGGATGTGGAGTAGCGCCGGCAAAGGTTCGGAGACGAAACAGATGTCTGTCATCACATCAGTCGAACAGCTTGAAGCGCTCTACGGCATTCCGGGCGAAGCCTCGATCGTCAAGGAACTCGACCACATCATTCCCGAATACGCCGCCTTCATCGAGACCTCGCCCTTCGCCGCACTGGCGACCGCCGGGCCGGAGGGGCTCGACTGCTCGCCGCGCGGCGACCTCGCCGGCTTCGTCCGCATCCACGATCCGAAGACGCTGATGATGCCGGACCGCCGCGGCAACAATCGCGCCGATTCGCTGAAGAACATCCTGCGCGATCCGCGCGTCGGCCTGCTGTTCCTGGTGCCGGGGTCCGGCACCACGCTGCGCGTCAACGGCCGCGCTCATATCACCACCGATGCCGAGCTCTGCGCCTCCTTTAGCGTCGACGGCAAGCCGGCACGTTCGGTCACGGTGGTTGCGGTCGATTCGGTCTATTTCCAGTGCGCCCGTGCCATCGTCCGGTCGGAGCTCTGGAACCCGGCGAAACATGTCGATCCGAAATCGCTGCCGACGCCCGGCCGGATCCTCGAGGTCACCAGCCGCCAGAGCATCGACGGCGAGACCTACGACAAGGAATGGCCAGAGCGGGCAAAGAAGACGATGTGGTAGGTGCGTTGCTATTCAGGTGAGGACGGCCTGACCTGAATCTCACACACCTGGAGAGCGCCCGGCGCTCAGGCTTCGTTCAGCACATCGGCGATCTTGCGCATCTGCTCGCCGATCATGTCGCACTGCTCCGCAGTCGACTGGCTCATAGCCTTCTCGATCAGCGCCATGTGAACCTTCAGCGCCTGCATCAGCAGGGCTTCGCCTTCCACGGTCAGGCTGAGCCTGAGCACGCGCTTGTCCTTCTCGTCGCCCTCGCGGCGCAGGAGGCCGCGGGTTTCCAGTTGCGGCAGCAGCATGGTGATGTTGGAACGGCCGACCAAGAGCTTGCGGGCTAGGTCATGCTGCGACATGCCGGGATGGCGGTAGAGGTTCATCAGCACGTCGAGCTGCGCCGGCTTGAGATCCAGCGGCACCAGCTTCACTGCCAGCGTGCGCTCCACCACATGGCAGGCACGCGCCACCGCGACCCAGTTGCGAAAGCGCGGGTTGTCCCAGGGCAGGTCTTGTTTAATGTTCATGTTTGAACTATTATGTTCATGCTTGAACGAATGGATGGATCGCCACTATGGCATCATTTGGACTGAAGGTCATCCGGGGCGTGTTCGGCGCGGCCGAGCATGTGGCGCCCCGCCTCAGCGGCCGGGCCGCGTTCGAATTGTTCTGCCGCACGCCCAATGTGAAAGCCCTCAGCGACGGCGAACGCCGCGCCGTAGACCGGGCTGCGGCCTTCATGACCGAGGCGCGCCATCACCGGCTGAAAACGAAGACCGGCTGCGTCATGGTGCATGAATTCCGATCCGAGCCCGGCAGGGCGGCCGCCGGCACCGTGCTCGTCATCCATGGCTGGCGCTCGCGCACCGAATACATGCGCGTGCTGATCGAAGGCTATCGCCGGGCGGGCTACAGGGTCGTCTCGCTCGACCTGCCGGGCCACGGCCAGTCGCAGGGCCGCCGCCTGAACATGGTCAATGCGGTCGAGGCGGCGAAGGTCGCCGGCGAATGGTTCGGGCCATTCAGTGCGATCGTCGGCCATTCCTTCGGCGGCGCCGTTGCCGCCAACGCCGTCGCCGGTTCCGTCAGGGGCATCCAGCCCGTTGCCGCCGACAGGCTGGTGCTGATCGCGGCGCCGAGTTCCTTGCCGGCGATCTTCGCCGACTTCAGCCGCATGCTCAATGTCGGTCCGCGTTCACAGCTTGCCATGGCCGACCGCGTCGAAAAGCTCTCCGGCAGGCCGCTCGGCGAATTCACCGGCGACCGCCAGCTAGCGGAAGCGCTGGTGCCGACGCTGGTCATCCATGCGCCCGACGACCGCGAGGTCTCGGCCGACCATGCCACGCGCTATGCCGGCGCCGGCGATCACGTCAGCCTGCATTGGGCCGACGGGCTCGGCCATCGCCGCATCCTCGCCGACAAGGGCGTGGTCGAACACGCCGTCCGCTTCGCGACCGGGCATGGCGAAGCGACGCTCATGCATTGAAGCGCGGTCAGTCGGCCTTCTTCTTCTGCCCGGGCTCGACCGGCAGCCCGGCCGCTTTCCAGGCGGTGAAACCGCCGAGGATGTGCTTGACCGGTGAAAGCCCCATGTCCTGCGCCGTCTTGGTGGCCAGGGCCGAGCGCCAGCCGCCGGCGCAGAAGAAGACAAAACTCTTGCCCGAGGCGAAGAACGGCTTGTGGTAGGGGCTTTCCGGATCGATCCAGAATTCCAGCATGCCGCGCGTCACATGCCTGGCGCCTGGTATCCTGCCGTCGCGCTCGACTTCGCGCGGATCGCGCAGGTCGACGAAGATCGTATCCTCGTCCTCGATCAGCCCCGCCGCTTCCTCCGGCGAAACCACCTCGATCTCGGCATTGGCCTCATCGAGCAGCTGTCGATATCCCTTTTTCACCGGCGCATACCTCTCGAGGCTGGTCTTGAGGATTTCCAGCACAACGGCCGGCGTTTGTCACGCCGCGCCGAGGCTGGCGATGCGTCCATGCAGCCATCGCCCGGGCCGTTCCCGCAACAGTCCGGCATCGTCCCCCGGCGGAGCCGGATCGGGAGGTTGATTCGTCGCCGGCCCCGCCTCGATCACGGACTGCTGCGCCAGGGCCCGATGCAACCGGTATAGGCCAAAGCCGGTTTGCCCAAGACCGTCACAAACTTGTGAAACTGTTCTGCAACAGGCGCGCCGAAATTTATGGAAGCTTAACGAAATCGGTATGAATCGGTATAATCGCGCCTTACATCCGCCATGCGGTGGGCGTGACCGTCTAGCGGCGCGGAACGGGAGCCGGTTCACAACCGGAGCGGGTGATCATGAGAATTTTCGGAAACAAGGCCACGGTGATGCCGCTTGCGGTCGCTGCGGCGCTGAGCCTCGGCATGCCGCAGGCGAGCGCACAGGGCCTGTTCGACATGCTGTTCGGTGGCGGCGTCCGGCATAACCCGCAAGGCGAATTCCCGCCGCCGCCCAAGCCGAAGCCCAACAAGGTGCCGGGTGGCGGCGGCTCCAAGATCAGCAGCCCGTCCTATTACACCTACAAGGCCGACCGGCTGGTGCGTGTCGACTTCGCGGCGCTGACGTCGTCGCCAGCGCCGGCAGCGGCAACGGAGCCGGAGAAGCCACAGGACGCAGCCTTCGTGCCGTCGGTGACCGGCAATGCCTTCCATGAGGCGATCGCCGGACTTGGAGACTATGAGCTTTATGCCGAGCCCTACATCGCCAAGGCGCTGATCGCCTATTACTCGGCCAATCCGGATTTCATCTGGGTGACGGACACCGCTCCGAACAGCCGCGCGCAGGATGCGGTGCGGGTGCTTGGCGAGGCGGCGAGCTACGGCCTGACGCCCGCCGACTATACGGTCGACGTTCCTGCTGCGTCATCCTCGGCCAGCGCGGACGAGCGCCTGAAAGAGCTCGTCCGCTTCGAGATGGCGCTGTCGGCGCGCGTGCTTCGCTATGCCCATGATGCCCAGAGCGGCCGCGTCGAACCCAATCGCATGACCGGCTACTATGATTTCCCGGCCAAGCCGCTGGACATGGAAGGCGTTCTGAAGACCCTGGCGCATACGCAGGAGGTGCGCACCTATCTGGAATCGCGACACCCGCAGAACCCGGAGTATCAGGCGCTGCGCGTCGAGCTGGAAGCGCTGCAGGCGAGCGAGGAGAACGAGATCGTCGTCGATCCCAAGCTGTTGCTGAAGCCCGGCGAGAGCAGCCCCGAACTGCCGAAGCTTTTGACGCTGATCGCGCGCAACCTCGACGACGAGATGGGCGGCGACTATGGCGACGTCCTCGCCAGGCTGGGCAAGAGCGAACTCTACGATCCAGAGCTGGTGCCGGTCATCAAGGCGGTGCAGAAGCGGGCCGGCATGAAGGGCGACGGCGTCATCGGGCCGCGCACGGTCGCTTCGCTGGCCGGAACCTCCAAGGCCGACAAGGTCACCAAGGTCAAGGTCGCGCTGGAAGAACTGCGCTGGCTGCCTTCCGACCTCGGTAGTCCGCGCGTCTTCATCAACCAACCGGCCTTCACCGCCAGCTACATCGACAATGGCGAAGAGAAGCTGAAGACCCGCGTCGTCGTCGGCAAGGTCACCAACCAGACCGCTTTCTTCTACGACCAGATCGAGCAGGTCGATTTCCATCCCTATTGGGGTGTGCCGCAGTCGATCATCGTCAACGAGATGCTGCCCAGGCTGCGCAACGATCCCGGCTATCTCGACCGCGCCGGCTACGAGGTGACTGATTCGAGCGGGCGGCGCGTGCCGTCATCGGCGGTCAATTGGGGCGCCTACGGCGCCAACATTCCCTACAGCGTGCGCCAGCAGCCGAGCGAGGCCAATGCTCTGGGCGAGCTGAAGATCCTGTTCCCCAACAAGCATGCCATCTACATGCACGACACGCCGCAGAAGTCCTTCTTCGAGCGCGACATGCGGGCGCTGAGCCATGGCTGCGTGCGCCTGCAGGACCCGCGCGGCATGGCGGCGGCGGTGCTCGGTACCTCGGTCGACTATGTCACCGAGAAGCTGAAGCACGGGCATTCGAACGAAAAGGTGACCCGCACCATCCCGGTCTATGTCGCCTATTTCACCGCGTGGCCCGACCTGGCCGGCAATGTCGAATACTTCGACGACGTCTATGATCGCGACACGCGGCTGATGCAGGCGCTCGACGCGACCGAGGCAGTGCGGTCTCCGGCGAGCTAGTCGGCACCCTCAGGCACGCTCGAAAAGCGGACGCCTGAAGCCGGCGTCGCGCCCGGCGATCAGCCAGTAGATCAGGCCGGCAACCGAGCCGGCGGCGGCGATGATGCCCGTGTCGGCCCAGCGCTCCGGACTCTCCGGCGCGTCCGGCCAGATCAGCGCGAAACCCGCCGCCGCCGCGATGGCGCCGAAGACCATGTGTAGCAGGAAGCTGCGCAACGAAAAGAACTCTGCGATCAGCGCGAAGACGAGGGTTTGCATCCAGGTCAGGATGATCGTCAGGAAGTAGACGAACATGCCGAGCGGCGGCACCAGCAGGACCGCGATCGGACTGACGCCCATGAGGTCGAAATAGGCTGGCGCGTTGGGCAGCGAACTGAGTATCCCATAGATCGCCGCCACCGCGATCAGCCCGACAAGCACCGCGACCAGATAGCCGGCAAGCATCATCAGGACGCGCTTCAATACGTGTTTTACCACTGCCCCGCACCCCCGTGCCCGCAATCGTGGAGCAGCAGTCAGCCATCAAAGACGGTTCGACGCAAGGGGCGGCGCTCGCGCTCGCGTTCGCCGCGATCGGGAGGGTCGCCCTGTACGGATGGCCGAGCGGGCGCCGCGAGCGCGCCTCTATCGGGCCTCGCTGGGTTCGGCGGTCACCGGATCATAGGCGATTTCGACCTTCGCCCGGTCGGTCGTGTAATAGGTGACGGTGTAGACACCATCGTCCCAGTCGACTTCCTTCACATAGCGGAAGTCGGCGCGTTGCTCGACCTTGGCAAGGATTTCCGACAGTTTCTTGGCATTGGGCGGCGGCAGCGGCTTTGCATCGGCCGCGAAGGCCGGCCCACCGAGGAGAAGAACAGTAAGGCCGGTCGCCAAAACAACAGTACGCATGATAGCCCCTCATCTCGTGCTCGCATGTGTGCCGTAAGGAACTCGCTCGCGTCCCGGTTGGTTCCGCCAGTGAGCACAACGCCTGTTCCAGGTCGGCATGGCGGACCGCGGGGCGGCGCCGTCGTCGATGTGCTTTCGCCACGTTTGAAACATATAAACCGATGATATTTCAATACGTAAGCGAAAATTCGCGAGGCAGAACTTGAGTAACAAACGGCTAACCATGCAGCCGGTCGCGCGCTGCGTTCTATTAGCGGATCGTGGTAGAGCTTTTGCGAAGACCCTGTTAGACTTGCCGACATAACAGGGTGGCAACGGCGCGCCGAGCCTGCCGAGGATTTTCCGTCGGCAAACGGCGAAGTGTTCAACAAAGCGGAAGTCGCCCGTGCTGGACCGCAAGCAGGGACCGGGGGCTTTGACCATGGCTGAACGGAACTACACCCGTCAGCTGGCGACCATCATTTCTATCGACGCCGTCGGATTCTCGCGCTTGATGGGCATCGACGACGAGCTGGCCGTCGCCGCCTTCGAGGAGCGGCGCGACATCATCGCCGACAGTTGCGCCGCGTTTGGCGGCCGTACTTTCGGCGATGCCGGCGACAGCATCATGGCCGAATTCGGCAACCCGATCGAGGCCCTGCGCGCCGCCTTCGATTTCCAGGGCAGGGTCGTCGCGCTCAATGCATCCGTGGCCGAGGACATGCGCATGCCGTTCCGGGCCGGCATCAACACCGGCGACGTCATCGTGCGCGAGGGGAGGCTCTACGGCGACGACGTCAACATCGCGGCTAGGCTACAGGAGTTCGCGCCGCATGACGGGCTCGCCATCTCGGAGACGACATGGCACCACGTGAAGGACAAGACAGCCGCCGAGTTCACCGATCTCGGCGAATTCATGCTGAAGAACATCGCCTTGCCGGTGCGCGTCCTGATAGCCGGCCGCGGCGGCGGTAGCGGAGCGTCGCCGGCGGCGCCGCTCGCTGCCATTTCCCCCGCCTTTAGCCCGCAAAAGGCGCCGCCCAAGGGCCCGCCAGCAATCGCCGTGCTGCCTTTCGCAGGCAATGGCGGCGAGCGCGATGTCGGCTACATGGCCGATGGCATCGCCGAGGATATCATCTACGGCCTCTCGAATACGAGGTGGCTTTCGGTGATCGCCAAGAGTTCCAGCTTCCAGTTCCGCGACGACAGCCTGGGAACCCGGGTGATCGGCAATGCGCTGGGCGCGCGCTACATCGTCAGCGGCACGCTGACGCGCAATGGCGGGCAGATCCGGCTCAACACTTCGCTGGCCGATACGTCGAATGGGCGTCTGGTCTGGTCGCAGCGCTTCGACCGCGACCTTGTCGACATCTTCAAGCTGCGCGACCAGATCGGCAGCGAGATCGTCTCCATGCTCGACAAGGAAGTCGACCGGGCCGAACAGGCGCGCACCTTCCAGGTGCCATGGGAAAGCCTTGAGACCTGGCAATTGGTGCGACGCGGCCGCTGGCACATGAACCGGCGCACGCGCGGCGATACCGAGATCGCCCTCGATTTCTTCGAAAAGGCCTATCGTGAGGACCCCAATTCCAGCGCCGTGCTGAATGAGCTGGCATGGTGGTATTTCTGGCGGGCGTGGCTGCGTTTCGGCGACAGCGACGACCTCGACAAGGTCCAGCAGTACGCGCGCAAGGCCTTGCTGATGGACAGCCTGGATGCGCGTCCGCACGCCCATCTCGGCGTCATCGATATCATGCGGGGACAGCCGCGGGCCGCGATCGAGCATCTGAAGGAAGCGCTGCACATCAACCCGAGCTTTGCCTTCGCGCGCTCGGCCATGGGCAGCGCCAAGCTTTTGCTCGGGGACGCCGCCGATGCGATACCGTTCTTCCTCGACACCGAGCGGTTGAGCCCCTTCGACCTCTATCGGTTCCACAATCTGGGAGAACTGGCGGTCGCCTACAGTTTCGTCGAGAACTGGCCGGCCGTGATCGCCACCGCCGACCGCTCGCTCAACCTGTCGCCAGGCTATTTCTACGCCAGGTATCTGAAGATCGGCGCGCTTATGCGCAGCGGCCGCGCCGATGAGGCCAGGCGCGAACTGGCAATTTTCGAGACAAGGCATCCGGATTTCTCCGAACAGCGCGTGCGCTGGATCCCGTTCGCCGACAAATCCGCCAATGAATTCCTCATTGCCAATTTCGAACTGGCGAGGTCGGCGACGTGATTTCGCGGGCCGGCTGGTGGCTGGATGTGATGACTGTGAAGAGAATCACATACGCCGGATCGATGCAAACCTAGGCCATGAGACGGCCGGTATCGCAATGACGTGGACAGCCGGGGGGCTTGAACGCGAATGATCAAGTTAAAGTATTTCGATAAGGTCCGCGCAGCCCAGAAAAGCCAGCGACCGCTGTCGGAAATGCCGCCATTCGACATCGAACGGCTGCGCACCAATGGCCTGGCGTCGCGCATCGTCGGCTTCTTCTTCAACGATCCCCGCTGGGCCCTCGCGCTGCTGCGCCGCTTCAAGCCAAACCTCGGTTTCGGCAATTTCCTGCTCGTCACCAGGAATGCCGACGTTCGCGACATATTGGAGCGCGGCGACGAGTTCGAGACGCCTTACGGACCGGAGATGGCCGAGCTGGCGCGGGGCTCGAATTTCATCCTCGGCATGCAGGACGGCGCCGCCTACCGGCAGATGAAATCGTCGGTGCTGAGCGCCTTTCCACCGGCCGAGGTCGAGGCCAAGGTTCGACCGATCGCGGCGCGCCATTCCAGGGACATCATGACGGCCGCCAGCCCCGGCTTCGACGCCATAGCCGGGCTGCTGAAGCTCCTGCCGGTGCATATCTGCCGCGACTATTTCGGGCTTGAGATCGACGACGAATCCGAGTTCGCCGACTGGGCGATCGCCTTGAGCGCGCTGTTCTTTTCCGATCCTACGGCCAAACCAGTCACGCGCGAGCTTGCCGTTGTCGGCGGCGATCGGCTGATCAAGGTCATCGACCGCTCCATCGACGCGATCAGGGAAAAGGGCCAGAAGGACCAGCCGCTGGCGCGGCTTGTCGCCTTGCTCGACCAGGGCCGGCTGTCGCGCCCGGACATCCATTCGATCATGTTGGGCATGATCGCCGGCTTCGTGCCGACCAATGTGCTGGCCGGCGGCAATTGCCTGGACGTCATCCTGTCGCGGCCCGATGCCAGGCAGGCCATCGACGCGGCGCTCGCCGAAAACGACACGGCGAAGCTGGACCGGGCGATCATGGAGGCAATGCGCTTCAAACCGATCTGGGTCGGCCCGTGGCGCTATGCCTCGCGCGACGCGACCATCGCCAGGGGGACGCGCCGCGAGCGGCTGGTGAAGGCCGGAACGGTGGTGATGCCGGCGACACTGTCGGCGATGTTCGACCCTGACGCGGTGCAGAACCCGAACGATTTCGACATAACGCGCCCGCATCGCGACTATCTGGTGTTCGGGCACGGCATCCATCTGTGCATTGGCGCCGAGATCGCCAGGATCCAGATCGGCGAAAGCCTGCGCGCGCTGTTCGGCAAGGAGAAGCTGCGCCGCGCCAGCGGCAGGGCCGGACGCCTGAGCAACATCGGCGCCTATCCGGAAAGCCTCAAGGTCGATTTCGAGCAGCCGGCGTTCTGCCACACCGTCGACCAGTCGATGGTGACAGTGGTCTGTCCGGTCGTCCGGCCCGTGCCGCTGGACGCCATCCGCGACAAGGTCGCCATGCTCGGCAATCCGGCCATCGAGGAGATGAGCGCCGCGCTCGACACCGCCGGCAGCATTCACTTCACCAGCCTCGCCGTGGCCGGCACCGGCGAAATCGATGACGCTTCCGGTGCCGAGAAAGGAGCCCTGGTTCTCGAAATCTCCGGCGACGGCAGCGCCAGCGAGGTCATCGATGCCGTCTCCCAGGCCATCGGCCACCGGTTGCGGCCGATCTTCAAGGACGTCTGCGGCCTGCCAGATGGGGGCGCGCTGAGCGACTTCCTGCGCAAGCACAATATCGAGATATCGCCATCCTTCGGCAGCAATGCAGGACTGGTGTTTTCCGGCACGCCGGGTCATTCGGTCCGCCGCATCCTGGCCGAAGCCGAGCTTGCCGGCATCGTGCGCGACATCGCCGAGCGGCCGCGCGCCGGCAATGGCGACGCCGCCGCCGTGCTCGCCGAGGCGCGCCGGCATGTGCGCTCGCTGGGCAGGTTCGACTGGGCTTTCCAGCCGGCTGAAAGCCTGCTCGAAAGCCCGCCCGGAAAATGGTGGCGGGCCATCACCACCACGCTGCTGGCGCCGCCAATGCTGGTGGCCGTCGCGGTCGTGGTGCTCGTCTCCTGGAAGCTGACCTACAAGCTGGTATTCGGCGATCCGAGCGGTCTCAGCTTCGCCACCATCGCCATTGCCGGCACAGCGCTTCTGCTGGCCGTTCTCGGGCTCATCGCGATGATCGCGGTGGCGCTTGGCGTCTGCTTCATCGCCTTGCGGCGCCTCGAAGACATCGACCGTCCGCATAACACGCCGGTCGACCTGCAGGCGCTGGACAAGATCATCGTGCATGAGGATCGCGCCGCGCAAAACCATATGACGGCGATCTCGACGATGAAGGCCGGACTCCTGCGGCGGCTGGCGCTCAGGCTGTCTTTCTACCTGATCTCGATCACGGCCCGGAAAGTGTACCGGCCGGGCTTCCTCGGCACCATCAACACCATCCATTTCGCCCGCTGGGTGCTTTTGCCAGGCACCAACAGGCTGATGTTCTTCTCCAACTATGGCGGCAGCTGGGAGAGCTACCTAGAAGATTTCATCGCCAAGGCCGCTTCCGGGCTCACCGGTGTGTGGAGCAACACCGAGGGCTATCCGCGCACGCGCTGGCTCTTCCTCGATGGCGCGCGCGACGGCGACCGGTTCAAGCGCTGGGCACGGCGGCAGCAAGTGCCGACCCTTTTCTGGTATTCGGCCTACCGCGAGCTCAACACCGCGGCCATCCGGATCAATTCCCGGATCAGGCGCGGCATTGCTTCGGCTAGCGACAACGAGGCGCGCGACTGGCTGAGCCTGTTCGGTTCGCTGCCGCGTCTGGCGACCGAAAGAACCACCGTTCAAAAGACCACCTCGCTGCTGGCCAATATCAGTTCGGCCTTCCCGCCGCCGCTGGAGCAGCAGCTCGAAACCGGCGAGATCCAGTCCATCTTCTTCGGTCCGTTCGGAGCGCTTGCGCACGCGCATATGTTGGCGATCGCCATACCGGAGACCCTGTCCAGGGCAAGCCGCAAGGCCTGGCTCGAATTCGTCGTTGCCGGCGCGAGTTTTGGCGATGGCGTGCCGCGCGAACGCGCCTTGACGCTGGCATTCGGCCCTGACGGCCTTCGCCGCCTCGGACTGGGCGGCGGCGTCGACGGCGACCCGCTCGGCACGTTCCCCGTCGCCTTTCGCCACGGCATGGGCAATCCCGAACGCAGCCGTATCCTGGACGATCTCGGCGACAGCGTTCCCGACAATTGGCAGTGGGGTTCACTGCAGAAACCGGTGCACGCCGTCGTCGTCTGCTATGCGGAAAGCCCCGAGATGCTGAAAACCGAGCTTGCTTCGCTGAAGAAGAAGACGTCGGGCGCGGGGATGGTGCTGGTTTCGGAACTGCCGCTTGCGGTGAAGCGGGAAGGCAAGCGCGCGGTCGAGCATTTCGGCTTCGTCGACGGCGTCTCGCAACCGATCGTCAGGGGCACGGCGCGGGCCAACGCGGGTGCTGCACCCATGCATCTGGTCGCGCCCGGCGAATTCCTGTTCGGCTATCGCGACGAGCACGGCTTCTATCCGGCTTCACCCTCCGTTCCGGCCGCGCAGGACCGCTCCGGCATCCTGTCGGCCGTGCGCCGCAACCGCCAGATCGCAGGACAGCCGCCACCGCCGCACGATTTCGGCCGCAACGGCTCCTTCCTCGTGATGCGCCAGTTCGAACAGCACGTCGAACGCTTCGAGGATTACTGCAAGGCGGCCGCCGCGCAGGCGGCGGGCGAGACCGGCAATCCGGCGATCACGCCGCGCTGGGTGGCCGCCAAGATGCTCGGCCGCTGGCCGGACGGCAGCTCGCTGGTGCGCAACCCGGACGGCCGCCCCGGACGCGGCGTCGACAATGATTTCACCCTTGGCGTCGAGGATCCGCAGGGACATCGCTGCCCACTCGGCGCCCACATACGCCGCTCCAATCCGCGCGACTCGCTTGGCGAGGACCGCGAGACGCAGATCCAGATCGGCAAGCGCCACCGCATCATCCGCGTCGGCCGCCCCTACCAGAAGCAGGACCGGAAGGGTGCAAAGGTCGAGAAGGGCCTGCTGTTCATGTGCCTCAACGCCGACATCGAGCGCCAGTACGAATTCATGCAACAGACCTGGGTCTCATCGACCTCGTTCCAGGGGCTGGCCGGCGAAAAGGATCCGACGATCGGCTCGCGCAGCGGCGACGGCAGGTTCACCATCCCGTCCTGGGAAGGCGTAACGGTGCTGAAAGGGATGCCGCAATTCGTCACCACGCGGGGAGGGGGCTATTTCTTCATGCCCGGCAAATCCGCGCTGCGCTATCTGATCTCGCGGCTCTGATTCGGGTGCCGAATGGCGAAATGAGGCCTCAGTCGTCGTCGTGCGATTCGGCAATGGTACTGAGCGCCCTGGCGTCGGTTATGCGCAGGCCGCCGCGCTTGATGTCGATGATCCGGCGGCTGCGCCAGTCGTTCAGCGTCTTGTTGACCGACTCGCGCGTCGCGCCAAGGAACTCCCCCAGCTCCGATTGCGAGATCGGTATCCAGCCGTCCCCGTCGGCCATCACGCCGCCCAGGAACACCAGCCGCTTGGCCAGCCTGGCCTCGATGCCGAAGAAGGCCTGATCGCCGAGCTCGCCGCTGACCCAGCGCAGCCGGGCGCACAGCAAATCGATCATGGCGCGCGCAAGCGGGGGATTTTTCTCAATCCGATCAAAGAGTTGCGCACGGCTTAGCGAAACCAGCTCGCACGCGGTGAGGCAGATGGCGGTTGCCGTGCGCGGGCGTCCGTCGAGCGCGCCGATCTCGCCGACCAGGCTGCGCGACAATTCGATATTGGCGACCAGCTTCTGGCCGCCGGGCGAATAGATCGAGATCTCCACCGTGCCGCTCATGACGCCGTAGATGCGGTCGGCGGCATCCTCCTGGACGAAGAGGTGCTGGCCGGCGGCATAGCGCTCGACCTTGCAGCCGCTGAACAGAAGTTCGAACTGGCGCGGATCGATCCGCGCCAGGCGCGGCAGGTCGTTCCTGTCGTTCGCGCTGGCGAAAGCCATGTTGATGTCCCGATTGCCGCCCTCGCCGAAGTTTACGGCAACAAAGGACGGCGTCAAAGCCCCCGGCGTTGATCCATGCAGTTGCGCGGTCAGATGGCGCGGCGTTGCCCCCATCTGGTGCCCGATGTGCAGTGCGCGGAAGGCCGTCCGCGCGCGCGGCGGGAGGAGCCGTGACGCGCGCGGACGGCAACTGTGAAACGTCCGGCGATCGAAAATCCCTGCCTGGACCGGTTGCCTTCCAGATCGCGCAGACTTCACTCGGCTGGCCGACAGATGTTGGCCGAGCCGCTTTACGTTGCGCGAGAACCCGCTGAAGGTCTGTGAAGGCTGTCACATCGCGGCAGGCCACGCGATTGCCGGCGCGCGCAGGCATGGTGGCGGCCCGTCGCGTGAAGGGCGTCTCAGGAGTGCCGGTGCAATTCAGTGAAGGCCAGCCATCCAACCGTTTCGTCAGGTTGGATGGTGGGCGATGCAGGGATTGAACCTGCGACCCCACCCGTGTGAAGGGTGTGCTCTCCCGCTGAGCTAATCGCCCGCTCGTTGCCCGAAGGCCAAGCGAGCCGCGATATAAGGGAGGCAGGCTGCCGAAGTCAAGCGATGTGCCGCTGGTCCCCGAAGGATCGCGATTGCGGGATCGGCGGACCGGATACGGCCTTGTTTTTGCTCAGGCCGCGGCGTCGATCAGCCGCTCGGCCAGGCCGAGCGTCAGCGCGTCGAAATGCGAGATCACCGCCGACGGCTCGAATTCCCTGACATGGCGCTCGGTGTAGCCGAAATCGACGGCCACCACCGGAATGCCGGCGGCCTTGGCGGTATCGATGTCGGTCTGCGAATCGCCGACCATCACCGCGCGGTGCGGGTCGCCGCCGGCCAGCCTGATGGTCTCGGTGAGATGGCGCGGGTCGGGCTTGCGGAAGGCGAAGGTGTCCTGGCCGGCGATCGCGGCGAAATACCGCGCCAGGCCAAGCGCGCCGATCAGCGCGACCGAATTGCCCTCGTATTTGTTGGTGCAGATCGCCAGCAAATAACCGGCGGCCTTGAAGCGGTCGAGCGCCTCGACAACGCCGGGGTAGGGGCGCGACTTGCCGGGAATGTTGAGCGTGTAGTGGTCGAGGAACAGCTGCAGCAGCCGGTCATGCTCCTCCACCGCCAGCGCCCGCTGCTGCGCGGCATGCGCCCGCTCGATCATCACCCGCCCGCCATGGCCGACGAAGCGCTTGAAGCCGGCCTCGTCGACAGCCGCCAGCGCATTGGCCGCCAGGCTGTGGTTCAAGCTGTCGAGCAGGTCCGGCGCCGTGTCGACCAGCGTCCCGTCGAGGTCGAACACGATGATCGGTCGGGTCATGGGCAGTCCTGTGCGGTTGCGTCGCCAGAGGCGATAACCCCTGCGTCCCGATCAGGCAAGCCGGCTTGGTCAATCCACAGGATTTAAGCACAAGCGCGGCCTTTGACCGCGCGGGCAAAAATGCTAGGAGCGCCCAAATCAGCCTTTCCCGGGGACGACGTGCAATCATGGATGCCAGGCAACTGAAGGTCGAAGCCGCGCGGGCCGCCCTTGGCCATGTCAGCGACGGCATGCGGCTCGGCATCGGCACGGGGTCGACGGCCGAGGAGTTCGTGCGGCTGCTCGCCGAGAAGGTCGCCACCGGGCTCCGGATCATCGGCGTGCCGACCTCGGAGCGCACCGCAGCACTCTGCAGCGAACTCGGCGTGCCGCTCTCGACGCTCGAGGAGACCCCGGAACTCGACCTTACCGTCGACGGCGCAGACGAAGTCGACCCGGAGCTCACCCTGATCAAGGGCGGCGGCGGCGCGCTGCTGCGCGAGAAGATCGTCGCGGCTGCCTCCGCGCGCATGATCGTGATTGCCGACCAGTCCAAGATGGTGGAGACGCTCGGCCGCTTTCCGCTGCCGATCGAAGTCAACAAGTTCGGCCTGCGCGCGACCGAGATCGCGGTTGCCGCGGCGGCCGCGAGCCTCGGCCTTGCCGGCCCGATTACATTGAGGATGACGGGGAGCCAGCCTTTTGTTACAGACGGCGGCCATTTTATCCTCGATGCATCTTTTGGCCGCATTCCGGATACAAGAGCGCTTTCGAATGCTCTCCATGCCATTCCAGGCGTTGTCGAGCACGGTCTTTTCATCGGGCTGGCTTCAGCGGCCATCATCGCCGGCGGCGACGGCATCCAAACCGTCCATGCCGCCCGAAAACCAGGGAGTTCTATCGACCATGATGTTGCATAACCGGGTTCGCCGCTTCTCGGCCGCTCTGGCGGCTTCGGCTGTCCTTGCGCTGTCCTCGCCGGCGTTTGCGCAGGACGTCTCCGAATCGCATCTCAAGGCCGCGCGCGCCGCGGTTGCCGCGATCCACGCCACCGACCCGTTCGACAACATCCTGCCGCAGGCGGCAGCGGCGCTCGAGAACCAGCTGATCCAGAAGAACCCCGACATGCAGGAACTGATCGGCAAGACCGTTACCGAGAAGGCGATGGCGCTGGCGGCGCGGCGCGCCGATCTCGAAAAGGAGGCTGCCCTTGCCTATGCCAAGGTGTTCTCCGAAAAGGAACTCAACGACATCGCCACCTTCTACGGCTCCGATTCGGGCAAGAAGCTGCTCGACAGCGGCCCTGCGGTGACGCGCGATCTCGTCAAGGCTGCCGACATCTGGCAGAACGGCGTTGCCCGCGATCTCGCCCAGCAGGTCGGCGAAACGCTTGCCGCCGCGTCGAAGGCCGCCGCTCCGGCGGCGCCTGCGCCCGCCGATGCGAGCGCTCCTGCCGCCCCCGCCGATGGGGAGGCTCCGGCCGATGGCGAGGCGCCTGCCGACAACACGCAGAACTGATTTGCCTTTACAGGCGGCATGACGGCCGCTGGACCAGAAAGCCCGGCTTTGTCCGGGCTTTTCTTTTGCCGCCCGGCAGCCTACCTGTGCCTCGGCCTTTCTCTGCAGGAGTTCCGTGATGACCGCTTACGACTACGATCTTTTCGTCATCGGCGGCGGCTCCGGCGGGGTGCGGGCGGCCCGTGTCGCGGCCGCACTCGGCAAGCGCGTCGGCATCGCCGAGGAATACCGCTATGGCGGCACCTGCGTCATCCGCGGCTGCGTGCCGAAGAAGCTTTACGTCTACGCCTCGCAGTTTCCGGAGCATTTCGCAGATGCCGCCGGATACGGCTGGACGGTGCCCGAGGCCAGCTTCGACTGGCCGATGCTGGTCGCCAACAAGGACCGTGAGATCGCCCGGCTGGAAGCGATCTACGAGAAGAATGTGAAAGGTGCCGGCGGCGAGACGTTCCATTCGCGCGCCATGCTGGTCGACCCACATGTGGTGCATCTGCTCGGCGACGACCGCACCGTCACCGCCGACCAGATACTGATCGCCACCGGCGGGCGCCCGGCGCCGCATCCGGCCCTCGTCGGCCACGAGCACTGCATCTTCTCCAACGAAGCCTTCGACCTCAAGCAATTGCCGAAGGCGATCATGGTCGAGGGCGGCGGCTATATCGCTGTCGAATTCGCCAACATCTTCCACGGGCTCGGCGTCGAGACCACGCTGGTCTATCGCGGCAAGGAGATCCTTTCCCGCTTCGACATGGACCTCAGGCGCACGCTGCACGAGACGATGGAGAAGAAGGGCATCAGGATCCTGTGCCATGCGGTGTCGGAATGGGTGCGCAAGCGGCCGGATGGGCGCCTGGACGCGCTCGTCACCGGCGGCAAGGTGCTGACCGTCGACCAGGTGATGCTCGCCATCGGCCGCATCCCAAACACCGAGAACATGGGCCTGGAGGGAGTTGGCATCGAGCTCAGCAAGACCGGCGCCATCAATGTCGACAAATATTCGCGCACCAATATCGACAACATCTGGGCCATCGGTGACGTCACCAACCGCGTGCAGTTGACGCCGGTGGCGATCCACGAGGCGATGTGCTTCATCGAGACCGCCTTCAAAGGCAACCCGACCGCGCCCGACCATGACACCATCCCGACGGCGGTGTTCTCGCAGCCGGAGATCGGCACTGTCGGCCTGTCGGAGGACGAGGCGGTCAAACGCTTTGCCGACGTCGAGATCTACCGCGCCAGCTTCCGGCCGATGCGGCATACGCTCTCCGGCCGCGACGAGAAGATGCTGATGAAGCTGGTGGTAGACGGCGCGTCTCGGAAGGTGCTCGGCGCCCATATCCTCGGGCCGGATGCCGGCGAGATGGCGCAGCTTCTGGGGATCCCACTGAAAGCAGGACTGACCAAGGAAGATTTCGACCGCACCATGGCCGTGCACCCGACGGCGGCGGAAGAGCTGGTCACCATGTACAAGCCGACCTACCGCGTGAAGGACGGCGAGCGCGTCTGATCGTGCGCATATCGCAAGGCCGCCACCAATTCTGTGGGCGACGGCCTTGCCAGGGGTCTACAGCAGCGTGCCGCGCAGGATCACCAGCGCCACCGAGAAGTAGATCACCAGGCCGATGACGTCGACCAGCGTGGCGACGAACGGCGCCGAGGCGCTGGCCGGATCGAAGCCGATGCGCTTCAGCGCGAACGGCAGCATCGAGCCGGAGAGCGAGCCGAAGGTGACGATGCCGACCAACGCGGCGCCTACCGTCGCCGCAATCCGTCCCCAGTGCGGGCCGTAGTCGTAGAAGCCGAGATACTGCCACAGCGCGATGCGGCAGATGCCGACGACGCCGAGGATCGACCCGAGCACCAGGCCGGTCGGCAGTTCGCGCAGCGCCACCCGCCACCAGTCGCCAAGGCCGATCTCGCGCAGCGCCAGCGCACGGATGACCAGCGACGTCGCCTGCGAGCCGGAGTTGCCGCCGGAACTCATGATCAGCGGGATGAAGAGGGTGAGCACGATCGCCTTTTCCAACTCGCCCTCATAGCTTTGCATGGCATTGGCGGTCAGCATCTCGCTGATGAACAGCGCGCAGAGCCAGCCGCCGCGTTTCTGGATCATGGCGAGGAAGCCCATCTTCATATAGGGCTCGTCGAGCGCCTCCATGCCGCCGAAACGATGCACGTCCTCGGTCGTCTCCTCGACCATCGTGTCGATGATGTCGTCGATGGTGACGATGCCGAGGATCTTGCCATGATCGACGACCGGCACGGCGAGCAGGTCGTATTTGGAGATCGTCTGCGCCAGCGTCTCGCGATCGGTCAGTGGGGTGACGGTCACCGGCGCACGATCCGGCGCCACCGACAGGATAGGATCGTCGGGCTCGCCGGTAATCAGACGGCGCAGTCCGGTCGAGCGCACCAGAAGGTGCGTCTCCGGATCGACGATGTAGATCGCGTAGACGGTCTCGCGGGTGCGTTCGACCTTGCGGATGTAGTCGAGGGTGCGGCCGACGGTCCAGTCCGAAGGCACGCTGACGAATTCCGTCGTCATGATCGACGCGGCGCTGCCCTCCGGATAACCCAGAATGGATAGCAGCGTCGCGCGCAGCGGCGGCGCGAGCGCGCCGAGCAGTTCGGAACGGGCCGGCTCATCGAGCTCGCGCAAAATGTCGGCCGCGCGGTCGACGGACATGGCGGTCAAGAGCTTGCTGGCCTTGGCGCGCGGCAGGGCTTCGACGAGCTCCGGGGCGCTTTCCAGTTGCGGCTGGTCGAAGATCTCGACCAGGCGCTCGAAAGGCACGGCGCAAAGCAGCTCGATGGCTGTTTCGCGTGGTTCGTGGTTCAGCGCCTCGACGACGTCGGCGACGTGGTCGTTGGCAAGGACACGGGCGACGGCGATGGCTTCGTCGTCCAAGACGGGTGCGAATTCGTTCATGGCTCACTCCTTGCCGTCCGGCAGGACGTGAGCCGTCAGGTCACGTCAAGGCGGACGGCGATTGCGTTCGACTGTGACTGTCGCCAGGCATGGCGGGTTGACCTTTCTGCTCGCGGGCTCGGGTTTGAATTCTGCGAGCCGGCGCAACATAGGAGCGCCTCGGCCCGAGTCAATCGCAAGGGCGCGGGAAAACCGCGGCCAATGGCAAGATCGCGACACTGTGATCGCCGTTCAACGGCCCAAGGAAAAGCCTGATGCCGGCGGCCGATCGAAGAGAGGGGAGCGAGGCTATTTCTGCTTCAGCCGGCGCGAGAAGCGCAGCCATTTGTCCTCGGGCGGCCTGGGCTGCGCGAGGATGGTGGTGAGTTCGCGCGGCAGGCTCGGCGCGAGCGGCTTCTTGGTGGCGATGCCGTCACTGATCGCCACCACGCTGTGGTAGAAGTCGGCGCCCGTGAGCGAGCGCGGCGGCACGGCCTCATGCATGACGCTGATCACCGTGACATCGGGACAATTGTCCTTGATCGCCTGGTGGAAGGCGACCTTGCCTTCGGGATCGAGTGCGCCGGTCGCCTCGTCGAGGAACAAAAGGCCCGGTTGCTGCAGCACGATGCGGGCAACCACCAGCTTCTGCTTCTGGCCGCCCGAAAGCACCTGGTCCCAGTTCTTCCCGTCACGGCTTTCGTCGGCCAGGTGTTCGATGAAATCGCCAAGGCCTGCCTTGTGCAGCGCCGATGCGACCTGCGCATCGCTGTGGTCGCGCTCGGAGCCGGGCAGGCAGACCAGCTGCTTGAGCGACACCTGCTGCAGCTTGACCTCCTGGGCGGCGTAGAAGTTCTTGACCCCTTCCGGGAAGACGATGGTGCCACGGCCATAGGGCCACAGACCGTTGATCGCCTTGATCAGCGAAGTCTTGCCGCAGCCGGATTCGCCCTTGAGGAAGGTCCACTCGCCGCGCCGGAAGCGAAGGTTCGCGGCGCTCAGGAAGGGCGTCGCATCCTCGCCCTGATGCGCCAGCTCGAGCTTCTGGATGGTCAGGCCGAAGACGGGATTCTGGCCGGCATAGCTGAAGTCGGAGCGGCCGGTCTGCCGGTAGAATTCCTGCGGCTGCTGCACGTTCTCGATGGCGTTGGCCAGTTCCGTCACGCGCTGGCTGTTGGCCCGCAGCGTCGCGATGGCCGGCATGACATGGATGAACCATGAGCACTGGCCGATCAGCGCGTTGACCATTTCGGAGCCGGTTATGTAGCCCTTGAGATCGAAGCCATTGTGGATGAAGGGCACCAGGCCCGGGCCATAGGCGACGATGCGGGCGCCGATGAAATTGTAGATCAGCTCGAACGAGTTGTAGCCGGTGTTGACGATGTTCAGCCGCGCCCAGTTGCGGTCGATATCGGCATAGAGCCGGTTGTGCATGGTCTTCTGCACATTCTCGCCCTGCGACGCTGCGACATGGAAACTGCGGCGCAGGAAGGTGGTCAGCTCGCCGCGATAGCTGCCTTCCGACTGCTGCATCCTCACATTGAGACGTTCCAGCAGCCGGCCCAGCTTGACCGCGATCCAGGTATTCAATGGCACATAGATGGCGACGGCCAGGAAAGCCAGGACCGCGCTGCCGTAGCTGCCGAGGAATTCCAGTCCCCGCACTTCGACCGAGGTCTCGAGCAGCTTCTGGCCGACAAAGTAGAGCGAGGTGGCAACGGCGAGCACGCCCATGGCGAGGCCGATGGCTCCGCCGGTCATGTCCTTGATCGATTCCTGGACCCGCTGGTCGATGTTGTCGGGCGCCAGCGAGTCGGACGAACCGTGCTGGGCGTGGAAATGCGTGTGATTGGTATCGAGGAGCGCCTCGTTGAAGCGGCCGTCCAGCCAGCCGCGCCATTTGCGGTGCAACGTTGCCGAAACAAGGCTGCGTATGCCGGTGAAGCCTGCATCCTTGAGCACGACGATAAGAATGAGGATGCCGGCGTTGGTGAGCAGCGTCTTCAGCGGGGTGGTATTTGCGGCGTCGTGGAAGAAAGCAATCGAATTGACCAGTTCACCCGACGCTTCGGCGAACCACACGCCGGACTTGCTCGACAACGCCGTGAGCAGCGCGATGACGAGGGTGAGGGTCCAGGCTTCCTTCCAGCGATCCGAGAACCAGTAGGCTCGCATCAGTCCCCAGAAGGTTCGCATCGACGACACCGGGGTCAGGGGCGGCTGCCTTCTGGCGTCGCTAGGACTTTTCTCCGATATTGAACGTCTCGGTCTGCCGACCCGAATCACGATCCCGCCCAAACCTTTTTAGTTTTGTTACGGATAGTAACACCAATTGATCATTTTCCATTAATTTTGTGTCGGCGAATGTGAACCGCCACACGAGCCGTTGCCCCTGCGCAACAGATCGCACCGCGATACGGTCGTGCTTAGACGGGATATTTCTTTTTCTTTCAATAAGTTGCGACTCGCTCATGTCGAGTTGAGGACCTTCCCTTGGGGAAACCAAAAACACGGTTTCGTGAACCGATCTGCTCTCCAGCTCGGCTGAATTTCCGTCCGAGGGCGAACCGGAGCGGTCGAAAAGTTACCTGCTCGCGTCTTTCGGAGCCGGCCTTCGTGATGTTCCCGGGCAGGTCGAAACATGCTGGGAAGCGAAGCGAAGGCGCCCGGCATCGTCCCGATACATCGATCCGCCATTGCTCTTTCAGGCGAACGCCGACTGTGTTCGACGTGCCGACCGTTCGGTTTCGAATTTTGCACCGGCCCTGGAGCGGAGGAGTTTTCTGATGTTTGCACGGACATTGTCAGCCGCGATGCTCTCGACACTCGCCTGGCTGGCGCCGGCACATGCCGGCAGCCAGACCATCCCGGCGAATGCCGAAGGGCAGGTCGAGTTCAACACGCCGTCAGGCAATATCGGCTGCATCTACACGCCGAAGGGCGGGACCAGCACCTATCAACCGCAGGACGGCGGCCCCGAGCTGAGCTGCTCGCGCGTCGAGCCGAGCTACATCACCGTCATCCTGGGGCCGAAGGGTCCCGCTACCCAGATCAAGAACCCCGGCGAGCAAGGCTGCTGCGGCGACGTCGCAAAGCTCGCCTACGGCAACAGCTGGAGCAAAGGATCGTTTTCCTGCCAGTCGTCGAAGAAGGGGCTGAGCTGTACGGGCAGCAACGGCCACGGCTTCTTCGTCAGCAAGGCCAAGGTTACGGTGAAGTAAGCCGGTGTTGCTCAGCCGGCCGCTGTTTCCAGTTCGCCCCGCGCCTTGGCCGCGGCCACCTGGCGGATGGCGTCGGCGAGCGTGTCGGCTTCCTGCGCGCCCATCACCGCGTATTTGCCTTCGAGCAGGAAGCAGGGGACACCGGTGATGCCCATGCGCGAAGCGGTCGTGATTTCGGTGCGCACCGCCTCGACATCGGCATCGGTCGGCAGCAGCGTCTCGACCACGGACGCATCCATGCCGGCTTCGCGGGCGGCTGCCGTCAGCACGGCGTGATCGCCGAGATTCGCGCCTTCCTCGAAATTGAGCTGGAACAGCCGGCGCACCAGCCGGTTCTGCACCTCCTCGCCGGCGGCGCCCGCCCAGCGGATGACGCGGTGCGCGTCGAGCGTATTGGCTGCCACCTTGATGGCGTCGAAGGCGAAATGGATCCCTTCAGCCTCGCCCAGCGGCTCGATGCGGGCATGGATCTGGCGAACGCGCTCCTCGCTGCCGAACTTGGCGATCATGTAGTCGCGGCGATCCATGCCTTCGGGCGGGATGGTGGGGTCGAGCTGGAACGGCCGCCAGCGGACATGCACCTCGACGTCGTCGGCGGCGGCAATCGCCCTGTCGAGCCGTTTCTGGCCGATAAAGCACCACGGGCAGACGACATCGGATACGACATCCACCGTGACGGAATTCTCGCCGCTCATCCTCTGCTCCTGTCCGGAATTCAGTTCGGCTTGCGCCACCAGCTTGGCAGCTGATAGCCGAATATGGGGGTCTTTTGCGGATGTTCCAGATAATTCCAGTAAGCGAGCCATTGCTGCGCGTTGTACTGCATCGGCACCATATAGTTGCCGGAGATCAGCAGCCGGTCGAGGACACGAACGGCGGCGACATAGTCTTCCTTGGAACGCGCCCTCAGCATCGCATCGATCGCCGCGTCCACGGCCGGGTCGGCGACGCCGGCAAGGTTGAACGATCCTTCGGCCCTGGCGGCGGAAGAACCCCAGCGGCCGATCTGCTCGATGCCCGGCGACAATGAGTTGTTGAAGCCGCTGGAGCCGATCAGCACCTCGAAATCGAAACGCTGCTTGCGCGACTGGATCTGGTCGCCGTCAAGGCTGCGGATGGTCATCTCGATGCCGATCTTCTCCAGCGTGCGCTGGTAAATGGCGGCGAGCCGCTCCTCATCCTGCGAGGCGGTCAGGATCTCGAAGCCGAAGGGATTACCCTGCGGGTCGTGCATCACGCCGTCCTTGACCGTGTAGCCCTCGCTCTTCAGCAGCTCGAAAGCCACCCTCAGCACCTTGCGGTCCTGGCCCGAGCCGTCGGTGACCGGCGGCCGCCAGCTGCCGTCCATGACATTGGCGGGCACGCGGCCGGGGAAGGGCGCCAGCAGCGCCTTTTCCCTGTCGTCGGCCGGATGGCCGAGCGCGGAAAGCTCGGAATTCTGCCAGTAGCTCATGGTCCGGCTGTACTTGCCGCCGAACAGGTTCTTGTTCGCCCATTCGAAGTCGTAGAGCATGCCCAGCGCGCGCCGGACGGCCGGGTTGGAGAACTTAGGCAGCCTGGTGTTGAACAGGAACCCGGTCACGACGGGCGGAATGCCGGTGTCGAAGGTCTCGGCGACCACGTCGCCCTTGCGGAAGGCAGGAAAGTCGAGATCGCGTTCGCGCTTGACCGGGTCGGTCTCGTCGTCGATGGCGCAGATGCCTTTCTTGAACGCCTCGGTCTTGGCGTTGGCATTGAGGAAGTACTCGATGGTGATCTGGTCGAAATTGTCGAAGCCGCGCTTCGAAGGGACATCCTTGCCCCAATAGTCGGGATTGCGCTTGAACACGATGCGCTGGCCGGGCACCACCTGCGCCACCGTGTAGGGGCCGCTGCCGGTCACAGGCTTCAGCGTCGTCTTGTCGAAGCTGTCCTTGTCGAAGGCATGCTTCGGGATGATCGGCGTCAGCGCGACGATCAGCGGAAACTCGCGGTCGGCCTTGTCGTTGAAGGTGAAGCGCACGCTGCGGTCGCCGGTCTTTTCCAGCTTGGCGATCTTGGCCATGCGGTCGCTGTAGGGCGGGCGGCCCTTGTCGGTGAACACGTCGTAGGTGAACAGCACGTCCTCCGGCGTCACCGGCTGGCCGTCCGACCATTTTGCGTTGGGATTGAGATGGAACTCGATCGACTTGCGTTCCGGATCCATGTCGGCGCTGTCGGCGAGCAGGCCATAGAGGCTGAAGGGCTCGTCATAGTTGCGCTGCATCAGCGGCTCGAAGACCAGATTGCCGTAGATCGTATCCATCATGCCGCGTGCCGTGGTGCGCAGGCTTTTCAGGATGAACGGGTTGAGATTGTCGAAGCTGCCGACGACGCAATAGGTGATGCTGCCGCCTTTCGGCGCATCGGGATTGACGTAGTCGAAATGCGTATAGTCCGCCGGCAGCGCCGGCTCGCCCTGCATGGCGATGGCATGCTTCGGCTCCGACAGCGCCGGTCCAGTAGCAAGGGTCAGAAACGAGGTCGCGGCGATCAGCCAAACGAGAACGCGGCCCATGACCGTCTCCTTGCCAGGCGGCTTGATGATTCGGAATGCACCCTAGAGCATTTCGTGCTCCGATTGAATCGTTGCGGCACGGGGACGGAGCTGCAGGAGCTCGGCGACCGCGGGCGGCCGGCGGAGCTGCGCCAAGAATTGCGGCCGACGGGCTGGATTCGCCATCGCTGGCAGTGTAACAGGCGCTCCGAAGTCATGCTGTTGCCTCATTTCGGCAACAGGTAGCAGGACCACACGGCACGAAGAAGCCGGTCCCGGGATCATTGAGAGGAAGTACACCATATGACGAGCCTGAACAGCAACGCGTACCGCCTTTCGGTCCTGGCCGCAGGCGTGATCGGCTTTCTGGGCGCAGAACTTCCGGCTGCCTCCGCGCAGCAGCAGCAGATTCCGCAGGGCTGGTTCAAGGCCTGCACCAAGCAGGAAGATGTCGACATCTGCAATGTCCAGAACATCGTCACCGCCGGCAACGGCCAGCTCGTCACCGGCATCAGCCTGATCGAGCTGAAGGGCAAGGTGAACCGCAAGGTGTTCCAGGTCACGGTCCCGACCGGCCGTCTGGTCCCTCCCGGCATCGGCCTGCAGATCGACACCGGCAAGGCGCAGAAGCTCGACTATGTGATCTGCTTCCCCGACCGCTGCGTGGCCGAAGTGCCGCTGACCGACCAGCTCGTCGCCTCGTTCAAGAAGGGCCAGGCGATCACGCTGACCTCGGTCAATTTCCAGAACCAGCCGAACCCGATCAAGGTCGCGCTGACCGGCTTCAGCGGCGCCTATGACGGTCCGCCGCTGCAGCAGTCGGACATCGAAGACCGGCAGAAGAAGCTGAAGGACTTCGTGGCCAAGAACAACCAGGACTTCGCCAAGAAGCTCAAGGAAGAGCAGGACAAGGCGAAGACCGCCAACTGATCGCCCGGGACTCCTGCGGGGGTCTTCCGGCTTCGAAAAAAGCGGGGCATGCCCCGCTTTTTTTGTGCCTCAATGCCGGGACTGTCGTTTCGGCTCGTAGCGACCGTCCGGCCGCTTGTCGAACATCTCGCCGATTTGCGGATGCCGCACCGGCTCGCCCGACTTGTCCTCGAGCAGGTTCTGCTCGGAGACATAGGCGATGTATTCCGTTTCGGAGTTCTCTGCGAGAAGGTGATAGAAGGGCTGGTCCTTGCGCGGCCGCACGTCGGCCGGTATCGCCTCGTACCATTCCTCGGTGTTGGCGAATTGCGGGTCGACGTCGAAGATGACCCCGCGGAACGGAAACAGCCGGTGGCGAACCACTTGTCCGATCGAGAATTTGGCCGTTTTCATCGTACTCACCACTCAGGTTCCAAGGCGCCGTCGGTGACCGCGCAAAGGCGCCTAAGATCTTGAATTTACGCGCTGCGCCGCCAAAAATCGACCCCGACTTTCGGTTGGTGCCTATTTGGCGCAGACGCCGCGTCAATTCAATGCCAAAGCACCGCTCCTATGCCAAGCAACGAGCTGGCGGAGCCGAGGGTTTCCGGCCTGCGGCGGAAATGTCCGGCGAACCTACCGCCGGGACTGCTTGCGCAACCCGCCGGCAAGCGCCTGGAAGCCGCTGCCGGGCCTCAGCCCTTCGCGCATGAAAAAGGCGCGCAGCGGCGCGAAGCTGCCGAGCACGCCAAGGCCGGCGCTGCGCGCCAGCTGCGCCGGCAGCATGTCGGAGAGCAGGGACCTGTTCAGCAGATTAACCGCGCTGCTGCGCGCCAGAATGTCGGGCCGTCGCCTGGTATCGTAGGTCGCGAGGCACTTCTCCGATCCCGGATCAGAGCTATTTTCGCTGGCGATTCCAATCAGGTCGTCGATATCCCTGATGCCGAGATTGAGGCCTTGCGCGCCGATCGGCGGGAAGACGTGCGCGGCCTCGCCGACCAGCGCCACCCGTTTTTGCGCAAAACGCCCGGGCGAGGCGGCCGACAGCGGATAGACCTGCCTGCCGGGTTCGACGGTGACGCGCCCCAGCATCGACTGCATCTGCTCTTCGACGCGCTGCGAGAGCGTCGCGTCGTCGAGCGCCGCCAGTTCCGTCGCCGTCTCCGGCTTCACCACCCAGACAAGGCTGGAACGGTTGCCGGGCAGGGGAACCTGCGTGAACGGGCCGGTCTCGGTGTGGAACTCGGTCGAGGTGAAGGCGTGGTCGCTGCGGTGGCTGAAATTGAGAACCAGCGCCGCCTGTGGATAGGAGCGCACCGATGCGGCGATTCCAGCCGCCTCGCGCGCCGGCGACATGCGCCCGTCGGCGGCGACCGCCAGGGAGGCGGAGACCTCGCCGCCATCGGCAAGCACGGCATGGGCATGGGCGGTGTCCAGGCGCCAGCTCTCGACCATCGATTTCCGCCATTCGATGCCCGTATGCGCGGCAACCGCCCTGGCAAGGGCTGGAACAAGCATATTGTTGGGCAGGTTCAAGCCGAACTGCTCTTCGCCGATTTCGGTGGCGCGGAAGGTGACCGTCGGGCTGCGGACCAGCCGCCTGGTCGCGTCGACGATGCGCATCACCTTCAGCGGCGCGGCCTCTGGCCTGAGTTCGGCGAGAACGCCCAGCCGCTCTAGGACTTTCAAGGCAGGGTTCATCAGCGCGGTGGTGCGGCCATCCTGGCCATTGGCTTCCGGGCCTGCCAGCGTCACCGCAAAGCCGGCCTCGGCAAAGCCGAGCGCCGCGATCAGCCCGGCCGGACCGCTGCCGGCAACCAATATCCGCGCTGTCTTGTGATGATCCAAATCCGGTATCCAGATCGCAATGCAGGCCCAACTGGCCGCCAACGTCGGTATAGGCCCGATCGCACGGCTTGATCAACGCGGCGATTCGGCCCATTTCGGGTCCATGACCGGCCAGGACCATGATTTCAGCCATCTCGACCGGGCCGGCCGCGCCACGGCGAGTGTCGCGCGCAACCCCCGGCTGGCGGTGACCGCGGCAGTGGGCGCGGCGGTCATGCTGGCCTGGCTCACGCTTGGGGCCATGGCGATCCGCGGCGCCGAAAGCCGGATAGCGGGCGCCTCGGCCCCCGGCGATTTCATGCTGAACAACCTGCCACCGCTGCCGCTGCCGGATTTTCTGGACCGGTTTTTCGCTCTCTGCCTGACACCGGCGCCGCTTGTCGATGCAATCAGCGCCCAGGCGCCGGCGCTTGTCCTGATGTGGTTCCTGATGGCCGTGGCGGCGATGCTGCCTTCCGCAGCACCAATGATCCGCACCTATTGCGAGATCGCCGATACCGCCCGCATCAAGGGCGAGCCGGTCGTCCACCCGCTGGTTCTGGTCGCCGGCTATCTTTGCACATGGCTCATCGCTTCGGCGCTGTTTGCGGGGCTGACCCTCGGCGTCCATGCTTTTGCTCCGGCGGCGCGATTGCTGGATCCGGTCGTGGGCATTGCCGGGGCGCTGGCCTTGCTGGTCGCAGGCCTCTACCAGTTCAGCGGCTGGAAGGAAGCCTGCCTGACGAAATGCCGGAACCCGTTCTCGATCCTGTTCGCAAACTGGAGCGCGAAACCCCAACGCATCTTCCGGCTCGGCCTGGAACAGGGCCTGTGGTGCCTCGGCTGCTGCTGGGCGCTGATGCTGGTGATGTTCGCCGTCGGCGCAATGAACATCTTCTGGATGGCGTTGATCGGCCTGTTCACCCTGATCGAAAAACAGACCCAGGGCAGGGTGGCAAGCCGGGTCGCCGGTGCGATACTGCTTGTCTGGGGCGCCGCCCTGCTATTAGTTTCGGCCTGAGGGGGAGAAGTCGATGACGGATCAGGGCTGGGCAATGAAGGGAGAGCTCGTGCTCTCCTGCAATTGCACGGTTTTTTGCCCCTGCGTGCTGTCGCTCGGCAGCCATCCGCCGACCGAGGGTTATTGCCAGACCTGGGCCGGTTTCCGCATCGATGCCGGCCATTTCGGCGACGTCGACCTCTCCGGGCTCAATCTCGGCCTGGTGATGGAAATCCCCGGATATATGAGCCGAGGCAACTGGACCGCCGGCCTGTTCATCGACAAGCGCGCCTCGGTCTACGCGGTCAAGGCGCTGACCAAGATCTTTACCGGCAAGGCAGGCGGCACAACCGCGCTGCTCTCCATCCTGGTTGGAAAATTCCTCGGCGTCGAACAGGCGCCGATCACCTATGAGACGCGTGACAAGACGCGTATCTTCCAGATACCAAAGATCATCGACGGGGCGGTGACGCCGGTTCCCGGCAAGGACCGCGAGAAGGATACGGTGATCAGCAACTCCGAATACTGGATCGCGCCGGAAATCATCGTGGCGAAGTCCGACAAGAGCAAGATGCGCGCCTTCGGCCGCAACTGGAACTTTGCCGGCCGTTCGGCCGAGATCTGCAAACTGGACTGGCGGGGCCCGTGAGCAAGAACACTACGGCCAGGAAAGCCGCCAAGAAAATCGCCGATCGGATTCCGCGACCGAAGAAGAAGGTGACGTGGCCGCAGGCGCGCGCCTTTTCGGTGCACCTGCTGACGGCATCGGGCTCGTTCCTGGCCTTCCTGTCGCTGGTCGCGGCGAGCGAGCAGCGCTGGACGGCGATGTTCTGGTGGCTGGGCCTGGCGCTGTTCGTCGACGGCATCGACGGACCGATCGCCAGGAAGCTCGAGGTCAAGGAGATCCTGCCGACATGGTCGGGCGAGCTCCTCGACAACATCATCGACTACGTGACCTACGTGCTCATTCCGGCCTTTGCGCTCTATCAGCGCGGCTTCATGGGCGAGAAACTGTCCTTCCTGTCGGCGGCCATCATCGTGGTGTCGAGCGCGATCTACTATGCCGACACCGGCATGAAGACAAAGGAGAACTTCTTCAAGGGATTCCCGGTCGTCTGGAACATGGTGGTGTTCACGCTCTTCGTCATCGAGCCCGGGCAGTGGGTTTCCTTCGCCGTGGTGGTGGTCGCCGGCATCCTCACCTTCGTGCCGATCAACTTCATCCATCCGGTTCGCGTGGTGCGGCTGAGGCTGATCAATCTCGGCATGACGCTCTTGTGGTGCGCCTTCGGCGCGCTGGCGCTGGCGCAGGCAGCGCTCGCCGCCTTCTACGACCAGATCGGCGTGCTGGGCGAACAGGTGAGCGTCTTCACCAAGGTCGGCATCACGGTCACCGGACTTTACCTCGCCTGCATCGGCGGTATCATGCAGTTCTTTCCAAGGCTCGGCGCCAAGCCGGGCGCCCGGAAAGACTGATCCCCGCGAAGGCCGGTTCCCAGGACGGCCCGATCCCAAGAGAGACTGCCCAATGCCCAAAGCGATCCGCATCCACGCCCATGGCGGCCCGGAAGTACTGATCTATGAGGACGCCGATCCGGGCCAGCCAGGCGCCGGGCAGATCCTGATCAGGCACACCGCGATCGGCCTCAACTTCATCGATGTCTACCATCGCTCGGGCCTCTATCCGCCGCCCGGCGGCTTTCCGCTGATCCCCGGCGGCGAGGCGGCCGGCGTGGTGCTCAAAATCGGTGCCGACGTCGACTGGCTGAAGCCCGGCGACCGCGTCGCCTACGCCGTCAATGTCGGCGCTTACGCCGAGCAGCGGGTCATTGCCGCGGACCGCGTGGTGAAGGTGCCCGACGGCATCAGCGACGAGCAGGCGGCGGCGATGATGCTGAAGGGCATGACTGCGGAGTACCTCCTGCGCCGCACCTTCAAGGTGAAGGCGGGCGACACCGTCCTGTTCCATGCGGCGGCCGGCGGCGTCGGCCTGATCCTCGGACAGTGGGCCAAGCATCTCGGCGCCACCGTCATCGGCACGGCGAGCTCCGCCGACAAGATCGAGCTCGCCAGGGCGCATGGCTTCGACCATGTCATCAACTACAAGGAGCAGGATTTCGTCGCCGGCGTCGCCGCCATCACCGGCGGCAGGAAATGCGATGTCGTCTACGATTCCGTCGGCAACGATACGTTTCCCGCCTCGCTCGACTGCCTGAGGCCGCTCGGCACCTTCGTCAGCTTCGGCCAGTCCTCCGGGCCGATCCCGCCCTTCTCGATGTCGCTGCTGGCGCAGAAGGGCTCGCTGTTCGCAACCAGGCCGACGCTGTTCGTCTACAACGCCAGGCGCGAGGATCTCGTGGCGTCGGCCGAAGCCCTCTTCGACGTCGTGCTGAGCGGTGCCGTAGAGATCAAGATCAACCAGCGGTATGCGCTCAAGGACGCCGGCCGGGCGCATTCGGATCTCGAAGGAAGGCGTACGACGGGCACGACAGTCCTCATCCCCTGACGTCGTCGTTTTCGGCGGTTTGCCGCCGCCGTAAGCATTGGTCGCCCGAAAAGACAGCTCCCGATTTTCGTGGTCTTGCGGAGTACTTTTTTACCGCTTGAGTTTCCGCTGAAATTCTTGAAGCTCTTTCAAGTCGCGTGCCGCTTTCCGACGGGAGCCGGCCGCGCATACCATGCTTGCGGGAACACAGAACATATCTGGCAAACCAGATGGGAGGCACTGTGAGTGCAAATCACGACAGCGCGAATCTGCTTGAAGTTCGCGGGCTGACCAAAATTTTCGGCACGCTGACGGCGTGCAACCATGTCGACCTCAACATCGCGAAGGGCGAGATCCACGCGTTGCTCGGCGAGAACGGCGCCGGCAAGTCGACGCTGGTCAAGATGCTGTTCGGATCGCTGGAGCCGAATTCGGGCGAGATCTTCTGGGACGGCCAGCCCGTCCGGATTACCAGTCCCGGCGCCGCCAAGAAGCTCGGCATCGGCATGGTGTTCCAGCATTTCTCGCTGTTCGAGGCGCTGACGGCGGCCGAGAACATCGCGCTGTCGCTGGACGACGGCTCGCCCATCAGCAGCATCGCCGCCAAGGCGCGGGCGCTCTCCTACAGCTACGGCCTGCCGCTCGATCCGGAATCGCTGGTCGGTGACCTCTCCGTCGGCGAACGCCAGCGCATCGAGATCATCCGCTGCCTGCTGCAGACGCCGCAGCTCATCATCCTCGACGAGCCGACATCGGTGCTGACGCCGCAGGAAGCCGACAAGCTGTTCGAGACGCTGGAAAGGCTGCGCTCAGAAGGCAAGTCGATCCTCTACATCTCGCACCGGCTGGAAGAGGTCAAACGCATCTGCGACCGCGCCACGGTGCTGCGTCACGGCAAGGTGGTCGGCCATTGCAATCCGCGCCAGGAAACCGCCGCCTCGCTCGCCCGCATGATGGTCGGCAACGAGGTGAAGGCGGTGGTGCGCGCGCCGGCCGAAGGCATCGAGACGGCGCCGGCGCTGCTCGAGATCCGCGCGC
This sequence comes from Mesorhizobium sp. M4B.F.Ca.ET.143.01.1.1, assembly GCF_004792275.1. Taxonomy (NCBI): domain Bacteria; kingdom Pseudomonadati; phylum Pseudomonadota; class Alphaproteobacteria; order Hyphomicrobiales; family Phyllobacteriaceae; genus Mesorhizobium; species Mesorhizobium sp. M4B.F.Ca.ET.143.01.1.1. The sequence goes on from NZ_SRSR01000018.1 coordinate 114,116, forward strand.
TGACCCGCAAGCCGGCGACGCCGTTCTCGATCCCGCTGAGGAACATCAACCTCACCGTGCGCGCCGGCGAGGTGATCGGTATCGCCGGCGTCGCCGGCAATGGCCAGGGCGAATTCTTCGAATCCGTCTCCGGCGAAGCGCTGCAGCCGGAGGCCGGCTCGGTACGCATCCGCGGCAAGGACGCCGGCGGCATGAGCATCACCGGCAGGCGGCTGATGGGCGCTGCCTTCGTGCCGGAAGAACGGCTCGGCCACGGCGCCGCGCCGCGCATGAAGCTGTCGGAGAACCTTTTGCTCTCGCGCCACGCCACCGACGGCAAGGCCTTCGTCGGCTCCGGCGGCATGGTCAAGAGCGCCGCCATTTACGCTGCTTCCCAGCGCATCATCGAGGTGATGGACGTTCGCAAGAGCGCGCCCGATCCGGAGGCCGCGGCATTGTCCGGCGGTAATCTGCAAAAATTCATCGTTGGGCGCGAGCTCGACCGCAAGCCAAGCGTCATGGTGGTCAACCAGCCGACCTGGGGCGTCGACGCGGGGGCCGCCGCCCACATCCGCCAGGCACTGATCGAACTGGCGCGCAGCGGCTCGGCGGTGCTGGTCATCAGCCAGGATCTCGATGAGCTGTTCGAGATCTCCGATGCGATCGCGGTGATGCACAACGGCGAATTGTCGAAACCGCTGCCGATCGCCGAGGCGACCTTCGAGAAGATCGGCCTCTTGATGGGCGGGGCCGAGCCCGGCCACGCCGAACACACGCTGGAGACGGCATGATGCGCCTCGAACTCGTCAAACGCCCGCAGCGCTCGGCGCTGTTTTCGGTGCTGTCGCCCTTCATCGCATTCGCGCTCACGATGGTCGCAGGCGCCATCATGTTCGCGCTGCTCGGCGTCAACCCGCTCAATGCCTTCACGATCTATTTCATCGAGCCGATCAGCCAGGTCTGGCAGCTGCACGAACTGGCGATCAAGGCGGCTCCGCTGATCCTGATCGCGGTCGGCCTGTCGGTCTGCTACCGGGCCAACATCTGGAACATCGGCGCCGAGGGCCAGCTGATCTTCGGCGCCATCTTCGGATCCATCATCCCGGTGGTGTTCCCCGGCTTCGAAGGGCCGCTGGTGCTGCCGCTGATGCTTATCCTCGGCATGTTCGGCGGTGCCGCCTACGCCGCCATCCCGGCGCTCCTGAAGACGCAGTTCAGCACCAACGAGATCCTGACCAGCCTGATGCTGGTCTATGTCGCGCAGCTTTTCCTCGACTGGCTGGTGCGCGGTCCCTGGCGCGATCCGCAGGGCCACGGCTTTCCGCAGACCATCCAGTTCGGCGACTCCGCCATTCTGCCGGAGCTGATGCCGGACGCCGGCCGCGCCAATTGGGGCTTCGTCTTCGCCTTGGTCGCTGCCGTGCTGATCTGGCTCTTGATGAGCCAAATGCTGAAGGGCTTCGAGGTCCGTGTGCTGGGCTCCAGCCCGAGGGCAGGGCGCTTCGCCGGCTTCGGCTTCAACCGCATGGTGTTCTTCACCTTCCTCCTGTCGGGGGCGCTCGCCGGACTTGCCGGCATCTCGGAAGTCTCGGGCGCGATCAACCAGCTGCAGCCGGTGATATCGCCCGGCTACGGCTTCACCGCCATCATCGTCGCCTTCCTCGGCCGGCTCAATCCGCTGGGCATCATCGCGGCGGGCCTGGTTCTGGCGCTGACCTATCTCGGCGGCGAGGCCGTGCAGAGCGCGCTCGGCATCTCCGACAAGGTGGCGCGCGTCTTCCAGGGCATGCTTTTGTTCTTCGTGCTCGGCTGCGACACGCTCATTCACTACCGCATTCGTCTGATCGGCTTCGCCGCGCCAAAACTCGAGGCCGCGCCCAAGCTGGAGGAGGCACGCTGATGGACATCACCGTCAACATCCTTTTGACCATCGCCACCGCGGCGACCCCGCTGCTCATCGCGGCGATCGGCGAGCTGGTGGTCGAGCGCTCCGGCGTCCTCAATCTCGGCGTCGAAGGCATGATGATCATGGGCGCCGTCGGCGGCTTCGGCGCCGGCTACCTGACCGGTTCGCCGTGGATCGGCCTGCTCGCGGCGATCGTCGTGGGTGCGCTGTTCTCGCTGCTCTTTGCCGTCATGACGCTGTCGCTGGCCACCAACCAGGTGGCGACCGGGCTGTCGCTGACGCTGCTCGGCCTCGGCCTCTCCGGCATGATGGGAACGAGCTTCGTCGGCCAGCCCGGCCAGCGCCTGCCCAATCTCGACATTCCCGGCCTGAGCTCGATCCCGGTCGTCGGCAAGCTCATCTTCGGCCAGGATCCGGTCTTCTACATCTCGATCGTGCTGACCGCCGCCGTCATGTGGTTCCTGTTCAGGACCCGCACCGGGCTCACCTTGCGCTCGATCGGCGACAGCCACACTTCGGCGCATGCGCTGGGCATCCAGGTGATCCGCTACCGCTATCTGGCGGTGATCTTCGGCGGCGCCTGCGCCGGCCTTGCCGGTGGACATCTGTCGCTGGTCTACACGCCGCAGTGGGTGGAGAACATGTCTGCCGGGCGCGGCTGGATCGCGCTGGCGCTGGTGGTGTTCGCCTCCTGGCGGCCGTGGAGGGTGCTCGCCGGCGCCTACATCTTCGGCGCGGTGTGGATCGGCCAGCTTCATGCACAGGCTTTTGGCATTCCGATACCGTCGCAGATGCTTTCTTCGTTGCCCTATCTGGCAACCGTCGTGGTTCTCGTTCTAATCTCGCGCAACAAGCGTCTGACGATGATGAACACGCCGGCTTCCTTGGGGCAGCCATTCGTTCCGGATCGTTGACAACAACAAAAAGACGGGAAGCTCCAAGGCTTAACTCAGAGAGGTAACACGATGAAAAAACTGCTTATTGCCCTGATGACCACGACCGCCGCGATTTCGCTGGCGGCGACGGCCGAAGCCGCCGACAAGCTGAAGGCGTGCTGGGTCTATACGGGCCCGATCGGCGACTTCGGCTATTCCTACCAGCACGACCAGGGCCGCCTCGAGGTGGAGAAGGCGCTCGGCGACAAGGTCGAGACCGCCTATCTCGAAAACGTCTCGGAAGGCCCCGACGCCGACCGCGCCTTCGAGCGCCTGGCGCGTGAAGGCTGCAAGCTGATCTTCGGCACCTCCTTCGGCTTCATGGATGCCGAGGTGAAGGTGGCCAAGAAGTTCCCGAAGGTGATGTTCGAGCACGCCACCGGCTACAAAACCGGCGACAATCTCGGCATCTACAATGCGCGCTTCTATGAAGGCCGCTACGTGCTCGGCCAGATCGCCGCCAAGGAATCGAAGGCCGGCGTCGCTGGTTACATCGTCTCCTTCCCGATCCCCGAAGTGGTGATGGGCATCAACTCCTTCATGCTCGGCGCGCAGTCGATCAACCCGAACTTCAAGGCCAAGATCGTCTGGGTAAACTCCTGGTTCGATCCGGGCAAGGAAGCCGACGCCGCCAAGGCGCTTTTCGACCAGGGCGCCGACATCGTCGTCCAGCACACCGATTCTACCGCCGCGCTGCAGGTGGCGGAAGAGCGCAAGCTGCACGGCTTCGGCCAGTCCTCGGACATGATCAAGTTCGCGCCGAAAGCGCAGCTCACCTCGCTAACGGACGAATGGGGGCCGTACTACATCAGCCGCGTCCAGGCCGCCATCGACGGCACCTGGAAGCCGGACAATGTCTGGCTCGGCATCAAGGACGGCGCCGTCAAGCTGGCGCCGTTCACCAACATGTCCGACGACGTCAAGGCGATGGCCGAGGCCACCACCAAGAAGATCGCCGATGGCTGGAACCCCTTCACCGGGCCGATCGCCAAGCAGGACGGCTCGCCGTGGCTGAAGGACGGCGAGGTCGCAGACGACGGCACGCTGCTCGGCATGAATTTCTACGTCAAGGGCGTCGACGACAAGCTGCCGCAGTAAGCGATTGGAACATAAGACAAAAGGGCGCCGCTTGGCGCCCTTTTTCATTCGGCCGGCTGGGCGGTGGTGCGGCGCAGTCTCAATCGCCCGGCCTCGACCGCCCGCGCAAGCCGGATCCGGAGCATGCGCTGCGCCGGCCGCTCGAAATAGTGCCAGATCGCCGAGGAGACAAAGAGCATGAGCGCGACGCAGGCAAAGGCGGCCACCCATCCGCCGGCCAGCGGTGTGGTGGCGTTGATGACGAGATAGCCGACGTTCTGGTGCAGGAGGTAGAGCGGATAGGTCAGGCCGCCGAGCGCCAATGTCAGCGAGGACGAGCTGATTTGGCCGCGCAGCAAGACAGCGGCAATCAACGCGCCATGCATGACGACATTGGCGGCCACTAGATTGGCGGTCGGAACGGCGGCGCCATAGGCCTCCAGCATCCACTGCTGGGTCACGGTGATGGTGCAGCTGGAGATCAGGAACGCAGCCGCGAGGAGCAGCAAGGCGGGCCTTGAACGGCCATGCGCGTGAAGGTGGTGGACCAGCAGGCCGGCGGCGAAGAGTGGGCCGAACTCGGTGATGAACAGGAGCCTGATCGCGCGGCTGCCGATGAAGACCTCGTTCAACGTGGAGATCGCCAGCCAGGCGAAGATCAGTTGCAGCTTTCGGTTCCGAAAAGCCCCGGTCGCCATGGCGAGCGTCACCCAGCCGTAGAAGATCAGCTCCAGGAAGATCGACCAGTAGACGCCGTCCATGAAAGGCTGGCCGAAGACCGGCGCCACCATCGACAGATTTGCTGCATACTGCGCTAAGGAGGTCGAGAACAGCGGCGCGCCGAAAGAGACGACAGCCGCGAAGCTGATCGTCATGCACAGCGCGAAGCCGGGATAGAGGCGGGCGAAACGCGCGATCGCGAACTGCTCCCAGCCGCGGCTTTCCGCCGACCAGGCAATGACGAAGCCACTGATCAGAAAGAACAGATTGACCCCGAGATAGCCGTAGATGGCGATGGGCGCGACATCCGCAAAGCTGCCGTCGGCAAGATCGCCAGCAGCCGGGCCGCGAAAGAAATAGTGAAAGAATACAACGGCAAGCGCCGCCGCCAGCCGCAACAGGTCCAGCGTCGCGATATAGTCCTGCCGCGCCGGTCTGGCGTCCATGCGGCCCTCGCATCTACGGTCCGGCACGCATAGCGCGGATCGCGATGGAACGGGATAGGGAGGCCATACCTATCGCAAGTTGTAGTAAATGCGGCGAATTCGAAACGCGGTCAGACCGCAGAGCCGTAAAGATCGTAGGCGTCGGCGCGATCGACCTTAACGGTGACGATGTCGCCGGCGCGCAGCGGACGGCGCGACTGGATATGCACCGAGCCGTCGATCTCCGGCGCGTCATATTTGGTGCGGCCCTTGGCCGACGTGCCGTGCGCCTCGTCGATCAGCACCGGCAGGCGCTTGCCGACCTTCCTGGCGAGCTGCGTGGCCGAGATCTTCTGCTGGCGCTGCATGAAACGATGCCAGCGCGCCTCCTTGATCTCCTGCGGCACCTGCTCGAGACCGAGATCGTTGGAGCGGGCGCCCTTGACCGGCTCGTATTTGAAGCAGCCGGCGCGGTCGATCTTGGCCTCGTCCAGCCAGTCTAGCAGCATCTCGAAATCCTCGTCGGTCTCGCCGGGGAAGCCAACGATGAAGGTCGAGCGGATCGCGAGATCCGGGCACACCTCGCGCCAGCCGCGGATGCGCTCAAGCGTCTTTTCGCCGTGCGCGGGGCGGCGCATGTTCTTCAGCACCTGCGGCGAGGCATGCTGGAACGGGATGTCGAGATAGGGAAGGATCTTGCCCTCCGCCATCAGCGGAATGACGTCGGCGACATGCGGGTAGGGATAGACATAGTGCATGCGTATCCAGATGCCGAGCTTGCCGAGTTCTTCGGCCAGGTCGAGGAACTTCGCCTTGACCTCGCGGTCGCCGAATATGCTGGTCTGGTACTTGATGTCGATGCCGTAGGCGCTGGTGTCCTGCGAGATGACGAGGATCTCCTTGACGCCGGCCTTGGCAAGCTTCTCGGCCTCGCGCAACACGTCTGCAGCCGGCCGTGAAACGAGGTCGCCGCGCAGTGCCGGGATGATGCAGAAAGTGCAGCGGTTGTTGCAGCCCTCGGAGATCTTCAGGTAGGCGTAGTGGCGCGGCGTGAGCTTCACGCCTTGCGGCGGCAAAAGGTCGACGTAGGGGTCGTGGCTGGGCGGCGCCGCCTCGTGCACCGCCGCCATGACGCTCTCATAGGCTTGCGGTCCGGTGATGGCGAGAACGTTGGGATGCTTCTCGCGGATCACCTCCGGTTCGGCGCCGAGGCAGCCGGTGACGATGACGCGGCCGTTCTCGGACAGCGCCGAGCCGATGGCGTTGAGCGACTCGTCGCGGGCGGAATCGAGGAAGCCGCAGGTGTTGACCACGACAAGATCAGCGCCGTCATGCTTGCGGGCGATCTCATAGCCTTCGGCGCGCAGCCGCGTGATGATGCGCTCGGAATCGACGAGCGCCTTCGGGCATCCAAGACTGACGAAACTGACGCGAGGGGCAGACATAAGGTTTTCCGGGCTTTTCGGGATCGGCGGGCGCAATACCACACTAATTGCGGCATTGGTATGGGCTGGCCCGTCCTGCGGCAAAACGCATTGCGCCGGCCCCAATCCCGGCGATGACGGATATTAAACGTCAGCCCACCGCGTTGTTCACATGCGGCCACACTTCCAACACGCCCCGATAGACCATGTCGACCGCCACATAGAGGATGATCGCCAGGCCGACATAGGCGATCCAGCGATAACGATGCAGCAGCCTGGCGATAAAGCTTGCCGCAAGGCCCATCAGGCCGATCGACAGCACGAGGCCGATGACCAGCACCCAGAAATGATCGCGCGCCGCGCCGGCGACAGCCAGCACGTTGTCCAGCGACATCGACACGTCGGCGACGACGATCTGCAATGCCGCCTGGCCAAGCGTCTTGCGCGGCGCCTTGCCGGCGATCTTGCTGTCGCTGTCGAAGTCGGTGTTGGACAGCGCCTCTGTGGCCTCCTCCTCGTCGGCATGGGAGGTGCGCAGCTCGCGGTACATCTTCCAGCACACCCAGAGCAGGAGGATGCCGCCGGCCAAGAGCAGGCCGACGATCGCGAGCAGCTTGACGGTGACCGCGGCGAACAGGATGCGCAGCACCGTTGCCGCCAGGACGCCGATCAGGATTGCCTTCTTGCGCTGCTCGGTGGGCAGACCTGCGGCCGCCAGCCCGATGACGATCGCATTGTCGCCGGCCAGCACGAGATCGATGGCAATGACCTGGAGAAGGGCGGTCAGGCTTGCGGCGCTGAAAATGTCCATCGACTGGAGGCCCTTTGCTGTTCGCCGAGTATCGGTCGTCGAATGTCCAGACGCCCTAACGTGTATGGTTCGTGCACGTCAAGTCACTGCCCGGAACAAGGTCGGCAAGGCGGGTTCTTTCGGCAAGGCTGATCGATCGGCGATCGGGATCGCAGGGTCGCCGAGAGGCTGGTGCAAGTGCACCGCTGCCTCAGTCGTAGAGGTTGTACTTCGCCCAATCGGTTTCCGGGATCTCGTCGCCGATCCGGTAACGCAACTGCAGAACCTGCATATGGTCGGGCGCGGTCTGGCACTTGAACTTCAGCCGGTACCACTGCCCCCTTGCTGCGAAAGGCCGCGCCCGGACTTCTGATGGCGTCGGCGCTCATCTCCGGCGTGGCAAAGGCGTAGGCGACCACCCGGTCGGCCTTGAAGCTTTTATCGTCATGGGTGATCCGGTCGAGCACTTCGGCATCGCATCGCTGTTCGAGCCGGGTCTGTGGATCAAGTTTCAGGAGACCGGCGCGCAACGCATTGTCCATCGCCTTGGCCGGCCAAGCCAGCGTCAGGCACGCCAGAACCAAGAGGCAGAGCTTTTTCATGGGCGCGACAAGCAACATATTTTGTCTGAGAAATCAACCAGACAGGGGTTAGGGGCAGCGTCGAACGGCGGGCGCGACCTTCGCCCGCTACCGCGGTATTTGGGCCTTTTTGCCTGTATGTGAGATGCGTCACATCGTCCGGTCATCCGTTGCGTGACAGTGTGGTTCGATCCGTGACGGCGATACCGGAGGCGGCCATGCGCGCGACCATCTCTCTCCTCGTTCTGGCGGCGGGGCTGATGCCTTCGAGCTCGCTTGCCGGTCCGGCGCAATCGTCGGAAGACATCATCAAGTTCTTCGCCAGCACAGCCCATCTCGGCCAGTCGCGCGGCATATGCGTCGGCGCTGAAGCCGAATGCGACGGCAAGGCGGACGCGCCGGCGGCGGCCGGGCTGGACATGCTGATCAATTTCAACCTCGATTCCGCCGAACTCATGCCGGACGCGCAAGCCAAGCTCGGCGAATTCGCGAAGGCGCTGAAGGACAATCGTCTGAAGGCCCAGAGCTTCGTCGTCGAAGGCTATACCGACGCCTCCGGCTCGCCCGCCTACAATAAAGGGCTTTCGGAACGCCGTGCCGAGTCGGTGACCGCATTCCTGCTGTCGAACGGCATCGAGGCGTCGCGCGTCACGCCCGTTGGTCTTGGTGCAACGCATCCGCGGGTCGCCAATCCGTACGATCCGGTCAACCGCCGCGTCGAGATGCGCATAAACGCTCAATAGATATTGTGGCGCCGCTAGAACACGCCGCCGATGCCGATCCCGCCACTGATGTCAGGGGGAGGGGCAGCCGGCCGCGAGGATTGCGGTTTCGAGGACCTTGCGGCCTTTCGGCCAGTCGCCTTGCCGCGCTCGGGCGCCGTGTCGGACGAGATCCTGGCCGGCTTGGCCTTCTGCACGACGACCGGATCCTTGCACACCCGGCCCGACTGCAAGAACAGGTCGCTCAGGAGCTCGACTGTGGGTTCGGTCGTCGACGCGATCCGCCTGGTGTTCCTGTAGTAGCTGGTGAGGGCGCGGACGGAACCCTTGCCCCAATTCCCGTCGACGGTGGCGCGGTAACAGCCCAATCGGCGCAGCTCCGTCTGGATGCTGCGCGCCAGGTCTGTCGCCTTTTCCTCGTCCGGCTCGCCGGCCGACTTGCCGACGATCAGCGTTTCGAGGCCGGAGACAACGCTTTGCTTGGCGCCCTCGAGGCTGGCGACCTGCGTGCCGGCAGGCTTGACCGAGGGGCCGGCCGGCGGCGTGATCTCGACCGATCGCAATGTCTGCCCGACGATGATCACAGCCGTCTGCAGATCGTTGGAAGCAAGCTCGACCTGCAGTTTTTCCTTCGCGACCGGATCCGACAGGATACGCGAAAGGCTGGCGCTCAATTGGGCCGGATCGAGCACCTGCTGTTCGGTGAAATAGAACTGCTCTCGCAGATTCGACTGATCCCAAGGCACCTGACGGCCGAGCGTGAGCGTCTCGGTCTCGTTGCGCACGCGGATCATCATGTCGGAAATGCTGAGCCCCGGGATTTCGACATTCTGCAGCAGGGCCGTGGTAAAGGGGCTGTTGTCGCCGGCCCCGTCAACCGTGGTGTTACCGGGCTGGGTGGCAAAGGCGACAAAAGTATTCTCCCCCACTTCGACCTGCGCCAGACCGTCGGCGACGCTGGCACCTTTGCCCACCGGGTTGTTCCGGCAGGCGTCGAGGAAGATGAAGGTCTGCCGCTCACGGCTGGCAAATTTCGCGATCACGTCGTTGAGCCTGATGGCGCGCGCGGTCAGCTGCTCCAGGTTCTGCGCGTCGGGCGTGTCGACCGGCAACAGAAAGTTCTCGCCCTGAAGCTGCACGCCGTGACCGGCGTAAAAGATAAGCACCGCGCTGGCGGTCGCGAGCTTGGCGTCGGCTTGCTGAAAGAGTTGTGCAAACCCGTCGGACGAAAGATCAGTTCCGGTCAGGACGTCGAAGTTCAGCCTTTTCAGGCTCTCGGAAAGTCTTCTGGCGTCGTTGTCGGCATTGGCGAGATGGGGGAGGCGGGCGCTCTGGTAGTTGGAATTGCCCATGACGATTGCCAGCCGCTTGGCGGGCTGGGGTGTCGGCTCTTCCACGGCAGCCGCCCAAACGCCTATCAAGCCGAGACAAGAGAAGAGCAGAACCGCCACGATGCGCAGGAAGGGGGCACAGGTCATGACGCGAGCTCGTCTCAGTTGGCGACAGTCTTCGGGCCACCGAAGCGCTCACCCCATGACGGCCCTTGCGCGCCGAACCCGCATCTTCGAAGACCTGAAAATTTTACATCAGAACCCCTCTCGAAGGAAGGGCGAGACCGTGACCGATCAAAGTGAGTTACTATGATCTTCGATCGATTTTCTGCTAGTATGTCGAAATCGTATCTATGGGCGCCTGATCGTTGTTCTTGGAGAATTCAATCGCATAGCTTGCACCGACTGTTTGAGTAAAACTTTAAGTACGGGGACACGAAAATGAAAGCAGCGAATTGGCTTCTGCGCCTGTGCGCCGCGAGCGCGCTCTCGATTGGCGCAGCATTGGCCTTCATGCCTTCGAAAGCCAATGCTTGCATCATTGAAGGCCTAGACGCCAACTGTTATCTTGGCGGAGTGGCCAACGGCGCGATTGTCGACACGTCTCTGGATGCCCTTCACAACATTGTTGACGACATTGTCGAAGCGGATGTCGGTCCGGCCAAGGCGGCTCCGCCGGCACCAGCCCAGACGGCGCCTTTTGGCGTTTTCGCTTCCGGCCAGCTTGCCCACACCGAACATGACGGCTTCAGGATTTCGAACAGCTTCGACACAATTGATGGACAACCTTTCGATGTCGATGAATTCTCCGCTGCCGTCAGCGTGGATTTCAATGCCGCCAGGCATTTCGGCTTCGATAATGAGCATGGGCTCAACATAGGCCTGTTTGGCGGCTATGCCTCGGCCGAGGTGAGTGTCGACGACCGCCGCTTTTCCAGCGGCGGCGATGCCACCAACAGAAGCGGCATGTTTGGCGGCTATGGACTCTATCGCCATGATACGAGTTATGCGCTTGTGGCGGTGTCCGCATTCCTCGGCAACACCGACGTCGAGAATGTGGACAGCGGCTCCGGCAACTATGACACGCAGGGCTATGCGATCACCGGGTCTGTTGGACGCATCTTCAACATGACCGACCGGGTCCGTTTCGATCTGCGCGGTGGATTGCTGGGCGTCACTTTCACCGGCGACGGATATGAGGACAGCTTCGGCACCGATTACGGCAAGAGCCACCTGTCCTTCGGTGCGGTCAAATTCGAACCCGGCATCTATGCCGATTTCCAGCTTGGCAATGGCATGGTGATCAGCCCCTACGCACGGGCCGATTTCCAGCAGCGTTTCGGCTACTCCAACACGGCCAGCGTCGAGGGCGAGGAAAGCGAATTCGAGGACGCGGACTTTTCCGTGGCGCTGTACTCCGGATTCAATCTGAAGATGACGGGATCCACCACGCTCAGCTCCGAAATTCGTGGCAAGTGGTCCGCGGACAGCACGACCGTCGCCGGCAAGCTGGGCCTGAAGATCGCCTTCTGAGTGGATGTCGACGAATCGAAGCAGTGACGGCGGCGATGCCAAGGGCATTTCGGGCGACGCCGGCGCTGGCGGACTGGGTGGCATCGGCGGCATCGTCAATTTCAACCTCGGCAAGGTCGAGACCTGCTCGGGGTCGGTCTGATTGCGATGCGCTTGGCGCCATCGCCGTCGACGGTACCTAACCGGCCCGTGCCGTCGCCGACGAGGGTGTGTCGACGCGGGAAATCGCCGATGTCATCGGCCGGCGCCTCGGCGTCCCTGTGGTAGCCAAGACCCACGAGGAGGCAGCCGGCCATTTTGGTTTTGTTGGCCACTTCTTCGGTCTGGGCTGGCCGGCCTCGAGCGCGCGGACCAGGGAATTGCTGGGGTGGCCGCCGAGCCAGCCCGGGCTCATCCCGGACCTCGATCGGTCGCGCCATTTCGAAAGCTGAACGGCCGATATCCATCAGGTGAATGATCCAGGCGGTCGGCCGGAGCCCGGCGGCCACCAATTGCGTGCACCACGGGTCTAGCGTGCGACGTTGCCGGTAGCGCAGCCGATTGTCCTTGCTGTATCATTCAACTTCGGGCGGCTGGCAGACCAATAAAGCGCCGGCTAATATGAAGGCGCACCTGCCGCGAGGGTGATTCCGGATCAGGCAAGACACGCGATGGAACCCGACGAACCCAGAAGAGAGCGCCGCCTTCATCCGCGCGAGATTGTCCTGAAGGAGGCCACGATAGTTGCGAGTCCGGACAACCCGGCGATTGGTTGTTCCGTGCGAAATCAGCATGAGCGGGGTGCCGAACTGCGCGTTCCCTCCGACGCCGTCGTGCCGGAGCGGTTTCTGCTGCACGTGCCCGACGATGCAGTCACCTATCAAACGGTGGTGCGCTGGCGACGCAAGGAGCGGCTTGGCGTGCAGTTCTACGGCGCACCGAAGCCTTCGACGACTGCCGGGGAGTAGCCTGTCCGGCTTTTCGTCGGAGATCACGCTTAGTCCAGCTTCTCCAGAGGACTGCCGGCATGAGGCGCGCACGCCGTCGCCATGACTATTGGCGACCTCACCAGACGGTCAGCGCCGCAGGCGGAACCCGAGCCCGCGTTGCAATCAGCCGACCAGCGGCGAGAGCAGCCGCGATTATGAAAACCGCGGTGGCGCAAAGGAAGATCGAAGACGCAAGGACGGTCCCGCTGTTGTCGTAGCAAACCGCGAATTCCATGAGCTCTACCCCTGCAATCCCCGCGCGGCTTGCATGATGATCCTGCTTCGGCATGAAAACAAGCATCTGCTAATAAAAGACAGCGCGATCGGCGGCTGAGCCTGCCTGATGATTCGCAGGCGTCAGGCGGCGGCCTTATGGCAAGACCCACTCTCGGCCGGGAGCTCGTCGCTCGCGCTGCCTGCGGCCCGACAGTCTGTTGGGGTGGATTCGACTGACCGCCGGGCCTAACCGGCTTGGGGTTTGGGGGGCAAGCCGGCTGAGACGAACGTAATATTAGCGACTCTGCAACAAAACCCCGCGGGAACGTTTTCCCCTGCTAATGGCTAGAAGCGCAGCAGCCCGGCGCGCTCTTGTCGGGGGACAGTGACAGAGGGGCGCCGGGCCTTACCGACGTTGCTGCGAGGAAAGCGGCAACCGGCTCCAACATAGTATGCGCCTGCTCATGCAGGCGGAACACATCCATATGAACGAAGGAAGCACTAAAAGGGGGGAACACAAGTCGGGTGCGGCCTACCTCGCGCCCGACTCGGTTCATGCCAGGCGGCGACGGCCATTTGCTGGCGAGGGCAGAGGGGGGCAGGCCCTAGCGGTCAACGATGATGAATCGCGGGCATCCGGTCACGGCATAGCTCGGCGTCGTGAACGTTCCTGTTCCGGTGAAATAGGAACACACTGCCCCGTCAGCCGCTTTCTCCTGCTGATAGAGAATGCCGCTCGACGTGGCGACCAGCGCGCCATTGGAAAGAACGGCCAGCAGGCACAGGCCGGCGAGGATCGTCCGCATTTTAGCTGACTGACTAGGCGCGTTGAAGCTGTCCGACCGAGTGCACGCGAACCCTCAGCACAAGAAGGCGTGTCGCGGCAAACAGCCCCAGCACATTTGAGGCGATGGCGATGTTGACCAGGACCGACAAGACACAGAATGCGCTGGGCGCGTAACAAACGGCTTGCATAGCCTGAACCCTTCAGTTGCCTGCGCTCCCGCCGCCGCTGGTCCATCCGCAGTCGACGGCGGGTGCAGGGCTCATGTACCCGCTCGGTGCGTGGGATTGCACCGTCCCTACACCTGCGAATCTACGACCACATCAGCGGTCGCGCAATTAATGCAAAAAGGCGGGCGGCCTCATCCTTTCAGGGGCTTGGTCTTGGAAGCAGAATTTCCAAGCCGTCGACAATGGCCGAACTCACCTGTGGCCAGGTTCCAAATCGAAACCGGAAATCTGTGACTTCCCGATCCATCAAAGTCTAACGATCACGAAAGCGCACTGGAAAGCACGTGTGATAACAGTTGATTCAACCATTGCTGGTATATAAGGCGAGGGTGGCGGCTCCGACCGGCCGTAGGGGTTGGGTTGCCGGAGCCGCCGGCGCAGCCAGGGGTAGTTAGTTGACCGCGCTGTCTCAAATTAGGACAGCGCGGTCTACGAACGGTTAACGCGCCGCACTAATTCAGCGGCGGCTAACGGAATGGAAGCGGCTGGATCAAATTCGAATTGCGGGGCGAGGCGTTATGGCAAGTCCCGGTTTCGGCGCGTCTAACGTCCTGTTTTTATTTATATTATGGCGGAGGGAGTGTCAGCCAAATTGGCTTGTCGCACGTTGTCGAATCCCGTCTCAATCAATAGAAATATCATAGTGATTTCAAACAGATAGCTTGGAACGGCTATCCCGTAACTGTCCCATGCTGTTGCAATCAGTCCTATCCAATGCCATTATTTTTGGCGGGTAAATTGATGGGATGTGGGAACCACTATGCCGAAAATCGCCAAGGAACTTTCAGCGCTCGCTGTCAAGAATCTGAAGCATCCGGGCACACCGGGGAATGTCGTCCATGCCGTTGGTGGCGTCGCCGGGCTCCTGCTGCAGATAACGCCGGGCGGCGGTAGATCGTGGTTACTGCGGACCACGGTCCACGGGAAGCGCCGCGAAATGGGCCTTGGCGGACACGACGTGTCGTTGGGCGAGGCGCGCGAGCGGGCGAGAGCAGCTAAGGGCAAAATCCACGCTGGTATCGATCCGCTCCAAGAAAAACGCGACCGTCGTAAGGCAGCGGATGCGGCGGCAAAGCGTCACCTCTTATTTCGTGACGCTGTAGACAAATTTCTGGACGCCACGCTGGCGGAATTCAGGAACGAAAAACACCGAAAACAGTGGCGGTCCACATTGGATAATTATGCTGCACCCGTGATTGGGAACCTTGCCGTTGCCGACGTGACCAAGCATCACTTGGTCGAAATCCTCAAACCAATCTGGACGACCAAGACGGAAACAGCCACACGCTTGCGGCAGCGCATCGAACGAGTGCTTGATTGGGCGAAGGCGCACGGTCACCGTGAGGGCGATAATCCGGCCGCGTGGAAAGGCAATCTTGCCGCCATGCTGTCGAAGCCAAGCAAGGTCAAGGAATCCGATAATCAACCCGCCGTTCAGTTGAAAGATGCGTCCGCATGGTTCGCAGCGTTGCGCAAGCGCGAAGGGTCCGGTGCACGTGCGCTTGAATTCGTCACCTTGACCGCCGCACGATCCGGTGAAGTGCGCGGCATGGAATTTTCGGAAATCGATTGGAACTCTAAATTGTGGAATGTGCCGGCGGCTCGAATGAAGATGAAAAAGCCGCACACAGTTGCGCTGTCCGATGACGCATTGGCAATTCTAACCGCGATGAAAGAGGCAGCGACCGGCGAAGCGGCCGAGAGAAACTATGTTTTTCCGGCGATCCGTGGCGGCATGCTGTCCGATATGACGCTATCAGCCACGATGAAGCGCATGCACGAAAGCGAGGTGGAAGCCGGGCGCGTCGGATGGCTGGACAAACATTCGAACCGTCCAGCGGTCCCGCACGGGCTTAGAAGCACCTTTTCAGATTGGGCCGGTGAGTTGACCGACTATCCCCGCGACATGCGGGAATTCGCCCTGGCTCACGCGATCAACAGCGACGTTGAGGCAGCGTACCGCCGCGAAACGATGGTGGAACGCCGTCGTGCCATGATGAGCGATTGGGCAACGTTCCTGCAAGGCGGCAAGCCATGACCGACGAAGGGCTGAACGAAGCAATGAACGCGCTCACGGCGGCACGTGACGGCGATTTAAGCCCATTGATCGCGCGCATTGCCGACCAAAGCGTTACGCTCACTTTTCTTGAGCGGGCTTTCATAATTGAACAGCTAGCCCCGAAGAAAAAAGGCCGCAAATCGGACGACGACGAAATAGAAATATACCAATGGTATAGACAGGCGGTCGGGCTCTCTCACAAAGACGCGATCACTGCAACCACGCGCGCGCTGAAAGGCAATATCGATGAGCGTTCGTGCGAAGCGATAGAAAAGCAAATTCGGCGAAAGCGGAATATCGACTTGGGTCAAAGCTTCAAGATGTACGTCGAATTCTATAAGCAAGGAAGCCGCTCGCAATTGCTACTGCCCGCCGCTTTGCGCGACCCGCGATTGAGCCTTGAGCTTGTGGACCAGCGGACAGAATAGGACGCTCTTTCGGTCCGTTCAAACTTGTAGCAACCCGGCGTACCGTGTGTAATTTGACTGTCATCCGTTTCAACCTTGAGGATGACAGCCACATGGCTAAGCCAGTTACCGCCAACTCCAAATACTTAACAGATGTGCAGGCCGGCGAGCGCTTCGCCGTGGACCGAACAACGATATGGCGCTGGACGCGCACCAATCCGGCATTTCCGAAGCCCGTCAAAGTGTCTGCCGGTTCAACCCGATGGCGGCTTGCCGATATCGAGGCATTTGAAGCCACTCGCGAAGCTGCATCCCACACGGCGTGACGGGAGCGGGACGATGACCGGCAATTTTTTCCGCGTTCCGCTTATGACGCTCGATCAAATGATGATCGATCTAGTTTTCGTGCGGGATGGTCGCAGAATAATCTATCGCCCATGGGGCTATGTTGTAAAAAGTGAAGCGACCGCCAGGAGCTATTACGCTGGCAGCAAGACGGAAATAGGCGGAAAGCGCGTACCGTCTTTTCCGTTGTGGTGGAAGCATCCGAACAAATTGATTGCCGACTTGCTGCGAGACGATCCGAATGATGAGCGCGAGTGGTTTACTGCCGACGGACGGTTGATTATCAACGTCGGACCGGCGGACCGGCAGCGAGGACAATTGCGCAACTTTGCGATGGCTTCCAACCTGTCCGCCACGTAGCCAGCAATTCCAACGGTTCGCGACCAACGGGCGGAAATTACCCGCCAAATTACTCGAGATAAGCGCCTCATGAAACCAACCGAACTAGCTGACATCGTCAAGCCAATCATCAAAGGCATGGTGCGATCCGCCAAACAGAACGACCAATCCGGCAATTCCGACAATTGGCACCTCCGCTTCGATTTGAATTTGTCTACAGGCGACAAAATCCATGTTTCGGCATGGTGTGCGCCAAATATCGAAGACGGATCGTGCATCATACTGTTGAACGCAACGGACGATTTGCTGAAACAAAAGCTCGACGCGCGAACCGGATACGATAGACAGACATTCAAAGAAATCGTAGCAAAACAATGTGATATGGCGTTGGATGTTTGGTTCGAATTTTATACCGACAAAGCCGGCAAGCCGGCGAAGGGCAAGGCGGCAGATAATTTTGCAATAACGGAGAAATATATATCTCGATAATTGTTCCGATATTTAGTTTTCCACAAGTAATCATTGACACGCGTGATAAAGAAGCGCATCTAGACTTTACGCTAGTCGCGAATCACTTAACGATCTGTGGTTGCGCGATCTAGCGTCCTTGTGGGTTGGTTATCGGAACCACGGGGGAGACGGTCCAACGGCAGCGATGCCGGGTTCTCCCCCGATCCGACCCCCGCATAAGGTCTTGCTCGGTTGCGCAATAAATCAGGGTTCCTTGGACGGAGCCTTAAACGCAACCCGCACGTAAGGCCCTTTTCCCATGCACGGGACCTTTAATAGCGTCGGCGTGTCCGGCGAACCCCTAAACACGCCCCAATTTCCCCAAGGCTTCCTACAACGCCCGCAATGGGTCGTCTGGCGACTGGAGCATAAGCCCGGCGCGCTCAAAGCCACTAAGGTCCCGTACGACGCAAAAACCGATCAACGCGCGTCGAGCGTGGATTTCGCCACGTGGGCGGATTTTGACACGGCTGTTAAGGCCAAGGCATCCGGCCAATACGATGGCCTTGGTTGGGTGTTCAGCGACAACGATCCCTATTGGTTCATCGACCTCGACGGCGTGAGAGACGCTGAAACCGGCGAATTGACGCCGGAAGCGCAAGCTTTTTGCGCGCAATTTCCCGGTGCCAGTTGGGAGTTTTCGCAGTCCCTTGAAGGGCTCCATTTGTTCGGCCGTTGCGATAAGGCGGCGCTCGCGAGCCTGAGGAACCGTTGGGACGGCTGGAAAGAATGCTACCGAACCGGGCGCTTCGTCGCCTTTGGATCGGGCGGCGTGACGGGCAATCTGGAGTTGGATTGGACAAATATGCTTGCCTGCCTCGTTCCGTGGCGTCCAGCGGGCGAGACGGACGCAACGGAGGGCCGGGGTCCCGATCCTCGATACAGGGGACCGGCGGACGACGAACAGCTTCTAGTCAAGTTCCTGGCCCACGTCGGGGGCACCAAGGCGAAGCTAGCAGAATCGCCGACAAATAAGCAATTATGGGAAGCGGACGCGGCGGCGCTTGCACGGTTTTATCCGGCAGCAGCGGGCAGTAACAAGCCGTTCAACCAATCGGACGCTGACTTAGCGCTAATGAATACGCTCGCATTTTGGACCGGTCGCGACTTTGACCGGATGGTGCGGCTGTTCAGCCGGTCGGAGCTAGGGAAACGCGGTAAGTGGGTAAAGCGGGCTTATTACCGGAACAAAACGACGCTGCTTGCGATCAAGGATTGCACGTCGGTCTATGCGCCGCTCAGTCGCGATGAACGCCGCGAGCGGCAAATTGCACGAAACCGGGAAATAGGCGACGCGTTTAAGTCCAGCATCAAGGGTCATGTAGCGCCGGAATTGTCGCTGGACGAAATGTATGACCGGCTTGTTTACGTTCACGGCGTTGACGGCGTGGTAGATACCGAAACGTTCATGACGTACAAAACACCGGTCTGTGACCGCGTTTTTGCTAGGTCGGTCGATATCGTCAACGTCGGCGATCCGGACCCAATTAGCGGAAATTTCAAGACGCGGCGAGTTAGCCGCTTCAAGACGTGGATCGGCGAGCTAGACGGACGGGCTAAGACCCAAATCGAGGCGCTCATTTGGAAACCGAACGCCGGTCAGGTCGCCGACGTTCCGGAAAGCCACGCTAACGGGTTTAATATGTGGCGCGGGTTCCAAGCGCTCTCGGTGCCGCCGAACTGGCAGGAATGGCTGAACGCTTGGCACAATCATTTGGCCTATTTGGTGCCGATTAAAGCTGAGCGTGTACGATTCGAGCAATGGCTTGCTCACATCGTCCAGCGTCCGGAAGTGCTGCCACACACCGGCTATCTAATGTTCACGGAGCAAACCGGTATCGGAAGGAATTGGCTGTCCAGCGTCCTGGTTCGCGTCCTCAGGGGATACGTCGCTGCCGGGCTCGATATCCGCGAGGTGCTGGACGGCAACTACAATGGTCGTCTAATGCAAAAGCTTTTAGCCGTCGTGGATGAGGCAAAGGCGGGAATGCAAGACGGAAAGCGTTTCGAACGATCCGAAACGCTCAAATCGATCATCAACCAAGCGTCGAGACGTATCAACGTCAAGCACGGTCTGGAAACCGTCGAACATAATTGCATGCGCTGGCTGTTTTTCAGCAACCACGCTGACGCGCTCCCGTTCGAAAATAACGACCGGCGAATTATAGTGATCGCCAATCCCACGGATCGGGCGACGCCGGAGCATTACACTTGGCTCTATGGGATGATCGAATATCCGGAGTTCATTGCGAGCGTCCGACATCACTTAGCCACGCTCGATATTTGCGAGTTCAATCCGGGCGAACACGCGCCGCTGAATGCCGCAAAGCTCCAGGCATTAGACGAAATGAAAAGCGTGTTGATGGCGTTTCAAAAGCGCGGCTAAACGACGACAAGAGTTTGGTGCTTGTGGAGGGAACAAAAAAGGCGGCCTTTGCAGGCCGCCGAGTGTCGAGGGATGTGTGCTTCAGAACGAGGACGGGG
>NZ_SRSR01000189.1:0-344 GCF_004792275.1 Mesorhizobium sp. M4B.F.Ca.ET.143.01.1.1
GACCCATTCTCCGTTGACGGCGATGAAGCCGACGATGTGTTCGCCGGCGACGGCGACGGTCACCTGCTGATTGGGCAACAGGATGTCACGGATGAAGAACAGGTCTTCCTCCGGAGTATGCAGCGCCGGCATCCAGTCCAAGGCATTGAGCGACGCGCGCAGGACCTTGGCGATGGCGGCGGCGTCAGAGTCTGTGGCTGGGCGAAGGGTGATTTTGGTGCGATCGCTCATAGACTGGCGCTGCCCCTCATCCGCCCTTTGGGCACCTTCTACCCGTTGAACGGGAGAAGGAAGAAGCACCCCGGCCGGAGGCCGAGCCCGCGACTGCGGGCCGCCGGTCGTCC
>NZ_SRSR01000190.1:0-340 GCF_004792275.1 Mesorhizobium sp. M4B.F.Ca.ET.143.01.1.1
GGGCGAGGGCTTCGACCATGCCAGCCTCAACCGCGCTTTCCGCGAACTGGTTGCCGGCGCCGATTTCGTGGCGCTTGCCGTCAACCGCACTTTCAGGGATGCCGACGGGCTGCTCAGCCTCGACGCCGGCGCCTTCGTCGCGGCGCTTGAATTCGCCAGCGGCCGAAGCCCCGTGGTGCTCGGCAAGCCGTCGCCGGATTTCTTTCTCTCGGCGCTTGCGGACCTGGACTGCCCGGCGGCCGACGCGGTTATGGTCGGCGACGATGCGGAGAGCGATGTCGCCGGGGCGCTCAACGCCGGGCTTGGCGCGGCCCTGCTGGTGCGCGCCGGCAAATACCGT
>NZ_SRSR01000191.1:0-340 GCF_004792275.1 Mesorhizobium sp. M4B.F.Ca.ET.143.01.1.1
GTCAAGATCGAGGCCGGGAAAGTGCTGATCGATATCGGTTGAGCCGACGAAAGAATGAGGAAACAAGTCAATGAGCCGAAAGAGACCGACTGTTGCCGATCTGCGCGCCATGAAGGGCAAGCGGCAGCTGACCATGCTGCGCGTGCTGACGCTGGACGAAGCCGAGGCTGCCGAGCGCGCCGGCATCGACATCGTCTCGGTGCCGCCGGAACTGGTGCTCAATCCGCAGTACCGCGACGCGGCGCCCAGCCTCTTCACCATGCCGGGCGAGAATTTTTTCGAGATCGGCACGGCGGACGATTTCCTGCGCTGGTCGTTCCGGCTCTACAAGGCCGGCGCC
>NZ_SRSR01000192.1:0-340 GCF_004792275.1 Mesorhizobium sp. M4B.F.Ca.ET.143.01.1.1
CCCAGACCGTGTACTGGCGGTTGAGGAAGGCAGCGTCATCGAAGCAGATGAAAAACTGCGAATTCGCCGAATTCGGGTTCTGGGCGCGCGCCATCGAGCAGGCGCCGCGGCCGTGATTGGCGTTTGAGAACTCGGCCTTGAGGTCAGGCTTGTCCGACCCGCCCATGCCCGCGCGTGACGGCGCATAGGTCGGCTTGGAGGAATTGCCGAACTTGACGTCGCCGGTCTGCGCCATGAAGCCGTCGATGACGCGGTGGAACACCACGCCGTCATAGGCGCCTTCCCGCGCCAGCTCCTTGATGCGGGCGACGTGGCCCGGCGCCAGCTCGGGATACATTTG
>NZ_SRSR01000193.1:0-339 GCF_004792275.1 Mesorhizobium sp. M4B.F.Ca.ET.143.01.1.1
CTCAAAGGCAATCGCCAGAATGGTTTTGACGATTTCGCCGCAGTGGCGCAGGACATCGTCAAACGCGGCATTGCCACGGCCGGATCGCTCGGCATTCAGGGCGGTTCGAATGGCGGGCTGCTGACCGGCGTGTCGCTGACGCAGCATCCGGAGCTGTTCGGCGCCGTCATTATCGAAGTGCCGCTGCTCGACATGCTGCGCTACACCGAATTGCCGCCGGGCGCTTCGTGGATGGCCGAATATGGCGATCCGTCAAAGCCGGAAGATGCCCAGTGGCTTTCGGCCTATTCGCCCTATCAACATGTCAAGGCGGATGCCGCCTATCCGCCGGTACTCTTG
>NZ_SRSR01000194.1:0-338 GCF_004792275.1 Mesorhizobium sp. M4B.F.Ca.ET.143.01.1.1
CCGAGGTGACGGTGCCTGCCAGTATCTCCTGCTCGCTCGAAGGGCCCGACCAGGGCAAGAAGATATCCGACTGGGTGGCAATGGGCATCAGGCGCGTCGATAACAAGGCATTTCAGGCAAGCGAGATGAAGGCCGAAAGCTCTCTGCTCATGCCTGCAGGACGCAGCGGCCCAGCCTTTCTCGTCACGCCGAATTTCTATGTGATCAAGCAATACAACAACAGCGACCTCTACGGCCTGTTCATCGGGCATGCCGCCGAACGTATCGCCAAGGGCGACGCCACCTTCGTTGGCGGCTGGGGCCCGGTCGGCGACTTGCACCGCTCCGACATCGCCGCC
>NZ_SRSR01000195.1:0-337 GCF_004792275.1 Mesorhizobium sp. M4B.F.Ca.ET.143.01.1.1
GTCCGCCTTCACGCCGCCGTCTGGCCGGACGTGCTGACCACGATCTCGGCCTGCAACATCAAGAACTACTCGATCTACCTGAAGCGGCCGGAGAACCTGCTGTTCTCCTATTTCGAATATCACGGCACCGACTACGCCGCCGACATGGCCAAGATGGCGGCCGATCCCAAGACGCAGGAATGGTGGTCGGTCTGCATGCCCTGTCAGGAGCCGCTGGAAACGCGCAAGGAGGGCGAATGGTGGGCGATGATGGACGAGGTCTTCCATTATGACTGATGCCTTCGATCCGGCATCGCTGTCGCAGTCCTGGCCGAAGCCGTCGAAGCCGCGCCCGATC
>NZ_SRSR01000196.1:0-337 GCF_004792275.1 Mesorhizobium sp. M4B.F.Ca.ET.143.01.1.1
CGCGCCTGATGTCGATGCCGCCCTGGACAAGATGTGAAGCACAGGTGGTGGCGCAGGATGTGGGCACGACCTGATCATCGGCGCCGAGGCCGACTTCCGCCTTGGCATCGTTCCAGGTGGCTCGGAACCATGCCTGGCTAAGCCTGGTGGCGGTTCGTTGGGCTGGCGCCTTTCGGTCGGAGGCAGCTTGATGACTTCCTTCCGCCCGGTCATCGGAATGGTGCGGCTGCGGCCGGATTTGCTGGTCCGGAAACTGAGGCGACGTCGAGGAGGCATCCGATGTCAACCAGCAAGGAAATGTGAACGCGCCGAACATCGGCTTTTCCCCGGATGCGGC
>NZ_SRSR01000197.1:0-337 GCF_004792275.1 Mesorhizobium sp. M4B.F.Ca.ET.143.01.1.1
CTCGACCCCGCCTTCATCGGCAGGCATCTGGCGCGGGCCGGCGCCAAGGCGCTGTCCAGCGTCGGCGCCTACCAGGTCGAGGGCGAAGGCATCCAGCTGTTCGAGAAAATCGAGGGCGACTATTTCACCATCGTCGGCCTGCCGCTGCTGGCGGTGCTGAAGAAGCTGCGCGACCTGGGAGCGATCGATGGCTGAGAAAAAGGCCTTTGTCACCGGCCATCCGATCGCCCATTCGCGCTCGCCGATGATCCACGGCTATTGGCTCGAGAAATACGGCATCGACGGCAGCTACCAGGCGCTCGACGTGCGGCCGGAAGATTTTGCGGCGTTCCTGGGA
>NZ_SRSR01000198.1:0-336 GCF_004792275.1 Mesorhizobium sp. M4B.F.Ca.ET.143.01.1.1
CGCATCAGCACTTCGTCGACCAAGCCCCCTGCGAAGCCGGCTAAAGTGCCGATGACCGCGCCTATAAGGAGGGCGGCGGCCGCGGCCGCCAGCCCGACCGCCAGCGAGGTGCGGGCGCCGTGGAAAAGTTCGGCCAGCACGTCGCGGCCGAGCCGGTCGGTACCGAGCGGCAGCGACCAGTCATGGAATGGCGGCAGCAGCGCTGGGCCGGCGATGGCCTGCGGGTCGCCCGAGAAGAGCAGCGGCGCGGCCAGTGCCATTGCGATAAGCAAGGCGAGGATAAGCGCGCCGGCGATCGCTTCAGGTGTGCGGAAGAAACGATGCAAGCGGTTCATG
>NZ_SRSR01000019.1:0-112627 GCF_004792275.1 Mesorhizobium sp. M4B.F.Ca.ET.143.01.1.1
CCCGACGAGCCGCGCTTCAAGGGCCTCAGCACCATCGCCATGGTCGAGACCCGCATCGAGACCGGCGCCGAGGTCAGGGTCGAGCGGCGATGCTACATCTCCTCTCGCATCCTCACCGCAAAAACCTTCGCCGAGGCCGCCCGAGCCCATTGGGGGATCGAGAACGGGCTACACTGGGTTCTCGATGTCCAGTTCAAGGAGGATCAGTCCCGCCTGCGCCGCGGCCACGGCGCCACAAACATGGCCATGGTCCGCCACCTCGCCCTCAAACCTCATCCGAGCCATGCCCGGAAAACAATCCATCAAAGGAAAGCGAAAACTCGCAACCTGGGATACCGACTACCTGATGGCAGCTCTCCAACCCCGTAACCTGGACTCGTTGCCCTGGCCCTAACGGGCCTTCGCGCTTTGGAAGGTCTAGGCAGGCGAAGCAACGGCGTAGCAAACGCCCACGCTTCGTCGTCGTCTCCGCTCGGCACAACTTTCTGTGCCTTCTTGGCACCGATCATTTCAGCCCTCTAGATGCCGCAATGGGCCGGCGCTCCTCGCATAGCAGGAAGGCGCCTGTCCCTCAGAGTGATGATGTTGAAACGGGGGCCGATTGTGTCGGCCCCAAGCACCAAGCGAGGAACTCACGGACTATTATGCAGGACTTGATGTGTCGCTGGAACAGAGCAGCGTTTGCGTGGTCGTTTCATCGGGCAAGATCGTGCGAGAGACGAAGGTGGCGAGCGAGCCAGAGCACCGTTGCAGCATTTTGCCGAGTTGCTGCAGACACGGCATGTGAGGCAGCACTGTCGGCGATGCCAGTGAGACGGATCGCAAGGATGCCCGGGGATCGCGCAGTTGCTGCGCAGAGGCTGGTAGCCGTCCTGTGCACGCCAAGTCTGCAGATGCCCAGGAGGTGCGGGGACTGCTGGTAAGCCCGGAAGCCGTTGCAGGGCAAGTTGCTCGACGTGGAGCTCAGCATCCGCGGAATCCTACGCGGTTACGGGCTCAAGGTTGGCGAGGTGAGCCGGGGGGCGTTTCGAGGCGCGGATGCGCGATCTCATCGAAGGCCACGACATGCTTGCAGCACGGGCTGCATGTGGAACGAATTTACCCGGCTGCACAGCGCGATGCTGAAGATTGCCCGCGCCGATCCTGTCTGTCACCGGCTGACGAGCGCACCGGGTGTAGGAGCCCGCTTAGGTGAGGCCGCGCTTGGTGAGCGCCTGCCGAAAGGGGGCACTCAAGCCATATCCGGCACGCAGCCGAAGACACGCCGATTGCGCGAACCCCGGTCGATCTCGGCCAGCGCGATCTCGGGTTTGGTCCTGTAGGCACCCATTGCGCACACCGGCACGATCGAGCCGGGCGGGGCAGATTGACCTGCCGGCTTAAGGATCTGATTGCATGATGTGGCAGTCTTCGTGCTGACCACGGACAGAAGCATAATCCCAGGGGCGGGATGATCACTCGAAAGGGACTTGACGAGTAAGGAAGGGGTCTCAGGCAATTTCGATGAAGTTCTCGTTCATGCAGCGCCGATCAGTCGGGTTTGCAGGAGGTCGAGTTTTCCGCGTCCATACACTCTGGCGCTTCACGAGCTTGAGTTTCATAATTTGGCCCACTGTCTGGCGTTGACCAAGGTTCGGTGTCGTGGCGCGGACGGCTGCGCGGTCGCTAGTGATACCGCTGGCGAAGGACGCGATGACACTCGTGCTGGCATCAACGCTGCAGGGGATCGCCTCGATCCTTTTGCGGACCATCGAATGGAACCTGTCGATCAGGCAGCGTGCTTCGACCAGGACAGGACCTCCTGTCTCGATCGCGGCGATTGCCACCGTGTGGGACTTGGTCAGATGGTCCCGGACTGTCGTCATCAGCCGCGCGATCGTCCTGGCCGAGGGCACCTTTTGAATTTGATGATCGGAAGCGCGTTCGCCCCGCCGTCGGCGGGTTGACCACTCTGCGACCACGCGCAGGAACCGCGAGAGCCTTTGGCCTGCAGGCGTACAGCCGGAAGCCCATAGTTCGTCTAGCAATGGCAGTTGCGCATTCAGCGAACTCTGCCGAACCCGGAACACATCCGTCCGCTCACCACGGATCAGCTGGCGGACGAGGTTGCGGCTGTGGCCGCTTCGGCGCACGCTCTCCTTGATGGAACGCCTTCGCCAGCGAGCCTCATGATCACGACGTTGGTCTCCTCGCGCCGCAGGTAGCCCTCATATTGCAGCTTCTCGGCGCAAGTGAGCAGGTCCGGATCAACCTTGGTCGCGCCGATCCGGCGACAGTATCACGATCCGCCGCCGCTCCAGATCACATACAATGGCGCCGTAGCGATGGTTGCGGCGGAGGGCCCAGTCATCGATGCCGACAATACTGAGAGGATCGGTTTGACGCAGCTTCGTCGCAGCACCACCGGCAACAGAGTATCATTGCAATGACACGCTGCTGCGGTGGTACGGCAACGGGCCCGTTTACACGTTGGACGCGCAAAGCTGGATCCCCTGCAGGCTAATCGATGTAATATGAGCCAACGTCAGAAAGAGTGTGTCAGACCCTTTTGCGAGAAGAAACACTGGGTCCCGAACGTGATCGTTGAGTCGGCGAAACTTTCATTTTTCGAAAGCATCGGTGTTTCGGCTTGACTCAGGGTGTGGGAGATATATGCTGGAACGACATTCCAGATGTTGACGTGTTCCAAATAGGAGTGACTGGATTGGCGAAGCCTCTGAGGTTGAAGATAAGTGTACCAGATTGGCTGGTCACATTATTTTGGCTCTTGGTCCTCATTGCGGTTTGGTCGTCTGCAGTCCGGTTTTTGAAGATTCCTGACTACATCCTTCCAGGTCCGGAGCAAGTCCTCGGTTTGATTTTCTCTAAGCCGGTGTATTTCCTCACCATGACCGCTTCTACGCTTAAGGTCATAGCCGTGGGCTTTGCCAGTGGGGCCGCCGCTGCCATCCCCGTAGCCTTTGCGCTCGCGAAAATACAGTTGCTTGATCGAGCATTTTATCCCTTTGTCGTTTTCTTGCAGTCCATGCCGCAGATCGCGATAGTGCCCGTGTTGGTTATCTGGTTTGGATACGGCCTAACTCCGACATCTATTTTGGTGGGCTTCAGTGTCTTCTTCCCTATCTTGGTGAACGCCATTTCGGGAATAAGAAGCATCCCGGACCGTCTGTATTTCGTCACACGGACGATGGGAGCAAACGCGCTCCAAACTTTTCGATACATCGATTGGCCGACAATGCTTCCCTATCTGATGAGCGGCTTTCGTATCTCATTGGCGCTTGCCACTACGACCGCAGTTGTCGGTGAGCTGGTCGCCGCGAATGAAGGGCTGGGATTTGCCGCTCTAGAAGGCGTTAGATATCGAGATCCTGTGCAAGTCATCGCAGTAGTGCTGATAACATCTGTTGTCGGCGTCTCGCTCAACGCCGTCAGTCAGTTCGTAGAAAAACAAGTAACGCGAAAATATCGCGATCATGGTTAGCAACATCAGCAGTGTTAACTTAAGAAAGGGGAATACAATGCTTGGATACGGGAATTCTTCTCAGCGCATCACCAGGTTAGGGTGCTTGGCTGCGACTCTTGTGGCTTTTGCAATCTCGCCAGCAGTGGCCGCGGAAAAACTCAAGGTGACCCTCAACTGGACGCCAGACGATTCTAGTATTGGAATCGTCTACGCCGATGTTCTTGGCTATTATAAAGATGCCGGAATCGACCTCGAAATCGAATCCGGAAAGGGGTCGGGATCGACCTCCCAACTCGTCGCTGCCGGCAACACAGATGTCGGACTTGCCTCCGGTGCATCTGCGCTCGGGATAGCCGCAAAAGGGGCGCCAGTCAAAATCATTGCGCCCATTTATCAGAAGAATGGCTTCGGAATCGTTTCTCTCAAGGATACACCCATCTCGAAACCGAAAGATTTGGAGGGGAAAACGTTCGCTATCGGCCCTGCTTCCGCAAACATCCCTCTCTTTGAAGCGATGGTGAAGGTGAACGGGATCGATAAGTCGACGATCAACATGATCTTTGCTGATGACGCAAGCTTTATCGCGCTTCTGAATGAGAAGAAGGTCGACGCGGTCTCGGACGCACCGGGCGACCAAATGGTTCCGATGGAGTTCATGGGTGTCGAGACAAAGATCATGTATTACGCCGACATAGGCGTCCCTACAGTCGGCATGAGTCTCATCGCTCGGGATGATAAGCTCAAGCAGAATCCTGATCTCTATAAGAAGTTTATCGATGCTACTCTCAAGGGATACGCTGCAGTTGCCAAAAATCCTGACGCCGCCGTCGATGCGCTCTTCGAAAAATATCCTAACTCAGGAAAGAAAGACCGGGTATCGGTCTCGTTGAAAAAATACACCTTGTCCCTACTCTGCCTCCCGAGTTCGACAGGTTTGGGTAGGGCACCTGCCGAACTCTGGAAGAGTACTGGCCAAGCTCTCGATCTGGGCGACGGCGTTGGGGCCATGCATACCGAAGACTACCTTCCTACTGAAAATATCCCCTGTCCGTAACGAGACAGGCACAACGGTGGCGCGGGTACGGCGGCGCCACCGTTAATCGAGGCTTACATCGAGACCTAAATTTACAGTAAGAGTACATCAATGGCTAACGCACTCGCTGGACAACCCACAAAAGCGAACCCCTACATGACGACAGGGATCGAGCGGATTCTTCCCCCGGCTTTGGTATTGGTGTTGTTTGTCACCGCCTGGCAGTTCGGCAGTTACTGGTTTGACGTGCCAAAGTACCTTGTCCCTGCGCCATCTGACTTCATGGGCAGATTCGTTACTGATCGAAACGATCTCGCTTATAATTTTGCAGCCACGGGCTGGGTTGTTGTATGCGGCTTTTGTATCGCAACGCTTATTGCCATGC
Organism: Mesorhizobium sp. M4B.F.Ca.ET.143.01.1.1; assembly: GCF_004792275.1. Classification (NCBI taxonomy): domain Bacteria; kingdom Pseudomonadati; phylum Pseudomonadota; class Alphaproteobacteria; order Hyphomicrobiales; family Phyllobacteriaceae; genus Mesorhizobium; species Mesorhizobium sp. M4B.F.Ca.ET.143.01.1.1. Next base: position 4,882 of record NZ_SRSR01000019.1, read on the forward strand.
CGCTCGGACTGGCGATAGCTTCATTCCCCTCGCTGAGGCGAAGCCTATTGCCGGTTATCGTGTTCTTCGAAATCATACCTAAAACGATCACCGCCCCCCTTCTGATAGTGTGGTTTGGCTTCGGGTTCACGCCCCGCATTGCGTTGACCGCTGTCATGACGTTTTTTCCGATTCTGGTGAACAGTATCGCAGGCTTCTCAGCTATGAACCCACGTTTGAATTTGATTACCAGCTCGATGGGCGCGAGCTCATGGCAGACTTTTCGTTACATTCGACTTCCGGCTGCAATGCCGTTTATCTTTTCAGGCATGAAGATCGGCATGGTCTATGCGGTTTCGGGGTGCATAACTGCGGAACTCGTTGGCGCAAACCAAGGCCTCGAAGTTCTCATATTGTCGGCGGCGGGCTACATGGACGTCGCGCTCGTGTTCGCCGGAATCATGGCGACAGCTGGTCTCGCAATGTTGCTGACTGGAATCTTACTCGGATTTGAAAAGTGGACAATGCCCTGGAGGAATGACCAATGACCGGAGTGGTTAGCTTTCCGCAGCAGGTAACTACAAGCGAGGCAAAGCTCAGGGGTTTCGCGATGGCGCGAGAGACTCGCAAATCAATACACGCATCTGATGTCACCAAAACGTACGGAGGGTTCCGGGCGCTAGGGCCGGTTAGCGTCGAAATCGGCGAGGGAGAGTTTGTAAGCATCCTCGGTCCCTCCGGGTGTGGCAAGAGCACGCTTATGCTGATCATTGCGGGCCTGCTTCAGCCAACGGAAGGGTCAGTTGAGATCAATGGGAGAGTCCTTAACAAGCCTATGACTGATGTTGGAATTGTCTTCCAGGATCACTTGCTGCTGGAATTCCGGACTGCGATGGAGAACGTGCTTCTTCAACAAGAAATTCGACGACTTGACCGCGCCTCAACTCAAAAGCGTGCAATTGAGCTCTTCGGGAAACTTGGGTTGACCGGAGCTGAGGTCCGCTATCCGCGGCAGTTGTCGGGTGGAATGCAGCAGCGCGTCGCCATCGCTCGCGCGTTAGTGCATGATCCCGCAGTTTTGCTGATGGATGAACCGTTCGGTGCACTTGACGCCATTTCGCGCACGCAGATCCGCCACGACCTTGAGACGCTGTGGTTGGAGACGCGTAAAAGCGTTTTGTTCATCACCCATTCGATTGAGGAAGCTATCGGTTTATCGGACCGGATTTTGGTGATGTCGAACTCCCCAGGGAGAGTCGTTGAAGAAATCCGGATTGATCTGCCGAGGCCTCGACCGGCTTACCTTGGCCAGTATCCCGAGTTCGCCAAGTATGCCGACGAAATTTATAAGACGTTCGAAGCGCTGGGCGTTTATCGCTTCAAATGAGGCAGAAGCGACTTGCGACGGAGCCCAGATCGCTTCGAGGCCACGGTCGATGGAGCTTAGCCTAAAAATACGGGCCAACATAGATGTTACGGCTATTTGCAAGGCCGCGCGGCCGGCCTCGAACGACTGCGGCTGCTCAACTGGAACGATCTTTGATATCGCCGGCGGGACGAGGACCTACTGATGGACGTGCGGACAAAACGCCTTCAGCTGCGGGAATGGATGGACGAAGATGTCGACCCGATCGCTCAAATGGTTGACGATCCTAAAGGTGGGAAGTACCTCACGAAATTCGGCGATCGGGCAGCGATTGACGCCTGGATAAAGGCCGAGCGCGAGCATTTCAAAACGCATGGCTATGGGCTTTGGGCAATCGAGCGTTTGGGTGCTGCAGGGATCATCGGCTTCTGCGGTCTTATTGACGTTTCCTATCAAGAACATTTCACTCCAGCCGTTGAAATCTCTTGGAGGTTGCGTCCAGATCACTGGGGGCATGGATATGCAACCGAGGCCGCCACTGCAGTTCTTGACTTCGGGTTCGAAAGTTTAAAGTTGAACCAGATCGTCGCGAACGCCGCAGTGGACAACGTCGCCTCACGACGGGTTATGGAACGCATTGGCATGTCGCACGATCCAAACGATGACTTCGACCATCCACTCAAGGCAGCCGATGATCCCTTGCGGCGCCAAGTCCTTTACAGGCTCACGTATCAAGATTGGCGCCAGAAACATTAGCCGCGCATCTTCGTGTCGCATCTTTTATACGCCCTCCCAAGGCGCACCGGCCCGGCAGGTAGCTTAGTCTCCTGCCGGGCTTTCAATTTAGTCCCTGCGCTCAGGCATTTCGGACTCGGCGGCTGTTTTGCTAGCAACGGAAATTTGTATCCCCACGGTGACGTACGGTGACGGGCGGCTTGCTGAGGTAGGCTGAAGGCTGCAAGTCCTAGTGCAAGCACTACAAGTAGCCCTGTGACGAAGCATCAGATCGAAGTGATCACGTCGGTCGAGCGGCGCCGGCGCAGGGCGGCAGATTGCTGCACCAATACGTGCACCGGGTGTTCTGGCAGCTGTCGCGACAGATCGGTCTGCGGCAGCGGGGGCAGCGCAATGGTCCGCGGATTCACAATCTTCGTTCATCGTTTCGCCGTCCAGGCCCTGACCAACTGGTATCGTGCGGGCGAAGATGTCGAGCGGGAACTGCCGGTCCTCTCGACCTTTCGCGGCCACGCCAATGTTCGCGACACCTACTGGTATCTATCCGCCGCGCCGGAGCTAATGACCATGCCGCGCGACTGCTGGATAAGCGGTGGGAGGTTCGCTCATGAGTGCCTCGAACGATCTGGCCGTGCTGATCGAGCGGTGGTTCACCGATCGGCTCATGCGACATCGAGGCGTAAGCTCCAACACCATCGCCTCCTACCGGGAGACCTTCCGGCTCCTGTTTGCATTTGCGCAAACACGCCTTGGCAGGTCTCCGTCGCAGCTGACACTGCGGGATTTGGACGCGCCTGCATCGGCGCATTTCTGGAGGACCTCGAGACACGGCGATCCGCCTCAGTGAGACCTCCGCCTCACGGCCATTCGGTCTTTCTTCAGGTATGCGTCGTTCGAGGAGCCGGCCCATAGCGCTCAGATTCAACGCGTGCTTGCGATCCCGAGCAAGCGATGCGACAAGCGACAGCTTCAGTTTCTCACCAGGCCCGAGGTTGAAAGCGATCCTGGCCTGTCCGGATCGCAGCACATGGCTGTACTCCCTGAACTTGGCGCTGGAGGCTCTGCTGGCGCCCTGCTGGTGGTCGCTTCAGCGGCGTACTTTTTCCTCTTCGCGAGCGCCGAGTCTGACCTTTTGGAGGAATTCAACGCCCGGCAGTCGCTCTCAATTTGAAGCAGAGAAACGGTCCCATCGTCGTCAAGGTCTCGGATACCTGAAAAGAATGTCGAGGGTTTCCCGGACCTGATGCGCGTGCGCCGGCATGTACACAAGCCGCGTCGGCGCCCGGCACTGGACGCTTCAGCGCAACTTTCAGAAGCCTGTGAAATGGACAGAAACGTTCCGCACGCGACCTGGACAGACTACCGCCTCAACCATCGTCTCACGACAGAGGATAAGCAACTGGAAGACCGTGTTCTCCAATTGCACGGGGGAGAGCTTCCTCTAGTGACGTTATCGATTGACCGACCAACAAGCCCCGTTCGAAAAGCCGATCAAACGCCCTCCATTCTCTCCCACCGTTGACCATTCGTGACCGGGTTACTCGCGGGTAGGTGCTTATCTTAACATCCAGCTGGTGTATCGAATCGCCCCGTTGAGTGGCGATAGCGCTATTTGGAACGAATATCGATCCAGTCGTCACGACCGCGCGGTCAAGATTGGAGGCCTTCGCATGAACGGCTGAAAGCCCGAAAAAGGTTATCGTCACAGAGCAGGTCCCCTCGGCGCCGGCTATCTTGCCCACCGCTGGAAGAATAGTTCCTCTGTTCAGAGCTTGGTCCGTATTTAGACAGTCGTCGAGAAGTTCGAAATGGTTCCAAATACCTCCGTCGGAAGCACTGCACTCATTGCATGCTTTGGTTGCTGCCAAGCAGCTAGTACTGACGACTCCTTGCGGTGTTTGTCTCTTGAGAACTTTTCGAACTCAAATGCCGGCTGAACACGGAAATCGAAACGACAATCTCTTCAATCGCACTACCGCATCGGCAGGATGCTGCGTTGGCTCCCCACGCCATCGCGTAGGGGCGCGGCGCTGATAAGCCTATTGACACGGAACTAAGTTCTTGTAGAATGACGTTCCATATGAACATTCATTCCATAAAACGTCCGGAGGCATTTAGCTTTTGGCGCTTTTGCCTCCCGCTATACGCTGCCAAAGCAGCGCGTTTACCAAGCAATCAAAATGTGAAGGTGGGACAATGCAATCTTTCGTGAAGGCCTTAGGTCTCGGCGCCGCGATGGCGTTCGTCGCCAATATTGCCAGCGCCGCCGAATTGACGTTTGCAACCGGCTGGGGGTTTGACTTCTATACGGCGGAGATCGCCAAGTTTGAGAAGCTCACAGGTAACAAGGTCAATCTCATACACTTGCCGTCCGGAGATGAGGCCAAGGTAAGCCAGTACCGCCTTTGGCTCGCGGCGGGAGACAAGAGCATTGACGTTCTACGTATGGATAACATCTGGCTGCCGGGATTTGTTAACAACCTGGTTGACCTCACTGACCCAACCAAGGATGTGATTGGCGAGCACTTTCCCTCAGTTGTTACCGCGTTGTCAGTCGACGGTAAGCTCCTCGCGATGCCGATGGAGTCCGATGGGGCGCTGCTCTTCTATCGCAAGGACTTGCTGGAAAAATACGGTAAGCAGCCGCCAAAAACCTGGGATGAGCTGACGGCAACCGCCAAAGAAATCCAGGATAAGGAACGCGCCGCCGGTAATCCGGACATGTGGGGCTATCTTTTCCAAGGAAAGGGCGCTGAAGAACTGACCTGCAATGCTCTGGAATGGACTAATTCATCCGGCGGCGGAAACATCGTGGAGCCAGATGGGACGATTTCAATTAACAACGCGAAGGCGGCCGCCGCCATCGATCGGGCCAAAGGGTGGATAGGCACGATCTCCCCGCCGGGGGTTCCTGCCCACGATTCGGAAGCATCGCGCGGCATCTGGCAAGCGGGCAATGCGGTGTTTATGCGCAATTGGCTCTATGTCTGGGGACTCGGCAACGAAGCCGACAGCCCAATCAAGGGCAAGTTTGATGTAGTGCCATTGCCTTCCGACCCCGGCGAAAAATCGGCACCTACTGTGGGTGTGAAGGGAAACGCAGTATCAATATATTCCGAGCACCAGAAAGAGGCGATCGAATTCGTCAAGTTCCTGGCTTCCGGGGAAGTGCAGAAAGCTGCCGTACTCGAGCTTGGATCAATTCCAACGCGCTCGTCGCTTTTTGACGACAAAGACATCGTAGCTGCCATGCCCTTTATTCCCACTATGAGAGGGGGGCTTGAAGGGGGGCTGGTGCGACCGTCGCCGATCATGAAGACCAAGTACAACGAGGCTTCTAACAACTTCTGGATCGCCGTCAACAACACGCTCGCTGGCAAGGGTACAGCTGCCGACAATCTTGGGCAGCTTGAGGTCCAGCTCACCGATCTGAAAGGCAGCGGTTGGTGATGCTCCCCCGGCGGAGCAGCTCGTCTGCTCATGTTTCAAGGATGGCGGCCGCGCAAGGCTGCCATTCTTACATCTGAGCCAGAAATCGAGAAGTCTAGTGTAATGGCCGATATTTTTGTTGTGGAAACGCCGACTGCCGGTGGGCGCCACCCACCTACTAAGTCAAGTTTACATGCGCAGCGTGTAAGCTCGGCGTGGGTTTTCGTGGCACCCTCCCTAATGGTGTTGGCGCTTGTCGCCGTATGGCCGCTGGCCCGAACGATCTATTTCAGCCTTACCAATGCCGCCCTCGGCAACTTCGCCGAAACACAATTTATTGGTTTCCAGAACTACCTCGGTTGGAGCACACTACCTAGTGGACGCACGATCTACCGCGGACTACTCGCCGATCCCGTTTGGTGGCACGCTGTTTGGAACACTCTGAAGTTCACAGCGATTTCAGTTCTTTGGGAGACGGTGCTCGGCCTTATCGTAGCTCTTACGTTAAATGCCCAGTTTCCTGGACGGGCAATTGTGCGCGCAGCCATTCTAGTGCCGTGGGCGCTTCCAGGCGTTGTGGCAGCAAATATGTGGGCGTGGATGTTCAACGACCAGTTTGGCATAATTAACGACATCCTGCTGCATCTCGGAGTGATCGACCATAAGATCGCCTGGATGGCTAATACTGACACAATGATGCCTGTTGTGCTTGTCGTTGCGGTCTGGATGGGAACGCCCTTTACAGCGCTTCTCGTTCTCGCTGCGCTGCAGACTGTTCCCAACGATATCTACGAGTCAGCGAAGATAGATGGCGTTCACCCGTTGAAGGTATTTTGGCGGGTAACCCTGCCACTAATCCGTCCGGCGGTAATGGTCGCGGTAATTTTCCGAATCCTAAATGCGCTGCGTGTCTTTGATCTAATTTACGTGATGACGCCTAGCAGTTCGGAGACTGCGACTATGTCCATACTCACTCAACAGTACTTGTTCGGCTTTGACCGATTCGGCTACGGCTGTGCCGCCTCGACCGTGCTCTTTCTTATCCTGGCGTGCATCGCGGTCGCTTACATTTGGGTCGGCCGGGTCAACCTTGGGGGGGAGGGACGCTGATGTTCGTCTCCTTCGTTAAGCGGATCGCCTTCTACGCACTTGTCATTGTGATTTTTGCCCTTTCAATCTTTCCCCTATATTACGCAATATTGACTAGTTTCAAGTCCGGTACTGATCTGTTTCGGCCGGACTATTGGCCAACTTCTTTGAATCTCAAGAATTACGTAGCAATCTTTTCGAGCGTGACATTCGTGAGAAGTTTACTTAACTCGGTCCTGGTAGCTTCGTCGGTTGTGGGACTTTCACTTCTCCTCTCCCTTACGGCGGCTTATGCATTAGGGCGGGTGAGCTTCCGCGGACGCTCGTTACTCCTCATGACGATCTTGTCGGTATCCATGTTCCCGCAGGTGGCAGTGCTCGCGGGTCTCTTCGAGCTCATCCGCTGGGCCGGGATCTACAACACGCCGTTTGCTCTGATCTCCTCGTACCTGATTTTTACGCTGCCGTTCACCATTTGGGTGCTGACGGCCTTCATGCGCGACCTTCCCATTGAAATCGAGGAGGCCGCGATTGTCGATGGTGCCTCACCCTGGGTAATCGTCACGCGCGTTTTCTTGCCATTGATGTGGCCTGCGATTGTAACCACCGGGCTGCTGGCCTTTATCGGCGCTTGGGGCGAGTTCGTATTCGCGCTTACTTTTACCTCGTCCGATTCACAGCGCACAGTTCCTGTCGCAATCGCTTCGTTCACAGGCCGCGGCGAGCGCGAAGTTCCTTGGGGTAATCTAATGGCCGCATCCGTGGTCGTCACGACACCAATCGTGGTTCTAGTGCTGATCTTTCAGCGCCGCATTATTTCCGGCCTGACAGCCGGCAGCGTCAAGGGCTGAAGACTAGGAGGAGATTATGGCCAAGTTGCAACTGAATGAAGTCCGCAAGTCCTTCGGTGCCGTCGAAGTGATCAAAGGCGTGAACATGGAAATCCGCTCAGGCGAGTTTATGGTTTTCGTAGGACCGTCGGGTTGTGGCAAGTCTACTCTGCTTCGATTGATCGCTGGCCTTGAGGAGATCAGTTCAGGGACCGTCGCGTTTGACAGCCAAATTGTCAACAACCTCGCCCCATCCAAAAGAGGTATAGCGATGGTGTTCCAGTCGTATGCTCTGTACCCGCATATGACTGTTTTCGAGAACATGTCATTCGGGTTGCAGCTTGCAGGCGCAAGTAAAGTGGAGCGGAGGCGAAGGGTAGAGACAGCAGCCGAGATGCTGCAGCTTACTCCTTATCTCAAGAGGCTTCCGCGCCAGCTCTCCGGCGGGCAGCGACAACGAGTAGCGATCGGTCGTGCAATCGTCCGCAATCCAAGAGTTTTTCTCTTCGACGAGCCGCTTTCGAACCTCGATGCGGCACTGCGTGTGGAGACGCGTATCGAGATCGCCAGGCTGCACCAGAGCATGGAAAATACCACCATGATCTACGTGACTCACGATCAGGTTGAAGCCATGACACTCGCAGACCGGATCTGCGTTCTACGAGACGGCTTAGTCGAGCAAATCGGCACCCCAATCGAGCTTTACGAGCGTCCAAAGTCGCTTTTCGTTGCAGGATTCATAGGTTCACCGAAGATGAACTTCCTCTCGGGAGAGCCCGCCAAGAAGCGTAATGTGCACACGATTGGTATCCGGGCCGAGCACTTGAACATAACCGAACACGGCGAATGGACTGGTACCATCGTTCACTCTGAAGTGCTTGGCTCGGACAGCTACGTCTACGCCGACATCGGATCCGCGGCGAATCAGCCGGTCATCGTCCGAGAGAACAGCACTTCGAAGCATCAGGTCGCCAAGACGGTCCGAATTTCGCCGATCGAGGATCATGTACATCACTTCGATGCACAGGGGCAAGCAATCGGGCGAATCGCGCTGCAAGGGGCGGCATAGGTCGTCCACCGAGCCACCAAAACGGGCTTCAAGGTGCCGCTCGCCTGGAAATTCGGGGCGACCGGCGGCCGACGACCAATCACAGGAGACTGAGTATGACTACTAACGCCGTTGTTTGGGGCGAAAATGTGCACGAACAAAATAAGCCCGGTGTCCGCGAACTCTATCCGGACGGGATGCACGGTACGATCGCCGCTGCTCTTAACGCAGATCCGGCAATAAGGGCCACGACGGCGACGCTCCAAGAACCGGAACATGGTTTGACTGAGAGCCGGCTAGCCTCGACCGACGTTCTCGTATGGTGGGGACACACCGCACACAAGGCAGTCGCCGACGAGATCGTGGATCGCGTTGTCAACCGAGTTTGGGAGGGAATGGGTCTTATTCTACTCCATTCCGCTCACTATTCGAAACTGTTCAAGCGGCTGATGGGGACGCCGGGCACGTTGAGTTACCGTGAGGCAGCAGAGCGCGAGCGCATTTGGGTAGTCAATCCGCGTCATCCCATTGCTGAAGGGCTGGGTGAATATTTTACCTTGGAGCATGAGGAGATGTACGGCGAGCCGTTTGCTGCACCGGAGCCGCTTGAGACGGTGTTTATATCCTGGTTTTCAGGAGGCGAGGTCTTCCGGTCAGGACTTACATGGCGTCGCGGTGCTGGAAACATCTTCTATTTCCGACCGGGTCACGAGACCTATCCGACCTATCACGATCAAGTGGTACATAAGGTGCTGAGCAACGCGGTTAAGTGGGCGCACACTCCGCAAATCGCCTATTCGAGGGTCCATCAGTCGCCGCATGTACCCGTCGAGAATGCGCTAGAGCCAATCGTCGATCACAATCCGAAATTCTAATAGCTTAGCAAGGCAGGAGGAATAAATGCGACTGCTCATTGTCGGCACAGGCGGAAGAGCAAACCGCCACGCGATCGAATTTGGGAAGATCGCAGCGGTCAAGATAGTAGGTGCCGTGGACGTAGACCCAGCGCGCCTCAAAACGTACGCAGCCAAGTACAACATCGAGCACACCTTCGCCTCACTCGAAGAGGCGATTACCTGGGGCCAGTTCGACGCGGCAGCGAATGTGACATCGGACCGCGCCCATTATCCGACAACCATGGCTCTAATTGCTGCTGGCAAGCACGTACTCTGCGAGAAGCCACTCGCTGAAAATTACGAGCAGGCTCGAGAAATGGCCACGGCGGCAGAGCGTGCTGGTCTTATTGGAATGGTGAACTTTAGCTTTCGTGATGATGCCCCCTTGCAGAGAGCGCGCGAGATTGTGCTTTCAGGGGAGATCGGCCGTGTCTTGCACCTGGATGGGTCCTTTCTGCAGAGCTGGTTAGTTTGCAGCAACTGGAGAAATGAGCCGGAATCGCTCTGGCGGCTTTCAACGAAACACGGTTCTAACGGCGTTCTTGGTGACCTTGGTATTCATGTTCTAGACTGTGCCGCCTTTGCGGCAGACAGCCCCATCGAGCGAGTGTTCGCCCGACTGAAAGCCTTCGAAAAGGTTCGAGACAACCGTGTTGGCGAGTACGAGCTAGACGCAAACGATAGCCTCGCAGTAACGGTGGAGCTTGAGAATGGCGCCATTGGCGTTATTCAGGCCAGTCGCTGGGCTACTGGTTATACGAACGAGTTGAAGTTGAGGCTATTTGGGGACAAAGGGGCTCTGGAGGTGCTCAGTACATCGGAAGGCTCAACTCTGCGGGCATGTTTAGGAGAGAACGTCCATAGCGGAGTGTGGCGAGAGATTGCCGTCGAGGAGATGGCGACGAACATCTACTCGTGTTTCGTAAAAGCTGTGGAGACCGGAGAGAATGTCGAACCAGGATTTAGGTACGCCGCAAACTTGCAGAGGGTGGTGGACCTCGCGATCCAGACGGAGCGCCAGCGCATCGAGCTCGGTGTGCGGGATGCCGGCACCCACCAACATGAGCACCTCGCTCTGATTCTAGACGGGGCCGACGCCAGCCCCTATCAGAAACGCTCCAAGCCTGGCTAGCCGACAGCCAACTGTTGGCTCTTATCATAGCCCGGCTGCGCCGCCAGCGCTCAGCCCGACCATAATAGCAAGCCACTTTGCAGCCCATAAGGGTTGCGTTCCAATCTCGACAACCGAGGTGCAAGTCGCTTTCGAATTGCAACCAAGAATGCTACCAAGGAAAGGCCTATCGAAATGGTCGCGGAACATGTGAAGAGTGTCATCCTTTCCAACAGCCCGTCCAGCTTGGAATGGATCAAACGCGGCGCCGCACTACTGAAGTCCAAAGGGGCCACCATCACGATATCGCTCGGCAGCCCGTCGTGGCGGGACGAACTGCTTTCTGCCCTGTCTGATGCCGATTTGCTTTTGGTTGCCCCGTGGTTGCTGCCGGAAATCACCATGGATCGCGCTTTGCTCGACGGTGCGCCTCGCTTAAAGGCAATCGGGGGAACTTTCGACAACCGTTTTTCCAGTTTCGTTTCGGTCGATGCACTCACCGAGCGCGGAATCGTCTTGATCGACACCTCGCGCTCGATGTCGCCGAGCATTGCGGAATTTGCATTAGCTCAAACACTCAATCTGTTGCGCGATATTCCGACAGCGGTTGCACTCATGCGGGCGGGCGGCTGGAAGCCATCTGAGGCAGACCCGCTAGCGTATGTCCATGGCGACCTCGCTGGCAAGAAGGTCGGGCTCGCTGGCTACGGCGCAATCAACAGGCGGTATCACCAGTTGATCAACGGTTTCGGCTGCCAGGTCTCTGCCTACGATCCGATGCTCGACTCGTCCCGGGCGGAACGGCTTGGGTTAACTTATACGGGTTCGCTCGAGGAGCTCGCAGCCGCCTCGGAGGTCTTCGTCGTAGGCATTCCACCCCTAAAATCCTCGCTGCGCGCGATCGGCAAATCGGTTTTCGACGCTCTGCCCATCGGTGGCCTGTTCGTACTCGTGAGCCGCATGGGCGTGGTTGACGAACCGGCGCTGTGGGATACAGTCGACAAGCGCGGCCTTAGGGCCGCTATCGACGTCTTCGGCGCCGAGCCGGTGCCCCCGGACGCGCCATTCCGCTTCGATCCCAACGTGCTGCCAACGCCGCACATTGCTGGAGCCCCGTTCTACCAGCATGAGCGCTGCTTCTACGATGCTTGCCTGGACTGCCTCGCGGCGATCGAGGGACAGCCGCGCCGCTTTGAAGCAACGCGGACTGATGAGAGCATGTATATGGGGGTACGCGGCAATACGCCGAAGCCGCGGAAGGCACCGGCAGCCGAGCCGTCGGTATGAATGGCGGAGTCGGTGGCGTAGTGGTCCGAGGGGAAGTACGGACTGGAGGCGTGCGCACCGGGACAGGCGGATGAGATCGAAGCTGAGCCATCGAATTCGTTTCTCCGCTCACGCAGCGCGAGCTTTGGGCAAAAGACGGAGAAGTAGCTCGCACGGCGCTCGCGCTTGAAGCTTGCCCGGTCTGCGGGCAGCGAGCCCTAGACAGCCATCGTGTTGTCAATCACTCCCGGCTCCCCCACTCGGCGTGTGGCCACCCGAGCCGCGTCCGCATTTGCTCAATCCGAAGATCAGCTAACTATGATTGAAGGAGCAGGCGACCGGCCTGTCGTCCATCACGTCGGTGACATCGTCATCAAGCCGGTTTCGAACTTGGACCGCGTACGATCCCGGATTACGAGCTCGTTTATTTTCCGGCCGGTACGGGAACCGAATACGAGCTGAAGGGTAAGCTCTTCTGACTGAACGTTCCCTGCTTCGTCTTCAGCCGCCCGGGAGAAAGCCACCTCTACCGGTTCGCCCAAGAGAAGGACGTCCGGCATTTGTTTGTGCATTTCGACTATTCGCCGCTGCGCCACGCCGAATCCCGGCTCATGCCGCTGTTGAACATGAACGTGCTCTCTGTAGACAGCAACGACCTCGTACCCGGTCTGATCAAGCAAATTCTCCGAGTGGCCAACAATCAGCCGCCGTATTGGAAGAAGCGAATCACCGTCTTGCTGGACGCTATTTTGGAGGAACTTTGCGCAACTTCGGATTCCGCCTCGAGGGAGAAGGAGCATCCGCTGCCGATTCAGATAGCTGAAGCAATCGCCTACATGGAGGAACACCTAGCGGAGCCTTTGACGATCGAAGCGATCGCCCGGAAATCCGGCTGGTCGCACGAGCATTTTACGAGGATGTTCGTCGCTTCCATCGGCATCTCACCGAAGCGGGCGCTGCTCGAGCGCAGACTTCTGCGCGCCGAGCAGCTGATGACGAACGGAAAGTGGGCGATCAAACAAATTTCCTACGGGGTCGGATTTCGGGACGAACACCACTTTTCCAAAATGTACAAGCAAATCCGCGGGATCACGGCTTCCGACTACATCGAACGGTGCAAGGATCCGCAGTTTCGCCATGGTGCCGCCGCGGTTGATCTGGAAACCCGCTATCCCCTTAACCGTCATATTTCGATTGATAGCGATATCAAATAAACACATCGTTTTCCGTTTTCCCTCCATTGAGGGGCGCTGCCGCCCGCATAAAGAATGAAGGAGAAGCAATAGACGGAGAGACAACCGATGGCGAAGTTTTATATGCCTATGTCGCGGGGCCGAAATGATCGTTATTTGGTCAGTGTGAAGCAGTACGCTCATTATCATCGGAATGGTTATTTGATTGTTAGAGGGCTATTATCAAAAGAAGACATAGCCGCACTATACGGTCTGGCGGAGGAGACAAGGATCAAAAGACTGCCACTGTCTCCAATAAGGACCCTCTGAAAGGGGAATGCGCCCAAGCCGCCCGCGTTCACATGCTTTCGGGCCGGATGTATATGCTTTGCAATCGATGCTATTCCTGAATCCGCCTGGTCGCGGCGGACAAGGGTGGCATCAGGATGCGTATTAAATCAAGACCCATCCAGACACTGTGATCGGCGCATGGATCGCGCTTGAAGACGCAGACGAAGAAAACGCTGCCTTTGGGTCGTGCCGGGATCGAACCATGAACCGATCTACCCAACGCAAGAAGTTAGAGGCGGCAACGTTCACGCCGTAGACTCGTTCCGAGATTTGACGGTCGTCTCTAACGTCAGCCATCTCGCCGACGGCGTGAATAGCTTGTCCAAAATCGTCGCGAACTATCCGCCGCCGATCCCGGTGCCGCTGAGTGCGGGGGACGTGCTCTTTTTCCACTCCCATTTGTTCCACCGCTCGCACCCGAATCGAACGGCAGACCGCTATCGCCGTTCCTTTGTCGGCCACTATTGCAACGCCCGGTCGTGGGTGCCATGGGATCACAACGACTATGAGGGAGAGTCGGGCAACTACCGTCAAATTTTGGCTCGGGGCAAGACCCATCTGCCTTATGGGGAGCCAGTGTTCGGCACCGAGGTTGTTTTTGGCTGTCGACAATGAAGACTCTGCGGACACTGTAACTATGATGGGCATGGACAACGGGGTGATGATGCCGGTGGCCAAGAAGAAAGACTTACCTGGGGTTCGTGGTAGAATTGCTGCCAGGCGCGCGACCCGTTTGCACCGCATTTGCCGAAGGCGGCCGCCATGGCATTGGGTTCGCCTAATTAGCGACCGCGGAGTAGTGACGCCGTGTCAATCGGAGGATAGACGCCTTGCGTGATTGACGGCGTTCGTGGGTGGAGTGCTCCCCAATTCGCCAGACAGTTCAGCTATTGAGATAATGCTTTGATGCTTTGATGAACGTAAGCATCTGATGAACTGCCGAGGGGAAGCCATCTTCAGCGCGAAATGGGATGGATTTCATTGTAATCGTCGATCCATCCATCGATCTGCCGGAGCGCGGTTTCAGCGTCCGGAAGGGGTGATATGCGTATGTAATCTCGCTTTAGAGTTTTGACGAAAGCCTCGGACATGCCATTCGATTGAGGGCTGGCGACCGGGGTGAAGCATGGGATCAGGTTGAGGGCCTGGGCAAACAGTCTGGTGTCTCGCGCGGTGTAGGCGCTGCCATTGTCGGACAGATGTTCAGTCGCGCTTGGCGCGCTGGTTGCACCGAAGCGTTTTTCCACGGTCTCTAGCATCATGTCGCGGACATCGGAGACGGATATTCCGGCAGAACCATGCCATGCTGCTGGAGAACCACACCGCCGTGCGGAAGGGCCGGGTCCACGATGGCAAGGTCGTGGTACTGCGCTGGTGCTCCAGCCATGATCCGACGGAGAAGCTCGCGGTTGACGGGTGGCTGATCGGCGGCTCGCCTTTCCCGAATGAGAAGGGCGGCGATCCGCCGATAGCCATTAGTCGGCCGCGCATCGACCAGCCTGCGAATGGGAGGAAGCAGTTCAGCGTCATCGCCTTCAAATATGGCCTGCGAGGCTTGGAATTGCCCTTCATCCGCTCAGCGAGATTAGAGCGGGAAACGCCAGTACATCGGCCACCGTCTTCATCGGGATGCGGGGCGGAAATGGGATTTGTCCCGGTCTTGCGGTTGCGGATCGGCAGAGATCAATTCATCGAGAGGTCGCCCATGGGAACACCGCGGTGCACCCCGTCATATGCGGTCGAGCAACCCGCCAAGCTTTTCCACAATGGGCGGGCCTGCCGGAAAACACCGGGTCTAGACACCGTCGACGCCGGTAGTCTTGATGGTAGTTCACAAGAAATGTTATGCCGATTCTCTTCGACATCACCTCCCCACAGGCTTACCGCAAGTCTTTCCAGAGCTTCGTCCAGGCTCCGTTCTTCCTCGACGACTTCACGCAGGCTTCGATGAAGGCCATGCCTTCGACGCCGTCCTGGATGGTCGGGAAGATAACATCCTTAGCCGGCTTGCTGCCTTTGCGGCGCGCCGCGCGGATGGCGCGGGCCGCCTCCTGGTAGATGTTGGCGAAGCCTTCGAGATAGCCTTCCGGATGGCCTGACGGAACCCGGCTGACACGCCCGGCGACGGGCAGCGCGCCGGCGCCATTTCGGGTGATCAACTGCTTCGGCTGGCCGAACGGCGTGTACCACAGATAGTTCGGGTCAGCCTGCACCCATTCAAGCCCGCCCTTCGAGCCGTAGATGCGCAGCTTCAGCCCGTTCTCGTGGCCGGGCGCCACCTGGCTCGCCCACAACATGCCCTTGGCAGGGTGCGACTTGCCGACCGGCTTGAAGCGCAGCACGACGTTGACATTGTCGTCGAGCTGCCGCCCCGGCACGAAGGCGTCGAGATCGGCGGAAAGCGCATCGAGCTCGAGCCCGCAGACGAAGCGTGCGAGATTGTAGGCATGCGTGCCGATGTCGCCCAGCGCACCGCCGGCGCCGGCCTGTTTAGGATCGGAGCGCCAAGCCGCCTGCTTCTGGCCGGTGGCGGCAAGGTCCTCGGTCAGCCAGTCCTGCGGATATTCCGACTGCACGATGCGAATGTCGCCGAGTTGCCCCTTGGCCACCATCTCGCGCGCCTGCCGCACCATCGGATAGGCGGTGTAGTTGTGGGTGAGGACAAAGACCTTGCCGGTCTTTTCGACCAATGCCGCCAGCTTCTTCGCTTCCGCCAACGTCGTCGACAGCGGCTTGTCGCAAATGACGTGGATGCCGGCTTCGAGAAACGCCTTCGCCGCCGGCACGTGCACATTGTTGGGCGTGACGATGGCCACCGCCTCGATGCCGTCCGGCCGCTTGGCCTCGGCCTTGGCCATCTCGGCGAACGAGCCGTAGCTGCGCGCCGGATCGAGCCCAAGCTCCTCGGCCGAGGCCTTGGCACGCGCCGGGTCGGATGACAGGGCACCGGCGACCAGCACGAACTCATGGTCCATGCGCGCCGCGATCCGGTGCACGGCGCCGATGAAGGCGCCTTGCCCCCCGCCGACCATGCCGTAGCGGATCGGGCCGCCTCCCGTTTCCGCTTTCGATGCGCCGACCATGTTTTTTCTCCGTTTTGCTGAGATTCCCCTCCCCCTTGAGGGGAGAGTGGCCCGTCGGATCGACCCTCCCCTCTGTTTGGACTGGGGACATCGCGACAGGTGTGCGAGGACATCGCGAACAGTTTTGCGCATTGTGCGCGAGGGGGAAGGAAGACCGCTGTTCTAGACGCTTGGGACCTCTGGATTCTCTCGGAGAGTTCAATCGGATGGTCGGATTTCGAAAAGCGAACTCGCGAAGCGTCATCTTTCGGCGTCGGCTTGTTCGGAGCGCCTCCGTATACTCGAAGCTGCAGAAATTGTTGAAGCATTGCGCGCGGCTGAGTCCGATCCTCACGGGCGGCGTGATCTTCGTGATGGTGGAAGTGGTGCTGAATCGTCACCGTCTCGAGGAACAACGTCGAGACCGCGATGCGAGGCTTCCTGCAGAGGGGGCACCGTGCGAACCTTTGTGCTCTGGAAAGCCAAGGGGTGATCGCGCCTGTTCATCGGCTAACAGCTTCATCATGACGTCACCTCGGAGGACGAGAAAAGATTGTTGAGCCACGGGTACGAGCTGCCTCGGTCGTTCGTTCGATCGAAAGCATTGTGTATGGAGTAACCTCTCCATCATGCAAGGCGAGGAGGTTCTGGCCTACTTCCTTGTCCGCTGCCGTGAGCCGATGATTCAGGCGAAGAAAGTCCATCCAAGTTGGCGTGCGGAATGTCTCTGTCCAAAGAGAAGGCGTTTGGAGGTTGCGCTGCAGCGTCCAGTTTCGCGCACCGGCACGGCTAAGGGCGTGGCGCTTTTCGCGCATGCAGCCGAGAAAGGCGTCGATATTCTTCTCGGATATGGAATAGTCGACTTTGGCAACGATCGGGCCACTCCTGGGCTTGAGATCGAGTGCTAGGTCCGGTGCGCGAAAATCCGAACTTTCTTGATCGGTTTCTTCCCAAGGCCGCACCGGCAACACTATTCCCGCAGCTGCGACCAGCAACAGGGCTATTGCGGCGCCTTCCAAAGCCCAGGTCAAGGAGTAGTTCTGTGCGACAGAACCCCAGATCCAGCTGCCGGCAGCCATACCGCCGGCGCTCAATGCGTAGTAGATCGAGAGCGTGCGGCCGACGACCCACCTTGGGCTTGCCAGTTGCACCGACACGTCGATGCCCGTCCAGGTGATAAGCCAACCCGCGCCACCGAGCGATAGCGCAACTGCCGCCACAGAGACCGACGATGTAAGTGCAAGGGAAAGGCAACATGCTGCACAGGCGACAGAAGCGAATGCTACCAGCCTGTTTTGGGACGTGATCCTCCTTAGGAATCCGTTGCTCATGCCCGCGATGAAAGCCCCCATTCCGAAGCCGGCCAACAAAATGCCGTAGACGATCGGCCCGCTCTTCAACTGATCCCGCACGACGAGCGGGAGCAGCGCGAGGATCGAAATGCTAGCGAGCCCGAAAAGGGCTGCACGGGCGATCGCCGCCCTGATCTCCAAGGACATCACGGTGAAGCGCAACCCGTCGTGAATCGCCGTCGTCATTCTCTCACGAGGGAGAGGCGAAGTGCGAACTTTCCATTTCGTGCGCCATAATGCGCTTAGAGGCGCCAGATCACTCAGCGCGGCCAAGGCGAAAGCGGCCAGCGGTCCAAAGAAGGCCAGGATCACGCCCCCCAAAGCCGGACCAACGCTGCGCACAATGTTGTATCCGACAGACAGAAGTGTCACCGCAGCCGGAATGTCGCGCTTGTGAAGGATATCGCCAACGGAAGCGTGCCAGGCCGGATCGTTTAGGGCGAAGCCGCAGCCGGCTAGAAAACCCAATCCGAGTATGAGCCAGGGACTAACAAATCCCAGCCCGACCGAAATCATCAGCGTCGTTGATGCCAATGCTATCAAGCAGTGCCCCGCAAGCATCACCCATCGACGGCTGAAATTATCGGCGATGGCTCCGGCGAGAATTGAGAGGAAGAACACCGGCAATGTGGATGCGGCCTGCACGAGTGCGACCATCAGGTCGGAAGCCGAAATGGTGGCCATCAGCCAACTGATGGCGACGGTTTGCACGAGCCATCCCAGACTGGATATCTGTGTAGATATCCAGATCGAACGAAATACCTGGTTTCGAAGCGGGGCAAGCATCGTTGGAGCGGACGGATGAGGATCTTCGTGCTGCATACGTTTTTTACCTTCGACGAGCCGATTATTTAATTCACGGCTGCCACGTGTCCGGCCAACCTCGTCGGCGCACAGGGACGACCGCAAACTTGCGCGATTCGCGCGCGTTACGGATCCTCTCCGGAATTGTCGACTTCCCCAGGTGCATCTTTGAATGAGCCCCTTGTGTTTTTCAAGCTCTTATGTGACATAACGTCCTGCATGGAACGTTGTTCTATTAATACCCTCGTTGGTAAGCTCCCCGACTACCCAGAGCTGTAATGGATCGAGGACTCATGTCCGAAATGCATCACAGACTTTGGGCCGACTGTACCCTCGCAGAGCATCCAGCAATACGCGCGAACGGAAGAAAGTGATGGCCGACCTGGCGAGTTATTCCGCAACGGATCTCTTGAAGGGCTTTGAACCCCGGGAGTTCTCCCCCGTTGAAGCGCTCGATTCCGCGCTGGGGCGCATTTGTTTTGACCGATGCGGCGGGCGCGCGTATCGCGGCGCGAGCTCCCGACGGTCTACCCGTAGCTCTCCAGATTGTGGCTCCTAGATATGAGGACCGACGCGTTCTTCGCGCCAGCCGTGCTTTTGAACTGGTGCACTCCATCCGACTCCCCCGACGTAGCCAAGAAGGTCAACCACAATGCCTGACGGAACAAGCGTTGGAACAGCAACCTGCAGGTACAGCGAGTCGGAGAAACTGCTGTCGGAAGCACTAAAGGTCATGGCTGCAGGTGTGAGCAGCAATGCGAGGCTCCTCGGAAAACGGCCTCCCCTGTTATTCAGGCGCGCGCGAGGCAGTGAGCTGACTGACGTCAACGGCAATCGTTACATCGACTACGTCATGGGCATGGGGCCAATGATCCTTGGTCACCGGCCGCTGACGATCGAGACTGCCATCATTGAGTCGTTTGAGACTGGCCAGCTGTTCGGGGGACAAAGCCCGCTCGAGGCCCAGCTGGCGGCGAAGATCGTAGACTCGGTCCCTTGCGCCGAACTGGTGCGGTTCACCAATACAGGGACCGAGGCCGACCTGCTCGCGGTCCGACTTGCCCGGGCGTTTACAGGACGGCCGAGGATCATCAAGTTCGAGGGGCACTATCACGGCTGGGGTGATGGTCTGGCCGTCAACATCAGGCCGCCGCTTGCCCAGGCCGAGCGTCGAAATGCGGTTCAGACGCAGCCCGAGTCATTGGGGATGACCCCGTCCAGTTACGATGACGTAATTGTCTTGCCCTGGAATGACCTCGACGCAATCGACGCGTGCTTGAACTGGCAAGGACAATCGGTTGCGGGCGTAATCATGGAGCCCGTTATGTGCAATAACGGCGTCATCACCCCAAGCCCCGGATACCTCGAGAAGGTCCGCGAGCTCTGCACTGCGAGCGGCGCCCTTCTGATTTTTGACGAGGTAATCACGGGCTTTCGGCTGGCGCCCGGTGGGGCTCAAGAAAAGTTCGGGGTCACTCCAGACCTTGCTATTTTTGGCAAGGCCCTGGCGGCCGGCGTTCCGATGGGTTGTGTCGCAGGCCGTGCTGATGTGATGGAAATGCTGACCAAGGGCGTGATGCACGGTGGCACCTACAGTGGCAATTGCACGGCTCTTAGCGTTGGTCTGGCGACTTTGGAGCAGACCTGTACCCGCGGCGGGCAGGCTCTCAAGACCTTGGACGCGATGGGTAACCAATTGATCGAGCGATTAGAGGAGTCCCTCAAACGGCATGAGATTGATGGCCAAGTTCAGGGGTACGGCGCGCATTTTGGCCTCTTCTTCGCACCCCCTGAACGCCGGATTCAGAATCTCCAGGACCTGCGACTGGTCGACCGGGACGCCGGAGATGAGTTTGTCGCTAGGATGCTCGACGCCGGCGTTCGCGTCACCAATCGAGCCTCCTTTTTTCTGAGCACCGCTCACACCTCGTCCGACATTCAGGACGCTGCCGACGCTGCCGACGCCATTCTGGCCGAAATGGCGCGTCAGAAATGGGCCGCCTAGCGTCTAACCAAGAGGAAGCCTCTTGGACTTAAAGGAAAACGCGTAGACGGTACTATGCCGAAGCTGCGGAATGCGCCTGAGTCCTCGCCGTTGGTATGAATGGCGCGCCGACGGCCGGGTATATGTGGTGAAGCATAGACCGCAGGCGCGCGCTGGAACGCACCGTGGCCCGAAGCTCGCATAGGTGCCCGTGTTGAACGCACCTTCGAGGACCTTGTCGCCTTTAGGCGGGATGGCGCTTGCCGATCTTGAGCGCAACAAAGCCGATCAGCGCTGTTGAAACGTCGATCTTGGAGCCGAGGCCGCCGCCCGAAGCGGTCGGTATGGTGCGCACCTTTTGCGCCAAGCCGAATACGACGCCGCGTCGCGGTCTATAGGCGGCGCAAGAAGTTCACAATCCGCTTGGTTCGTCTGGCGCCGAACGCCGCCTGCAACTGCCGAATGAGCGTCGGGAGGGATGCTCCGCGCAGCCCGGGCAAAGAGCTCTGGAGCTCGACTCGCAGGGAAATTCTCGACGGAACAAGGGGTTGACAACTGCGAAATTCTGTTCTACTTGGAATACCATTGTTAAGAGCACGACGTGGAATACTGCTCGCTCCTTCTCTTCGGACCGGCTAAAGTGCCTGGAATCTGTGCAGCGTCGATCAAAGGATCGCCGATGCCGTCCGTCGGCGGCGCGACGACGCAAATACGCATATGGCCGCCAGGCGACGGCTCGGATCCGATTTGCGCCTATCACGGAGAGATGCTCTTAGCCCCCAATTCGATCTATTACGGCATGTTCGCTCGGACGCGGCGACGGCATCGTGACAACTTCCGGCTTGTAGCAAAACACCCGGCTTGTAGCAAAACACCATGAAAATTCTTGTCGCCGTTAAGCGGGTTGTGGATGCGAATGTGAAGGTTCGTGTCGAGGCTGACGGTTCGGCGGTGGAACTCGCCAACGTCAAGATGGCGATGAACCCGTTCGACGAGATCGCTGTCGAAGAGGCGATCCGGCTGAAGGAGGCCGGCAAGGCGGAGGAGATCATCGTTGTCTCGATCGGGCCGCAGCAGGCGCAGGAGACCTTGCGCACCGCCCTCGCCATGGGTGCCGACCGCGCCATCCAGGTCAAGACCGACGAGCAGACCGAGCCGCTGGGCGTCGCCAAGGTGCTGCGCTCAAACCGGCAATCGACCGCTTCGGTTTGTGTGTTCACACCGTCGACGCGCGCCGTAGGCCGAAGATCATCATCATGGTGTCGAAGTTCGACCATGCGATGCTTCATCTGCTCTACCAGATCAAAGTCGGCTGGCTGAACGCGGACGTGGTCGCGATCGTCTCTAACCACGAAGACAGCCGTGGGGTCGCCGAGCGGGAAGGGGTCGCCTATCATTACTGGCCGGTATGTAAGGACAACAAGGCCGAGCAGGAACAGAAGCTGATGGATCTCGCACGCGAAACTGGCGCGGACCTCGTGATCCTGGCCCGGTACATGCAAGTCTTATCTGACGACTTGTCAACTCGCCTGTTCGGCAAGATGATCGACATTCATCATTTCTTCCTGCCCTCCTTCAAAAGCGCAAAACCCTATCATCAGGCATACGAGCGCGGAGTGAAGCTCATCGGCGCGACCGCGCATTGCGTTACGCCCGACCTCGACGAAGGTCCCATAATAGATCAGGAGACCGAGCGTGTAACGCACGCGAATGAGCGTGGAGGATTTCGGCGCGACGGGCCGCGACATCGAAAGCCGCGTCCTTGCACGGGCCGCCAAACTGCATCTGGAGCGGCGGATTATGCTCAACCGAAATAAAAACAATCGTATTCTCAATTTGCTGAGACGCCGTGATGAAAACCACCTCCGAGTGCCGGGCGCACATTTTGTCGGGGAGGGCAATCAGCCGTGGAATCCTCGATGAGGTAAGCAGCCGAACACGGGTTCTCATAGCCGAAACGGCGGTGACCCCGCATCTAGCAGTGATCGTCGTCGGTCTAGCCATATCTACGTGCGGTCGAAGGTCAGGTCCGCGGCTCTATGCGGCTTTCGTTCTCACACACACGAGCTGCCGACCGACGCCAAGGAGGACGAGGTCGTCGATCTCGTCGCCCGATTTCGTCCACGGCATGCTCGTGCAACTGCCGATGCCGCGCCATATCGACATGATGCGAGTCATTGAGGCGGCGGTCGCGCCGTACAAGGATGTCGACGGCTTCCACCCCGAAAATGTCGGGCGGCTGACAGTGGATTCGAAGGCCAGATATTTCACGCCCTGCACGCCCGCCAGGATGCATGATTCTTATTCAGGCTGCGGTGGGCAACAATCTCGCAGGCAAAGATGCTTTCGTGATTGGTCGGTCGAATATTGTCGGAAAGCCCATGGTGGCGCTGCAGGGCGCAGCTCAGGCGAGCGTGACAAGCAAAGTAGCGAAATGCGGCGCCCTTCATTTTTTCGGACTGCGTTTCGACGTAGATCCGTTTCAGCGGGTGAACCAGCCGATCTTGGCTAACAAAGAAAAGTGTCCAGCGCAAATTGGAGAATAAAGCATGGTCGGGAGACAGCAGCCGCTATCGAGGCCACTAGGGTCGTCTCAAGGCCCTACCGTGTTGACGTTTTACCTTGTTCCGGGCTTCGCTATGCTGGCACTATCCTCGGCAATCGAGGCGCTAAGGCTCGCCAATCGCGTACTCGGCTATAGAGCCTATGACTGGCGGCTGATTTCTGAGACAGGAATGGTTGTTCGGGCAAACTGCGGATCTTCGCTCTTGGCCGATTCTTGCCTGGAAGCAGAGCGCAAGCGCCTATTTCAGGCCGATCGCCCGTCCATGTCAATTGTTTGTGCCGACGATAACGTAGAGCAATATTTCAACAAATCCCTAGAAGCTTGGTTGCGCGACTGTAGGCAGCGAAGAATTTTAGTTGGCGCTCTCGGTACCGGCGCCTACGTCCTTGCGAGAGCAGGATTACTCGGAAACAGACGCTGCACAATCCATTGGGAAAAGGAGCCTGGTTTCACTGAGACATTCAATAGTCTGCTCGTGAACACAAACATATATGCCATTGATGGCGATATCTGGACCTGCGCTGGCGGCTCGGCACCGTTTGATATGATGCTGCAACTGGTTGAGCAAACCTTCGGCGAGTCCACGGTAGCGAGTATTTGCGAACTCGGCCTCGTTAATCGTATGCGGAAATCACAGGAACGCCAGCGATTGCCTTTTTCATGCCGCCATCAAATATCGAATGAGATAGTCATAAAAGTGATTGGTGAAATGGAAAAGCACATAGAGGAGCCGCTGCCCACAAAAATCCTTGCATCGAAAGTCGGCTTGTCAAGCCGCCAGGTCGAGCGCCTTTTTCGATTCCACCTCAATCACTCACCAGTGCTTTATTATCGTAAATTGCGTATTGAGCGCGCTAAGTTTTTACTAATCCAAACTGCTATGCCGGTCGTGGAGATTGCCATTGCTTGTGGGTTCGTTTCGGCATCGCACTTCTCGAATTGCTTTCGCCAAATAATCGGCATGTCGCCCAATCAAGCACGCAACAGCAAATGTGAAAGAGCGATCGCTGGCACCACAGAACCTTCTTTGTACGCAAATAGCAGCTTCCTTAATAGGGTTTTAGACCACGCGGCTTAAAAGGTGGTGCGGCCGTTCGTGATTTGCTTCGGAGTCTCAGGAAGATATGGAGGTCGAAGATTAGAAATCGATATGCTGGGCGAGTTCATCCTGCCCACATGCACTGATCGGCATCCATATGCTACGGGCGCGGAGAACTTCTGGTTTCCGGTATCTGTCTCCAGGATTTTCCGGAACTCGATCAATAAATTCGATCAATCAATCGCGACGGTCAAGAAGGGCAGCCGCGCCAACCGGAAATCGACGATGCCATTCGCCCTGCACTTTCTGACCTAGGGCGGCCTCCGCTCCCGGCATCGCAGTGTGCCAAAGTGTGGCTGTCGAAAGCCACGTGAGGGAGAGCCATCCATGGAGAAGATTACCACAATTGGTCTGGATGTCGCCAAGCAGGTGTTTCTCAGGTCCACGGGGTCAATGGCGCTGATGCTGTCGTTATCCGTCGCAAGCTTCGCCGCGATGATGTCGCTGGGTGTCTTCAAAGCCTTGCCGCCCTGCCTGATCGGCATCGAGGCTTGCGCGACGGGGCACCACTAGGCCCGGGTTCTTATGTCACTGGGTCACGACGTTCGGCTGATGCAATACGATCCCTTTGAACAGGGGCCGGCTCATTGAGCCGGCTTCCTCCTCCCGGAGGTGCCACTTGCGAGCTTGCGGCGGCAAGGGAAGCTGCGCCGCGGCTGGCCCGCGGGCAGGCGCGAGGTGCAAAAACACACATTGCCAGCCGCGCCCTTGCCGCCTTTGCTCTTCGCGGCATCCGGAAGGCGTCCCGCAAGGTGCGGGAAAGAAAACCTGAAGGAAGGCGGGCGCCTGCGGCGCACGAAGAGGGACATGGAACAGAACGAACTCGATGAACTTCGACAAAGGGTGGCCTGCGCGGCCGCGCTGGATCACGCTGGTTACTCGATCGACCTGAAGGAGAGTACCCGACGTGCGGTCAAATACCGGCACGGCGACCAGATCGTCATCGTGATCCATGACGGAAAAGGCTGGTTCGATCCGCTCTCCGACGCGAAGGGGGATGTGTTCTCGCTGATGACCCATCTGCATGGGGTCGGTTTCGCGGAGGCGACGTTGCTGGTCGCCCGGCTGGTCGGCCACGAGCCGCGCGAGCCTGTGTGGAAGAGGCAGGCCCGGAAGCGCGGGCCGGATCTCGGCGTCGCCGAACGCTGGAGCGGCCGCCGCAAGCCCTGGCCGGGATCGACGACATGGCGCTACCTGCGCGACGACCGCCATCTTCCGGAAGCCGTGATCAGCGCCGCCATCCGTCATGATCTGCTGCGGGAGGGCCCTCGCGGCAGCATGTGGGCCGCTCACAGGGACGGGGAGGGGGTCGTGACAGGCTGGGAGGAACGCGGTCCGGAATGGCGCGGTTTCTCGACCGGCGGCGCGAAGGTGCTGTTTCGGTTTGGCCCCTGCGATGCGCTCCGCCTCTGCGTCACCGAGGCCGCGATCGACGCCATGAGCCTCGCCGCGCTCGAGAGCACTCGCCGCGATAGCCTCTATGTCAGTACCGGGGGCGGCTGGGCTCCCGTCACCGATGCGGCTATCCGGCTGCTGGCGGCGCGGGAGGGCCTATTGCTGGTCGCCGCCACGGACAACAACGCGCAGGGCGACACCTACGCGGTTCGCCTCGAAGCGGTCGCCCGCGAGGCTGGCGGCGGCTTTGAACGTCTCCGGCCGGACGAGGAGGACTGGAACGCCGAACTCAAGGCAAGGGTGAAGAACCGGGTAAAGTGAGAAAAGAGGAAGTAAGAAGCCTGGCTGCCGCATGCCCGCCGGCCGCGTCAAGGGTAAAGCTGCGCCCGCTTCGCGGCCCTTGACCCGGCCGGACGGAGAGGCGGCCGCGGAGGAGGGGTCAGGAAGGGCGGAAGAGGATGGCGACATCGAGTGGATGAGCCGCGCTCCAGCCCGACGAGGCTGAAAGGAGCCCACCCATGACCCTCTTGTCCGTCCGCAAGGTTTATCATGGCATCGCCGACCGCCGGCAGATGTTTCGTATCTTCGACCGCCACGCTCAGCGTCCTGATCGTTTCCAGGACGATGCCAGTGCTTTGTACCGCGGCGAATGGTTCGAGATATCAGAGGCCGAGCACGATTACATGTTCGAGATCCTGCCGCCGCTCTGGATGCGAGGCGAGATGTTCGCGCTGCGTGAGTTTCTCACTGACCGCATCACCAGCATCTTCTACGCCCTGAACATCAATGGCCGCATGCGGTATTTCCACGGCTATTGCGACCTGCTCGAAAAGGGCTCGCCTGAGCGGATGCGCGATGCGATCGTCGAACGCGAAACCCGTCCCGTTCGGGCGATGACCCGCGAGGAGCGCCTGGAGCATATCTGGTCGAGCACCCACGACGACTATCGCGGCTACGCCGGTGAGCGCTGGCCGGAACGCGACCGCGGCAAGCGCACGGTGATGTTTTATGGCGGCCGACAGGGCACCACGCTGAAGCTGCTGGACGACCTTACGGATGCGGAGATCGCGGCGAAGCTGCCCGTGCATCTGCGCTATCTCCCAGACGCGATCGCGGCGTGACGGAGGCGTGAGATGATGTTGACGTTTCCCATCGGCGCCGTCCGCGAGGTCATCGCTCGCGGGATTGCCGACGCAAAAGCCAATGGCGGGTTCCGCGATCCCCACCTCGGACGATCCGCCGCCGACAACCGGAAGCCCGGTCTCTGGCTCGTCGGAGACCACGGCGTCTATCTATGCTCCAACGGCGAACTCGCCAAGGGGGCGAAGCCGCTCGTCGCCTACGCCGAGGAATGCGATCCCCGTAGAAACGACGACTGGTTCGAGATCAAACGCCGGACGTTCGGCGGCGATGACGGCGTGGATTTTCTCGACGCTGAAGGCCTTGAGGCCCTGATCGCAGCCAGTCCCGGCTGCACGCATCTGCGCATCGCGTTCCTGCAGGACTCGATGCAGCTCTTCGTGATCGAGCGAGACTAGCGATCCGTCGAGGGGCCCCGTCCGGCGGCCGTCCAACATCCCAATCCCCCACATCCCGCGCACGTCCGGCCGGCTGGAGCCTTCCAGCGGAACGGCGACGTGCGCCCTTATTCAGGAGATCCAGCCATGTCGCATGACGACCCTTTCACCATCGACCTTTTCGGCAACACCGCGCTTTCCTCCGGCCTCGGCCTCGGCGTGACGGCCTTTGGCGATACTGGCGAGCTCGAGCCCGACGGCGACGACGATCCTGATCCGTCGTCGCCGGCGCCCGCGATGCCGGTCGCGGCAGTCGTACGGCGGCCATCCACGGCCTGCCGGGCGCGCGGCCTGAACTTCCAGCTCGCCGATCGCCGTGGCCTGGCGCGGGGCTGGAAGGAGCGCGCGCGCGACAATATCGCTGCGATCCGGCTCGCCGCCGAGATCGAAGCGGACGAGCGCCCGGCCACGCTCGAGGAGCAGGAGAGGCTGATCCGCTTCACCGGCTTCGGCGCGTCCGACCTTGCCAATGGCGTCTTCCGCCGCCCCGGCGAGGTCGACTTCCGCAAAGGCTGGGACGAGATCGGCTCTTCCCTGGAGGATGCCGTCGGCGAGATCGACTACGCCTCGCTCACCCGCTGCACCCAGTATGCCCACTTCACGCCGGAGTTCATCGTCCGCGCGATGTGGTCAGGCCTGCAGCGGCTCGGCTGGCGCGGCGGCCGTGTGCTCGAGTCCGGCATCGGCACAGGCCTGTTTCCGGCGCTGATGCCCGAAGCGCTACGCGATGTGTCACACGTCACCGGGATCGAACTCGATCCGGTCATGGCACGCATCACAAGGCTGTTGCAGCCCCGGGCACGGATCGTCACCGGCGACTTCGCCCGCACGGAGCTGCCGGCGAGTTTCGACCTAGCCATCGGCAATCCGCCATTTTCCGATCGCACGGTGCGCTCCGATCGGGCCTATCGTTCGCTCGGCCTGTGCCTTCACGATTACTTCATCGCCCGATCCGTCGACCTGTTGAAGCCGGGCGCTTTCGCCGCCTTCGTCACCAGCTCCGGCACTTTGGACAAGGTGGATTCTTGCGCGCGTGAGCATATCGCCAAAACGGCGGACCTGATCGCCGCCATCCGTCTGCCCGCAGGCAGCTTCCGCGCCGACGCCGGCACGGACGTCGTGGTCGACGTGCTGTTTTTCCGCAAGCGCAAGGTGACCGAGCCCGAAGGTGATCTCTCCTGGCTCGACATCGAGGAAGTCCGCCAGGCGATGGAGGATGAAGGCGCGATCCGCGTGAACCGCTGGTTCGCGCGCCACCCGGATTTCGTGCTCGGCACGCATGCCACTATCTCGGGGCCTTACGGCGAGGCCTATTCCTGCCTGCCTCATCCCGGTGTCGATCTGGAGCGGGCGCTCACGGCTGCGATCTCCCTCCTTCCGGAAGCCATTTATGACGGCGAGCCGGACGAGATGGATCGTGACGCCGAGGACAGTGCCGATGTTGTCGATGCCCTGCCGGAAATCTCCGGAGTGCGCGAGGGCAGTTTCTTCGTCGCGAAAAATACCGCCCTTGCGCAGATGATCGATGGCGCTGCTGTGACCATCACCGTACGCAAGGGCCGCACCGCCGAAGGCATCCCCGAAAAGCATGTCCGCATCATCAGGAAGCTGATCCCGGTCCGCGATGCCGTGCGCGAGCTGCTGAAGGCACAGGAGCTCGACCGGCCCTGGAAGCCGGCCCAAGTCAAGCTGCGCATCGCCTGGTCGAGTTTTGTGCGCGCCTTCGGCCCGATCAACACGACCGTCGTTTCCACCAGCGAGGACGCCGAGACCGGGGAGGTCCGCGAGACGCATCGCCGGCCAAACCTGCAGCCCTTCCTTGATGATCCCGATTGCTGGCTGGTCGCCTCCATCGAAGACTACGATCTCGAGACCAATACCGCCCGGCCGGGTCCGATTTTCACCGAGCGCGTCATCGCTCCGCCCGCAGCACCCATCATCACAAGTGCTGCCGATGCGCTTGCCGTCGTGCTCAACGAACGCGGCCAAGTCGATCCCGACCACATCGCCGAGCTGCTGCATCGCGATGTCGACGATGTCATCGCCGAACTCGGCAGCGCCATCTTCCGCGATCCCGCGGACGGCTCCTGGCAGACCGCCGACGCCTATCTCTCCGGCTCAGTCCGTGACAGGCTGAAGGTTGCCGAGGCGGCCGCGACGCTCGATCCCGCCTATGAGCGCAACGTCACCGCGCTGCAGGGCGTGCAGCCGGCCGATCTTCGTCCCTCGGATATCACCGCGCGTCTCGGCGCGCCATGGATCCCCGCCGCCGATGTTGTCGCCTTCGTCAAGGAGACGACGGGTGCCGAGATCAGGATCCATCATATGCCGGAGCTGGCATCGTGGACCGTCGAGGCCCGGCAATTGGGATGGATGGCGGCCGGCACGTCCGAATGGGGCACCGATCGCCGTCATGCCGGCGAACTCATAGCCGACGCGCTGAACAGCCGGGTGCCGCAGATCTTCGACACGATCAATGAGGGCGATGCTGAAAAGCGCGTGCTCAATGTTGTGGACACGGAAGCTGCCAAGGAAAAGCTGCAGAAGATCAAGACCGCTTTCCAGAACTGGATCTGGTCCGAACCCGACCGGACCGACCGGCTGGCGCGGGTCTATAACGACCGCTTCAACAACATCTCCCCCCGAAGGTTCAACGGGGATCACCTGCAACTTCCAGGCGCCTCCGGCGCCTTTTCTCTTTATGGGCACCAGAAACGCGGCATCTGGCGAATCGTCTCGGCCGGCTCGACCTACCTTGCTCATGCCGTCGGCGCCGGCAAGACCATGACGATTGCCGCGGGCGTCATGGAGCAGCGCCGGCTTGGCCTGATCGCCAAGGCCATGCTGGTCGTTCCCGGCCATTGCCTTGCACAGGCGGCGCGCGAATTTCTGGCGCTCTATCCGACCGCCCGCATCCTCGTCGCCGATGAGACGAATTTTTCCAAGGACAAACGACATCGCTTCCTGTCGCGGGCGGCGACCGCCGCTTGGGATGCGATCATCATTACGCACAGCGCCTTCCGCTTCATCGGCGTGCCGTCCGCCTTCGAGCAGCAGATGATCAGGCAAGAGCTGGAGCTCTACGAGACGCTGCTGACCAAGGTCGAGAGCGACGACCGCGTCTCGCGCAAGCGCCTCGAGCGGCTGAAGGAGGGGCTCAGGGAACGGCTGGAGGCGCTGGCGACCCGCAAGGACGACCTGCTGACCATCTCCGAGATCGGCGTCGACCAGATCATCGTCGACGAAGCCCAGGAGTTCAGGAAGCTCAGCTTCGCCACCAACATGTCCACGCTCAAGGGCGTCGATCCGAACGGCTCCCAGCGGGCCTGGGACCTTTATGTGAAGTCCCGGTTTGTGGACACGAAGAATCCGGGCCGGGCGCTCGTGCTGGCTTCCGGTACGCCGATCACCAATACGCTTGGCGAGATGTTCTCGGTGCAGCGCTATCTCGGTTACGAGGCACTGCAGCGGCGGGGCCTGCACGAGTTCGACGCCTGGGCTTCGACCTTCGGCGACGTCACGACTGAACTCGAATTGCAGCCATCCGGCAAATACAAGCCGGTGACGCGCTTCGCCACCTTCGTCAACGTGCCGGAACTGATCGCCATGTTCCGCTCCTTCGCGGATGTGGTGATGCCGGAAGACCTGCGGGAATATGTGAAGGTGCCGGCGCTTTCGACCGGCGCTCGTCAGATCATCACCGCCAAGCCGTCCGCGGCCTTCAAGCGCTACCAGACGGTGCTCGACGCCCGCATCAAGGCCATTGAGGAGCGTGACCGTCCGGCAGAACCTGGTGACGACATCCTGCTCTCAGTCATCACCGATGGCCGGCACGCCGCGATCGATCTGCGGCTGGTCGATCCGGACAATGACGATGAGCCGGACAACAAGCTCAACGCTCTCATCGGCAATGCCTTCCGTATCTGGCAGGAAACAGCGGAAAGCAGCTATGTCCGCGCCGACGGCAAGCCGTTCGAGCTTGCGGGCGCAGCGCAGATGAACTTCTCCGATCTCGGCACGATCGGCGTCGAGAAAAGCCGCGGCTTCTCAGCCTATCGTTGGATCAGGGATGAACTGATCCGCAGGGGCGTTCCGGCATCGGAAATTGCCTTCATGCAGGACTTCAAGAAGGTGCAAGCCAAGCAGCGCCTGTTCGGTGATGTGCGGGCCGGCAAGGTCCGGTTCCTGGTCGGCTCCTCCGACACGATGGGCACCGGCGTGAACGCGCAGCTCCGCCTCAAGGCGCTGCATCATCTCGACGTGCCGTGGCTTCCCTCCCAGATCGAGCAGCGCGAAGGCCGTATCCTGCGGCAGGGCAACCAGCACGATGTCATCGATATCTTCGCCTACGCCACGGAAGGATCGATGGACGCGCAGATGTGGCAGAACAACGAGCGCAAGGCCCGGTTCATCGCGGCCGCCCTTTCCGGAGACACGTCCATCCGGCGGTTGGAGGATATGGGTGAGGGGCAGGCCAACCAGTTCGCGATGGCCAAGGCGATCGCCTCGGGCGATCCGCGTCTGATGCAGAAGGCAGGTCTGGAGGCAGACATTGCCCGTCTGGAGCGCCTTCGCGCGGCCCACATTGATGATGAGCACGCCGTTCGACGGCAGATCCGCGATGCCGAGCGCGATATCGAATACTCGACCCGGCGCATCGGCGAAGTCGGGAAGGATATCGAGCGCCTGGTGCCGACGACCGGCCATGGGTTCAGCATGGTGGTCGGGGGCGACGCGTTCACGGAGCGCAAACGCGCCGGTCGTGCGCTGATGAAGGAAATCCTGACTCTCGTGCAGCTTCAGCAGCAAGGCGAAACCACTATCGCGTCCCTCGGCGGCTTTGAACTCGAATATTCCGGCGAGCGGTTCGGCAAGGACGGCTACCGCTATGCCACCATGCTGATGCGCACCGGCGCCGATCATGAAATCGAGCTCCCGGTCACCACCTCGCCGCTTGGCGCCATCGCCCGGCTCGAGCATGCATTGGCCGGCTTCGAGGGCGAGCAGGAACGCTATCGCCAGCGTCTTGAGAATGCGCGCCGCAGGCTCGCGTCGTACCAATCGCGCGGGGAGGGCGAGTTCGCTTTCGCCGACGAGCTGGCCGAGAAGCGCCGGCAGCTCGCGGAGGTGGAAGAGACACTTGCGGCGGATATCAGGTGACCGCAGGGCCAACGGCGGTGTGAATCCTAAGTTTCGCAACCAGCACCGCTGATGCAACATCGCGCCCTGTCGCAAATGTTAGGAATTGCGCGAGAGCAGCCGAGAACTCCCAAGATGCTTCGGCAACTCGGCACTATGTCTGTGCCATTTCCATCAGAACCACTTCGATCGGCTCTCCTCCGACACCATGAGAGAAGTAACCTCTTTGGATAGGCTTGAAACCGTGATGCTCGTAGAAAGCTTGCGCGTTTAGCGTGGACTCTATCTTAATCGGCCCTGAATATTCCTTGGTCGCATTCTCTACGCCCACTTTGAGTAGTCGCTTGCCACCGGCCCGCTGCCTTGGGCAACAGAAAAAGGCGCGTCACCTCGCCAGGATCTGAGTCAACAAAGCCCAACACCTCATCATTCTCCTCGGCGATGACCGTGCGACCCTATCCTCGTAGTAGTCGACAGTGCGATCGCCCAGCCACCCTGTCAGCTGTTCACTGTTGTAATGATTTTGGGCAAGCCCCTGAACCGATTGCACCGTCACGTCGAACAGCGATTGACCATCACCAGTACGAGCTGGGCGCAAAACGATCCCGCTGTCATTTTCAGCGCTGTTCATGGGCTGCACCTCCAAAAATTATGAGATGAATCGGCTACTTCCCTTGTCGACAACCTTCCAAATTTTCCATCTGTTGAACGCAGATTTCGCGACGCTCGAAACTCAAGATTCTGCGACAGCAGCTTTGAGCAAGCCTTAAGCTGAATGCAACACGGTCAAATCATACGGCGAAGCCGGGGGCCGACTTCCTCGAAACCATTGCGCAAGTAGAAATCGAAAGTGCGTTTCCATTTCGGTTGTTCCGGTGCGCCGACCTCCAGCCGCGTCCATCCGCGCGCGTGTCC
The DNA here is from genome assembly GCF_004792275.1 of Mesorhizobium sp. M4B.F.Ca.ET.143.01.1.1. Taxonomy (NCBI): domain Bacteria; kingdom Pseudomonadati; phylum Pseudomonadota; class Alphaproteobacteria; order Hyphomicrobiales; family Phyllobacteriaceae; genus Mesorhizobium; species Mesorhizobium sp. M4B.F.Ca.ET.143.01.1.1. The sequence goes on from NZ_SRSR01000019.1 coordinate 38,047, forward strand.
CTCTGCAAGAGCAACTGCGATCAGGCGAGGCGCAATACCCTGCGATCTCAAATCGGGGCGGACATACAGCTCCGAGATCTCTCCAAACTTGCCGCCCGCATAGACCGCCGCGCATTCGTTCAAAACCATTACGCCGACCGGCTTCTTGTTCGCAGAGGCAATCACCGCAATGACGCCCGCATCGGCAAGAACTGTCGCTGCGTGTTGGGTGACGGTCTCAATGTCGGCGGCCTTCCCGCCCGAGAGTTTGTCCAGGAGAGCGTGGACGAAGCGGGCGACGGTTGCGGCATCCGTGACTTCGGCGCGGCGTGTGGATATGGGTGGCATCTTCTGCATTTCCGTCCCAAGCGGTTCGAAGGTGATGTTAACGCGGCTCATAGATGGAATAACTGTGGATATTCGCGTGCCTTGGCGAATTCCAGCGATTGAGAGCCGTAATGCTTTGAAATGCGGCCCCCTATGCCAAGGCGCTCCTCGTCGCCGTGCCAGAAATGCCCGTGAGCCTGTGTTCCCCCACCACGGCGGAAAAGAAGCAGCCATTATTTCTTTGATCACGCCGCTAACGGCCGCCTGCGGGCATCTGGTCGCACCACCCGGCCCCGCGGCGGCCACTGGAATGACCTTCACTCCCGCCGCTTGCAAGTTCTCGCGAGCCGCATAGGTTTTGGCAGCCAGACCGCCCATGATAGGTTAGCGTTTCGTCCATATCGATCAGACGAGGCGCCAGGGTCGCCGACGCAACACTGGCCATTCGCAATACGGCTGTCCGGGGGTGATGCGGGCACGACGTGCGCGTCTCCAGTGCTCTGCGCCGCTGTCTGATCCGACGCTTCACATAGTTGCGACTGGAAGCAAGCGAATTCCAACAAAGATTTCGGCTGAAATGAGGAAATAGGGGAAGGTAAGAAAGGCTTGACCGCAGATCGGGCGGGCCGCTGACGCTGGCGCTCAACCGCGCCCCTCGCGATCCCGGCCGATCGCTCTGCGCAGGGCTCAAGAGCCCCGCTTGATCTGCCCGGCAGGGATGCTCGGCCGCAGTTGCACCGGCCCGTCCGCTCCGCGGGCCGGGGGATGTCTTCGGGAAGAAGACGAGGAAGGACCCGCGAACGGCGGTGTCCTCAAACCCCTTGAAGGAGCATCTCCATGGAACTGAAGTTTGTCGATCCGCGTGCGCTGAAGGATAACCCGGACAAGGCGCGACGCTCGAAGTCCAGCCCGCAGGCCGACGCGCTGCTGCTGGCTACCATTCGCGCCGTCGGCATCGTGCAGCCACCTGTCGTGGCGCCGGAAGCGGATGGCGGCAACGGCTATGTCATTGATGCCGGACATCGTCGTGTGAGGCAGGCGATTGCGGCGGGTTCGGAAGAGATCGCCGTGCTGGTGATCGAGCGCGCCGAGGATGGTGGTGCAATGCGGTCGCTGGCCGAGGCGCTGGCGCATGAGCAGCTCAATCCCGTCGACCAATGGCGCGCGATTGAGCGGCTGGTCGCGCTCGGCTGGACCGAGGAAGCGATCGCCCTCGCTTTAGCGCTTCCCGTCCGCCAGATCAGAAAGCTGCGCCTGCTCGCCAACGTTCTGCCGGCCATGTTGGACCAGATGGCCAAGGGCGACATGCCCAACGAGCAGCAGTTGCGCACCATCGCGTCGGCTTCGCTTGATGAGCAGAAGGAGGTCTGGAAGAAGCACAAGCCGTCCAAGGCCGAACCGCAGGTGTCGTGGTGGAGCGTGGCGCAGGGCCTGACGAAGCGCCGCATGCACGCGCGCGACGCCAGCTTTGGTGACGATCTCGCTCACGCCTACGGCATTGCCTGGGGCGAGGACCTGTTCGCGCCGGCCGACGAGGACAGCCGCTATACGACGGATGTCGAGGCCTTCCTTGGCGCGCAGCAGGAGTGGATGACAAACACTCTGCCCAAGCGTGGCGTGATCGTGGAAGCCGGTCAGTGGGGCGAGCCGAAGCTGCCGCCCAAGGCCGAGCGTGTGTACGGCAAGCCGTCGAAGTCCGATCACACCGCCATGTATCTCGACCGCGACGGCAAGGTGCAGTCGGTCGCGTACCGCATGCCGGCGGCCAAAAAGCCCAAGGGCAAGAATGGCGCTGATTTGAGGCCGATGGCGATGATATCGTCGTTACGGCAAAGCCACGTCCGGAGGTGACGCGCAAAGGCATAGAGATCATCGGCGACCTGCGTACCGACGCACTGCACGAGGCGCTGTCGCGCGCACCGATCGAGGACGACACGCTGATGGCCCTGCTCGTCCTCGCCTTCGCCGGCCAGAATGTGACAGTGGCATCTGGTGCCCGCGACATCTCCTGTTACGGGGCCGCGGGCCTCGGCGAACATGCCGCGCGCCTGTTCGACCAGGAGGGCAAGCTCGCGTTCGACATGGACACGCTGCGCATTGCCGTGCGGTCCTTGCTGATCGACGTTCTGTCCTGCAGGGAGAATCGCTCGGACAGCGGCGTTGTCGCCCGTGTCGCCGGCACCGTCATCGCCGCCGACCACTACCTGCCGAACATGGGGACGGAGGACTTCCTGTCATGCCTGTCGCGGCAGGCATTGGAAGCCGCCTGCGCGGATACATCCGTCCTGCCCCGTCAGAAGGTCAAGGACACCCGTGCGGCCCTGGCCGAGCATTTCAAGGAAGGCCGCTTAGTCCACCCGTCGGCGCTATTTGCGCCCACTCCGGAAAAGCTGACCTCCTGGCTGAAGATGAACGAGGCCAGGCAACAGCCTGAGGACGACGGCACGCCGGACCACCAGGATGAGCTCGACGGCGACGCGGTCGTCGAGCCGCCGCACGATTATGCCGGCGATGACGCTGAAGGCTTCCGCGAGGCCGCCGAGTAGCAGCACGCGCCTTCTTCCTTCCGATCGCATTACCGCCGCCGGTGACCTCGCCGGCGGCGGTTTCGTTTTCACCCTAAACACCGGAGACCCATCATGTCGGCTCAATTGATCTATGACCTTGTTCCACTCGGTTCGATCGTAACTTATCGCGATGGAACACCAGGCCCGCCCGAACGACATCGCTACGAGCTCGCCGCCTGGGAGAACCGCAACAGCGGCGGCCGGCTGATCCGCAAGCAGGCCGAAATTCGCGTCGGCAACACCACGTTGCCGGCGTCCATTACCTTGCATAAGGGTGACTGTGGCAGTCAGGGCACCATCGTCCTGCGCGTTCACCAAAGCTTTTCGGTGAACAGCGATCTCAACTTCGCGGTCAAGGAGCGGCCCGCTATCGGCTCGGTCCTGGTGCTCGACCGCGACGGCGAAGACGCCGAACTGGTCTATCTCGCCAGCCATCGTGCGGATGCCGAGGAATGGCTGACGCAGCACGGCTATCCGCGAGCCGTTCTGCAAGAGATCACGGCCGATGCCGTGGCCGCGGCTACCGTCGAGGGGAGGGCGGCGGCATGAGCGCGGCCAGTCCCCGGATACGAGACGACGAGGCCTCTGGTTATCCGGGGGTTTGTTTTGGCCGCAGCGCCGACAGCTATCCCGTTGCGCTTGTCGGTGAAACGGCGTTCGCCATGGTTCCGGCCCGGGACGGCCGGCACTATCTTGTCACGGGCTGGCGTATCCGCCGGCCCATGGCCGAATGGACGCGCAGCGATTTCTACGGCCATGCCGGCGAGCTTGCCGACGAGGCGGCGTTTCGCGCGCATGTCGAGGAGAACGCTCTCCACCAGCAACAGCGCTCGGCTCTCGGCCGTCGCGAGATCCATTCCCGCGCCCACACGCCATGGGGAACGTCGCAGGGAGCGACCGTCTATGCCGCGGGCGTCGTGGCTCACTCAACGGCAGGCCATGGCGGGTTCCATCTGTCGGCGGAGCGAAATCGCAAAGTCCATGTCATGCTCCGTGCCAATGGCGGCTGGTATGAAGAGGACTGCCATTGGGCGGCCGTCGCCCAAGCCTTCCCGCAGCTCTTCACGGACTTCGAGATGGCGTGTGCGGAAAAGACGATCCGCGACTGGTATCCGGACGCCTGGGAGGCGATCCACGGCAGGGTGCTCGACCCCGGCCAATCTGCGAAAAAGGACGAGCGGGCATTCTTCGAGAGGCATACCGATGACTGGGTCGTGGTGTCGGCGATCCGTTGCGAGAACCAAGCCGGGTTCACCGAGGTTATCGCGACCCCTGGCGGCAAGCGTGGACCGGGCACTGAGGAACGTCGCTTTCTCGTTCCGACCGACGAATACCATGTCGGCCGGTTTGGATTCGTCATCGATGTTGCGCGCCATCGTGTCTATGGCGGGCCATCGAGCTTCATGGATTGGCAGGGGAGGGACACATAATGTCTGTCCCCGATCGCCGAGCGCAACTCTTTCGCAGTGGAAGAGGCACGGCGCCAGACACAGCGCCAGCTTGATATGATCGACCGGCAGATCATAAGGCGGATGACGACGATCATTCCGCAGCTCAAGCCCCAGCGTACCGGCCACCGACGCCTAAAACCTGCCGATGCCAGGACCTTTCTGGAACGGTATCGATCGAACCTTGCCGCGATCACCCAGGAAAGGCAGCACGAGATCGATGCGCTATCTCGCAAACTGGCAAGGCAGGACGCTGCGATCGCAGCACTGCGTGACAGAATCCCGCCGGACCTGCTGCGCGCCTGATACTCGTATCTGCTCAGCGCCTGCGTATGAATTCGGTTCGCAACACCAGCCCCTTGATCGCGTCATGCCGGCAGTCGATTTCGTCGGGATTGTCGGTGAGCCGGATCGACTTGATCACCGTGCCCTCCTTTCAGGCTCTGCCCCGCGCTTTTGACCTTGAGGTCCTTGACGAGGGCGACGGAGTCGCCGTCGGCCAGCACCTTGCCGGCGCATCGCGCTTCGATGCTTCCGGCAATAGCTGCAATAGCGGCCATCCCGACGCTGGTCGCCATTCCCTGTCGCGTCGTCATAGACGTAGTCGTCGTTCTGATCTCGCCTCGGATTGAATGCAGTGCGCTGTCAGTCCGACGTGGGAGCAGGCCAAAGATCTGATCCGCGGCAGCGGACCGGCGCACATCTCCGATACCGGCAGGAGCCGAAGTTCAACGCCGTCCCTCGCGCAGCTAGCGGGCAGGCGGATCGTGTGGCGGCGGGAATTGAACAGTGCATTTCCTCCCGTATGCCGATGTCCGAATTCATCCCTTGCCGGTCTTTCCGGCGGGTTTGCTGCGGTCTGAACCGGCGGCTGGCCGCTTCAAGGCCGCTGTCGCGCCGCGGAGCGGCCGGAACCCGCCGATCTCGGCAAGGCCGGCCCGCGTCCTGCGCAGGGACCAGTGAAGGACTGGCCCCCGCTTTTCCGCAAGCCGACCTCGCTCGCCTGGCAGGTCCCGGACCCTGAAGCGTCCAGCTTCCGCCGGTTCCTTTCGACCGCACCCGCAGGGAAGACCGGCAAGGGCCGGATCACCTGAAGGGCATCGCTAGAAAGGAAAGCTAATGTCCAGTTCAACCCGCTCCACCAGGACCAAAGCCCGCGTCGTCCAGCTCCGCAAGGGCACGACACTCGAAATGGTTCGGCTCTGCTGCCCGGACGGCCACCAGGCCACGCTCATCTCCGAAAGCTTCGGCCTTCCCGTCCTCGACAGCGACGGCATCCGCGAATTCCACGAGCGCAGCCTGGTCGATGGCGCCGACACACTCTCCGAGGGACTTTCCGACAAGGCGATGCAGATCCACCTGCAGAGGATCGTCGGCTCCTATGTCGGCTCCGCTTATGGAGCAGGCCAGTTCTACTCGAAGTCGGTCACCGAGGCCAAGGACGCCACAGCCAGGCTCGCCAACGACACCCGCGACGAGGATCTCGACGGTCCTGTCGGTTTCGACAGCAAGGCCCAGCGCAAGCGCGAGTTCGCCGCCGACATGGGCCTTCAAGCTCACGCGTTGCGCATGGCGGCCGAGGGCGCCGTCGCCGCCTACGAGCACATCGTCGGCGAGAGCTGGAGGCCCTACGAGCGACAGGTCGAGAACCCCGGCCAGGGCGTCAGCCGGCAGGCGGCCGATCTCCAGATGGCGGCTCTGGGCTGACTGCCACCGGGCGGGGCTTCGGCTCCGCCCGGCCTTCTTCGTACGACGGGTTTTTGCGACAAACTCATGTGACGTAGCAAGTCCCAGGATTAGCGCCGCTCCTGAGCTTTGCTCCAGAGGGACGAGCCGCCAACGCAGACCGCAATGGCGGAGCCACACACCATGAAGAGGGTTGCCTCGGAGGCTCCGGGCACCATTGTCGGCAGCAGATATATGGCAAGGCCAAAACCACTTGTAAGCAGGGTCGTGAAGGCTTGCACGCGGCCGATCGTCGTGGTGTCCACGACCGTCAGAAGATGGCCATTGGCTGCCGCTCGGGCCACGTTCCAGAGCATGCCAGCCACGCAATAAAGAACAACGGCGACTGCCGGACTTGTAGCCAGGGAGAACAGAATCAGGGAGGCAGCCGCGGCAATCAGGATTGTGGGCGTGAGATTTCGGAGGCGTTCGGCAATTGACGCAATGCCGACGACTACCAACGCGAGCATTCCAGCGGCAGCGGCTGCCATTTCGAGCAGGCCGAACAGTCCGCTGTCTCCGCTGAGTGATCGGTTCACAAAACCTGGAAGGAGCAGATTGGTGATCTGGATCACGGAAAAGGCTAGGCCGACAGTTACCGCGGCGGAAAGGCTGTGGGGATTGTTGAGCAAATAACTTAGCGCCTGCCTCGAAGCGGGCATGAGGCTTAGCCGCTGCGACGGTTGAACATTGCCGCTATGCGACGTGATCATCTTCAGCATGGGAAGACAGGCCAGCGCCACCAGTGCGAACAACAGGGCAGACATGGGACTGCCGAGCCTGTCGATGGCAAGTCCGGCAGCACTTGTTCCGATCGCTATGCCAGCCTGGTTGAAGAGGGAGAGCCGAAGGGCGAATCCCATGCGCTGGGCTTGCGGGACAATCGCCTGCAAAATACCACTCAGCGATCCCGCCAGAAGCGCGAACCCGAAGGCTCCCAATACGCCGGAGAAGATGAGAAGGACTGGCGACAGAGTTTCTGCGACAATTCCGGTGGGAGCGAGAAGGAGCAGCCCTAAGGCCCTGATCATCTGCCCTGCCACTGTGACGGTCCGCCGATCGTGCCGATCGACCAGATGACCTGCGACCGGCGCAAGCAACAGACCCGCCACACTGGATGAAAGCAACACCAGTCCCACCAGTCGAGAGCCGCCACCATGGAAAGCTATCCAGGCAGGCAGAACGATTCCGACACCAACGATAAAGAAAGAAGCGCACGAAAATGCAATGAATAGCGGTCGTTCAAAAACTCTCACGCGGTATTCCAGCCCTGATCAACATTGCTGCGCCTGGCACTCGATTCGCTAGCAGCACCCTGGGCCCAAAAAGCAATAGATGAGAAAAAGCAGGTAGACCACCTGATGCGGCCGTGCCAACCGCGGCCGTCACGAATGGTGGTCCTGCTCCGGTCCTCGTTCCGCTAAACGGCTTCGCCGTCCTCCACTAACGTTGCGGCCCTTACGCGACGTGTCCTTTCTTCCGATTGCCCTTCTGCGGGTTCCCGGACCTGCGGTCCTGCGCTGTCGGACCTCGTGACGGCCGCGATTGGCGCGGCCTCGAATGGAGGTCCGGAAGATGGACAGGAAGAGCAACAAATCCCGCGTCGATATCTACACGAAGATCACCGACCGCATCGTCGCGGACCTAGAAAAGGGCGTGCGTCCGTGGGTGAAGCCGTGGAGCGCGGCGAACACCACGGGGCGTATCACGCGCCCGCTGCGCCACAATGGATTGCCGTATCAGGGGATCAACACCCTGCTTCTCTGGTCGGAGGCCGTTTCGAGGGGTTTTGTTTCCCCAACCTGGATGACGTTCAAGCAGAGCGTCGAGCTGGGCGGTCAGGTCCGCAAAGGCGAGACCGGCTCGATGGTTGTCTATGCCAGCCGCATCGTACGCACCGAAACCGATGCCCATGGCGAAGAGGTCGAGCGCGGGATTCCGTTCCTCAAGGCCTATACGGTGTTTTGTGCCGACCAGATCGACGGCTTGCCCGCGCAGTACTACGGCAATCCCGCGCCGGTGTCCGATCCGGTGGAGCGGATCGAACATGCGGATGCCTTCTTCGCAAATACCGGGGCCGTCATCCGCCACGGTGGCGACAAGGCGTATTTCAATCCGGCTCTCGACATTGTGCAAATGCCGCCGTTCGAGAGTTTCCGCGACAGGCCCGGCTATTATGCGACCCTGGGACACGAAATGACCCACTGGGTCGGGTCGGAAAAGCGGCTTGATCGCAACCTCTCCCGCTATCACAAGAATCGCGAGTTCCGGGCTCACGAAGAGCTCGTGGCCGACCTCGGCGGCTGCTTTCTAGCAGCTGACCTCGGCATCGTGCCAGAGCTCGAGCCGCGGCCTGATCATGCCAGCTACCTGGCTAGCTGGCTCGAAATTCTCAGGAACGAGAAGCGATTCATCTTTGCCGCGGCGGCCCATGCCCAGCGTGCGGTCAACTATCTGCATGATCTCCAGCCGAATGCGACACAGATCGCGGAGGCTGCGTGATGTTGCATTCTCCGATCGTTGCCGGGGGTGGCGTGGAGCCATCCCCCATCCGCCTTCGTGTGCTCAGCCTCGGGGCAGGGGTCCAGTCCACCACGCTCGCACTGATGGCCGCCCATGGGCATTTCGGCCCATTGGATTGTGCAATCTTCGCCGATACGGGCTGGGAGCCTGCCGCAGTCTACGAGCATCTGCGCTGGCTGATGTCGCCGAACGTCCTGCCGTTCCCGGTGCATATCGTGTCGGCCCGCAATCTTCGGGAGAGCCTGATTGCCGCTGGCAACGGCAAGAGATGGGCGTCGATCCCGGCTTTCACCCGCACCGTCGACCGCCGCGGTAATATCTCGATCGGCATGATACGGCGACAATGCACCACCACCAGCAAGATCGAACCGATCCGCCGCAAGGTGCGGGAACTGGCTGGTCTCACACGCAAACGTTCCCCGACATACCCCGTCGTTCACCAGTGGCTGGGAATCTCGATGGACGAGGTGGTGCGCATGAAGCCGAGCCGGGCAGCGTGGCAACTCAACCGCTTTCCCCTCATCGAGAGCCGCATGACCCGGAAGGACTGTCTCGATTGGCTGAAAAGCCATGGCTATCCGAAACCGCCGAAGAGCGCGTGCATCGGCTGCCCCTTCCACAGTGACGCCATGTGGCGATCCATGCGGAACAACGACCCGGCGGCGTGGGACGATGCCGTGGAGGTGGATCGGGCGATCCGCACCGGCCTGCGTGGCATACGCGGCGAGGTCTTCCTGCATCGCTCCGGCGTTCCCCTCGATGAAGCCGATTTGTCTACGGCGGCTGACCACGGCCAGCTCGACCTCTGGCCGAACGAATGCGAGGGCATGTGCGGTCTGTAATCGTCCCGCCTGGCACACGTCGGTGGCTCAGCGCACCGGCGCCCCGCAGTCGGCCGCCGTGGCACCGGTCAGTTCCGGTAATAGCCCCGGCGGGCCGAGTCGGATCAGCCGGCCCGTGCCGACGTCTAGCCCGAGATGGATACTTCCATGACAGTGTAGCGGCCATCCATCTTGAAGGGGCAGACGCCGGACCCGGACTTTCGCCATTAGGCCAGTCGTCCTTTGACCGGACAGGAGGCGGCGGTGGCGTCCCTTTTCGGTTGGACGGTCTGTCCTTATGCGATGGTGCCTGACGGGGAGGGACGTGTTTGATGACGCCTCACCGTGGCTGCGGTTGCGCTGATCATGCCGATAGGATTCGCCTGTCGTCTGGCCGGCGGTTTCATGGAAGGGCGCACCACCTGCGTCCTCGATGTGGCTGGTCTGACCGAAGGCCGTCTTCGCTTCGCTACGCCTCGTTCTCAAACCCGCAACAGCCGGTCGCGACTTTCTTCCCCTGACGGCTGCGCCGCCATTCCGCGCGGAACAAGAAAGCCTCACCCTGGCTGCCCTCCACTGCGTTGCGTCCCCTGCGGGTGCGGGCCGATCGCCTCCGGTCTGTCGACCGCCATCGAGGTCGCGATGGTCGCGGCCCGAGAAACTCACGGAGACGACATCATGGCTACCATCGGCACCTTCACTTCCTCGGGCAACGGTTTTGCGGGCACGATCAAGACGCTCAACCTCAACGTCAAGGCCAAGCTGGTTCGCATCGAGAGCCCCTCCGACAAGGGCCCGCACTTCCGCATCTTCTCGGGCAATGTCGAGCTGGGTGCGGCCTGGCAGAAGGTCTCCAGGGAAACCGAGCGCGACTACCTCTCGGTCAAGCTGGACGACCCGAGCTTCCCCGCTCCGATCTACGCCACCCTGATCGAGGTGGAAGGCGAGGAAGGCCTGCAGCTGATCTGGTCTCGCCCCAACCGGGACTGATCGCCTCGACGAGGGCTCCGCCGCAAGGCGGGGCCTTCGGCCTTCCAAGCGAACGCCGGCAGGCAGAAGGAGTACCAAGCGCCGCCTTTCGGGGGTGCTGCTCCTCGCCGTCCATAACGGAGAACCACGGCAGTTGGCATGAGGTCGGCGCAGTCCACATGGCGCCCGGGGCTGTCGGTCCCGCGTCCGCCTGCGGCGGCGCTATGCTGACGCTCCTACTGCCGCCCTGTGAAACCGGGCTCAGGGCCACGAACTTTCTCCAGCACCGAACTGACTGTACGCCCTCGTTTGCTTTGGGTTGGGAGAGAGGCGCGCGTGAGCAGCCACTCTGCAACCTCACTGTGTGAGGCTCCCACGACCGCGATTTAATTTGGTGACTTCTCAGCGGCAAGGATGCCGAGTGGCCGAGGCTGAAAACCATGCTTAAAAGCCTCAGGCCCGGCGACCAGGTGCTAGCCGTTGCCACTGATCGCATCGCCCGCAATCTCCTTGACCTACTCACCATCCTGCGCGCCATCTAGAGCAGCGCGCTGGCCTGCGGCCTGCTGGACGAGCCGTTTATTGACACGACGATCGGAGATGGCTGATCTCATCATGTTCGTCGTCGGCTGGGCCGCGTACTGACAGCGCCGCAACATTCTGCTACGCACGTTTGATGCCCTGATCCTGCCACCGTCCCCCAGGCACCTGCGCCAACGAGAAATCTTCCATCGCGCCCCTTGAACCGTCTCGGTCCGGACAGCACATTTGCGATGGTTGCCGGGCGGAATGCTCGTCCAAAGCGGTGGTTCGTGAACTGGGAGGAGCGCATGGATGCGGAGGAGTTCGGCAGCCCCATTTTCGTGAAGCGTGCGACCTATATCGTGCAAGAGATTGCGAGCCTCGCGGACGTCATCGATTTCCTCAGCGACTGGCCCGAGGATCAAAGAGATCTGATCCACCAGACCGCCCTTCAGGCCTGCTATGACGCAGAGGATGGGCACAAACCGTTAAGCGCCGCACACCATGCTTTTATCGATTTCGCCAGGCAGGTCGCCATCCTAGAAGATCCAATCTCCGCCATGCAGTGGATCGCCGCCTGCAAAAAGCGGCGCGCGTAGGGACAGGTTGGGTTGTAGTTAAGCTTGGGGGCATTCCGTTCAGATTTTCACCGATCGCGGACAAGAGCGGAAGAATCTCCATCATCGCCGGTAATTCCGGCAAACAGGGATGACAGTGCTTATGGCGATCGGCTGGCCGCTGAGGCATCGAGTTGGCCTTTCGGGCCTGCGATCTTTTGCGCGATGTCGCCAGCCGCTAGTCCGGATCACAGTCGCGATATCCGCGCCGGCGCTTGGCACGCTGAAGCTTCATTGATGCGGTGGCCGCACTGTCTTCGGCATCGAAGGTTTCCATCATCGATTGGCCGCTGGTCCCGATGCGGCCCCAGTTGCGAATGACGGATGCTCCGCCGAACAAGGTCGGTTGGATCGCAACCACATAAAACCGCCGCATGTTCTGCGAAGGGTCGATGCGTCGAAGATGAACGGGCCGTGCCTCTTCGTTTTCCATGGCCGCAGTCTCACTTGGCTTGGAAGCGGCGTCCAACGAGTTCTTTGAATCCAACCGGCTCGACCGATTCATTGCGGTTATGGGTGCCGCGCGGTCGCTTCAGGAAGGTCATGATCACCGCGGTGGCCAGCAAGCTCGTCGCCGCACTGTGCATGATCGAAGGCGCACGCGTCGGACCGTCACGACGTAAGCGCGCAGCAATTCGGCCCCCGAGCCTATCAGACCGCCGGAACCAGGTGGGCGGCCCCTTGCGGGGGTTAATCGTCGTCATCAAGACTGCTCTCATCGCCTGAACCTTTGGCGGCGTTGCGGGATCATGTGCGGCCGTTTGAGCGGCGACCGGACAGGGCCTAGACCTCGTGCCTCTGGTTTCGTGGCGGCATCGATCGTGCCGCTTGTGCCGGATGCATGGCGGACATTCCGATATCTCCAGTATCGTTCTTCGATGCCCGGACCCTCCCTGAACGGCCTCTCTTAAGATTGGTCTGACGCCGGCCCGGCCTTTGCCTGCAACGGCTTCGCCGACCTTCTTCCCCTGCGGCTTCGCCGCATTCCTCGCGGGACAACAAGCTCGGCTTCCGCCGTCCTCCGCTCCGCTGCGGCCCAGTGGATGCAGTCGGCCGGACCGTCGTCTCACGACCGCTATCGAGGCCGCACAGGGCGGCTTCGGACAAACCAGTCAGGAGCACACGAACATGGCTACTATCGGCAACTTCCAGCTGGCCGGCGAAGAATTCAACGGCGAGATCATCACGCTTTCCCTCCAGGCCAAGAAGGTCCGGATCGTCCCCGATACGCGCGCCAGCGGCGAAAACGCACCCAGCCACCGCGTGCTCGTTGGTCGAGTCGAGTTCGGTGCCGGCTGGTCCAAAAAGTCCAACGAGGGCCGCGCCTATCTGGGCCTCAAGCTCGACGATCCGAGCTTCACCGCCCCAATCTACGCCAACCTCGTCGCCGACGAAGGCGGTCAGAGCTACAGCCTCATCTGGTCTCGGCCGAATCGTCGCAACGGCGACTGACGAACACCGAATGGCGCCCCGCAAACAGCGGGGCGTCATTCAGATCGCCCAGCTACTCAGCGCCTCAGATCGATAGCTGGACGCGCCATGGGGCGGCTTCGGGCAAACCGTAAGAAATACGAACGCCAGGCATCCCCGCGTGATTCTTGTCTGTCAGGCGGCGATCTCAATGACCCGCTCGCGGATTTTTTGATACTTTACTTTGTATGCTCCCCCTTGCAATCATGCCGAGTGAGTCTGAACGGAGGAAAAATCGAGCACAAAAAAACCGGCGCGGAGGCCGGCTTTTCCAGGGAATAGGCTACAGGAGTTGGCGCTCCTGATCTCGCCCGAAGATTTTGTGAGACCGTAGCCCGTCTTTCCCGACATTGCAAGAGAATTGCGCTTCCGCGCCACGGCTTTGCACGGCCTGGCGAGAGGAAAGAAATGGATCTCTATTCAACGCTGAGCCTATGGCTCACGAACATTCGGTCATTGCCCGAGCTGGACGATTTTTGCCGCCAGATATGGAAGCTCTACGGCGACGAATCGTTGGGCGAGGATGAAGCGGAGCGGCTCTGCGAGAAGGCTGACCGACAACGCGCCAACCTCAAGAAGGACCGCGCGGATGGTCGTGCGCTGCCTCGCTTCTGGTATCCGCAACGCCCGCGCAGCGAGCGTAGCCGGCGCGAGGCTGCCCACAGCCCCCGAGATCCCGTACGGTGGCAGCGAAAGCGGCGTCTCGGCCGCATGCAGGCTGTCCGGCCCGAGTTCGCCGGCGCGTTCACCGAAGGGGAGAGCGCGGCGCTTTACATTGTTATGTGCGATTGCCGGCAGCATGGCAGATGCGATCGATCGGTTAAGGAAATCGGCGATCGGGCCGGCGTCGGGCCGACCACGGTGCGCAATGCGCTGCGCAAAGCCGGCAGGCTCGGCTTGCTGCGCGTCACCGAGCGCAGACAATGGCGAGCCAGGAACCTGACAAATCACATTGTTGTCGTGCATCGGCGTCAGATCGCCTGGATCGCGAAATTTCGGCCCAATCTCGGCCTTAATTTTTATCCGACTGCCTTCAAAAAAGCGGCGTCCACAGGAAGCTCCCGCAATAAACAGAGCGGAAGACCATTTGGCAGCCGATCCGACTGGCCGCCGGACGGGCCGAAGCCATTCCCCAGTCACGCATCGCCGACCGTCTGACGCCTTAGCCGCCAAAACCACGCTTGCCGCGGATCCCCTAAAGGCGGCACGAGGCTGTTTTTGAAGCAGCCTTGGGGATCGGTCGCGCCACATCAAGCCGGTTGGTGCTGGATGCCGGGTTCCTGAAACAGGAAGGTTGCCGGATCGCGGCCGAGCGCCTCGCCGACGGCGGCGATCGTGTCGACACTGATATTGCCGCTCGCGCGCTCGAGCTTGGTGAAAGTGATCTCCGACACACCCAGCAGCTCCGCCATTTGATAGCGGACCAGGTTGCGGCGCTTGCGCTCGCTGTCGATGATGGCGGCGAGGCGCGCGCGGATCGATTTTTCGGTGAGCTTGTGCGCCCATGGTTCCACCTCGGCGCCGCCGACCAGAAGTGTCGCGATCGACACCTCAAGCGCCTGGGCCATCTGTTCGACCGTGCGCAGGGTCACGTTGTTTCGTTTTCTCATGGTGCGAATGTAGGTGCGGTATGCGAGTCCTTGACCCGGCGACGTTTTGAACAGTTCCGCCATGTGTTGATGGCGAAGCTTTCGCCTGCGGCGCTCGGTTTCGAGGAACCAGGCGATATTTTCCCGAAGCGGGTTGTTCACCTCGCCCGCTTCGTTTGGCAGCATGAATCTATGTATTCGCACGAACCCGCCTGTTCGGTCTGCCCTTTTCTTTGAGCAAAATCCATAGTAAAGTGTCAAAAACGTTTCAGAGAGAAAGAGCCATCACCATGCTCAAATGTCTGATTATGGGCGCTGCCGCGATCGCGGGTGCCGGGTCTGTTCCCTCCCAAGCATTCGCATCCGAGTGGGGCTGCCAGGTCCTGCTTTGTCTGTCTGGTGACTGGCAGGGTACGCCCTCCTGTCATCCGCCGGCCCGCTACGATCCGTACGAGGCCTGCCCGCAGGGGTGGATGCCTTACGCACCGACTAGCGACCGGCCGGGACAAGGCCAGGCCAGCATGTGCCGAATCGCGGCTGGCAATCTCGGTCAGCCTGCCAACTTTGGAGCGCGGCATGGTCAGGCAGACGGAAGTCCGACGGGAACCATCCAGCTCGGCGACCGCACCCTGCCGGTCCAGCTTACTCATGTCTCCAGCGGAGCACATAACGATCGAACGACCACCTATTACGACATTCAGCGCCCGCGCCGCGCGAAGCCTTACTACATCGGTTACGACGACGCGAACGGGCTGCGGCAGCGCACCTGGTTCAACCTTAGCAGACCATGATCCCGAGTCACCCCGGGCGGCTAAATTAGTGGTAGGAAAAGAGGCAGTTACCCCGATGAAAAGCGTCAACAGGTTCACCATTCATGGCAATGTCGGGTCGGTCGCGCCCTTCGACAAAAGCACCAAGGTCAACATTGCCACCAATCGCAATTGGCGCGACGAACAAGGCTATCCCAAGGAAGCCACTGATTGGGTCCAGGTGACGGTCCTGGAGGAGAAGCAAGCCGCCTGGGTGGCGGAGAACGCCAAGCCCGGCGATGTCGTCTTCGTCGAAGGCCGCATCAGCAACAACTCTTTCAAACGCAACGGCGAGACCGTCTATACGACGGACCTTATCGCGTCGACGTTCAACGTTTTTCCGAAGCCGTGATCATGTTCAATGCGGGGACCCTTATCATGGCGGCGGCATCCGGAACATTGGTCGGCATAGGCGGCACGCTGGCTCTCTATCCCACACAAGACCAGCTCTCCGCGGCGATTGCGTCCGAGCCGGCGCTGTGTGCGAATCTGGCCGCGGCCGGCCTTGAGATTCCATCGCCGGCCGAGGCTTTGGATGCTTTCCGGCGAGCAAAGAACACTGATCAAGCGACGTTGCGCATCGGAGAGTGCTCGAAGAACGCCGTGGGACCCGGCGTGCAATGCACCGTGAAGTACAAGCTTCGCACTGCCTGGAAAGGTGAAGGCGATGGCGTTGTCGCGTTCTCCAGGGGACCCGATGGCTGGCAAGCGATGCAGCTTCAATGATCGTCTGCATGCCAACGTCTGGTTCGGCTCAGTTCCCGGGTCGATCAGCAAACCCTCGAAACCCTTCCTGCAGTGATCGCCGCTGGTGGCACCGGACTCTTCGACCCGCCATCGGGTCCATCGAAGGATTTTCTTTTGTGTCGCTGCAATTCCCATGCCCAAAGAGCCGGAGCCGGAGCGCGCCTCAATAGCGCCGTAGGGACGGCGGAGGCCGGAGAGAACGGGCCGCCGGCGGTTCCGGCTGTACAGAAGCCGTGCAGCGCTTGGCGCGGGACCCGGTTCGCGACGCTCATTTATGTGGGGTGCAATAGACGCCTTGGGATTCCAGAAGGACGGCGCCACCCTTCAATTCAGTGAGGGCACCCACCCAGGCGTCGGAATAGGTGCGACTGGCGTCCACCGCCGTCAGCCAGATGACGCGATTGTCGGCAAGCTCCACCTTGACCTCGCTTTGGAGAGGGCTTGCCTGCACCGTTTGCTGATAATGCCGCTTGATGCGGACGTCGCCGCTGGCAAACTCGACGTTGTTGTTGTCGTAATTGAGCAGGAATGAAGCATCCCCTTTTGCGACCTTGCAGGAGCCGTCGCGTTCACACACGATTTTTGCTGCTGTGGCGCAATCCCATCGCAGCCCCGCGGGCCACATCGGATTGCTGCTCGTCCCATTGGACCGATCACCTGGAGCGGCGGCGCCGAGGCTCGCCGCCGCCGCTACGGCCACCAATACTGCCCTAATCATCCGCTCCGCACGCCTCACTGTTCGGCAACATCAAGATCAGCTCGCGCTGGCGCATCATGCCGACGGAGGCAAGCGCGCTGTAATGCGCCAGCGTGGCGGCTGCCGCATCAAGCGCGGCCTCGCAGCCGTCGCGCGTCGAGATCTCGGCCAAAGCTGCCCTGAACATCACTGTCCTGTCCGGTTGATCGCTCGTAAATTGACACTACACTTTGGGTTCGGGTATGACAATTGCCGGGGAGGCGGTTGGCATAAAAGCGGTTCATCGAAGGTCCCCCGAGCTATGATCATATCTGCCGCTATCGCCAAAGGTGGCACTGGCAAATCGACCCTGCTACGCGCGCTGGCATCCGTCGCCCTTAAGCGCGGCTACGCGGTGACACTCATCGACGGCGACGTTCGCCAGAACATGAGCCGGTGGGCCCAGATGCTCAAGGAGGCCGGCAATCGTCCCGAGACACTCCAGCTCGTCAGCGCCACGACGCCGCGCGAGATCCTGAAGTCGGCAGAACTGCACAATGGCGAGCGCAGCGTGGTGCTGATCGACACCGAAGGCACCACGAACGACAATCTCATGGCCGGGCTATTTGCTTCCGATATCGTCGTGGTGCCGATCTTCTTCGCGCTCGATGACGTGACCGCCGCAATCCAGATCACCGACCACTACATTCCGCTTGCGGTCGAAACACGCGGCCGGCCGCTGCCAGCCGTGTTTGTCCTAACAAAACAGACCATCATCGATGCGAAGGCGAGAGCCTTGAGCGAACTGCGCGCAATCATTCAGGCGAACGGCACGCCGATCGCCGACCATGCGCTGCAAAACCGTGTCGCCTATCGGGACCTGCAAAGCGGTCAGACACTCTACAGCCCAGATCAGCCCGACGCGAAGGCGATTGCCGAAAGTGAAGGGGTCTTCGACGACGTCCTCAAGACCTTCACCGAAGCAATCAGGAAGGCCGCATGAACGAGAACAGCACCCGGGACACGCAAGACGACAAGAAGGCTCGGATGATGCGAGCGATCTCCACTGAGCCGCCGGCGCTTCCGAGCATGTTTATCGCTCCCAAGTCCGATCCCGCCTCTCAGGCGCTTGCCGCCGCATCCGCGGCGGCATCGGAGGTGGAAGCTGCGCCAGCGTCAGCTCGGCCGGACTTCCGCAAAATGCTGCGACAGGGCCAGAAGAAGGATCCGGTTGCCGGCAAGAAGATTCGCGAAGAGGAAATGGTGCGCTGCGGCTATTACCTTACGGCCGGCGAACAGCGCCAATTCAAGCTGCTAGCGATCAGCAACGGCCACAGCATGACCGAGCTGCTGCGCCAAGCGGTGCAGGACTACATCAGAACCCATAAGCACAAGCTCCCGAACGATTAGGTCAGCCCGCCCCGCGGCATCCGCCGCGGTGAGGGTTGCAGAGAACGCTCGAGGCCACGCGACCGGGGCCGGGCCATCGATGCTTGGCCCGGCGCAATCGGCCGTGCCCGTCGGCCTCGGTCGCGTGGCTCTGCTTATCCGTCTTACGTAGCCCGCGGGGGTCGCGGCGATCCCGATCGCACGAGCTCATGTTCCCTGCTCCTTGCGAGCTGTCTCCATGTTAGCATGATGATGCCGCAGCAAGGTAACATGCTGAGACAGAAACATGTCGCAACGTTGGCTTGTCGCTAAGTTGACGATGCAAGATGTCCACAAGGAAACATGTTTCCGTGCGAGCATGTGCTGATGAGTTGGAAATGAAAGCTGGGGTGATGTAGCGTACACCCGCAAAGATGTTTTGGTGATGTTGTTTTTTGTCTTTGGCAGGATAGCCTTTTTTGTGTTACACACGAAAAAAGGACGGCGCGGCCCAACGGCCTTAGCGCCCGCAAGCGGGCTTGAAGATGAGAGCCAACAGTGGCCAAACAGAAAGTCGGAACGCATCCCGGCGCTATGGCGAAGTCCTGCATGTGCGCTTCTCAAGCGTCGAACTGGAGCGGCTGCGCACCATGGCTGACGTGGAGTCGGTGACGGTCAGCGAAGTCGTTCGCCGCCTTGTTCGGACCGAGGCGGGGTTTCTACCGGCGGCGACGGGGGAACTGCGACCTTCCATTGAGGAGGCCACCGACCAGCTTCGCCGCGTCGGTGTGAATTTCAATCAGGCGGTCCGCGCGATGAACGAGGGCCGGGTGGCGTATGACGAAGACCTCGAGCGCGCCTTGATCGCCGTTGGCGAGCTCGTGCGTCGGTTCCGCGAAGAATTGAAGGCGATGATTGCTAGGCCGCGCAAGCGCAGTGAGGTCAAGGCATGAGCGGTCGTCTCGCCGGATATGCTGCCGAAATCGAACGCTATTTGCGCATACCGGGCGCTGGCGACCTCGAGGAGCTTGAGGAGGATAGGCTTTTGCAATCGGCTGGCCGGGAGACGGCCGATCGTCAAGCGATGAACATCCGTGCGAGTGGCGTGACCCAGGCCCGCGTGGCTTCGCCTATGGCTGGCATGCAATCGTCGATGGGGAGTGCGAGGCACCCGGGAGCGAGCTCCCGCGTCGCAAAGGCACCTGTTTCGTCCTCAGGTCGAGGAGGACCGCTCAGCGCGATACCGATGTCTGTGGGCACCAGTGGGAGTCTGCATTCATCCAGCGACGCAAATGGGGCGGTAGCGATTTTCGGCCTCACACTCGGCGCCTTCGTCAAGGAAGAGGAAGAAGAATGGCGGCGCCGTGGCGGGGGCGGCGGAAGGTCGGGCGCGCTCCCGTCCGCTCGACACTTCGCGCGGCCAACGCGAGAGGCGAGAGCGGTTGCGGCGCGAGCAGCCTATGCCGCCGGCGCGCAGCCGGCGGTGTTCAAGGTCCTGTCGAGCGCGGCCAATGGCAAACAGGCGGGCGCCTTGCTTGCCTATATCGGCACACGCGCCAATGAACAGGGCGAGAAGCGCGATATCGAGATCTTCACCGATAGCGGACAGGGGCTTGCCAATGCCCAGGACCGTCGCGGCTTCCTGCACCAATTCACGGAGACATTCCAGGCGCAGCTTGAGAATACGAATTTCATCGAGGTGCGGTTCGAGCTCGCCGGCGACGTCACGGACGAAGCGCTTGGCGAGGCTTTGAACGCGGCCGTCGGATCAAAGCCGTTCGTCTATGCTCGCACGGGCGACAGCGTCGCCGTTTATGGTCACACGGGAGAACGCGCCGGACCACTTGCCAAGATTCTCGGGGCCGGGCGGGCAAATTCACGCAGCAAAGCGCTCGACAAGATCGAAGCCGGCTTGGGCGAAGCCATGGGGAAGGCCGGCATCCGCGCGACAGCAGAAGTGACGGCGGCCGTCGGCAACGAGCGTAAGGCGCAATATTTTCTGCAAAAGTTTATCCGGGCGCACAAGCAGGTTCGCCAGGCGAATGGTCAGACGGTTTCCAGCAAACAGCCGACGAAGGCGGCCGCAGCGATTTTTGAGGAATGGCGGCCACAACTTTCTGGCCGGGAGCGGCGCAATGCCTATCACCTGCTTTTCTCGGCCCGGGCTGGCACGGACGCGCAAGCGGTCTTGGCGGCCGCGCGGGCCGTGCTCGAGGAGCGGGCGCCCGGGCACAAATTCGTGCTCGCACACCATGCCGAGACCAAGCACGTCCATATCCACGCCATGGTGCAGGCGCGCTCGGCCGACGGCGAGCGGCTGACATTCTACAAGGCGGATCTCCATGCCTGGCGGGAAGCCTACGCGGAAAAGGCGCGCGAACACGGCATTGCGATGGTCGCGACCCGCCGGTACGACCACGCAATGGGCCGACCTTATACGAAGGAACACGCGGGCGCCTACAAACGCGCGCAGCACGATCCGCGCTACCAGGTGAGCGACAAGACGGTCGCGCGCGTGGAGGATAAGCGACAGCGTCGAATGGATAGCGGGTTGCTCGTCGCCAATGGCGGAGCGATCGCCGCCGTGTGGCAGCAGACGGCCGCCGTGATGCGGTCGGCTGGCATCACCGGTCAAGCGCTGACTGCAACCGAGACGATCGGCCACACTGTCCTCCGGATTCATGCGCGTGAGGGAGGCGAGAGGCCGACCCCTGCCATTTCCAAAGGTGGCGGCGGACTGGGGCGGAACCCGTCGTTCTTGTCCCATCCCGGCATGAAAGAATTGACCAGGCTGATAGGAGCTACCGAAATGGCGCAGACACCTTTGGAAATGCGGCAGAAGATGGCGCGTGTGAACCAGGCGTTGGATCAGATGCGGGACACGCTTCCCAACGCCGAGCAAACACGTTTCGCGCAATACCGCGATGGCGTGAACGACAAGATGCACGATCGACTGGCCCGCCTCCAGTTCGAGCAGCAAAAGGGCGCAGGCGGGGCCGGCGAAGCCGCGCCTGAAAGAGAGGCGCGCGGCCGCGATTTGCCTGGCCGAGAAGACACGCGTCAGCCCGAGACCTCGGCGCGACATGCCGAGAAGGCGCGGCAACGCGTTCAGCAGCAGAAAAACTTAGCTAAGCAAAAGGGCCGGCAGGTCGACGATCAGGACCGCAAGACACAGCGCAGCCAGGGCGACGAATACGAGCGCTAAGCACATGTCTTTCGAAGGTGGGCCCGGTTTCGGAGAAGGCATGCTTAATTCAAGCCCTTAGACAGGGAGCGTGAGTCCTTTTCACGCGCCCTGTTTTATGTGCGGCCACCGCGAGCCGCCAAACCCAATGGCCGGGTCTTTGCCGCCTACAGTGAACTCTTCTCAGCTGAAACGGAGCTTGTTGGACCCCACCAACAACGACCTCCGACCGGCGGTTGTCGGACGGGATCACTCGTCCACGACATCCGGCAATGCTTCCGCGACGACGCTTAAATTGCGGTCGAATGTCTCGGAGTCAGTCGACTGCGAACGGAAAGATTTAGCCTCGGCGAGAATGGCCGCAATCACGGCCTCTTTTTGCGGCGAGATCCTGGTTGCCGCCGCCCGGGCCGCCAAAGCCGAAAAATCGACGGCATTGGCCGCTGCGGGCGCCGCCGCTGCCGGCGGGATGAGGCTCGCCTCAAGCTCATTCTTTTGCGCGGCGGGCAGGCGACGGCGAGCGACTGGGGGCTCGGCACGCCCAACCTTTGCAGCAAACGTCGCACCGCGCTGCAGCCGCGACCGTGTGATGCCGGAGCGGTAGCGTGGCCCAGTCGGCACGATCGACTGGGCGGACGGAGAGGGGAGGGCAGCGGCGGCAGCGATAGGTTTGGCGTGCTTTGCGTTCGCCCTTTCCGGTAGGGGCATGAAAGCCCGCTTGGAGAGATCACGATCAGCGAAATAGAAATTCCGGGTTGCAAGGATTGCGTTGTCGCCGCGCGGCAGAATGACGACCTTGCTCTTGTCCATGGTGCGAATTTCGTCCGGACGCATCAGCGGCCGGCGAACTTGCTTGCTGTGAACAGAGCGCGTGTAATAGGTGTCGAAAAGGCTCGCTTGGGTCCTGGTGACGTCCTTCTGGGGTTCGGACGTTTCGCCAATCTGCTCGCAAACGTAGCGCAGATCGTCGGTCTCCTGGGCGCCGAAGAAGATCTGGACCCGCGCAGCGTTGATAAGCGTTTCGCGGCTTTCTTTGCGGTAGATTTCGTCGACCGATTTGAGCGACTGCACGAAAAACCACATCGGCACGCCATGGCCGCCAAGGACGGTGGCCATGTCCGTCACCTTCTCAAGCTTGCCGAGGTTCTGAAATTCATCGAGCAGGACAAGCACCTGGTGCTCGCCGGGGCGTGGTATGGATTCGGACATGAAGTTCATCATCTGCGTGATGAGCACATTGAAAAGCGGGCCCAGCGAAGCCATCTGCTCGCGCCGGAAATCGAGATAGAGCGAGACCCGCTCGGTCTTGAGATTGCGGATGTCGAAGGAGCTCCGGGAGGTCGCCCGCATAAGCCGCTCGTTCAGGAAGGGCGCCATGCCGGTGCGCACGCCGGCATAGAGACCGGAAAACTGCTTCTCCGCCATATCCGCGTAGGGGAGAAGCGTCTGCAGCGTAAAATCGGACACTTCATGCCGGCGGGTGTCGCGCAAGCTCGCCAGGAACTCCAGGATCGGCTCGTCGGCGCCGTTCATGATCTTGAGGATGGTGGCGAAGCTTCGATTTTCGTCGGCGATCCGCGGGGACTCCATGACGTAAGAGGCAATGCCGGTGAAGAGGAGGCGCGCATCATTGACCCAATAAGGATCGGCGTTGGCAGGCGGCCGCGGAAAGAGCGCGGCCGCCATGTTGCGCAGGTCGATGTCCCGCTGCGCTGAATCAAGCGAAATAAAATCCATCGGATTATAGAAGGCGGTGTTGCCGTCGCGGTCGGCCGGCGCGAAGCGGACGACCTCGCTGAAGGTGGCCCGATGGCCGGCTGTCGCTTCATAGGTCTCCCCGCGCAGATCGAGCACGACCAGCGAATGTGGCCACATTAGCGCGTTGGGGATGATCAGCGCCGCGCCTTTGCCCGATCTGGGCGGTCCAATGACGAAGCCGCCGACGTCATCGCCGTCGATCCAAAGTTTCTTGCCGCCGCGAACTCTGGGGCGCGTCAGGCGCAATTTGCCGGTGCGCCGATCGCGGTGCGGGGCAAAGACGTTGACCAGTCTGCCGCCGGCGCGTCCGATGAAGATGCCCCTCGGCTTCAGCAGGCCAGCCCGGCGAACGTCGGCCATCGACATGAATTTCGCGTCGTTGCGCTTGGGCGGCCGCATCAAGAATGCGATCGCGAGCGGCAGGACGAAGCCGAATAGGGCCGCGGCGCCGGCGTATTGCAGCTTTGCGAAGCTTCCAGCTTTCAGGTCCGTCCAGGCGTAGCCGAAGACCGGCCGCGGGTCCGCATTCAGGCTGTCGAAGAGAAAATGCGATCCGGTCCTGTACCAGTCGGTCGCCGCGTATGCGACCACAAACAGCAACGTGCCCAGCACCATGGCCATCAACGCCAGGAAAATCCTGCCAGCGATCTTTTCCATTGTGCGTCCTCGTTAGATCGTCTCAGCCTTCGTGAATTTGATTTCGCTGATCGAGCGGCGTCCGCCGTCGCCGCGCACCATTTGCACGACGACCGGGATCACCTCGCGGAGGTAGTCAAGGATCTCGCTGCGAGAGAGCCCGACATTGCTTTGCATGACCATGAGGGCCAGGCGCTCATAGGCGGAGCGGGCCGAATTGGCGTGAACGGTTGTCAACGAACCAGGATGGCCGGTGTTGATGGCTTGCAGGAAGGAAAAT
Organism: Mesorhizobium sp. M4B.F.Ca.ET.143.01.1.1; assembly: GCF_004792275.1. Lineage (NCBI taxonomy): Bacteria > Pseudomonadati > Pseudomonadota > Alphaproteobacteria > Hyphomicrobiales > Phyllobacteriaceae > Mesorhizobium > Mesorhizobium sp. M4B.F.Ca.ET.143.01.1.1. The sequence continues at coordinate 62,062 of NZ_SRSR01000019.1, forward strand.
GTCTCGGCACCGCGCAGCTCGCCGAGCAGCAGCCGGTCCGGCCGCATGCGCAATGACGCCTCGAGCAGCTGTTGCGGCGTAACCCTGGCAAGGCCCTGGTCGCCTTTCGAGGCAAGCAGCGTCACGGTGTTGGCTGTCGCCGGCTTGAGTTCGCGCGTATCCTCGATGGTTATGATGCGCTCATGAGAGGGAATGATCTTCAACAACGCATTGAGGAAGGTTGTTTTGCCGGTCGACGTGCCGCCGGAGACAATGAGGGAAATCCGATTGCGAACCGCGTATTGCAGAAATTTCAACGGCGAGGTGTCGTTGAGCATCTCGGCGAGCTGCTTTTCTTCGGCCGAGAGCGCCAGGCCGCTGCCCATCTCGGTCTGTTCGAAGGCGCCCATCTTGGCGTAGTCGCCAAGGGTCATGTCCATGATGACCTGCTTGCGGATGGAGATCGCGCCGCCATCGGGGGCCGCCGGCGGCAGCACGCATTGAAAGCGCTCGCCTGAGGGGAGAGCTGCCGACAGTACCGGCGTGACCTCGTTGACGACCTGGTTGGTGGCCGAAGCGACGCCAACCGAGACCGAGCGGATCCAGTTTCTGGTGAGCTCGCGTTTGACGACGTGCTCCATCTCCTTTGTACCCAGGCGCTCGATGAAAACTTCGCCGGGTCGGTTGATGGCGATTTCAGAAACCGCTTCTTCCTCCATGTAGGGCCAGATCGGTTCCAGTTCGGCGCGCAGCACCGGTGCGCGCGCCCAAGGGTTCGGCACAGGCTGCACATTCATCTCACCGGAGTCCCGTAGCCTGGATAATAGGGATCAGCCCCCGACGTCGGCGCCATGAAGAGCGGCGTCGGATCGACCGCCTTTGCCGGCTTGCCGCCGCGCTTCAGTCGAGCCAGCTCCTCTTCTACCGGATCCGCATAGAGCTCGGAAAAATCCAGATCCCGGCGCACGAAGACGACGATCGGCGTCCCCTGGTCGACATAAATCGTCGGCGGGATGTTTTGTGTGTCGCGGAACGCTTCTTGTGCCAGCTGCTGCAGCGCCGTCGATGATTTGTCGAAGGCGATGCTGCGGGCGTCGCGTTGCGAACCGGAGCCGCCATAGGTGGTCGTGACCGTCTGCCCCGTGACCGGGTCAAGGGTCGTCACCTGCCGTTGCTGGCTGTCGCTGCCATTGTCGGCGAGGGAGGACAGGTACTCCGAAACGCCGCCAACGACGGAAAGCATGATCGCATTGCCGTAGCGTTCAAGCCAATGCGTATCGACGCGGCCGCCGAGACCGCCCCGTCCGAGACGGTCGGCGCCAGGTGAGGCGATGTCGACCGAGACGCCGTCGGAACGGATGACGCGGTTCCAAACGATGAACACACGCTTTTGCCCGCGCGCAATCCCCGAACGATATTCGCCGGTCAGCCGAGACCCCTTCGGGATCAGAATGCGACGGCCGTCGAGCGAATAGACGTCTTCGCGCGCCACCGCGCGAACCATGCCGGGCAGATCGGTGTTGACGGCGGTTTCCAGAAATCCGCCGATCATCGTGCCTTCAGGGATCAATGCATCGGTGCGGCGGAAAACCCGCGCCTTCGCCATCGCGTTCGAATGTGTTTCCGATTGCGCGAGGAAAGCCTTGTTCGCATCGTTGTCGGCGCCCGGAACCGGAACAAGCTGACCGTCAGCGGCGATTTGCGCCTGGGCCGGCTGGTCGTGCCCGGCGGCCGAGTTTGCTTGCTCACTCGTAATCATCTGGTTCGACCGCAGGCGCTCCCACATCGCCTTTTGCCGCTCAGCCTCCTCGGCCTTCAGGCGGGCCTCCTCGTCGGCTGCTTGCTTGCGGCGGGCCTCTTCTTCTTCGGCTTTGCGGCGCGCCTGCTCGACTGCCAATTGGGCTTCGATGGCGCGCCGCTGCGCATCGAGATCGGCGCCCTGCTCAACCGTCTGATCGACGTTGTCGGCCTGCTGCTTGTTGGCTTCGCCTTCCGCGGGCGGCGGAACAACGATCTGGTCGATAGTTTTGTCGGCCTCTTGTGGCGTCTCGGCCAGCGCCGGCGGGCGAAATTCAGGCGGGTTGAAATTGTCATTAGTGTCCGAGGCCGCATCGCGAGAGCGCGGCTCGCGGGGCCAGTTGATCCAGATCAGCGCGATCGCCACAATCAGCCCTGCGGCGACCATGGCGACTTTTGTGCCTATTCCGGCATAGCGTCTGGCGACGCTCGGGCCGCCATCAAGCTCGTTATAGTCGATGTTGCTCATCTATCGTCCCGTCGCGCTCGGGGAGGACAAGGGGCCGGCCCCGCGCACCAGCTTCCTCGGCCCGTAGACGTCGGAGACAGGGTCCGACTTCGACGGCCGCGCTCGATTGTAGAGGCAGAGCGTTTTGCCGTCGGCCCTCAGCGTGAATTGCCGGCCGATCTTGTCGACGATCGTGTATTTTCCCTGGGTCCGCTGATTGACCAGCGATTCCTGACCTTTTTCGTCGACGACGAAGATGGCCGGAATGTCGCCGGTGAACTCGAGGAACATCTTGGTGCCGTCGTCGAACGCAACGCGCGGTTTCAGGCCATCGTCGCCGACATAGACGTAATTGTAGTTGAGATCGGCATAGTTGAGGTTCTTGAGTTCGGGATCGGCAGCACTTTTCTGGGCCTCGGAAAGCAGGCGCGCGTCTTGATCCTCATCCGCGTATCTGAACCGGACCTGGAAGGACGCACGGTCGCGATCGCTGTCCGTGGCTTTGAGCAGCAACGAATAGACGCGTCGGTCGGTGATGACGTTGACGTTCGTCCAGGCGTCCCGTTCGAGCGGCTTGATGAAGAGAAAGCGCGAGCCGCGTTTGGGCACGATCGACCAGCCTTTCGTGTCGCCGGCCGAAACGGTCTCGATCACTTCGGACGGGCTGAGCTCGATCATCGTGGAGACGCCGAGCGCGGCATTGACCGTCGTCACATTGTCGTTGTCGAAAGGCACGTAGCGGATACGATAGTCCCGCGCGGCAGCGTAGCTGGTCGAGCCGAGCAAAATCAGCAGCGACAGGGCGGCGCCAATGTGGGTCTTCATTGCGCGCTCCCGGCCGTTGGCGCCGACTCCTGATCGCGACGGTATTCGATCACCTGGAAGCCAAGCGGATTGTCGAAGCGCCATTCGTTCTTGATCGGCGTCGTCGTGTAACGGAACTTGACCACGGCCACCCAATTGTCGGTCGTGGAAGAATTCTCGCGACGCGTCGTGGTCGAAAACCGCACCGAAGCGGTCGTGGTGTTGAGCAGTGAAACCGACTTGACGTCGACGGAAATGGTGACGTTGCGCCCGTAAACCTTGTCGAGCGATTGCGCATTGGACGGCGTGTAAGCCCAAGTCAAATCCCTGGCCGCCGTTCCAGTCGAATAAAGCTGCGCCAGATCGTAGTTCTGCTTGATCTCGCGCGCGTCATAGGTTTCGCGGGCGCGGATATAGCGGACGATATTGGCGGCCGTGACCGCTTCGTTCTGCGACAGATCGCCGGGTTTCAGCGCGCGCGCAACTTCGAGATATCCGGTCGTCTTGTCGACCTCGATCACATAGGGCTCGAATTGCTTGAGCGGAAGGATGAGCACGAGCGTCAGCAACGACAGGCTCGCAACGACACTCGCGACGGCACTGATAAGCCAGGCCAGCGTGCGCGAACGTCTCAGAGACCGGTGTGTGTCGTCCTCCCATGTGGCACCGGCCTGGTAGTAGCGCTCGTCAACGAGTTTGCCGGTCTCGGCGGGGATGCTTGCCTGTGTTTCTGTCACTTTACTTTAGCCTCATTGCCAAACTCCCACTGCAGCCTGAAGCCGCGCTTCTAAGGGAATGCTAGCGGTCTATGCCAATGGCCTCGCGTTATCGCGCGCCGCTTGCTGAATGGATGATCGAGCCGCCTCGCTGGTGCGGGATGTTTTCAGCCGCTGCCACCGGTTCGCGACGAACCGCGCTCCGGAATAGCGGGCAACATTGCCCGGCACGTTGCCAAAGGAGCGGTATGCGCCAACTGTGCTCAGATACCCGCCGCCGTTCAGGATCGAGGCGATCGCCGGGATTTGCATGAGCACATAGATGCCGATGATCGTGACCAGGACGAGCGGCAGGACCATCGACATCTTGTTGTCGACGCTGGCGCCTCCCGACGTGGCAGTGTTCAAGGCAAGATTGACCAGCGAAAAATAAAAGCCCAGGAAGCCGTATATGAGGATTTGCTGGATGATCAGATAGGTGGTCAGCGAAATGAAGCCCTCGCTCATTCGCGTTGACCACCGGTAGAGCCAAAGCACGATCCAGACCGGCGCCAGCGCCAAAGTGATGAACAGCATGATCTTGGCCGCGATGATTGCGGCGATCGCCAGCGCCGAAAAGATGATGGCGGCCAGAAGCACGATGGTGGAAAGCAGCGCGCCGAATATGTCGTAAAAGGTGCCGCTGTAGACCTGATTGGCAACGTCCTGGGCACCGCGGTAGAGGTTATCGATCAGGGCCGGGATCGCATCCTGATCCGAGAGCTGGTTGCCGGTGGCGCGCGAGACGGCCCCGACGATGATCTTGCCGATTTCGCTCGGCACGGCCTGCACCAGCTTGTAGATCGTCTCGGAGAACGTGCCCCAGCCATTCAGCAACAGATAAATGACCACCGCGCGTCCGAGGCGATATGCCGACTCGATCGGGGAGATCGTCTCGCGGCCGCTGAGGATCGAGTAACCCCACCAGATGATGTAGACGGTAAGCATGAGCGCGTATACATCCCCTAGCGCATAGCCAAGCTGCATGTAGACGCTGGAAACAAAGCCCTTTCCGACGTCGTCGATGCCTCCCAGAATGCTTGTCGCCAGGCCGTTCATTCAGCCTCGACAACACGATCGAAGGGCGGGGCGTTGACCGGCTTCAAGGGCCCGCAGCTCGCATCGCCCACATAAGCCAGCGGCGCGCAGGGCGCCTTGAGCTCGCGAGCTGGCCGGGCGCAACCACTCACCATGACAATCGCGACCGCGACGGCGACCACACCGGCCCGCCGCCACCAAGGCGGTATCAGTTTCGCACACACGGTCAACGATCAGTTCCCGCTTGTGCCAAAATTCTGGAACGGATTGATTTGCGTCGGCGTCATCAGCTTTTGCACCTGGCTTTGCCGCAAAAGCCGCGTCTTCATTTCCTCGTTGAGCGCGGCGACGGCACCATTCTGCACGCCGATGAGCTCGTTGACCGCACGCGCGTTCTCAAGCTGCATGCGCGTGTTTTGATCGACCGAGCCTTTGACGTCCTCGGCCTGTCCGATCTGGCCGCTGGCCGACTGCAACGACTGTTCGCGTTGCGCGACCCCTTGGGAGGCCTGCGAGGTGAGGGCGCTCAACAGCGACGCGACGTTGACGCTGCCGCTATAGGCAGTGTTGACGGCACTGCTGCCATCGCCGGTGATTTGCTGGAGCTGTTTGACCAGCTGCAGGCCGTTGATCACCGCTCCGGCGATCTTCTGGATTTGCGGCGACAGCCCGCCGAAGGAGAGGGCGCCGCCATTGAGGATCGATCCAAAGCTCGGCGCCTGCGCAATCGACATGTTGCCGCCCAGGCCCATTTGGCCGATGCCGAGAGAGCCGTTGCGGCTGCCCGTCAGGGCTTGCAGGATCTGATTGCTCTTCTCGAGGATGTCCTTGTTGGAGCCCATGATCGAATTGGTGTTGTCCGCATTCTGGCGGGCAATGTCCAAATTCGCATTGTCGATGACGGCGATTTGCGCATGAGCGACGCTGGACAGAAGTGTTACACATGCCGCGAAAGCGATTTTTCTCACGTTAGCCTCCTATTCCTGGATTGCTTCGATCGCGCGCGCCGCGCCGGTTGGATCGGCGTTGATCTGCACCGACTGTGCGTTCCCGGAAGCGGTGTGCGAGTTCTGGCTGGCACAAGGTAGCCATTGGTTTTGATCGATCCGTAGGCGTTGAAGCTCGGCCGGGTCGCATGAAAATGGATTTGGGGATCCTCCTTGAGGCGGGGCAATGATGCGCGCGGTCTGCGAGGCTCCGACGTTGTTCAACGAAAGAAACTGACCGAGGAGGGCAGTGAAGTCAGAGGCCTGACTGATGTATCGGCCGGTCACGCCGGCATTGAGACTTCGAGCGGACGAGTTCAGCTCCCAGGCGTCCTTGTATTCTTCAACCTGTCCGACGCCACCGCTAAGCGCGTCGATCTGCGAGGAATTGGCCGTCATCTGTGCGGAGCTGGTGTTGAGGCCCGCCGCGGCCTTGGAGAGGGAATCGAGGGCGCCGCTTTGGGCAACGCCGCCAGGTCCGCTCGATGTCACGATGCTGATCGCCGGCGGGGACGCCGCCGGCGCCTCTCCGCTGGAGACGTAACTGTCGAAGTAGCCGTGCCATCGGCCGACGCCTGAAGCCCACTCAGCCTGTTCGGCGGCATTCGAGCCGTTATAGAAGCTCGCCAGGCAGCTGTAGTTGCTGGCGCCACACTGCGCGACGCCTTTGCCGAGATACTTGACCCCACCCTCGACGTTTTGCTCGTTGATGTCGCGATCGAACCCGAGCTGCCTGCCCGTTCCCTTTGTCAGTTGCATGACGCCCTTGACGCCGGTGTGTGAGCCGGCGCAGCTGTCGAAGCGGGATTCCTGGTAGGCGACCGATAGCGCCAGGCCCTCCGGAACGCCATATTTTTGCGCATAGTAGCGGATGAGCTTTGCGTTTTCGGCGTCGCGGCTCAGCGCCTCGCCAGGGGAGCGGTTGAACATTTGCGACCTGTACTTGTTCGTATAGGTGCAAACGAGGCTCTTTTTCTTCTCCTTTTCGTCGGATTTGGTTTCTTGCGATTTCGTGCTGTGCTCTTCGTCCTGCGCGCGCTTGTCCAGGTTGGAACCGTCGATAACGGCGATCTGGGCCAGCGCCGGGGTAACCGCCATCTGCCCAGGCATCATCGCGGCAGCGGCGATCACGCTGCTAAGCCGCTTCTTCATGCTCGTTCTCCCATCCGCAAAGGTATGGCAGCCACGCTTCCGGCTCTTGCCCGTAAATCTCGCGCAGCCGTTCGCATTCCTTGATGCTGGCTTCGTTGGTCGACAGCACCTTGATGAGGTCGGGCATGCCCGACAGGTCGAGCTTGGCCACGATGGAATCGCTGTCGTGCTTGACCAGGAACGTGCGCGTTTCCTTGGCGGTGCGGCGCACGAACTCGAACTCTTTCGCCGTCAGCGAAAAGCGCGCCATGTAGGAATTCTTGCTCGCCTTCGGATTGGGGAAAAAGATGTTGGTTTTCGTCTGCTCGATTAGCGAGGACGAGACCGACGAGTTCACCACATCCTCGGCCGTCTGGGTGCCAAAGCCGACGACACCATTGCGCCGGCGGATTGTTTTCAGCGTCTCGTTGATGAAGGCGGCAAACACCTCGTCATCGAGCAGCTTCCAGCCTTCATCCAGGAACATGAGAAGCGGCGTGCCGTCGATGATCTCTTCCAGCCGATGGAAGATGTAAAGCAGGGCGGCCGAGCGCAATTTTTTATCGGCCAGGATCTTGGTCATGTCGAACCCGACCACCGGCTTCGAAAAATCGACGAGATCGACGGGGTTATTGAAAAGCCAGCCCTTGTCGCCAGGATCGAGCCACGGTTCAATGCGCGCCGCGAGATCGTTCATCCCGGGCGTCAGCGAGCCGCGCAGCACCTCCGGCAGCAGCTCGAACGTGCGTTGTTGGCGCGGAATCTTGTAGACCTTGTCGACGGCCGTGTTGATCACGCGCATTTCCGCCACGTCGAGCGAACCGTCGTCTGGGGTCAGGATGTAGCGCAGCAGCCCTTCGAGAAACGTGCGGTTTTCTGCGGTGTCTTCCAGCTGGAGGGGGGCAAAGCCGGTGGCCTGCATCGGCTCCATGACTTCGTAGCGGCCGCCGAGCGCGCGGATGAAGAGCTCGGCGCCGCGCATGTAGTCGAAGTAGACGCATCGCGGTCGCGGGGAAATCCGCATTGCCTGCGCCATCAGGAATGACAGCACGACGGTCTTGCCCGAACCGGTCGGACCGAAAACCGTGAAATGGCCGACGTCGTGGACGTGAAAGTTGAAATAATAGGCGGTCTGGCTGGTCGTCTCGAGGAGCGCGATCGGACGCTTCCAGTGCAGTCCCTCACGCTGGCCTGAGGGAAAATTGTGGCCCGAGAACAACCCGGCGAAGTTCAGCGACGAGATCAGGGCGCGGCGCGCAATGTAGCTGAAATTGCCGGGCAGCTGTGCCCAAAACGCAAGTTCGGTGTTGAGCGTTTCCCGCACCGGGACGATCGACATGCGCGACAGTTCGGCGGTGATGTCGGACAAGGAGCGGTTGAGCCCTGGTACGTCGGCAGCGAGCGCCATCACGGTCATGTGGTGCTGCCCGAAAACCACCTCGCCGCCGGCGAGCTTGTCAGCGCCGGCGTGCACGGAATCCTCGACCGTGGTTCCGGCCTCATCCGAACCGCTGACCTGGTTCGAGATGGTGTTGATGCGGCGCATGGCCGTCACGCGATCTTCAATCGCGAACGACTGCGTGAGGATGAATTCATGCGGCAGCCTCAACAGACCATCAAGCGACCCGGGTGCCGTGAAGGGCGGGTATTCCTTGATCGACACCATGGCGCCGATCTTGCTTGTCTGCGCCCCTCTGATCTCCAGAGCGGATTTGCCGAAGAAGATTTGCCGGGTCGCACAGGCGCTCGCCAAGCTCATGCGCGGCAGCGGCATTTCTACATCCGCGCCGCCGGCAAGGATCTTGGCGATGAATTCGGCAGGTTCGGAAAACAGGCTGTCGCGTCGCGTCACCACGCCCAGGAGCCGCGCGCCATAGGCGGAAAAGTCCTTGGTGACGCCATTGAGGACATCGTGCAATTCGGCCATGGCCCCTTCACGAGTCTCTTCGCCGGCCGTGCTGATGCGGAACGCGTTGAGCGCCTTGTCGACCCAGCCGACGCGCCCGACCATCGGACGGCGGATGAGCGTCAGGAAAGCCTCGTTTACGAACAGGTTCTTCGAGCCCAACTCGTCCATGTAGCGGGCATCGAGCTCCGCCACGAAAGGGTTTTCGAAATCCCCTTCGATCTCTGGCGTCACATGACGCCGAATGATGGTCGCATAGGCGGCAAAACGGGACGTGGAGAGGTTGCGGAATGTCGTGTTGCGATTGAACATGCGGTTGTTGAGCTCTGCCTGATCCATTGTCTGGAAGGGCAGGCCGCTGAGCTGAATGACGCCGAGCAGAAAGCCGCTTTTGGTGACCACCAAATTGTCGTCGACGTGACGCAAATAGGGGACATGGGCCTCGACCGGTTTTTCCCGTTTGCGCGCTTTCGCGAATTTCAGGTCGGCATTCACGGTCACGGTGAATAGCTCCTCGCGCCCCAAAAGCCTGAGTTTGCGACCGCGCCCCGCTTCGACAGTCGTCGTTCGACTATGTGGAAGATGTATGGGTCGCGCTGGCACAGATAGGCGCTGATCAGATGGGTCGCGCTGAATAGGCCGAGGCCGAGCGTGAAGCTGCTGGTCGCGATGAATCCGATGACGGCAGCCATGCCGTTAAGCGCGAACACCTCGTAGCGCACACCCCATTTCATCGGCGGGCGCGTCAGGGGCAGGCTGACCGGCTCGACATAGACCTCTTCGTCCTCCATCGGCTCACGCGCCTCCAGCGGTGGAGCGGATGGAATCGACCAGAGCTGCAGCGCCAAAGACCAGAGCAATGCCGATGATGATCGAAAGCGCCATCATCCACACCAGGCGGCCGGTCATGGCCAGGAAGCCGAGAAAGCAAACTGCTATGATCCCGAAAGATCGAGCAATGCTGCCCTGCAGCACACCGACGAACCATTCCAGTACGCCCTCGACCGGGGCGGCTGACTGCGCGTATGCGCTCGCCGGCGCGAGCGCCGTTCCGATCGCCGCAGCGGCCATAAACTGGACGGCGAATTTGCCCGCCTTTTTATAATCCATCGTCATCTCACTCCTTTTTCAGTTGCCAAAATCCATGACGTGTCCGTCTTGCCAGGCGACGCCATCGACCGCGTCGGTCGCGGCTGCAGGACGATGATCAACAGGGTTGAGAATGGGAGCCTTAATCAGCTTGCCGAGCTTCCAGCGATTGAGCACCTTGACCACGTATTTCGTGGTCTCGTCGTTCACGGGGATGCCGTTGGCTTTGTAAACGTTCTGCTCGCCTGCATTGTAGGCCGCCAACATCAACAGCGGATCATGGAACTCCTCATAAAGCGCTTTCAGATAGCGGACGCCCGCACGGATACTGGCTCCCGCGTCGCATCTGTCGGCCACACCAAGACGCGACGCTGTCGCCGGCATGAGCTGCATGATGCCGAGAGCGCCCGCGCGAGACGGACCTTGATTGCCGCCCATGTCGCTTTCTGCCCAGGCAACCGCCTCGCTCAGATCGGGATCGAAGCCCTCTTCTTCGGCGACCTGGCGCACCAAGGCCGCGGCCCGCCTGCGATCCGTAGGCGCACACCCGCCGCCAATCGTCGATCCGTGATCACCATCGGAAAAGGTCGAAATCGCTGGGCGGGCCGGTGGAGCAAACGCCGCTGCGATGCGCGTCGAGGTCGTGTTATCCGCATGTGCGCCGAATGGCGCCATGACGCCACACAGAGAAAGCGCAAGCGCGATCCGGTTTTTCATTGCGCTACCGATTTTGACATTTTACTATGGGTACATGGTGCCAAAGTAAAGTGTCAATACGAGAAGCAGGATCGAGGCCAATTTTTCCGATGAAGCAGTTTTTCTTCGTCGCGGCATTGTTGCTCCACAGCACCGTCCTAGGCGCCGCCGATCTGGGCACGAACGAGCCGCATCCGTTCGAGCAGCCGTCGACCGCGTATCTGCAGAAGTTCGCCAAACCTGGCGAAAAGACCTTCGTCTACGAGCGCTACGACGCACGCGGGGCGCTCTTTCAGCGCGACGTAACAGCGCTAGCCAAGCCGGTGGAGATCAAGTCCGCGACCGAACGCGTCATCAACGGCATCACCTATAGGCTGCGGGGCCTCGCGGCCTGTCCGAAGCCCAAGATCACCTACAAGGCTGAGGAGTGGGATTGCACGAAGGCCGTGCGGGACTACGACGACGCTGTCTACAACACCCGCGCATCCGTCGTATTGTGCAAGACGCTGGTCCTCAAAAGCCAGCCCGGCGTTCCGGACGCGGTTTCGTGCTTTGCGCTCGTCGGGGCCGGCAATGCCAACGATCCCTATTCGGTCTCTTATGACGATGATTCCATGGTCTTCTTCGATATGGCTGCGATCGGCCGCAACAAGGACGGCAAGTCGCTGCGACCGGATCTCGAACATGCCTCCGATCTTGGCAAACAGTTCCAGACCGATGAAGCGAACTAGCCTCGCCGCGCTTATCACACTCGCGAGTGCTCACGCCGTGAGCGCCGAAGGCGACGCGCCAGCAAGCGCGACAGCCGCTCCCTTCCTGGTGTCGAAAAGCGTCCAACTGCTCACCGGAGATACGTGGCGCGACCGCGGCAAGCTCTACCGGCTTTATGGCGTGCAATCATGCTTGCGCGGCACGATCGCCTTGGATGCCAATGGCAAGGAGCTCGATTGCGGCAACCTCTCGCTCGCCCACCTTGCCGCCTTGTTTTCGACAACGGCCGTGACTTGTCAGCCTATTGCCATGGCGCTCGACAAAGCGACCTTTGTGGTGTGTGGCGCGAAACTCGACGGCAATACGATCGACGTTGGGACCGCCCTCATTGCGGCCGGTTATGCGTTCGCCGCCACCGACGCGAAAGGCAACGCCGTCAGCGGCAATTATCTGGTGGCTGAGCTCAACGCGAAGATGAAAGCTGATGGTCTTTGGGCGACGAAGTTTCAACATCCCATTAGACTTCTGCTGAAACGGCCAAAGGAGCAGGACCGTTGAACCGCGAACATGAATCGAGCCGCTACTACTACCCTGTCGAGGGCCGCACGGACGGTGCGATAGCCGGGGCGGTCGCATTCATCGCCATCATCGCGGTACCGGCGTTGGCCTATGCCGCTTGGCACGCGTTCGCCTCTTGGATGTCCGCCCTCTTTTCTTAGATTTGAAAGTCCACGAAAGATCGCAGCAGCTCATGCAGGTCATCCGCATCCACGTCGCACCAACCGTCGTTCATGAGCCGCTCGAAATATGCGGCCTTCATTTTCAGCTCGCCGAAATCGGCCACCGGCGCCATCGCTGCCTGGCGTCGAATCACCGTCTCGTTCTTCATCGCAGCGTCAAGCCGCGGACCGATCAGCTCCGCCTCGGCCTCTTCGGCGTGCATCAAACGTTTCCCGAGACACTCCACCTCTGAAATGGCGCGGCGGTGCGCCGCGATCAGATCCGCGACTGCGTCCGTCTCCTGCGCTCCTTCGTTGCTGCACGCCAGTTCAACAGCCATTTTCCTGCTCCGAGTGATCCGCGCCCCGCCCGCTCGCCCGTTGCATCGAGTTGATAAACAGTTGATTAGCGACGATGGCACGATAAGATACGAAGACTAGCGAAACGAAGCGAAACCAGAGCCTGCAAGTAGTTGTTCAAGAACGGAAAGTTATTTCTCCCGCCGCCGAGAGACGGGAGTGATTTCAAGGAATTATTCAAACGATTGGCCGCTGCGGGTGCGGGTCGGCCATTGGGCAAAGATGGATTTCCTGCAGGCCCATGGACGCCCGAGCTTCTTGCAGAAGCGATTTCACAAATTGATTCCAACCGGATTGGAGTCGATCTACGAACAGTGCAGCTTTGGTTTCAAGAGAACGAGAAGGGAATTAGCGCTGCCAACATCCGTTGGCTGGCGAGGGTTTTTGGATGCGATGATCCGGTGGCAACCAGCGAATGGCAGATGGAGCTTAGTGCGGCGCAATCGCGGTTATCGACCAAGCGACGAGAATGGAAGAGAGCCGGAAGCAGCGTTGCACGGGAGATTCCAGATACAGCACTGGCTGCGACCTTCGATGACGACACAGTGTCTCGGGCAGAGCTAAAATGGGATACCGACGCCAAGGGGCCGAGGGGGCGTTTTAGTTTGGCGAGGAAATCGGAGGCGTTTTTTACTCACGGATCTCCCCTGAATTTACCGGCGTCGGTGTTTGCGGGCGTCACCGCTCTTGGGTTTTTGTCATATATTATGGGGATTCACAGCGTGACATATGGCCGGGCGGATGGCGTCGTCAAGCAGGTTGGGTTTCTTTGGACAGCGAATTGGACATTCGTCTTCATGGCATTTTTGCCACTGTTTTTTGCCTTCGTGACCGAGCTAGTGACCTTTTGGAAAGATGAAGGCCGCCCAAAGCTTGTGGGGAATCGCAATAAGATGGAAAGCGACGATGCCTGGGCGCGCAGCGTAGAAGCTTCTTCGTATTCATATTGGGCTGTTTTTTTGATTTGTGTGCTGTTCGCCGGTCTTTTTCAGTGGATCGGCGTGTCATTGATCCCGTTGATGAAAGGTGGTGGCAACTATGCGACGGATTGGGGCTCGTTGGCGATTGTGCGCCCTGAGGTCATATCGGTTCCAGAAGCAATCGTATTCACCGGACTCGCTTACCTATACATGTGCCTGTGCTTTTATCTGTTCTTCGTAGGTCTCATTTTGCTCTATACGGTGATCCACGATCTTTGGAGAATTGGAGAAGCAGCGAGTAATCGGCCGGAAGTGGATTATCAACACGAGCACAACGAAGCCAGCCTCAGAGTGATGCGTGGACTTTTTCGGTGTACCGTTTTGGGGGTTCTGATCGCCATAGTCATGAAGCTCCAGAGTGCTTACCTGACATCGCGTGGAGAAAACATCGTGGCTTGGTTGGTCGACGATATGTCGTCAGCCTTCTATGGCGGCAACGACGTGAGCGACGGGATCGCCTATAGGATGCCGACGCATTACAGCAGCTTTCTTATCGTTATTTCGACCTGTGTTGTTTTTGTGTACGGGACCATCCGTTTAGGCGGCGGAAGTCGGGTTCAGGTTCCTTTGTGGAAGATGTCGGCGGTCGTGGCGTTACTCGCTGCTGGCTACTTGCTGATCGATGCATTTGATGGCTTTTCGATCCTGCTGGGCGTTGGAGTGCTGCTCGCGACATACGGCCTATTTGATCCCGGATTTGGGCGATGGCGAGCAAGCGAATTAGGAAAAAATCACAGTGTATCATAGCTGGCTTGATCGTTGGGATGAGCGGCGTGCGCGACGCGGTGAGGTAGGGAAGAAGACAACGGATTTCATCCTTGACGTGGACCGCGCCTTTCCGGGCGCGGGGAAGACTGCAAGCATCGAGGAGTTTTGTGTCCTTGCCGACCAGGCCGTGGCTGATCCAGCCTTTTTCGATGAGCCGAGTGAGAGCGATGAGCGTTTTGAATGGAAAGATGGCTGGCTAAAATTTCCGTCGGACATTGCGACTGATATCGAACCGAACAATGTTGTTTGGGCGAAAGTCACAGAAAGCGGTTCGTTCGATCAGGCGATGGTGATTTTTCACCATTGGAATGCAAGCGCCCGGAATCGTCAGATTGCCAACTTTTTCTCGCAGCGTGGCGTCACGGTTGTCGAGATTGCTATGCCTTATCACTTCGAACGCAGCCGTCCCGGCTCCGTGCACGCCGACTATATGCTTAGCCCTAATCTCGGTCGAACGATCCAATCTGTAAGGCAGGCAGTGTTGGATGGGCGAAAGCTCATACGTTGGTTGAAAAGCGAAGGCTATGGAGAGATTTCGGTTCTTGGTATGAGCTTAGGGTCCTGGGTCGCGGGGTTGATTGCTGCGCGCGACCAGGCCGTGTCAAAAGCCTCGCTGTTCCTGACGGCGGGGAGTCTAGCGGACATGGTCTGGACGGGCCGCGCGACACGATCGATACGCGATAGCCTTGAGCCTGAGATTGAGCTGACCGATCTCAGAAGGGCCTGGGGCCCACTTAACTTAGAGAACCACACACATAGTCTGGCACGGCCTGATCTCGATCTTCACGTCGTGTTGGCCAAGAGAGACAAAGTGGTGTTGCCGGCGCTCTCGGCGAGGTTCATGCAGAGGCTGGAGAACGCCGGAGCCAAGCTAACTCTTTTGGCATTGAACTGTGGTCACTATTCGCTTGCCATGCCGCCTTACATTTTGTTGGCCGGTTTGAGCTTGAAACGGTTTCTGTCGTGTGCTGACAAGTCGGCCCGGCGAGCATGAGTTTGGCGTTGGCCGGTCAGTTCACCAGCCAATTCTCAGGTAGGCGTCACGACACGAAAGTGCGCTGCAACAGGCTAACAGCCGACGATGACAGCAGCGGCCCGATAGCCGCAGCGGGGAGCGCTAGTCGGCGGCCAGGCCTGACCGACAGGGGCATATGGGCGGCGACGGCTGGGGCGAATAATAGGCCCTTAGGGACACTCGTGGGGCGGCTAGGTGTCGGCTCTGCCAGACGGGGTCTTTTCGGAAAAGAGGAAGGTCGCTGGATCAAGTTTCAACGCCTTGGCGATCGCGGCAATCGTGTCGACGCTGATGTTGCCGCTCGCGCGTTCGAGTTTCATGTATGTCGCCTCCGCAACGCCGATGAGCTCAGCCATCTCATAGCGATGCAAAGTACGTCGTTGTCGCTCAATATCGATGATGTGGGCCAGCCGCTTGCGGATTGCATTGTCGTCCAACCGATGCGCCCACTCCGGAACTTTCTTACGGCCGGCGAGCAGTCCTGCAAAAGACACTTGCAAGCCGTTTGCCATGATCTGCAGCGTCGTCAATGTGAAATTATTTTTCTGACGTACGGTCTGAATGTAGGTTCGATAGGCCAGTTTTTCGCCCTCGGCGGTCCGAAACAGTTCGGCCATGTGCATATGGGATAGGCCGCGTGTGGCTCTCTCCCGCTCAAGCGTCAGTGCAATGTTGGCGCGCAACGGGTTGTTGACCACGCCCGCGTCGTCTCGTTTCATAAATCGATGTAGTCGCACAAACCTGCCTTTTCGCTCTGTCCTTTTTCGCGCGGATCATCCGTAGTAAACTGTCAAATCTGCAGCGAGGAAAAGGCTATGACCATACTCAAATTCCTACTAGGGGGTGCCGTCGCCATCGCGGGCGCCGCAGCTCTTCCATCCCAATCAAAAGCGTCGGAATGGGGCTGTCAGGTTCTCAATGTCTTTCCGGCGACTGGCAAGGCACCCCCTCGTGCCACCCGCGAATTTACAAGTTGATTGCGGCGATGGAAGCCCCGGGTTTTTGATTGGCCGACCTGTCCGCAAGCCAACTCCAGCGCGGCGAGAATGAGAAGTATGAGGATTGTCCGTCTGGCTGGCAAGCAGTTGGCAGCTCCGAATCCGATCGGCCGGGCTCAGGTCAAGAACGGAACATCTGCCGCATCGCGGCCGATAGGCTCTCCCTGCCCGTGGTTTTCGAAAACAACGCCCTCGGCGGGCATCATAGAGACGGATCACGTCCGGTCCAACCGAAATCGACGGTAAGGTGGTTGCGGCAACAATCCAGACCGCGGGAAACGATCGAGGGCATTCCCTTGGTAATGGCCCCACCTACTACACTATCCCTCGACCGATGCGCGGAAAGCCCTGGGTCATCGAGTATGATGACGCGAACGGCGTGCGCCAGAAAAGCTGGTTTAATCTCAACATGCCATGAGCCAGGCGATCACCCAGGACCAGGTACTATGACGGTGACAATTCAGGGAGGTTTGAAGTGTTCAAGGCGCTTCTCCTGTCCACTGTGATTATGAACACAGGCGCAGTGTTCGCGGCGGCTGGTCAGAGCGATAAGCCGCGATCAAACGTGGACAACCCTATGTGGCCGGCTTCACTGAAATGGGACTGCAAGACCGCAGCCAAAATCGTGTGCGAGCGCGATGGCAGTTGTTCGGTGGCTGAGGACCACACTGGATTTGTGCTGAACTACGGCAGCAACGAAGCTGAGTTTCCGGCCAGCAATGTCAGGATCAAACGTCACTATCAACAGACCGTGCAGGGGAGCCCTTTGCAGCAGGAAGTTAAAGTTGAATTGGCCGACAATCGCGTTCTTTGGCTGACGGCCGTGGATGCCAGCCGCACTTTTCGCAAGCGTGGGTGGGCGCACTGAGCGGGTTGAAGGGTGGCGCGGTACTTATGGAATCCGAGGGCGTCTATTGCATGCCGCACAAGTGAGTGCGCCGGGAGGGGAGGCGAGCGAAGGCCGATAGCGTCTCACCTGGGGCACCGGCCCCGGCGGTTCAGAACAGTTCATAGTCTCCCGCCCAGTCTTAACCAGACGGCGAGGTGGTGTTGACAGAATCGATCTGTCGAAGAGTAAGCAGTACTGTTGCAGCAAGTGATTGTCGTTCTATTACGAACAAAATGACTTTCAGAATGAGCCGTCAACGCATAAATTTATTAAGAAATACTAGCGTTTTACTTGTAAAAGGCGCATAATCTATGTTATGGAACTTAGAGGCAGTTCCAATAAAACCAACAGTTTGCAATATACATTGGGCCAATGTCGTAAAGGGTTGGCTAACGGACGGACGATGTCCTTTCTGGCCGCTGTTATACCAGACAAGTCGGGAAGGCGGTTCGCCGGTGACAGTTTGCAGGGTTGCCCCGCTCTCACCCAGCTGCCTCCGGAAGCGCGAACCGTTTCGGGCTCCCCAAACGGCTAGATAAGCCTCTTCGGTCGCTTCATCGCGGTAGTAAGCCGAACCTCCAAAGGCAGCTTCAAGCCCCTCGGTCACAACCGTCTCGCTCTTGGCGAATTGACGAGCACGGAAAACGTGTATCGGAATGGGTTGGCTCACCATCGCAAGCTGCCATGGCAGGCCGAATGTCCGCGAGGGGCCGGACCCCATTCATGTCGTTGACAGGCTCTCACGATTGAATTCCTCCCCAGCCTGCAGCTCGGCCAGCCACGACACGTCCGACAGTCTGACGTCGAAGAAGGTTGTCACGAGCCCCCCCAAGAAGCGTAGGGAACCGCTGGCAGCCCGCTCGACCATGCCAGCTGTCAAGCGAAGTGAGGATTTGACCCCTCCTATTGCACGTAACAGCGCTGCCAGACTGCCTCAGGCAGGACTTCCCGGATCGCTGCCCTGAGCCCCGGATGGTCGTCGGAGACGACGAACTCCATGCCGGCGAGCCCGCGCTGCTTGAGCCCTGCCACGAACTCGCGCCAGCTCGAATGGCTTTCACGGTTGGCCAGTTCGACACCGAGCACCTGGCGCCGGCCCTCCCAGTCGACCCCGATTGCCACCAGCACCGCCTGGCTGGCGATCACGTCGGCTTCGCGCGCCCGCTCGTAGCGCGCATCCAGAATGAGGTACGGGTAAGGTTCGGCAAGCCGCTGCTCAAAGAACGCCTTCAGCGCTTCATCCAGCCGCGCCGTCGCCTCGCTCACCGTCGAGGCCGAGAAGGCATGGCCGCACAGCTCCTCGGTGATCGCCTTGACCTTGCGCGTCGACACGCCTTGCACGTACATCTCGACCAGCGCCGATACCAGTGCCTTCTCCGAGCGCTGATAACGCTCAAACAACTCCGTCGAGAACCGGCCGGCCCGATCCTGCGGAACGCGAAGTTCCAGCACGCCAACCCGCGTCACAAGCTTGCGTTCGTAATAGCCGGACCGGTAACCAACCCGCTCCGTCGTCCGCTCGCCTTTCTCGGCCCCGATCGCCTCCGTCATCTCGGCTTCCAAAGTCTCATGCACCACAGTCTGCAAAACGCTGCGAAAGCTGTCCTCATCCGACAACAGCAACGCTTTCAACTCGCCTCTGCTCAGTCTAACGTCTCGCTTGGTCATGGCACTTACCCTTCCACCGGGAATCGGTGATCGCAACGTCACCAGCGTGCCATGGCCGCCCCTCGCCTCAGGGCAAGGGCTGTTCTCTCTCCAGAGCTTTTTGCAGAACCTTCAGGACACTATCACCCTGCTGATTTCTCACGAATGCGGACTGGGTTGCTCTGCAGAGAAAGCCGAATCCACGTCCCTACAACCGTGTTGCGCACTGTCCAATATCCGACGATGCCGTATATCCGACATCGCAGTGTTAGAGACGTCATGCTGTTTTCAAAGAAGTTTCTCCTTTGGCATGGTCTATGCACCCTCATCCGCAAATGCGTCACGCACTGAGGAGAAATCGCCCCATGATTGCCTCCACCGACAATGCAGTTGCCGCCCGTCAAGACCGCTCTTTCCCGAGCCTGCGAGCCGGCGGCAGGGTTTCGCATCATTGTTCAGGCCAGTGGCTGCGCTTGCCGCGGTCGTAGGCTGCAAATCGCACAGGAGTATCACAGGCAACATTGATCTTCACTTCGTTTGAGGCGACAAGCTTCTATGAACCGCAGAGGAGAATTGACGACGAGAGTTTGCCGCCGAAGTGAGGATCGATCCAGACACAATTCTGTGTACAATATCGTAAAAGCTTGCGCATCTAAAGTAGGTGTTCATCGCGATTTTCAATCGGACTACGGAGTGACCTTAATGACACATGTATTCCATCGTTCTCTCAATAAAAAGCTTCCTCTCGTCGCTTCCGGACAGGGGTTGCATTTAGTCGACGAGGACGGAAAAACTTACCTCGATGTGAGCTCCGGTGGTGTCGTGGTATCGGCGCTTGGCCACGGGCACCCCGAAGTGACCGAGGCCATAAACACGCAGCTAAACAAAATCCCCTACTTTCATGCTGGCGTCTTCTCGAGCCATGTGATGGAAGACCTTGCCGAGCATCTCGTCACTCGCGCGCCAGCCGGGCTGACTAGGGCATTCTTCGTCTCTGGGGGGTCGGAAGCTGTCGAGACTGCGATTTTGCTCGCAAGGCAATACGCCGTCGAGACCGGGCAGATGAAAAGACGGCGTATCATTGCCAGGCGAAACAGCTATCACGGCGCTACGCTGCAGGGACTCGCGGTTGGGCACAACATAGCGCGCCGAACGCCGTTCATGGATATCGCCCCTGACGTGCTGCATGTTCCGACATGCTATGCTTACCGAGAGCGTAGGAGTGATGAAACCGACGAAGAGTATGGGCTACGTGTTGCCGATGAGTTCGAAGCGGCGGTCAAGCGGGAGCCGGAGGGCTCAGTCTTAGCTTTCGTTGTCGAGACCGTGGGAGGAAGTGCCTCCGGCGCGGTGCCTCCGGCAAAGGGTTATTTCAAGCGGATCCGCGAGATCTGTGACAAGTATGGCATCGTCCTGATCTGTGATGAGGTCCTATGCGGGCTTGGGCGAACGGGCGACTTGCACGCATGCGCCGCCGAAGGCATAACCCCGGACATTCTTGCCCTTGCGAAGGGATTAGGTGCCGGCTTTGTGCCGATTGGCGCCGTGCTGACAACAGATAAGATCCACGATGCAATCCGGAATGGATCAGGAGCGTTTCGTGGAGGCTTCACGTACTCTGGCCATGCTGTAGCTTGCGCGGCCGCTTTGAAAGTTCAGCAAATTGTGGAGAGAGACGGTCTCGTTAATAATGCTCGCATCATGGGTGACGAACTGTGCCAAGCACTGGCGGGCAAATTTGGCAATAATCCCTATGTGGGGGACATTCGGGGTCGCGGACTGCTGCAAAGCATTGAAATCGTCGCCGATCGCTCAACGAAAGCAGCGTTTGATCCCGCGTTCAACGCGAGTGCCCGCATACGCGATGCAGCCATGGAGCGGGGACTGATAGTTCAGGCTGGCGGTGGAACAATTGATGGCCGCTCAGGGGATCACGTTGTTATTGCTCCCTCGCTTATCGTGACGCGCGAGCTTGTCTCGGAAGTTGCTGATCGTCTCGGCGATGCTGTCGAGCATGCGTTGGATCGTTAGCATGTCATACGAAGCTTAACCCAATAATTGCCAATCGGTTCACATTGCTTAACAAAGCTGACTAAAAATGAAGCGATCTTTAAATGGCCGAAAATCTGAAAGGATTTCGGAGGAATTCACCGATCGATTTGGGCTAACAGAGCATGGGCGGGCGCTCGCCCGGCGCGCCAGCCTTGAGAGCGAGCTGCCTCTGCTTAGCCGCCACCAGCGCCGGGCGAGCCCAGAAGTAGTCCTGCTCCTTTGTCAGCAGATGCCAGATCAACACCGCGAGCTTGCGGGCGACCGCCACGGCGGCGACCTGATGGCCGCGCTTGTTGCGGATGCGCAGGAAGAAGGCCCTGAGCGGTCCGGGCGCCTTCGCCGCCGCCCAGGCGGCCTCGACCAGCATGGCGCGGGCATGGGAACGCCCATGTTTGCTGATCCGGCCATATTGCGCCAAGCCAAGACCGGATTGACGCACCCGCGGATTGAGGCCGAAGTAGCTCACCCGCTTCTGCGGCTCGCGGAACCGCCGGATGTCGCCGACGGCGGCGATGATACCGCTCGCGACGATGGCATTGACGCCGGTGATCGTCTGAAGCCGCCGGACTTGCACATCATCAACCGCTTCCCGGGCGATGTCGCGATCGAGGTCAGCCAGATCCTCGGCCAGGCGATCGATCTCGCGGATGTGGCGAGCGATAGCGGCCCGCTCGTCGTCGGGAAGCACCTGCCGCTCGAGCCAGGCGCGACCCCCACGGTTGAACAGATCGGCATGCGGGCACTTCGGCACGAGGTGCGCCTGCAGGATGCCATGCACCTCGTTCTTCACGCGCGTGCGACGGCGCACGACCTGGTTGCGCCGCGCGACGAGGCGGCGAAGCCGCTCAGTCCACTCATCGGGAACCCAGACCTCCGGCAGAAAACCGCGCTGGCGTGAAGCTGCGCCAGAACCCCGGCGTCGATCTTGTCGGTCTTGATCCTGGCATGGGCGATCGCCTTCACCTGCATCGGGTTGGCGACAATCACCCGGTCGACGAAAGGCGAAAGCACCCGCACCACCGCCATGGCGTTGCCCGTAGCTTCGACGACAACCTCATCCGTCCGTCGCAAACTGCGGCGAACGCTTCCAGTCCCGTCCGGGTCATTTCGACCCGTCCGTGATGGCGCAGCCGGCCATCTTCCCAAACCACCACCTCCGCAAAGGTGCGGTGGATGTCCATTCCAATCACGCGTCTCATCGGCTCCCTCCTCAAACAGTCGGGAGCCGGCGGGCGACGCGACACCTACGGATCCGCGCTCTCGGCGCAACCGGGCAGGTCGCAGGGGCGGCCAGCTACTAACGCGAGCTCGCAGCTCATCGAATTGATCGGCCTGCCCGCACTTGGCGTGCTCCCGGTGCCCCTGTCCCGGATGGTCGCACCATACGCCAAAAATCGATCATCTCCAGCGGGGGATCGGATGGCACCATCATGATCATACCGGTTACCAACGCCATCGAGGCGCTGAACTCGAAGCTGCGCCGCGCCGTTCGCACCCGAGGCCACTTTCCCAATGACGATGCGGCCATGAAGCTGCTATATCTTGTTTTGAACCATGCGGCCGAGGAATGGAAACGACCGCCGCGCGAATGGTTCGAGGCAAGGACACAATTCGCCGTCGTCTTCGGCGAAAGGTTCGTGACGAAAACGGCCTCGCGCACAGAATTCCTGACAGTCCCCCATCAACCATCAGGCGCTGTAAACGCGCTGCAAGCTTGTATGCGGTTGATCCTCCCGGATCGAAAACCGTGATGCAGCCATACGCATCGGCGGCGAAGCTCCGGGCGGTGAGCCCATTCTACAGCGCGCATCGCAAGCCATGTGAGTGACCGGGATCACCACCCACCTCGGATCGTATCGGCAGACGCCATTGCAGCTGCCAAACTTCAATGCTTGTCCTGTCGAACGCTCCTCCATGCTTTATACCGGACGCAGGGCTACTCCCGTCGGGATCTCGCCGGTCCTGACAAGTCGCCAGAATGCAATCAGTAGCTTGCGCGCCAAAGCCACGATCATCGTCTTGCGCGTACCGCCACGGCCATCGGCCGTCCTCGCGCAAAACCAGTGCGCCAACGCGCTGTCCTTTCGGTATGGGAGAACCGCCAAGCCAACAGGATCATGCCATAACGGACGCGAGCATTGCCGGCCCGCGCAAGACCTTTCTCGCGCCTGCGTTGGCCGCTCTCATCCGGCGCCCCGGGTAAGTCCGGCATAGCGAGCGACGGCTCTCCGATCACGCAGGCCGCGTGAGAGAATCTCATTCACCAGCATGTCCGCAGTCTCGACACCGACACCGATGATTCGCGAAAGAAGGCGAACCATTGCGAGCGGACCCTTCTCCGTGTCCAGAACCACCGAGAGCTGCCGCAACCGCTCCTGTTCCATCTCGTGGATTTGTCCACGCAACAGGTGAAGCCGTTCGAGATTACGGCGCAACTCGGCTCGGCTTCGTTCCGGCAGGGGCATACCTTCCGCCGTATGCAGAGCCTCCAGTTTCTCGGCAGCCTTGCGCAGATTGGGTTTGAAGGCGCGAATGCCGAAGCGAGCGAGGATTGCCTTGATGCGGTTGACGATCAGTGTACGTTCGCGGACGAGTTGTCTCGTTCCGGTTCGGGCATCCACCTCATTGACGCTTGGGATGGCTGCCATGCTGCAGTGGCGCTTCTCGCCCCGCAGCGCATCAGCAGTTCGGTATCGAGGCGATCGGTCTTGGCGCGCAGATGTTCGCGGGAAACCGACGCTCGATGGATGTATGACATAAGCTGCGGATTCCGACGTGAAGCCGGCCGCCATTCCAGTCAAAAGTCGGCCAGTTTTCGGCACCGAAGATTACCTCCTGGGTCAGCAACTTTGGCATCAAATGCCACGCGATGAACCGGGAGATTTTGATGCCGGCAAAGAGAAGGCTGACCATGAGACAGTTACGACAAATGCTGCGGCTTGCCGGAGCGGGACGAGCTCCCGCGAGATTGCCGTTGTGTTGGGAATAGCGCGCAGTACGGTGCAGGATAATTTGCAGCGCGCAGCGGCAATCGGATTGAGCTGGCCCTTGCCAGGCGGCTGACCGACGATGCGCTTGAGCACAAGCTCTTCACTCGCAACGGCGTCAAACAGGGCACGAGAAGACGCACAGAACAAAACTGGGCCGATCTTGCGGTCGAGCTCAAGAAGTCCGGTGTCACCTTGCTCATCCTGTGGGAGGAGTATCGCGGGTCGCATCCCGACGGTTATGGCTACAGTCGTTATCTTGCGGCCAAATTTATGTTGCGTCTCCGTGGGATGAGCCAAGGATCTCGGTGATTTCCTTGGCCCAAGCCGCCACATAAGAAGAACGGCGATGGTAGTTCGCTACAGGGCTTTCAGGAATGCCATTAATGACGGCAGAGATCGCTGCCGTGGAGGCTCTTTCAAGCCGCTGATATCAACCTTGGCCAACGCCTTGGCCTTCATTTCCAGATCAACCTCGGCGTAGATGTGCGTGGTGTCCAACGACACATGGCCGAGCCAAGCGCGGATCGTGTTGATATCGACGCCGGCACGCAGGAGGTGGACGGCTGTCGTGTGCCGAATCGTATGGAAGTGTCTGCCAGCCGTTGATTTTTCGCATCGAGATCTGGCCGGATGCCATCAGCGCCCAGAACAGCATGGCCGCGGTTTCGGCCGAAGGCAACACGGCCTGGGTCTTGATGCGTCGCTTGAACTCCTCATGCAGACGCTCAATCGCGTTGGTTGTTCTGGCGCTTTTCCATTGGCTCGGCGGCAGCCGGGTGAAGGCGAAGAGAGGCTCGCCGGCCTCCTCCAGGCTATTGGCAACCGCGCGGCACTTGAGCCGCCATTTGCGCAGGAACGCCTTGCGGCGGATCTCGATCTCCTCCGGCGTAGCCGTGTAGATCATGTCGGTGTAATCGGCGCTGATCTCCTCGTGCAGGCGCTCGGGAGCGTGGGCGAGCAGATACGTATGCTTGTGAACCGTGCATCTTTGAACCGGCACGCCATCCCACAGGGCCGCGATCGCCCTGTCCAGTCCGGGCGCGCCGTCGACGATGAGAAACTCAGGTCGGCGCAGGCCGCGCCCGACAAGATCGTCGAGAATGGCCCGCCAGGCCTCGGCCGTCTCGCCGCCCATGTTCTTGACGGAAAGCAGGATCTTCTGTCCGTCCTCGCGCACGCCGATGACCACGAGCAGCGAGATCGAGGTCGTCTTGCGGTCGAACCTGACACGAACCACCGTGCCGTCGGGGACCAGGCGCACGATCGGCTCGTCGGCAAGCGAGCGGGCATTCCAGGCGTCCCAGTCCGGCTTTACCTTGCGCCAGGTGCGGCTGACGACGTCCTTGCCAATCGCG
Source organism: Mesorhizobium sp. M4B.F.Ca.ET.143.01.1.1 (assembly GCF_004792275.1). NCBI lineage: Bacteria > Pseudomonadati > Pseudomonadota > Alphaproteobacteria > Hyphomicrobiales > Phyllobacteriaceae > Mesorhizobium > Mesorhizobium sp. M4B.F.Ca.ET.143.01.1.1. The sequence continues at coordinate 87,175 of NZ_SRSR01000019.1, forward strand.
CCGCCGAACAGCGCGGCGAGCGCGCGCCGCACGCGTCGCGTGTTCGTGCCGTCCAGGTAGCTCGACGCGATCAGCGCGTCGGCGGCCATCGTGCGCCCGCTGGTAGGCGCGCAGGGCCTTGCTCTTCCATTCCGCCGTCTTGTCCTCGCCGGCATCAAGGCGGGCCCGCGGAACCGTGATCTCGGTGGTGCCGAAGGTCCCTGTCAGCGTGCGCGTCCGGCGCCCGTGGCGGTGGCCGGCGACACCGGTGGTCTCATCACTGCGCGCCGCCGGCTACCGGCCATAACGGCGACGGGCAAGCACCGCGTCCAGCTCGGTCTCGAGCATCGTCTCGATGAAGCACGCACCCGCTCGCGCAGGCCAACTTCGATCGGATCAAACTAGTTGTCGAAAAAATAGCTCGTCGCCTCATCCTCAGGATGAACGGCTTCCGCATTCATGGTAGTCCTTGTCATGGCGTAGTCTCCTGTCGGCGCTCTAAGCCGGATGATTCGTGGTCGAACACCCCGGAGACTACGCCAACTCCCAATTCCAACCACTCTCGACGGCACCTTCCGCACCCTTAGCGAACGATGTTTGCAGTGCCCGGTGCCGCCTGGCTTTGAGGACGGCCTCGTCGCCGTTGATAGGCGAAGATATCTCGATTGAGCCCTCGTCGAGCCGTCGCAGGTGACTTCATCCATCTCGTCGCAGCCGGTCCATGTGAGGAGACCATGGAGGGGCTGGGCGAACGTTCCCCTAGCCGCCGCTAACGTGCTGGCACTCATCGAAGGCGACGTGCTCATACAGCCGGCTGGCACGTTGCGTGCTGGCATTAGACCGTTGCGAACCACGTGAAATTTGCATCGGTCTCAATGATCCGGCCTGTTGCCGCCGCCCACTCATCGACCGCGCGGGTGACCTCGAACCGGAACTTCGGATCGGGGATCATGTCCGCCGATCCAACCGCTCAGCCTCACCTCAGGGAGCCACGTTTGCAAGTCCGCCATGACGCCCTTGTAACTGGGATCCGCATCGAGAAAACGTGATCGAGCGCAGCGTAGGGAAATTCTGAAGCCGGTTCGAGCAGGTCATCGGAATGATCACGGCGCGGCCGGGGCAGTGCCATGCGTGGTTTTCAGCCTGGCGCAAGGACGCGCTCAATGTTGTGCGTGGCGTGAAGGTCTCCGGTCGCGCGGTGGTGCTCCGGCTGCTGATGCGCCGGCCGCCAGCCATCGACCATGTAAAGCATGATATCGCTACGCCGCCGGAGGAGATATTCTGATAGCACGCCGACTCCTGCCACTTTTGCCTCAGGTGGGAGGCGTCGAATGATCGCGTTGCCGCGTTCCTCGAATGGTTTCACCAACCAACCTCCCATGGTCGTGGCTTGCCGTGGAAAACCACCGCGCGAACGCCGGCCGGGACGCGGCCGAGGCGCTGAACGTCCGCCTTGTACGAACACAGTTGACCGAGGCAGATGTCTTGCCACAGGCGCCAATCGACTCGCCGACAGCTCTCAAGAAACGCCTGATCGCCGTCGAAAGCGAACCGCCGCATGTGGTCTGCGGGTGAGGCTGTGAACGCCCCCCACACCGCCGCCTTGATCGATTGCGGGATCGCCATGATGCTGCTTTGCAACCGCCACGGCTGGACAACGTCGCGCATGATCACCGGACCCTCGACGGCCGCCATATCAGCGAGACTGCCGATAATCGAAGTGTCCAGATCGAAAAACAGCCAGTCGCCTTGCAACTCGGGGCGGAACAGCTCCATCTTCGCCCACCAGCCCGGCCATTCGTGCCGGAGCGGTATTACGTCGATGCCCTGCAAGTCGACGTCGGAGAAGCAACGGAACTTGGCGCCGGGCAAATGCTCGGTCACCTGGTCCAACAGACGGACAACATGGCGCGGCGCGTATTCGCCGCCGGAGCGGAGGACGCAAGCAACCGTCTTCATGCTGCCAAGCCTCCTTCGAGCACCGTGATCTTTGATCGTTCTGCGACCGGGAGACCCGCGGTGTCGGTATTCTGCGGTGAGATGATCAAGGGATGATTTCTCCTCAGTCTGTGACGTTTTCCGGATGACCCCACATGCACTGTGCCAAATGAGAAAACCGTTTCAAATCAAGCGACAGATCGGGTCTGCTACGTGGCGTATCCGACATCGTCGGACATCGGACAGCACCGAACGCGGTTGCACGACGCGTCAATTCCGCTTCCCCGAGGTGGAATCCTGTTCGCCATTCCTTGGACCATGCCGGGCAATCGCCTCGGCGTGTCGTCTCGGTCGCCGTGCCCGCAAGTTTGCGATCCTCACCTGGCATATGCTGGCGAAAGAGTAAGATTACTTCCGGATCCACCCGGCGCTGGTGACGTGAAGACCGGTGCACCAAGCGAGCGCGGTCCTTCGCCGGCGCGGAACGGCCCGTACCTATACTGTGAGGGAGCTGCGGAACAGCGAGAAGGCTTCAGGCGAGAAACCTGGCAAGCTGGCGATCGAATTACTCTGCCCAATTTCGGATGGTATTGTGGGAAACGATGATCCCGCAGGTGTCAGTCATTTCCTCGATATGCGCAGGTTCAGCGTACTGAGATCGCGCCAGCGCGCATGGCCAATCACTTCGGCGCGAAAGCGACGGTTGCGATACAGGGAATCACGGGCGAGCTTGGTCATGCCGTCTATTCGCACATCTTCCCAACGTATCCGTAAGGCCTCGATATGCCGAGCACCTTTGTATCCAACCGCAGGTTCTGATGCCGATGAATACCAGAGGACATATACAAAATATATTATGAAATATAGTTAGTACTTCCACACCTTTCATAGATAGTCGTGTAGGGCGGTTGGCCACCGGTGCGCCGTCTGCGCAATTGCAAGCATGTGACCCGTCTGAAGGAGCAGTCCTATTGGCCACCTTGTTCGACATCCACCGAGATGCGCCGCTAGTGGTCGAAACTGACGCTTGGTTCCGGGGCCGTAATCCCGCTAGCAAGCGATCTCAATTCTGTCCTTCTCGGAACCGGCACTTACCCGGACGTGGGCGCTCATTAGACTGTTCTCCATGCAAAAAAATGGCCTAACTACATGAACTGCTCGACTTCCATCTCCGAAAGGTGAGATTTGAGACTGACGTCAACGTCACCTCCATGAGGCTGGCGGATTGGAGCAGACTGGTGGAGAGTTTAATCCAAGGAAACAAATTTTGGGGGAATGACCGTGGAATCGGGGCTCTGACGCACTCTCGCTGCGGCCACAGCCTAAGTTGCACCGACGAGGCGCGCCTGGAGCAGATCAATCTTGGCGCGGCCGTACATTTGGGGCTTGATGAGTTTGAGCTTGGTGGTCTGGCCTTCGGCATGGCCATTCGACCACGGAGAGATAATGGCGTTGCAGACTGCGGCGATGTCCTTTTGGATCCCGTTTGCAAAGGAGCCGACGAGGCTTGCCTTCGCGCCCTCGAGCCAAGCGTCCAGTTTTGCGATCGCCTTTGATCGGATCATCTGCTCAAAGTCGTCGATCAGCGTTCGCGCGGTGACGAGGTCAGGAACATTGCTCTCGATTGCCGCGACCAGCACGGCGTCCGATTTGGACAGGTCGTCACGCGCCAGCGTCATGAGCCTGGGGATGCTTCGTGCCGACGGCGTGCGGGCAAGTGCGCTTTGATCGGCCCTTTCAGCAAGGCGTCGGCGCCGCGCCCATTCAGAGGCGACGCCGATCTGGCCATGAAAGCCTTTCTTACGCATTTCGCGCCAGAGCGCCGATGCATTGCAAGCGCCTTGCCCCCAACGGCTGTCCAGCCAGGGGAGCCATTCCTCGAGCGAGCTTTTCGGACGCGGAACACATCGCAGCGCTGGCCGCGCAGGACGCTACGGACGAGCTTGCGGCTATGCCCGGTCCGCTTGACGATCTGCTTGATCGGAATGCCCTGCTTCGACAATTCCAGAATGGCCTCGTTGGTTTCCTGCCGGCGCTGATATCCCTCATACTGTAGTCGTTCGGCATAGGTGAGAAGCCTCGGATCTATGATGGTGCTGCCGACGGCCTTTCGGATCTGCCGCATGGATTTGCTAACCGCGTCGAGAAAAGGCTCGGCTGGCGTTTTCCATCAGGTGCCAGCGGTCGGCCACCTGATCGGCATGCGGCAACGCCTTGGCGATCGCCTCGCCATATCCACCACCTCGGTCACGCGCGACCGTCGTGATGGGACGCATGGCCCATGAGCCATGCCTGCGATGTCGCCTGCTCGCGATCAGGCAGCAATGTCACCGGCCTGCGGCGTTCGAGATCGCAGACAATCGTCCCGTATCGCTGACCGCGCCGGAATGCAAAGTCGTCAATGCCGATGATAGCGAGCTCATCAGGTCGCTGTTCAGTCCTGCGGCGCACGACACGCAACAGGGTATCCTTGCTCACCGGCATCATGAGGCGATCGGCAAAGGCCGCAGCCGGCCTGCCGCCAAGCGCGAGCCCCAAGTGATGAACGATCGTCTCAAGACGTCCGGTCCCTTCGCGATAACGGAGCCAGAATATCGGCGCCAAACCGCTCGGCAAAAATGCGGCGGCGGCAAAGAACGGCGTCGCACCAGAAACGGCGAGCCGTTACCCGCAGGAAAACCCGCCGACCGGCGATCGGCAAATCGGCGGCTTGTCGCTGATATCGGCTCTGGGTCCGGAGTGACCTGGTCCCGCAGCACGGGTACGTTGCCGAAAGCGCCGTAGCGCGCACGTCAAGAAATACGCGATCCGTGTCGATCTCCGCATGCTCGACGACGAAGCCCGCCGGCGCCAGTTTCGTCGACCCAGATCTCCGTTCCATCGCGCTGCCGCTGCAGGCGCGATCCCTGGCGCAGCTGCTGCATTCGACACTCGGTATGAGCGTCCATCCCCGCAGCATCGAACGCGCGATCGCCCGTAAAAAAAAACGGTGAACCCCATGCGCGCACCCCGATGCTGCCGCACGGCTGCAAGGATTTCTACGAGACGCTGCGCGCCGCCGTCCTGTGCGGTCAGGCCTGCGTCAAGGACATGGGCGCCATCGTTTTTCATGGCTTTTGGCAAGGACTGGCGGTGCTGATCGCGGCCCCTCAGCCTTCCCCGTCGGTGCATCGGCGGCCCGAACCGCCGCCCACGGCTTCGGCGGCCGTGCACGATCGCCAGCTCGTGCACATGCTCGCCAACATGGTGCTGGCAGCAGAGACGCGAGGCAATCATGTCTACTGACATCGCCATGAAGGTTGGCGCCGACCATCTGCGGCGTGATGCATTCCTCTACGTGCGTCAGTCCTCTCTTCGTCAGGTGTTCGAGAACACCGAGAGCACCAAGCGGCAATACGCTTTGCGCGATCGCGCAGTGGCGCTGGGCTGGCCGATCGAACGTGTCCACGTCATCGATAGCGACCTCGGCCTCTCCGGCGCGCAGTCGCAGGACCGCGACGGCTTCCAGCACCTGGTGAGTGAAGTGGCGATGGGGCAGGCAGGGATCGTGCTGGGGCTGGAAGTGTCGCGCCTGGCACGCAACAATGCCGACTGGCACCGTCTCCTTGAGCTGGCCGCCCTGTCGCGCACGCTCATCATGGACGAGGACGGCGTCTACGATCCGGCCTATTTCAACGATCGCATGCTGCTCGGGCTGAAGGGCACGATGAGCGAGGCCGAGCTGCACATTTTGAAGTCGCGGCTGCAAGGCGGCATTCTCAACAAGGCGCGCCGCGGCGAGCTCGAGATGCCGTTGCCGATCGGACTGGTCTACACCCCTGACGCGCGGGTCGTGCTCGATCCCGACCGACAGATCCAGGACACGGTGCGGCTCCTGTTCGATACCTTCCGCCAGACCGGCTCGGCCTGCGCCGTCGTGCGCCGCCTGCGCGGCGAGAAGATCCTCTTTCCCCGGCGTATCCGCCGCGGCATCGGCAAGGTCGATTCTGTGGAGCGAGATCGACCATTCCCGCGTGCTCCAGATTCTGCACAACCCGCGCGATATGCCGGCGCGTTCGCCTATGGGCGCACGCGCAAAGCCTACAATGCCAAGCTCAGGTCCGTGCAGCTGCGCGTGGCGAGATCCGATTGGCAGGTTCTGATACCAGAAGCCCACGAGGGCTACATTTCCTGGGCCGAGTACGAGCGCAATCAGACCACCCTGGAACAGAACGCCACCGGCTTTTCACCCGGCCTGCGTGGACGCATGCCTCGCCAGGGCAGCGGTCTGTTGCAGGGACGGCTGCTGTGCGGTCGCTGCGGTGCACGTATGCGCGTCCATTACGAGCCATTCGAAGGGCGGCTGCGCCCGTATTATGTCTGCAACGAAGCCGTCGTGCGGCACGCCGGCAAACATTGCCAATGGGTGCGCGGCGCACCGGTCGACGACGCGGTGAGTGCGCTCCTGCTGGAGGCGATGGCGCCGGCAGCGATCGACGTCGCGCTTGCCGTGCAGCGGGAGATCACCCAGCGCGTGGAGCAGGCCGCGGCCCTGCGCGGCACGCAGCTGCAACGCGCCCGCTACGAGGCTGAACTGGCCCGCCGGCGCTACCTGAAGGTCGATCCGGACAACCGCCTGGACGCCGACGCGCTGGAAGCCGACTGGAACGCACGGCTGCGCGACCTCGACGCGCTCCAGCGCGAGCACGAGCGCCGGAACGAGGCCGACCGCTCGCTGCTGGACGAGCCAGCGCAGGAGCGCATCAGGGCGCTGGCCGCCGATTTCCCGCGCATCTGGAACGACGAGCGCACCGGTGCCGTCGAACGCAAGCGCATGCTCGGCCTTCTCATCGAAGATGTGACGCTGCTCGTCGACGAGCAGGTCAACATCCATATCCGCTGGCGCGGCGGGCGCACGCAGAGCCTATCGGTGACCAGACCGCGGCCCATTTCAGTGATACGCAAGACGCCGGCACAGGTCGTGGCGTTGATGAATGAGCTGCTGGAGACCGCCAACGACCAGCAGATCGCCGCCCGCCTCAATGAACTCGGGCATCGCAACTGGCGCGGCGAACCCTTCACCCTGAAGAAGGTCATACTCGTGCGCCGCACCTATGGATTGAAGAACCGGTACGAACGGCTGCGGGAGAGCGGAATGCTGACCGGCGAGGAAGTAGCCCAACAGCTCGGCGTGTGCGCCTCGACCGTTCACCAACTCGGGCGAAAGGGCATTCTCAAGCGCCATCGATACGCCACCAACCATCGATACCTGTACGAACCGCCGGGCAACGTCAGACTCGAAAAAGGCGCCGGCAGTCGATATGGTGGTCGTCCGCCCAGATTAATTGTCGCTCAACAACTCCAACAAGGTGCATCGTGATGCCTGCTCCTTGTCGCGCGGCTTGCGGCTGCGGGTCGGCAGGATGGTGGTGTCGTAATGCTCGGCCATGGCGGCAAAGGTCGCGTTCAGCGTCGGCTCGAACCACAGCGCCTTGACGACACCGGCCTTCAGGTTGTCGCACACGATCGCTTTGGTGATGCCGCCGAAGAAGGCGAGCGCTCGCACCTGACCCTCGATCCAGTCCGGCAGCTTTTGGCTGGAGCTGGCAAAGGCGAAGGTCAGATTGGAGGCGCCCAGCACCGCGACAAAAATCTGCGCCGTGTAAATGACGCCGGTCGCCGGATCGATCACCGGCACCGTCTGCCCGGCATAGTCCGTCTGCATCACTGCGCCCGCCGCATGCCGATTGCGGAATGTCGCGCTCGTCCGGCGCTCGAAAGCGGCGAAGTGCTCGCAGAACCGGCTAAAGTGTTATGCCAAACATATTAGTCGTTATGTTGCGGCCAAATTTATGTTGCGGAAGCCCTTTTCTTTCTCAGGCGTCTGGCCGTTGTTGGGTCCTTGACGCAACATAACTTAATGGCTGGCTAGCAAGCCTTTTCCAATGGAGGTTTGCTATGGATCAGACGACTGATGCCGGCCACTCGTCGGGCCACCACAATGACGACGCGCCGTTTGCCAAAGAGCGGAATCGTTACCTTCGCCACTGCGCGGAACGCGGCGCCACTCCCTTTTCTCTGAGAACCAAGCGCAGCGAACTGTTGTGGATTGCTACGCGTCTCGGCCCGGATGCCGCTTCGGAAGGCATCGACATCGAGGCGCTTCGACGGATCGCCATTGAGAGGCAACAAGCCCACGGAGCCGTCACCGCGGTGCGAAGAGTGATCGATATCGGACGACCTTGGCTTCGATTTCTCGGTTGGTGGCGTGAACCGAGTGCCGGGTTCGAGTATCAGAGCCAACTCGATGAGTATGTGAGATGGATGCGCGATGAGCGCGGCTTCACACCATCGACGCTCGAGCAATGGACCCGTGTGATCGGTAGGTTCCTGCGCTGGTGCGACCAGACGAACCGGCACCTCGGGGATCTTCAGGCCGGGGACATCGACGCTTATTTCGTTACCCAGGCAACGGGACGATGGTCCCGCGTGTCGGTCGCCAACACCGCTTCGGCTCTGCGCGGATTTCTGCGCTACGCAGGAAAGCGGGGAATGTGCGCCGACAGCCTAGCCGAATCGATTTGCCGCCCCCGACTCTACCGACAGGAGTCTCTGCCGTACGCCCCGGACTGGTCAGACGTGCAACGCATGTTGGCCGATGCCGAGACCGACAAGCCGCGGGACATCCGCGATCGTGCAATCCTGCTGCTGCTTGCGGTCTATGGAATGCGCAGCGGGGAAGTAGTGGCATTGCGCCTCGATCAGATCGACTGGGCCGGTCGGACGCTGCGGCTTTTCCGTTTGAAGCGCCGCCAGCCGCAGATTTATCCGCTCGTCTCGTCTGTTGCTGAGGCGCTCGCCCACTACATCGACACGATACGACCATCGTCGTCGTGCCCGGAAGTCTTCCTCTGCATGCAATCGCCCCGTCGGCCGTTGAAGGCGGGGAGCATCTATGATGTCGCGAACCGCAGATTTGTCGCGCTTGGAATCGAAGCGGCCCATCGCGGGGGGCACGCGCTGCGCCATGCCTGCGCCTCCCGGCTTCTTGCCGAAGGTCTGTCGATAAAAGAGATCGGAGACCACCTAGGGCATCGTAGCGCGGCGACAACCAGTATCTACGCCAAGGTGAACTTGGCAGCTCTTCGCGAGGTTGGTGCATTCGACCTGGGAGCGTTGCAATGATGCTGACCGATGTCGTCGACGTTTATCTGGCCAAGCAGCGGTCATTGGGCATGCGTTTCGAGTCCGCCGAGGTGCTGCTGCGCAGGTTCTGCCGCGTGTTGGGCAATCCCGAGATCAGCCAGATTACCCCAGAGACGGTAGCCGCGTTTCTCCAAGGCAGCGGCTCGCTCAGCGCCGCCTGGATGCTGCGCTACAAAGTCCTGAGCGGCTTTTACCGGTTCGCCGTCAGCCGCGGCCATGCGACGTTCTCGCCGCTGCCGACAACAATCCCGAAGCTGCCGCCGCAACAGACCCCGTACGTCTACTCGACAGAAGAGCTACGTCGACTGGTCGACGCGACCTCGATCCTGAAGGTTGGGCACAGTCCTCAGGTGCCGGCAATTTATCGTACCCTTCTCCTGCTGCTTTACGGTAGCGGTATGCGCATCGGCGAGGCGCTTCACTTGGTCCTGCACGACGTGGACCTGACCGAGCAGATCATCACTGTCCGCGACACGAAGTTCTTCAAAACGCGTCTTGTGCCGATCGGACCAAAGCTCAACTGCGAGCTGGCTGCGCATATCGAACGCCGGCGCCTTCTCCCTTTGTCGCGCGGGCAAGAATCACCGTTGTTCACCACGCGCGATGGCCGGCCGTGGCACTACGTGCGGGTCATTTCCTGGTTCCAGCATGTCCGCCATGCCGCCGGAATCAGTTGTCCTGTCGGCGAGCTTCGGCCGCCACGACTGCACGATATTCGTCACACGGCCGCCGTGCACCGGGTGATTGCCTGGTATCGCTCCGGCCAAGACGTGCAGCGATTGCTCCCGCAACTCGCAACCTACCTTGGTCACATCGATATCCGTTCAACACAGCGTTATCTGCACATGACGCCGGATCTCCTCGATGCAGCCAGCCAGCGCTTTGCGCAATACGCAATGGGGGCCAACCATGAAGGATGAGAGCCTCCTTGGTCCGTGGATCCGTCGTTTCCTGTTGGAGCACCTGGTTGCCGAACGCAATCTTTCCCGCAACACCCAAGCCAACTACCGCGACACGCTTACACTGCTGCTGCCGTTTGCAAGCAAGCAGGGAGGTCGTCCTATCGATCGTATGACGGTGGAGGATCTGACGCCGGCAATCGTCCGCAAATTCCTGGACCATCTGCAACGTGATCGCCGATGCAGCGAAGCAACCCGTAACCAACGGCTTGCGACCATTCATTCACTGGCACGCTTCATCGGCATGCGTTCGCGGGTCAACCTGGCCTGGTGTTCCGAGATAAGGGCGATACCATTCAAGAAGACGGCAAAGGCCGCGATCGGCTATCTCGAAAAAGCTGAGATGGATGCGCTCCTCGGCCAACCCGACAGGCGTGTGAGTCTTGGAGCGCGCGACCATGCCCTGCTGCTATTCCTCTACAACACTGGTGCGCGCGCCGATGAGGCAGCAAAGTTGACGGTCGGCAATCTTCAGCTGGGCGCGTCTCCGTCAGTGCGCCTTCATGGTAAGGGAAACAAGATCCGGGTCTGCCCGTTGTGGCCAGCGACGGCGATATCGCTGGCTCGCCTCGTGACCGATCGGGATAGGAGCGATGCAGTCTTTCTGGGGCGGATGAAGGAACCTTTGACACGGTTCGGAATACACCGCGTCGTGACGCAATATGCCGCCATGGCGAGCAAAACCGTGCCGACCCTGGCCACGAAGCGCGTCAGCCCCCATACGATTCGTCACACGACAGCCGTCCACCTCCTGCGTGCCGGCGTCGATATCAACACCATCCGCGCTTGGCTCGGCCATGTGTCGTTGGACACCACGCACATCTACGCCGAGGTTGATCTGGAAATGAAGGCCAAGGCGTTGGCCAAGGTTGATATTAGCGGCTTGAAAGAGCCCCCACGGCAGCGATCTCTGCCGTCATTAATGGCATTCCTGAAAGCCCTGTAGCGAACTCCCTCGCCGTTCTTCTTATGTGGTGGCTTGGGCCAAGGAAATCACCGAGATCCTTGGCTCATCCCCCCGAGACGCAACATAAATTTGGCCGCAACATAACAGGTATAGCCGTAGCCATCGGGATGGGCGGCACGATACTCCTGCCACAACAGCGTCAGCGTCACCCCCTTGCGCTTCAGCTCCCGGGCGATTAGCGCAAAGTCCGGTTCGCTCAGGTCTTGCGGCGGACGACCGGCACGGCCAAACAGCAGCCGCTCAAGTGCCGCGTCGTCGTGGCCCGGCGGCAGAGGCCAGCATGACAGCCCGGCCTCCCGCGCTCGCAGCAAATAGGTCGATACTGTCGTCTTACTGATCTTCAGCCGTTCCGACACCTCACGCACCGAAAGACCCTGCTCATAGGTCAGGCGCAAGATCGCTTAAATATCCCTCACGCTCGTTCGTCTCGCTTGCTTCCGTCTCGGCATGGCCCCTCTCAACGTCATCGTGAGAGACCAAAATGCCAGAACGGCGCAGCCGAGAACCGACCGTAAAATCCGCTCCCGAAAACTGTCCGGGATTTAGCGGAATCGCTGTCCGCGAATTACTGAAATCACTGGAGTGCACCCCTATCGTGAGACAGAGAAATTGCGAGACAATTCCCTGCTCGTGAGTTCAAATGCGGCATTTTCCGACGGTGTCGACAAGGTCTTTTCGTATTCCTCTGGGGTGAGATAGTCGAGTGCTGAATGCAGTCGTTGCCGATTGTAGACATCTTCAATGAAGCTCGCGATACGTCGCCGCGCATCGGGTGCATCGCGATAGGCCAATCCTGCGACTTCTTCCTGCTTCAAGGTTTTCATGAAGCTTTCCGCGCGTGCGTTATCATAAGGGTTCCCCACCCGGCTCATGCTCGGCTGGATCCCATGCCCATGGAGGATATCAGAATAGCTGGTGCAAGCGTATTGAACGCCCCTGTCGGAATGATGGATCAAACTGCCGGGAACCGGAACACGTGCGGAGATCGCCATTTTTAGGGCATCGACAGCAAGGCTGGCCCGCAAGTGGAGTTCGAGCGCCCATCCGATGACCTTGCGACTGAATGCATCGAGCACAACCGCCAGATAGGCGAACTGCTCGGCAAGGTGCAAATACGTGATGTCGGCGACCCAAAGCTGGTTGACGCCTGTCAGTTCCATGCCTCGGGCAAGGTTCGGCACCACCCGCCAGCTGTGCCGGGAATCTGTAGTGCGCGGCACAAATGGCCGAGTGCGCAAGCATAAGAGATTATCCTCCCCCATTACCCGCAACACACGTTTGTGGTTTACCTGCCAACCCTCCCGGCCAAGAAGGGCGCCGATCCGGCGATAGCCATAGTGCCGGTTGGCCAAGGCCAGCCTTTGAATGACATCTCGCAGACCAGTTTCTTCCTGCCGCGGCGCCGACTGCCGCCAGTGCCGGTAGTATCCAGCCCTGCTGACGCCGGTGAGACGGCACATCTGTTCAATTCCTGGAGAGCCTTGCGGCACATGGGCTGTCATTTTTTGAATGACCTCGAAGACGCTGCACCGCCAGGTGCGTCTTTCTGCTGTTGATTGCCCCTGACATGCCGCAAGGCTTCTTGAAAAAAATCAAGTTCAACCTGTTGCTGCCCAATCTTGCGTTCAAGTTCGACAATGCGGCGGCGGGCTTTCGCCAACGCATCGGCCCGACGCTGTTCAGCCGACAGTGCAAAACCTGCCGCCAAGGCTTGCCGATCTGGCGGTGCCTCGGGAGGCCGCTTCTTTGGGCGCCCCGGTCGGCTCGGCATTAGATTGCCACGCGTCCGCAGCTGCTCACGCCAGGCATATAAGCGTTGGCGGTGAATACCCAGTTCATCAGCTAATCGGCTGACGTTCTCCCCGTTTTGCATCCGCAAAAGCATGGAGAGTTTCTCTTGTTCGCTAAATCTCGGCTTTCTTCCAACCATTTCCAGTTCCTGCAATCCAGAAACTGTCCCCTATTTATTTGTCTCAGTCGAGGGGTGCACTCCATCACTGTCCGGGATTTAGCGAAAAGGGTGTCCGGCAATTACCGAAACACGCACATAACCGTCGGGATGCGACCCGCGATACTCCTCCCACAGGATGAGCAAGGTGACGCCGGGCTTCTTGAGCTCGACCGCAAGATCGGCCCAGTGCGGTTCCGTGCGTCGCCGCGTGCCCTGTTTGACGCCGTTGCGAGTGAAGAGTTGTGCTCAAGCGCATCGTCGGTCAGCCGCCTGGCAAGGGCCAGCTCAATCCGATTGCCGCTGCGCGCTGCAAATTATCCTGCACCGTACTGCGCGCTATTCCCAACACAACGGCAATCTCGCGGGAGCTCGTCCCGCTCCGGCAAGCCGCAGCATTTGTCGTAACTGTCTCATGGTCAGCCTTCTCTTTGCCGGCATCAAAATCTCCCCGTTCATCGCGTGGCATTTGATGCCAAAGTTGCTGACCCAGGAGGTAATCTTCGGTGCCGAAAACTGGCCGGCTTTTGATTGGAATGGTGGCCGGCTTCAAATCGGAATGGTGGCCGGTGTTTGATCGGAATGGCGGCCGGCTTCACGTCGGAATCCGCACCTGCCGCCGCAAGCGGGATATTGGTGCAGCCGTCTCAAGCGGCGACCGTATGTGAGTTTGACTAGGCTCGATTGACCGAGCCGTGTCACGCAATCGGGCCCAGTTCTGGATTCCGCCGCCAATTGGAGCAACACGATGCCGCCCTAACACACCTCTTGACCTCAGCATCGTCATGTGAGCCCGGGATCAAACACTTAGTCGGCTTCATGGGCCGTCGCCAGGGAGGCACGCTCCCCTGATCGCTCGCCGCGGCAGTGTATACCTCGCGCATGGGCGGAGGCGGGACCACGGCAGGGGAATGCCCGTCAGACGCTTTGTGGCCGGCAAATTCACCGACGCCCGCAGTAAGATAGGAACAGCCCCGGACGCACAATCGGGAATGGGTAGCCGATCCCGCGCATCAGAGCTTGATCACCGGCGTCCTTCAGTTCCGCCTCCTCCCATGCGCGATCATCAGCATGAACAGCGGCCTTCATTCAGCAAACTTGGAAACATTGACGCGCAGGCAAACCCTTCCCGGGCAGCAGTCTTGAACCTAACGGTTCGTATTTACAAGCTTATTACATCGCACAACTCCCTTTCTGCCGCTAAGGTATCCATGAGAAAGTAATATATTTTAGAATATACTGGATCATGTGATTGATAAGATGGCCAGATCATAGTATGGAGTTTGTTCCATCTCTCTCCCCCTTGGACATTGTGTACTATGAAAGGTTCCAATATTCTTATAGAACGGTGCTTCGCCACGATCGAACTTTTGGCGGATGAAGCGAAGAGCCTGCGTCTCGAAGATATCGCCGAGCGTCTCGATCTGCCGAAAAGCGCAGTCCATAGATTGCTAACGACCCTTTGCTTGATCGGCTGGATCGAGCAGGATTCTAAAACCGGCCCTTATCGCCTGACATTGCGACTTGCTATTCTCGGGCGGCGATTCATGGTTGCAACCGAAATCCCTGATATCTGCCAATGTATCGTGGATCGCCTTGCCCAAGACAGCAAAGAACTCGTGCGCATGGCCACCGTCAAACAGGATGGGCTGGCTTGGACTGCCTGCGCGCAAGGCGCGAAGGCTGGTCTAATCTATGAGCCTGAGACAACCGCAGAAGTGCCCCTACCGGTTACTGCCGACGGGAAGGCCTGGCTTGCCACTTTAACCGCGGGAGCCGCAGCCAAAGCAGTACTGAAAAACGGATTCGGGCGGCCCGGCAGCTATGGCCCCAAAGCCGTTCGGACCATTGAGGCCATCATACGCGAACGCGAATGCACACGAGAACAGGGCTGGGCCTTGGCAGTAGATGAAGCTGAACTTGGTGTGACATCGATAGCCGCAGCAATACGTCCAAATGACGGACCGGCAGTCGGTACGGTGAGTGTCGCCGGGCCAATCCTTCGGTTGAACGGTGGAAGGATTCTGGAAATATCGCGGTTGATCTCCGTGGCAGCAGACGCTCTTGCGACGCTTTGGCCGCTGCGAGATATTCAGGCTTCGCGGCAACGGTCTGTTGCGCAAGCGATGATTAGTACCGAGCCCACACGGCGCCTCGACTCCTTACTAGAGCATCTTCGATTAACGCAGAGTCGGTTTGGGGATTCACGCGAGAGGGGTCCTGTCAGATTGAACTAAACCGCTGCCGCGGTAACTGATGCGGGGGTCTGGCCTGAGGAGGCCCCTGTCTGAGAAGATTTGGTGTCGAGCCAACCTTCCAGACAGGAGAACCCCAAATGGCCCAGATAAGCCCTCTGCGTCAGCGGATGATTGAAGATCTGACGATCCGCAATTTGTCACCGGAGACCCAGCGATCCTACGTGCATCACGTGGCGAAATTCAGTTTGGACGATCACCCGATCAACTGGGATATGAAGAGGTGCGCGCCTATCACGCCTATCAGGCCCACCTGGTGGGCCGAAGGGTCTCGTGGGGCGCGTTGAACCAGACCGTTTGCGCCTTGCGTTTCTTCTACGGCGTGACGCTGGGATGATCTGATCTGCCTGAGCGGATCGCTTACGCCCGGACGCCGCGCAAGTTGCCGGTCGTGCTGAGCGCCGATGAGGTGGCCGGCTTTCTGCAGGCCGTGAAGGGGACGAGGAACCGGGTCGCTCTGATGACCACCTGTGCGGCGGCGCGTCTGCAGGTGACGGATATCGATAGCAGCCGGATGATCATTCGCATCGAGCAGGGCAAGGGCGGCAAGGACCGCTATGTGTTGCCGTCGCCGCAGCTGTTGGAGATTTTGCGCGTCTATTGGCGGTTGACCAAACCGGGACGATGGCTGTTTCCCCGGCGCGATGGCCGCGGCCCGATCCGTTGAGAAGCGGGTGACGGTGCACACCCTTCGCCACAGCTTCGCCACCCACCTTTTGGAAGCCGGCACGGACATAAGGATCATCCAGGTGCTGCTCAAAACAACGAAATACTGCCCGCCAACAGCCTGAAGAAGGGCGGACTTACTATCCATTTCATCCGCGCTGCGGTGAGACGGTGCTCATTCTGAAGCGCTATGCGTACCCTGGTTCCGATTTGGTGGTCATTGCGCAGCCTGACGGCTCCTTTGCCTGCATACCGGCTTGGATGACGCGCGAGACGGCGACGCACTTCAAGCTGTCGGCGCAGCCGCAGTTTTCCCTCGGGGCCTTGCAATCTCTGCGCGCCGAGATCGATGCGCTTTTAGGATTTCCCCAGTCCGACTCAACGACGGAGAAAGATCGCAATGAAGCGCCAATTCGAAAGTCCCCAGCCAAGCCTGTTCGAACTGGGCGAGCCAAGCGTTGTGCTGACACGGGCACAGGAGATCGAGCTGACGATGCTGATGGAGACCCTGCTGCGCGAGATCGCGATGGCACTTGCAAACGGGGAGATCGCAAATGACCAAGATCACGGCTGAGCATCTTGCGCGCAATGCTTCGTCTATATCCGTCAGTCGACGGCCGATCAGCTTATGCACAATCCGGCAATACGGACTCGCCGATCGCGCTCGGCAGTTCGGCTGGGCCACGATCGAGGTCATCGGCGATCATCTCGGCCGCTCGGGCGGCGGCATCAATCGACCAGGTTTCGAGCGGCTCCTGGCGGCGATCTGCGAAGGGCATGCGGGCGCCGTGTTCGCGATCGAGGCCTCTCGGTTGGCGCGCAACGGCCGCGACTGGCATACGCTGATCAAGTTCTGTGGATTGGTCGGGACCGTCATCGTCGACGAGGACGGAATCCACGATCCTCGGCATCCCAATGATCGGCTATTGCTTGGTATGAAGAGCACGGTGAGCGAGCTCGAGTTGTCACTGTTCCGTCAGCGCTCGCAAGAGGCACTGAAGCAGAAAGCCCGCCGGGGCGCGCTGTTCCTCGGTGTCGCCGCTGGCTATGTGAAGACCGGGCGCGAGCGGATCGAAAAGGACCCGGACCAGCGCGTGCAGGATGCGTTGAGGCTGGTGTTCGCGAAGTTCGCCGAGCTACAGAGCGTGCAATACCGTGCACAACATTCTGACCAACCCGGTCTATGCGGGTGCCTATGCCTTCGGGCACACCACAAGCTAGGTCATCAATGAGGAGGGCCGCAAACGCGTGCGCCGCGGGCTGCGGCGCCCTCAGATGGAATGGGACGTCCTGCTTAAGGACCAGCACGAAGGCTAGGGCTTCTGCGTTGCGGCCATTCGTCTGATTATCGCCGCGAGCATGCCGGCCATCTCGGGCGTGTCGAGCGCCGGGTCATAGCCGCGGTGGAGGCGTGCCGGACCTCGGCCCTGGGCGGTCACGCCGAACACTGCACCGACTGCGGCCTCGTGCGGCAAGCCTATAACTCCTGGTATGGGCAGATCCTGTAATGGGGAGCTGGCGTGGCCCATGAGCCATGCCTGCGATGTCGCCTGCTCGCGATCAGGCAGCAATGTCACCGGCCTGCGGCGTTCGAGATCGCAGACACCGGCATCATGAGGCGATCGGCAAAGGCCGCAGCCGGCCTGCCGCCAAGCGCGAGCCCCAAGTGATGAACGATCGTCTCAAGACGTCCGGTCCTTCGCGATAACGGAGCCAGAATATCGGCGCCAAACCGCTCGGCAAAAATGCGGCGCCCGCCAGCGCCAGGAGCAATGTTAAAGAATTTGAAGGGGATTGGCCCGGAATTCGCCGGTGTCCTGTGGTCGGAGGGGTTGTTCCGAAACTTTTCCAACCGACGGCAGGTTGCCGCTTATGCCGGATTGGCACCGACGCCTTGGCGGAGCGGATCCGTCGCGCACGAACAAGGCGTCTCCAAAGCCGGAAACCCGCGGCTGCGAACAACCATGATCCAGCTCGCCTGGTTGTGGGTAAGGCATCAGCCCCGTTCGATGCTGAGCCTGTGGTTTCATCAGCGCGTACAGCTCAATGGTGGCCGAGTCCGCAAAGTGCTGATCGTTGCCTTGGCGCGAAAGCTGCTGATCGCCTTCTGGAAATATGTGACCGCCGGGGTTGTGCTGGAAGGAGCCGAGACAACGGCCGCGTGAAAACAGACGCTTCCCCCCTTTCATCTTCCGGGGCCTGATCAGCTCCGGCGGATCCAGGTGAGCGGACCGAAATTTGGCTTGGCTTAAAAAGCCGCAGAAGAGAATGGTCCCGCGCTCCTGAGCCCTTGCCCGACGCAAGCGGGATATTGGTGCGGCCGATGTGGAGCGGCGACGGATGTGAGTTTGAAGCGGCATCGGAAACGGGCCGGGTCACGCAAACGGGCTCAGATCTTGGATACGAAGCAACGACCGGAGATTTACCATGGCATCCTGAATCGAACATCTTGACCCACAAATCCCCATGTGAGCCAGATTGCGCGGCGACAAACAAGGTGAGACTCGTCTCATCCAGATTGTCGCGCCATAGCCAGATCCAGGCGCTGGACCGCACCCAGCCAGGACTTCCTTTAAAGAAGGGACGAGGTGGTACGATGACGCATGATTACAGGCGCCACGGGACCACCACCCTGTTTGCTGCCCTCAATATTCTTGACGGCTCGGTGATCGGCCGCAACATGCAGCGACACCGGCATCAGGAGTTCATCCCTTTCCTAAAACGTGATTGAGTCGCAACTGCCGACGGATAAGGCAGTCCCTTCCGCGATGGACCTTCCACTTCGTTCTAACATCATGTTCATGGCTCAAACTGTCGAGGGCTTCTTCGCCAAACTGACACGACGAAGACTGAAACACGGCGTCTTCGACTCCGTCGTCGACCTGCAGGCGGCAATCAACCGCTTCATGACTGAGCACAATCACGAACCGCGGCCATTCGTCTGGAAAGCAGACCCCGACGAGATCATCGCAGCAGTCAAACGCGGGCACCAAGAGTTGGAAGCAATCCACTCTCATGATTGCTGACTAGGGTTTTTTGCAATGCGGTTGGCCCGCCGATCCGATCGGCGGTCGAGTCACTTGTACGGCGGATATGAGGTGCAAGAGGCGGGACTTGAACGTCGGTCAACAATCTCTCATCCGCGGGTCGGGCCGCATGACCTTGTTTCGTTGGGGCTGCCTCTGTCTAGGTGGCGAGCGTCGAGGCTCATAGTGGAGACGAGGGCTCCCCGGCATTGTCCCGCCTCCAGCGCCGCATATCGCGCCGAGGCTGATCCTGTGTTGTGGTCTCCCCTGCTGGCTGTCTGTCAAATAGTGGTCATGCCGCCTTTGGCGCGGATTGAACCGTGCAGGCGATCGACCAGATGAAGCCCACCATCTCGCGTGCGATGGCGACATTGACGACGTTCGCATTCTTGCCGCGCGCGCTCAGCCGACGATATCGGGTGCACAGTCGAACTTGCGCTTTCCACCCGATATCGCGAACGACTTTCGGCAGCGCCTCGATCCGGTCGACCTTGTGCCGGCCGATGCGCGCTCTCATCCGGTAAGCCCAGGCGCCTTCGACCAGCGCGCGCCGGGCATGAGTGTTGCCGGTCTTGGTAATGCCGCCGCGCCAGACGGTCTCACCACTCGATTGTTCTCCGGGGACCAGGCCGAAATAGGCCATGAGCTGGCGTGGGTTTGAGAAGCGTGTGAAGTCACCGACCTCCGCGACCAGCACCACGGCATTAATCAGCGCGATGCCGCGCATCGCCTGCAAGGCGTCAACGACGGGGCGCTGGTTCCATTCCGGGAGCAGGCTGAGTATCTGTTCCTCGACCTGCTGGAGGCGCCGTTCCGCATCCATGACCGCATCGACGTAGTCCTGAAATGCGACCTGCTGAGCGGGATGATCGAAGGCCAATGTCGAAAGCCATCGCCGGTAAGCCTTTCGCCAGCCGTCCCGCGCTCATGCTTGCGCCCGTGACGCAGCAGAAATCCTTGAAGATGTTGGCGCGCTCGCGTCACCACCTGTCGCACGACGCTGCGCAGCCGGATCAGGTCGCGCATGGCTTCATGATCGGCGTCGGGCACCTAGACGGGGGTCAACTCTCCGGCCCGGTGAAGGCGGGCAAGCATGGTGGCGTCGCGACGGTTCGTCTTCACCCGATCGCCAGGCTTCCGCGGAATCAGCGATGGCGCCACCACGTCGCACCGATGGCCGAGGCGCGTGAGTTGGCGATGAACGCCATAGC
The DNA here is from genome assembly GCF_004792275.1 of Mesorhizobium sp. M4B.F.Ca.ET.143.01.1.1. Lineage (NCBI taxonomy): Bacteria > Pseudomonadati > Pseudomonadota > Alphaproteobacteria > Hyphomicrobiales > Phyllobacteriaceae > Mesorhizobium > Mesorhizobium sp. M4B.F.Ca.ET.143.01.1.1. The sequence goes on from NZ_SRSR01000019.1 coordinate 107,309, forward strand.
CGCACGGGCCGGCCTCATAACAAAACGCCAGTGGCTTGCCGGACCGCCCGAGACGGTCGCACAGCTTGCTGATGGTATCAGCATCATTGGCAATCTCGCCGAGATAGTCCACTGAGCCGGAGCGTCCGCTCTCCGCCACCGCGACCGAGATCGGCTCCTTGTGAATATCCAAACCGACAAATCTGATATGGTCCATACGGCCCGTCTCCTATGCATGAGGCTCTGCGCCGGCCAGCCGGCTTAACCCTCGTACCGTTGCATATCGGATGACGGGCCGCCCTCACGCCCAGTAATCATAGGGACTAGGCGCGGCTCCGCCTTCGACTACAACATCCCGGCCAAGCGCGCCCAAGAACGATCCCGCGAAAAGGCAGAAGCTGCCTATGCAGCAGCGACTTCCCGATGGCGAACGAGGCCCGAAAGCCAAAGGCTGTGGAAAAAGCCGCCGAATAAGAAGAAGGACTATTCCACAAATCCGTCTGCATCGGCTTGCCGGGCGCATCTAATGCCATTCGACGCGGTTCTGATCCGCCCAGGGGCGTTCGAGGTGAACTCGCTGCCATACAGCATCTACGGAATGACGGAGCGGCGGCCACCGAGAGAGCGGTGCGTCAGCTTTTCGCCGTAGCGCGCATGACGTCAATTTTCAGCCCAGCAGGGACGAACGATTGCATGACGGGCTTCTACTCCACACTTGTAGACGTTGACCGCCGACTTGTCCACGGATAAGGAAAGGATTCGCAATTGGAATACCATTCTGGTCATTATTGACGCGCCTGCTCTCCCCGTAGAGCGTTGTAACCTCCTTCCGGATGCGCTTGACCGGCACCATTAGAAGTAGAATATCGTTGTTAATCGAACGGTTAGGAGGTTGACATGCGGGTTGTGAACTCTCTTGTTGAGCGGTGTTTTGCTGTCGTTGAGCTGCTTGCGACGGAAGCATCGGCGATGAGGCTCGGCGAACTTGCCGAAAAGCTCGACCTGCAAAAAAGTGCCGCCCACCGAATGCTCACCACTTTGTGCGAAATAGGCTGGGTTGAGCAGGAGCCGGTCACCGGTTTTTACAAGCTGTCTCTCAGATTGGCCATTCTGGGACAACGCTTCCTGAGCGCTACGCACCTAACTGACGTCTGCCAGCCAGTGTTGGAGGAGTTGGCTAGCGAAAGTGCCGAGCTTGTTCGTATGGCGGTTGTGCAAGGTGAGACGTTGACCTGGATTTCACAGGTCCAAGGCGCTCGGAATGGTCTAAAATATCAACCCGAGCTGGTTGCGAGAGTTAGTTTGGCGACCACAGCCAATGGCAAGGCTTATCTGTCGACACTAGATCCGACAGACGCAATTCGCATCGCCGTCAATGACCGCGGGCGCAACGCGCAGAAGGCTATTACCTCCGTGGAAGAGTTTATGCGAGAGCTGGCGTTGACTAAGAAAAGAGGTTGGGCAATTTCCGTTGAGGAAGCTGAGCCCGGCGTCGTTGCGATTGCCGCCCCTATCACTTTGGCGGGTGGCCAAACGGTCGGCACCGTCAGCGTCGCTGGACCGAGTTCACGGTTAACTCAAGACCGGCAAGAAAAAGTTGCTTCGTCGGTGTTATCAACAGCAGCCAAACTTGGAGAACTCTGGCCTTTAAGGCAAAGATACGACAACGTAGAGCAATCGGCATAGTCCCTCTCCACGATTCGCCGGCTATGTGGGGAGAGTCAACTTTGCCAATGTTGGCAAGACAGTCTGCTCTCGATCGCGTGACTGACAAGCAGATGCCTTGCCGCGGCGCGGGCGATCATTGCTGCGCGGCCAAGAGGCGCACCGAGAAAATACAGTTCACATTTCCCCCTCGATCGATGCCAGCACAGAATTTATGCAGCTTGCGATAGACCATGCCTCAAGCGCGCTTAAGGGTTGGCGTGCCCATTTGTTTGTAGAATGTGAAGCCCTTACTTCTCTCCGAGGTCGGCCGTTGCCGACTCGATGGGATCAGAGAGAATGGGCGGAGCCATCTAAGCCGCGCGCTCGGCTGAGCCGGCGCTCGAGTTTCTCGGATCTCACCCACTCCCGTCGTCCGTCGGGACCTCCTCCGTGCCGGAGGAGCTCGGTGTTGCGTAATGCCGATGCGGCAACCTCAGGCCACTGTCGTCGACGAGCGGAAGTCCGTTTCGTCCCTCCACATGCGATGCAGCACGATCCCGAGCTTGTACGCCACGGCCACGGGCGCGTTCTGCATGATTCGCGGCTTGGCAACAGCCAGACCCCATGCCATAAGCGGGTTCCAGCGGCCAGGCGTGCCCGTCAGTAGCACGAGGGGACTGCCTCATAAAGTGCAGCGCGCATCATGGCGCCGTCACACCTCGATACGCGTCCGACGCGCATCGTCTCACTGCGATCGCCCGAACCGGCCGGGTTGTCCACGCAGGTGCGATAGGTGAGCGCGACGACCGGTCCTTGGCCAGTTGCGTCCTCAGTGCCGAGCGCGCCTCCAGCAGCGGCAACACCACGGCGACCACGAAAGGGAAGGTCGAGCACACGATCGCGCACGCGCTGTTCGAAGCCGGCGGCTCCGACGATGCCGACCTTCAGGCCGAAGTTACGCAACTGGTCGCGCAGGTCGCTCTCGATGTAGGCTTGCGCTGCAGGAGCTTGCGCGAGGTCAGCAGCAGCCGACGCTGCTGGCTTGCCGGAGTCTGGACGTGGACAGGCTTGAACAGGCGGACCCGCATCATCTGCGCAAGGCCGAGCGCGTCGTTGCGGTGAGTCATATTGATCCGGGCCGATAGCGCAGCGTGCATATGCCGGGTGTCGACGCAGATCGCTGGCAATCCCGCCTCAGCCAAGCCGGCGTAGAGCCAAGGCGAGAGCGGTCCTGTCTCCAGACTGATGTCAATGGACATCGACGTTTCCGCAAAAGTGGGCATCCAATTTTGCCTATCTGGCGGGTGGAGTTTCCGGTGATCAGCCGGCGTCTTGATCGATTTCAGTCCTGCTGGGCGCCCACGCTTTTCGGCGGTGGCGGTGCACAGTTCCTCGTGGCGATGCGTCAGATCGACCTTGGCGTCGGGCACAGAGGTTACGGGAGGCCGCCGACAAGCTGTCGCTGCGATGATAGAGCGGCGAACCGCCGACCGACCACAGCGCGTTCTGCAGGCCCTCTGCCAGAGCCATGAAGCTTTCGCCGCCAAGGATGACATGGGCGTGCTCGAAGCCCGACCAGGCCAGCCCGAAGTGATAGAGTAGATGGTCGAGCGGCTAGAGCACGTCCTGTTTAATCTGGGTCATATCCTGCAGCCTTGAAGTAGTTTGCGCATTCGGCTGGTGTGAACTGGTCGAGGATCGAACCGACAGCGTCCCACAGGCGTTGATGGTTCTCTCGGCTTTGGCGCGCATGAGAGCCTTGAGTTTTGAGAAGGCGTTTTCGATCGGATTAAAGTCGGGGCTGTAGGGCGGCAGGAACATGAGCCTCGCGCCGGCCGTTTCGACCGCGTCTCTCACGCCGGCCGCCTTGTGGGCGGGGAGATTGTCCATGATGACTACGTCGCCCTCTGACAATGTCGGGACCAGCACCTGCTCGACATAGGCCAGGAACACGTTGCCGTTCATGGCGCCGTCGTAGACGAAGGGCGCGGTCATGCCCGTCAGCCGTAGCGCGCCGGTGAAGGTGGTGGTCTTCCAATGGCCGCGCGGCACGCCGGCCCGGCAGCGCTCACCGCATGGCGCTCTTCCACGCAGGCGCGCCATCTTTGTGGAGAGGCCGGGGTGAGTAGGCCGGAGGAATTTCACCTGCCGGCCTCTCGCAGAACGGGTGCGTGAACCTCTCGATTCACACCGCTCCCATCAGGCGAACGTATTCGTTCCGAACACCTTCCAATGCACGAACAGTCCGGGATTTTCCCGTGCCAGCTTTCTCAAGAAGAGGCTGGCACGCGTCTTATGGGACTGAAAGCGCTTGAACTTGCGCATGATCCACGCCCTGAGCTTCCGGTTGACGTAATCAGCCAGAGTGGACAGGGCCGAACGGCTGAACCGGCCGTAATAGGCTATCCATCCCCGAAGGAGCGGATTGAGCTGTAAAAGTTTAAACTTTATCTGACAGACGGTGTCCTAGGCTGAAGCTTGAGCCGAGGCTGGGCGCGGAGTGGTCAGGGTTCGCAGCGCCTAGCCTCGGCGTTAGAAAGGACACTGACATGACCAAGGACCAAAAGATCATCCGCGCCAAGGTGGGGCTGCTGGAGCTGGCCAAACAGCTCGGCAATGTCAGCCAGGCCTGCAAGATGATGGGCTATTCGCGCGAGAGCTTCTACCGCTTCAAGGAGCTTTACGAGACCGGCGGCGAACTGGCGCTGCAGGAACTGACGCGCAGGAAGCCGCTGTTGGCCAACCGCACGCCGCCCGAGGTCAAGGCGATAATCCTCGAGCTGACGCTGGAATATCCCGCCTATGGGCAGACCCGCATCGCCAACGAAATGCGCAAGCTCGGCAACTCGGTCTCGCCGTCGGGCGTCCGCGGGGTGTGGCAGCGTCACGATCTGGAGACGATGAAGAAGCGGCTGAAGGCGCTGGAGGCCAAGGTCGCCCAGGACGGTATCGTGCTCACCGAGAGCCAATTGGCGGCGCTGGAAAAGGCCAAGCTGGACAAGGAGGCGCATGGTGAGTTCGAGAGTGAATGCCCGGGTTATTGCGGCGGCCAGGACACCTTCTATGTCGGCAACATGAAGGGCGTCGGACGCATCTACCAGCAGACCTTCCTCGACACCTATTCGAAAGTCGCCTTCACCAAGCTCTATGACCGCAAGACGCCGATCACCGCCGCCGATCTCCTAAACGACCGCGTGGTGCCGTTCTTCGACGCCCACGAGGTGAAGCTAAGCCGGGTGCTGACCGACCGCGGCACCGAATATTGCGGCAATCCCGAGCATCACGAGTACGAGCTCTATCTGGCGGTCGAGGACGTGGATCATCCTATCGGACAGGCAAAACCGACCATTCTCAGACGCCGACTGTCCGATCAAGTGCAAACTTCTACAGTTCAAACTTTTAATCGTCGCTCGCATCGATTTCAGTGCCGTGGGGCTGGCCGCAGGCGTGTAGCCACAGAAGAACTCGTCTCGCTGTGTCTTCGCCACCCGTCGCGGCCGGAATTTATACCCGAGGAAGTCGAACACGACATTCGGGTATTTGCCCCTGCGCCTTTGGTCCTTGCGATAGACGATCTTGGTCTTTGTCGGATGCATTTGAAGCCCGCATGCCGCCAGTCGAGCACCAAGCTCCGCCTTGAGGGCTTCGGCTTGCTGTTCACTCCGGCAGTGCACAAGGCCATCGTCAGCATAT